>NZ_JAVKFX010000076.1:0-7341 GCF_040223625.1 Roseovarius sp. | reverse complement strand
CACCTTCAAATACAAGTCCACGGTGTATATCCCCAAGCCCTCCCGAAATCCGAAAGGGCAAAAGTGGACGACTTTTACGCCGCCCGCGACAACACTATGCCGTCGCTACCGTGGCCGAGTATTGCTCCGCCGTTCACACCGGACGGCCTGCAGCGATGTGGGCCGTCTTTCTGTGCTGTAGCGAGTAGAGCGCCGTGACATTCCATTACGACATCAACCGCCAATGGTCTGACCGCTTCCTGCCCCAGATCAAGCACATCGTCGGGGCGCACTTGCTGGAAGCCGCGCCGGATCCTCTGGACATGCTACAGGCGACCGACCTTCTCATGCTCGATGCCCGCGACATGCGGATTGCCGCCAGAGTTCGCCGGCCCGGCTACGCGTCGAGATACCCGCATCAGATTACCATCCGCTCAGGCGTCCCGTCAGGCGCCGAGACAGAGCTTTCCAAGATAGTGAACGGGAAGGGCGACTGGCTGTTCTACGGCCACTCTAACGCTGATCAGACGGCGGTTGAGAGCTGGTATCTGATCGACCTGAACGCCTTCCGAGCCGGGTTGATTCGGTACGGCTCAAAGGGCCTGCACTGGGGCACGAAGTGCAATCCAGATGGCACGCGGTTTACCTGGTTTGATATCAGGAGTTTCCCGACTGATCCGCCGTTGGTGGTGGCGAGATCCCGATAAGGTGGAGCATACCGTGCAATGCCTTCGCGATGTGCACGCGCGTAAGTCGGACGTAAAAAGGTTACTGGCAGTGCGCCAACTTGGCTTAAGCTGCCAACGCAGCCAAATGAGCACCCGACAAGGAAACATTGTCATTCGCCGCTAAGTCCATAGCTGCCCGGTAACTTTGTTTCCTATCGTCGTCATCTTCCAATTGCCCACCAAGAACCTGACAAATGGCCTCTAGGGCAGGAACTAATCCAACAAACTGGCGGTTGTTTAGCCGGTACATTGGGGCAAGCTGTTTGGTAAACAAGTTTTTAAAGCCTTTGAGCTTGAAACCCACGAGCTGTTTACCCGTGCCGTCAAAAATCAGCGTCAGAAACTGATCAACCCGATCATATACAAGTAGGCTGTCCCTCTTAACGTATTCCACGCAATCAGAGTCGTGAAAATACGTTGCGCAAGGCACGTATGCCGCGAATTGCGATGCGTTTTCCATTTTCTGCCCTGTCATGTCCTGATCCAATGTTGAGTTGTATAACGTGTTTCGTGCGATTTGGGTAGCCCATCAATTCCAGCCACAACCCATTCTACACGAGTTATGCAGCCATCTACTTGGCCGCAATCATCGTGTAAATCCTGATTTGTTCGCACCAGAACGGTTAGCACAGAAGACTTTGGCGGCACGGCGGCTGCGGCCTGACAGGCCATACTTGGTTTCCGCTCTATTGTTACAGTAGGTCTCAAAACGTAAACTAAAACCGTGTCCCCGTTCTTTTCGTCATCGTGGGGCCTTTCGATACCCTCAAAGCAGGCAATGGCATCATGAAGCGTGGTAAGGTGGGTTGTTGGATCGGATTTTTGCACTTGGTCGATCAAGTTAATTTCTGGCAAGCGACCAAATACATGAGCGTTCAGTTGGAATATTGGAGTAAGCCGATTCACCTCAAAGTGCCGATCAACAAATTCTTGTGACACCATTAACCTGAGCGTCTTATCATCGGTTCGGCCCGGGGCTTCAACAGCCTCGAAGGTTTTCCAATCTGGCATTTTTAACCTTAGTTAAATGTTGGCGTTTCGGAATATATCAAATTTCTCTCCCTGCCAAGGCCGGAGGATCACGAAGCCAATCACACTCGCCTTTCACGCATCACCAACTATCTGCCCTGCATCCACAATAGCGCATGATGCGCGCAGTTGGAGTCCGGCTTGCGGCTTATGTGGAGTCGCGTTTGCGTCCGGCATCACCAAGCGCAAGTATGGGATGGGGGGCCTCTCAGGCCTGCATGGGACAGCCCGCTTGGTTGAGGAGATGCCCAGGAGCTGAGAACTCGGACCACAAGTTGGGGCTCGGCGGACTTGGACAATGGGGACGAAAAGGCGCAGATTGTCCCCCATATGTCCCCCAATGCAACCGAATGGAGCAGTCGCGGATCCAAAAACCTATCTAACTCATTGATTTTAATGGTGCCCCCAGAGAGACTCGAACTCCCGACCTACTGATTACAAATCAGTTGCTCTACCAGCTGAGCTATAGGGGCGGAGGTTGTGTTTCATACCTCGAACGGCCCCCGTCGGTAGAGTGCGCGGGCCGCTGTCGTCCTAATGCCAAAGCTCCGGCGCGGATGCAACTGGGAAAGCGCCGGAGGGGGCGGGGGCGGCTTTTCAACCGGCCGGTCGAAAGGCTAGGCTGGGCGAAACCGTCGAGGGGCAGGAACGACATGCGGATTCTGGTTCATCCCGGCTTTCACAAGACCGGCACGACGAGCGTGCAATACGGGCTCGAGCGGAATGCGGGCGTGCTGGGCGCGCGGGTGCGGGTCTTGCAGATGGACGACTTTCCCGATGCCATTGCCGCCGCGCGGCGGCACAGCGCGCAGCCGGCGCCGCGGCGGCTGAAGAAATACGCCGCCGGGTTCGCCGCCGCGGTGGCGCCGCTCGATCCGGGCGATCCGCGGCCGGTGCTGGTCAGTTCGGAGAAGCTCTTGGGGTGGATCCCGGGGCGGAAGAAGAACTGGAGCTACGACGCGACGCCGGAGCTGATGGAGCGGCTGGCCGACGTGCTGGAGGGGCATTTCGGCACGGACGCGGCGCTGACCTTCTACTTCACCACCCGCGCCGCCGAAGACTGGGCGCGCAGCGTCTACTGGCAGAACCTGCGCGCGATGCGGATCACCGAGGATTTCGCGGCCTACCGGCCCCGGCTGGAGCGGGCCGCGCGGCTCGACGACGTGGTGGCGGCGACGCGCGACCGGCTGGGGCGCCGGGCCACGGTGATCGCGCGCCCCGTCGAGGCGCTGGCGGAGGAGCCGCAGGGCCCGCTGGGCGCGATCCTGCGGGAGCTGGGGGTGGCGGCCGATGACCTGATGCCGTTCAAGTCCTACAACATGCAGCCGCCGGGCGGTGTGGACGAGCTGTTGCGGCTCAACCGCTCGGACCTCGACGATGCCGCGCTGAACGCGGCCAAGCGCGAGCGGATACAGGCCTACCAGCGCGAGGGGCTGATGCGGCAGAAGGCCGGCGAGGGCAAACCGGGCTGACCGCCCTGCCCCGCCCCGGCACCCGGGCGCAACACCCCCTGCCGGGGCATCCGAAAGCTGTTTAACTGCTTGCAAAACCCTCTATATTGGCCGGCGATTGACGAGTAGAACCGGGACGTTTCATGCAGGTCGTACTTCACGCTGGTGCCCATGTGACCGACGAGGACAGGCTGATCGACTGCCTTGTCGACAATGCCGGGATGCTGGCGGAGCGCGGCACGATCGTGCCCAGGCCGGATGAGTACCGCATCCTGCTGCGCGACATCGTCAACGCCGCCACGCAGGACGGGGTGAGCCCGGATGCGCGCGAGGTGATCCTCGACGCCGTCCTGCCCGGCGAGGAGGAGGCCGACCGGCTGATCCTGTCGAATGACAGCTTCTTCGGCACCCACAAGATGGCGGTGAAGCGGATGTTCTACCCCGCCGCCTGTGCCCGGCTGGAAGCGGTGCGCAAGATCTTTCCCAATGACGAGGTCGAGCTGTTCTTCGCCATCCGCAACCCGGCCACCTTCATGCCGGCCCTGCTGGCGATGACCAATTTCAACACGATCGACGACATCTTTCGCGGCTATGACCCGTTCAGCTTCCGCTGGTCGGAGCTGTTCGAGCGGATCCGGGCGCAGGTGCCGGACATCCCGATCACCGTCTGGTGCAACGAGGATACGCCGCTGATCTGGGCCGAGGTGGTGCGCGAGATGGCGGCGCTGGAGCCCGGCACGGGGTTCGAGGGCGAATTCCGCCTGCTGCAGGAAATCATGACCGAGACCGGGATGAAGCGCTTCCACGCTTATGTGAAGGAGCATCCGGGCATGACGGAGATCCAGAAGCGGCGGGTGATCTCGGCCTTTCTCGACAAGTTCGCCGATGACGAGGCGGTCGAGGAGGAATACGATATCGAGGGCTGGACCGAGGACAAGATCGACCGGCTGACCGATCTTTACGAGGAAGACCTCTATGCCATCGAGCGGGTGCCGGGCGTGACCATGATCACGCCCTGAGCGGCCCGGTCCGCCCGCCCCCTGCCCCGTCAGAGCGTCAGCAGCCCCCGCAGCACCGCCAGCGCCAGCGCCTCGTCGCGCGACGTGGCCTGCATCTTGCCCGCCGCGCGGGCGATCACGCGCAGCACGTCGGCCTCGCTCAGCCCGACGTGTTCGGCGATGTCGTCCTCGGTCATGCCCTGCGCCAGCCGCGACAGGATCTCGGCCTCGACCGGCTCGAGCCGCTGCCAGGAGGAGCCGAAGGCCCGGCCATCGGTGGTGCCCGCGCCCGGCGGTTCCAGCCGGCAGGACAGCATCGCCGCCACCGCCGAGAAGGCGCGCGCCGTGCCGGGGCCGAACAGGTGGGTCGGGTCGTCCTCGCAGCCCAGCACGAGGCACTTGTTCTCGGGCCCGTGCTGCCAGCTATGGGTGAGCATGTAATGGTAGCCATAGCTCAGCATGCGCTGGTGCAACTGCCGGTAGCGGCTTTCGGGGGGGCCGAGCTGCTGCTGGAAGCCGACATCGTAGAGGCGCGGCGGGTCGCCCGCCATCGAGGCCTTGAGCAGCGGGTCGATCTCGTGCAGGGCGTCGCCCGCGTATTCCTCCAGCCAGTCGGGGTTCATCGTGCTGCGCATCCAGGCGATGGTGGGGGTGCCGGTCAGGAAGACGCCCGCGTTGACCGAGCGGGCGCCGAGCCGCGTGCCGACCCGGTTGATGACTTGCCACGCCGCATCGGCATCGCCGGCCTCGGCCAGCGCGTCGGCGGTGTCGATCAACAGGTTCGCAAAGCGCGTGGTCACTGGCTACGTCTTCAAAAGGCTTGCGGCGCCCGGACGGCGATGGGCCCCCTTGGCCCGACCTTACAGGGCCGGTACATCATTGTACAATGCCATGCAGCGGCGGCGCAGGCCGTTCAGGGAAGGAAAGCGACATGCCGGACACACCGGTTCTGACCACCGACCGCCTGGTGCTGCGGGGGCACGAGGCCTTTGATCACGAGGCGCTCCACGGGGTGTGGAGCGACCGGGAGGTGACGCGGCATATCACCGGCTCCCCCTCGACCGAGGCGGAAAGCTGGGGGCGGCTGCTGAAATATGCCGGGCACTGGCGGCTGGCGGGCTATGGTTTCTGGGCGGTCGAGCACCGGCAGACGGGGCGCTACCTGGGCGAGGTGGGGCTGGCCGATCACCGCCGCGGGCTGGGCCCGGCGTTCGACGGCAAGCCCGAGGCGGGATGGATCCTGGCGCCGCACGCGCAGGGGCACGGTTACGCGCGCGAGGCGATGCGGGCGGTGCTGGACTGGGCCGACGGGGTGTTGGGCGCGCCGGTCACGGTCTGCGTCGTCAGCGCGGCGCACCCGGTGTCGATCCGGCTGGCGCAGGATATCGGCTATCGCGCGTTCGGCGCCACGGAGAAGGCCGGACAGGAGGTGCGGCTTTTCGAGAGGCCGCGCGGAAGGGAATGAGGAGGCGAGGCCGCGCGCCCGTGACGACCTGCACGAGACACACGGAGCCGTAGAACCGTCGCGACCGCCACCCGCGCCGGATCAGGACAGCTCGCTCAGCCGGTCCCGTGTGGCCGGCATGCGGTCGAGGCTTTCGGCGATGCGCCATTTGGGCCCCTGGGATTGTGTGCAGCAAATACAAGTTTGCTGCACACAGTCACGTCAAGTAAAATACAGGTTGGGCAGTGCCTCGGATCGACGATTTATTTTCTGATGTTCCCAAGTTAGCGACAGCCGTCAAAATTCCGGTCGGCAATCACGCCATCCCCAGCGCTTCCTTGTACATTTCCAGAACCGCCTCTTCCTCGGCGATGTCGTCCTTGTCGCGCTTGCGGAGCGCGATCACCTTGCGCATGACCTTGGTGTCGTAGCCCCGCGCCTTGGCCTCGGCCATCACCTCTTTCTGCTGGTCGGCAAGGTCCTTCTTCTCGATCTCCAGCCGTTCGAACCGTTCGATGAACTGGCGAAGCTCGTCGGCGGTCACGCGGTAGCTGGCATCGGTATTCACGTCGGTCATGGCATCCTCTCCGATTGGGCCGGGCCCTTTTCCTAGTGCCGCCGCGACGCCCCTGCAATGGCCAACCGCGCGCCCTCGCGGCTTGCGCGCGGGCCGCGGGTGCGCTAGGCGGCGGGGTGCCCAAGGGGCAGTGGCGAAAGGAGCGTGGCGATGGATGTGCTGATCTGGCTGGGAACCGGCGTTTCGCTGGTGGGCCTTGCGGGGCTGGTGTGGTGCATCGTCCGGGTCTGGAAGGCGCGCAAGGCCGGTCTGAGCGAGGAGGCGCTGCGTGCCGAGCTGCAAAAGGTGGTGCCGCTCAACACCGGCGCGCTGCTGTTGTCGGTGATGGGGCTGATGATCGTGGTACTGGGGATCGCGCTGGGCTGAGGCCCCCCTTCAGAAGAACCGTTCGCCGTTCTTGAGCATGTCGTCGAGCAGGGGCGAAGGGGTCCAGAGGGCGGCGCTGACCCCGCGCAGCGTGGCCATGGCGCGCATCGGGGCGAGCAGGCCGTCGAGATCGGCCTGGAAGAGCGGGCCGCCGCGGGTCCGCTCCATGCCGAAACCGCGGATCATCACCAGGTCGGGATCGGAGCGGCGCTGCACGGCGCGGGCGGCGATCAGGCGGGCGCCCTCGTTGACCAGGGCGGCATGAAGCGCCAGCGCCGGGTCGGTGCCGGGCCAGCCGGGCGCGTGACCGGGGTGCTCGGCGCGCCATGCGGAGAGCCAGTCGGCCAGTTCGGGATCCGGCGCGAGCGCTTGCCCCGCGGGCACGTGGAAGGCCAGCGCGCGCGCCGCGTCGCGCTGGCCGGCAAGCCGGTCGGACAGGAGGCGCAGCGGGCCTTCGGGCACCTGCCGCGCCGCGAAGGTGCGGCGCAGGCGGCGCAGGGTGGTGACGGCGCCCAGCTCGTCGATCAGCCGCAGGGGGCCCTGCGCGAAACCCAGTGTCCGCGCCGCCGCCTCGATGCGGTCGGCGGGCACGCCGCCCGCCAGCAGGCTGAGCGCCGCGCCGAACAGGGCCGCGCCCATCGCGTCGCTCAGGAAGCCCGTCGCCTCGGACGACAACAGCACCGAGCGGGCGCCGGTCGAGAAGGCGCGGTGCACAGCCCAGGACAGCGCGCGCGGCGCCTCGGGCGGGGCGGCCACCTCGGCCAGCCGC
>NZ_JAVKFX010000075.1:0-97223 GCF_040223625.1 Roseovarius sp. | reverse complement strand
GCGCTCGGATTGATCGATGGCTGGTTCGAGGATTACAACGAGAACCATCCGCACTCAGGGTTGAAATGGCGCTCGCCCCGCGAGTTCATTGCAGCTCAAAACGCAACTGCCTGAGTGTCCGGTGAAATGGGGGCAAGATCAATGTCCGCAAAGAAAGATTTCGCCGAATTAGACCACACAGCGCGTCTTTGGAAGTCGGGCGAAAGGTCAAGTTTCCCAGAATCCTGCCACTCGACAAAGTCCGATATCGCGTATGCGCGTACATCGAAAGCCTTCATTCTTACTCCTTCCAGCATTGTGGTTACCATTCTTATCGGAGGAAAGTTTGCAATCAAACATCTGAATCATCGAACTTAGTCCTGTGACCATGCATTGCATACCGCACCAACCCCGTTGCGCCCCGCACAACATCTCGTGCCACCCCCCACCGAACGCCGCATCAACCCGGCCAGCCACCGCCAAAAACACCGACAAAATACCGACGTTATACCGACGCGATACCGACACTGGATTTTCCTTTTTAATCCGCGTCTTAACCCCTGATTCGCCCCCTCGCCGATTTCGCTTCAATCCCCCCGCACAACGCGGCAGGGCTAGTAAAGCTCCGGCCGCCTGTCGGAGCGGTACGTGGCAATGGCCCGCCACCTGTCGAGGTCCGCGTCCTGGAAGACGGCTTCATGGCTGGCAATCCCCACGGAGCGCCCGAGCGACGCCACGACCATCCCCGAAGGCGCAACGATGCAGGAATGGCCGATCGAGTCGAACTGCGCCTCCGGCCCGACACAGCAGGACATCGCCAGCCATACCCCGTTCTCGAGCGCCCGCGTCTTGGCCAGCGCGGTGACGGTCGGCGCGTCCCAGCCCCAACGCTGACGCTGGAAATCGTCGGTGATCCAATTGGTGCTGTTGATCACCAGGTCGGCCCCCATATCGGCAAGCTTGCGCACGTATTCCGGAAAGATCAGGTCATAGCAGACCGTCATGCCGATGCGGCCGAGGGGCGTTTCCACGACCAGGGGCGCATCCCCGGCCGAGAACCACTCGCGCTCGGCGGAAAACAGGTGCGCCTTGCGATAGGTCGCGATGCGGTCGCCTTCCGACGAGAACATGAGCTGAGCGTCGAAGAATTTCCCCTCCGCCCGGATCGGTGCCCCGACGACGAGATAGGCGCCGTTGCGCTTCGCGATCTCGCCCAGCCGGCGGGATGTCGGGCCATCCTCCGCCTCGGCCAGCTCGTCCAGACGGTCGCTGATGAAATAGCCCGTAGTCGCCATCTCCGGCAGGATGACCAGCTTGGCACCCTCCTGCACGGCCAGCGCCACGAGCTTCTCGATGATCTCGAGGTTCGCCGCCACGTCTCCGGGCACGCAGTGCATCTGCGCCACGGAAACCTGCAGGGGGTCGGGGCCCGAGGCCGTTCTCTGGTTCATTCCGGTACTCCGTTCTTCGGACTGCCCGATATCGCCACGAGCAGTCGTGATTCATCCGTCTCCGCGGTGCGTATCTCTCCGGCAAGCCTGCCATCCTGCATGATCAGAAGCCTGTCGGTCAGGCTCAGCAACTCCTCGTTCTCCGAAGAGATCAGGATGATCGCGACACCCTGGTGGGCAAGATCACGCAGGATCCGGTGTATCTGAAGCTTGGCGGCAATATCCACGCCCCGGGTGGGTTCGTCGCAGATCAACAGGCGCGGACGCGTCAGAAGCGCGCGGGCCAGCATCACCTTCTGCTGGTTGCCCCCGCTCAGCGCCGTGATCGGCATCTGCGGGCTGGCGGCCACCACCTTGAGCCGGTCGAGAAGCTCCGACGCGGCGGCCCGTTCCCGCCGCGGCCGGCGCAGGCCCAGCGCGGCAAAGCCCTTCAGCGCCGAGGCCGTGGCATTGTCGGTCACGCTCAGGCTGGAAAAGAGCCCCGAGCTCTTGCGGTCTTCCGTCAGGTAGACAACACCGTTCGCGATGGCCTTCGCCACGCTGGTATAGCTGACCGAGGTTTCCCCATCCGAAAGATGCACACGCGCGCGGCGTCGCCCGGCCCCGGCGAGGGTTCTGGCAAAGGCCGTGCGGCCCGACCCGCCAAGCCCCGCGATCCCCAGGATCTCCCCCGCGTTGATGCTCAGCTCGGTGCGCCCCCCGCCCTCTTCGAGAACGATATCCAGCGCCCGGGCATCCGGCGATACGGCGATCGGCTCCGCCCCGGCACCCTGCGGCCCGGTATCGCCGGTGATCTCCTCCGCCAGCGTCTCGACACTCATCCCCCGCGCATCATGTGTCCCAACCAGCCGCCCGTCCCGCACGACCGTCACCCGGTCGGCGATCTCGATCACCTCGCCAAGGAAGTGGGAGACGTAGATCACCAGGATCCCGTCGTCGCGCAGGCGCCGGATGATACGGAACAGGTTCTGCTTCTCCGCCATCGAAAGCACGGCGGTCGGCTCGTCGAGGATCAGAACCCGCGGCTCCATCGACAGCGCCCGCGCCAGTTCAATCAGCTGTTGATCCGCCACGCTCAGCGCCTCGGTCATGGCGTGCGGGTCCACGTTCAGCCCGAACCGGTCCAGAAGCGCGGAGGTCTGCTCGTAGAGCCGGCGAATATCGACGGTGCCCCGCCCGCTGCGCGGTTCGCGGCCAAGGAAGATGTTGCGCGCCACGTCCAGCTGCGGAACCAGGCTCAGCTCCTGGTAGACACAGGCAATGCCGGCCGAAAGCGCCTCGGCGGGGCTGTCGAACGCCCTTTCCTGCCCCTCCAGCATGACCGACCCGCCGCTCGGCCGGATGGCACCGGACAGGATGTTCATCAGCGTCGACTTGCCGGCGCCGTTGGCGCCGACAATCGCATGAACTTCGCCGCCCCTCGCCGAAATGCACACGCCGTCAAGCGCCGTGTTGCCCAGATACTGCTTGCACAGCTCGCGGGTTTCGAGAAGGGGCAGCGCGTCGGTCACCGTCATTGCTTCGGCAGGAAGTCCTCGGGAAGATCGCTGGACCACCAGTCATCCGGCGCATCCTCGTCGACATGCGCGCCGATATCTTCCGGCGCGATATACTCGGATTCGACCGCCGTGCCGCGCGTCACCTCCTCGCCCTTCAGGATCGAGAGGCCGATCTGCACGGCTTCCTGCCCGGCGCGGGTGGGAAAGGTCACGGCCCCGCCCTGCCCATGTTCGGCCACCCATTTCAGCCAGCCATTGTACTCGTCCCCCGGCGACATGGTGACCTCTTCCAGCCGCCCGGCCTCCTCGAACGCCTCGGCCACGCCGATCGACATCTGGCCGGCCGGGGAAAACACCCCGTCGATCTGCGGGAAGCGCTGGAGCAGGTTCTCGGTGATCTGCTTGGCCTTCGCCCGGTTCCAGTCGCCATACTCGGCGCTGAGCAGTTCCACGTCCGGATACTCCTCGAGCACGGTTTCAAGCGCGTCGAGCTGATCGACCGCCGCCGTCGTGCCCGCGATCGGCAGCATGGCGATGATCTTGCCCTCGCCGCCCAGGTCTTCCACCAGGTTGCGGGCAACCATCTCGCCAAGGCGCCACTGGCTGATATAGGCGTTGGAGACGGTGCCAGCATTGTCGGTAAAACCGCCCCCCGCCTGCACCGTCGGAATGCCGTCTTCCACCGTGCGCTCCAGGACGCTCGCAATCGCGGCGTCATCCACGGGCCAATAGATCAGAAGGTCGATATCCTGGCGCAGCAGATCCTCGATATCCGAGATCTGCTTGGTCGGATTGAAGGCCGCGTCGGTGACGATGACCTCCTCGATCTCCTCATGCTTCGAGGCCTCCCAATGGATGTGCTGAAGCGCGAACACGACCCACGAGTTCGACAGGTACCCGGCCGATACGCCGATCGTGTAGGGCCCCTCCTTGGCGAATTTCGACGTATCCACCGCCTCCTTCGCCGCGGCGGTCTGCCGTTCCTCGGTCTCCTTGTCCGCAAGGGCTGGCCCCGCAAGGCCAATCGCGGCAAAGGCCGCCGCCGTCGTCATGAGCAGTCTTTTTGTCAGTTTCATTTTCAGTCCACCTCTCCTTGTTGGGTCTTCATTGTGACCGGGCATTGATCTGCCCGTACATGGCCGATGCCGCGATGATGATCAGGCCCATGACCACCATCTGAAGATGGTAGGCCAGGCCGCTGATGTTCACGATGTTGAAGGCGATGACCAGAACGAGCACCCCGGCAAGCGTTCCCACCACCCCGCCGCGCCCGCCTTCGAACGTGGTCCCGCCCAGCACGATCGCGGCGAGGATCTGGAACTCCAGCCCCTGGCCCGACATCGTGCTGGAAACGCCCGACCGGGCCAGCAGCGCAAGCCCGCCCAGCGCCCCGAACAATCCGGACAACGCATAGGCCATGATGATGACGCCCCGCACCGGCAGGCCGCCAAGGATCGCCGCGCGCCTGTTCGAGCCGGTGAGAAAGACATACTGGCCAAAAAGCGTCCGCTTCTGGATCAGCACCCCCACAAGCACCGCGGCAAGAAAGGCCAACGACAGGACCGGCACGATGCCGTCGATGCGATAGTTGAAGAACTCGCGAAAGCCCGGCGAAACGATGCCCCGCGCCGTGCCGCCCGAGAATATCTGCGTGATCCCCAGGATCGCGATACCGGTGGCCAGCGTCAGGATGAAGGGCGAGACCCGCGAAAACGCAAGGACGATGCCGTTGAAGGCCCCGGCCGCCGCGCCGACAAGGCAGGTGACGGCAATCGCCATCGGCATGTTGGCCGCCTCGCCATTCATCAGCACGGCGCTCACCACCGCGCAAAGCGAAATGATCGCGCCGATCGACAGGTCGACGCCGCCAAGGATCATCACGAATGTCACGCCGACCGCGGCAATACCCACCGGCGCGATCTGGCGGATCACGTTGAACAGGTACTTGGGCTGCAGGAACGCGTCCGAGATCAGCACCGCCAGCAGGAAGACCGCGGCAAGAACCACGACGATCGCATGGGCCGAAAGGAAGCGCAGCACGCCGTCGCGGGTGGGCATTAGGGCAGTCATCGCATCGCCTTCCGCGGTTGGTTGACAAGGATCGCGACCACGACGATGGCGCCCTTGGCGAACATCTGGACGAAGGCCGAGATGCCGAAGAGGTTGAGCAGGTTGGACACCAGCGTAAGAGCCAGAACACCGGCCAGCGTGTTCACGATGCTGCCCCGGCCCCCGCCCAGCGCGGCACCGCCCAGCACCACGGCGACGATGGAATCAAGCTCCAGCCCGGTCCCGGCCAGCGGATAGCCCGTGCCCAGCCGACCGGCCAGCACCAGCCCCCCGGCCGCCGCGAAGCCTCCCGCGATGGCAAAGGCGGCCACCTGGATGCGGCCGGCATTGATCCCGGCCTTGCGGGCGCTGTCGGGGTTGCCGCCCGCCGCCAGCAGGTGGAACCCGAAGCGCGTCCGCGACAGGATCGCCTGCGTCACCAGCACCAGCACGACAAGAAGGATCGCGGAAAGCGGCAGGCCGAACACCTCTCCGTTGGCAAGCGCCTTCAGCGTGTCCGACGCGCGCCCGACGCTGCGGTCGGTGAAGGTAAAGATCAGCCCCTGCAAAACCGACAGCATACCGAAGGTCAGGATCAGCGGATGCAGCTTCAGCCACCGCACGAGAGAGCCGTTCACCACCCCGATCGCCATCCCGAGCATGACCATCGCCAGGGCGACAGGAAGCGTCAGGGCGGGATAGATCTCCAGCATCCAGCAGGACAGGACCACGACCAGCCCCGCGATCATGCCGACGCTGAGATCGATCATGCCCAGAAGGATCACGAAGGTCTGCCCGATGGCGATCAGGCCCAGCACCGCGGATTGGCGCAGGATGTTGGCAAGGTTCTCGAACGTGCGGAAATCGGGCAGGAACAGCAGCGCAAAGCCGAACCCCGCCGCAAGGATCAGCCAGATGCCGGATTGCCCGGCATCGAACCGGGGGCGAGCTGACCCTACAGCCATGACGACACGTCCTCCGCCCCGGCCACCCAGCCGAACTTCATCGCGAAATTCTCCAGCGTCGCGGCATGAAGGCCGGGCGCGAAGGACGAGACGGCATCGGACACGATGGTTGTCCTGAACCCATGATGAAAGGCCTCGCGGGCGGTTTCCTCGACGCAGATCTGCGTCACGGTGCCGGTGATCACCAATGACGTGACCGACATATAGCGCAGCCTCGCCGAAAGGTCGGTACCGTGGAACGCGCCATAGCCGCGCTTGTCGATGACGATGTCCTCGTCCTGCGGTCGCAGCTCCTCGATCACGTCGGCACAGTCGAACGCGCCCTCGGCGTCCGGATAGCGTCGCATGTGTCCGGGCCAGCAGCATTTCGTGTCCGGCCGGCATTCCGGCGACCAGAGCCACATGAGCCCGGGCTCCGCGCCCGAGACGAAGCGCGTGAAGATAACCGGCCGCCCCTTGTCGCGGAACCGCCCGATCAGCCCGGCGATGACCGGGACCGTCGCGCGCGCGTCGGGCACCTCCAGCGGCGCGCCCTTCCGCACGAAATCATTCTGCATGTCGACGACGACAAGGGCGGCATCCCGAACGCGCTCGGCCGTCGGCACCTCGTCTGCGCGTGCTGCAAGTTCACCGGAATGAAGCACTGGCTGTTCCCGCCCTGCTGAAGTTTCGACCGCGAGCATGAGTGAGATGTATTGCCTTGTCAATTGCAACCAACTATTTAGTTACAAGATTGATAGAACCGGCCCCCGCCGCAGAAAATTCGGTCAGCCGTTTCCGGCGCGGAGGCACAAAGCGGCGCCTGCGGGTTTGTGAATGCCGGTCGAGCAGCTATAGGTAGACCATGTCACTGTCGGACAACATATTGCCCAAGGCCCAGGGCCGGCATCGCCGCGACCCGGAAGCCACCCGCGCCTCGATCCTCGCCTCGGCACAGATCGAGTTCGCCGAACATGGCCTTAAGGGCGGGCGGATCGACCGGATCGCCGACCGGGCCAAGGCCAACAAGCAGCTCGTCTATTATTATTTCGGCGGCAAGGAAGACCTCTACCGCGCCGCGCTCGAGGCGACCTATGCCGAGATCCGCGCGCGCGAGACCGAGCTCGACCTCAGTGCCCTGTCCCCTGTGGATGCGATGAAGCGCCTCATCGAATTCTCGCTCGACTACCTCAATTCCCATCGCGAATTCATCCGCCTCCTCGCGGACGAGAACGCGCAGGGCGCCCGGCACCTGCATGATTCGGAACTGGCCCAGCGCACCAACTCACCGCTCCTGCGCCTCGTCTCCGAAACCCTCGAACGCGGCGTCGAGGACGGCGTGTTCCGCAAGGGCATCGACCCGCTCAACCTCTACATCTCCATCGCGGGCATGACCTATTTCTACTTTGCCAACGGCGCCACGCTCTCCGCCATATTCGGCAGGGATCTCGACCGCACGGATTCCATCGTCGCCTATCGCGATCACATCGTCTCGATGACGATCAACGGCCTCAGGGTCTGACGCGCCAAACACGCCCGACTGGCCCGCCTCTCCCGCTCACCGGACGTTTTGTCTTGCCATGGCTCGGCGGCTTTACTACAGTTTCAACCAACTGGTTACATACAACACACGCGTCGACCCCTCGACGCCACCGACGGGAGTGGTAAATGCCGAGATCAGACATGCAGACCGCACATGGCCGGCCATCGCTGCCCGACCGGTTCGAAACCCCCGACGCGCTGGACGAATTCCTCTCCCTGCCCGGCGAGGATCTCGTCCGGGACATGGAAGACGTGGAGGGCGACATCATCATCCTCGGCGCCTCCGGCAAGATGGGCCCCACGCTGGCCCGCCTCGCCCGCAACGCGGCCCCGGGCAAGCGCGTGGTGGCGGTGGCACGGTTCTCGGAACCCGAAAGCCGCCAGCGGATGGAAGACTGGGGCATCGAGACCATCCAGGCCGATCTCCTCGACGAACGCCAGGTCAACGATCTTCCGAAACTCGAAAACGTCCTCTTCATGGCCGGGATGAAATTCGGGGCAAGCGGCAACCAGCCTTTGACATGGGCCATGAACACGTACTGCCCGGCCCTCGTGGCGAACGCCTTCCGCGACTCGCGGATCGTCGCCTTCTCCACCGGGAACGTCTATCCCCTGATCGACGTGGCCCGCCAGGGCGCGACCGAGGACACACCGCCGGGCCCGCGCGGCGAATACGCCCAATCCTGCCTCGGGCGGGAACGGATCTTCGAGCATTTCTCCCGCCGCCACGGCACGCCCGGCCGGCTCTACCGGCTGAACTACGCGATCGACCTGCGCTACGGCGTCCTGCATGACCTCGCGACGCGGCTCAAGGACGGGCAGACGATCGACCTTGCGCCGATGGCCCATGTCAACGTCATCTGGCAGGGCGATGCCAACGCCCAGGCGCTGCGCCTGCTCAAGCATTGCACCGCGCCCACTAGCCCGATCAATGTCAGCGGGCCGGAAACCCTGTCGGTGCGCTGGCTGGTCGAAGAGCTGTGCGCGCGCATGGGCATCGCCCCGCGGCTCACCGGCGAAGAGCCCCCCAGCGCCTGGCTGTCCAACAGCGCCCAGGCGGCAAAGCTCTTCGGCTATCCCGCCGTCCCGGTCAGCGTGATGCTGGACTGGGTGGCGGAATGGGTGGTGCGCGACATGCCGAGCCTCAACAAGCCCACCAAGTACGAGGTACGCGATGGCGGATTTTGACGGGCTGCAGCAGGTCACGCTGGCCCCCGGCGACGAGGACGAGGCGATGGAGCTCTCGCGCGAGGTGGGCTGGAACCAGGTGCCGGGCGACTGGCGCCACTTCATCGAAAAGGGCCAGACACTCGGCCTGCGGGACCGGTCCGGCCGCCTTGTCGCGACAAGCGCCGCCCTGCCCTATGACGGCCCGTTCGGGTTCATCAGCATGGTGATCGTCTCGGACACCATGCGGCGGCGCGGGCTGGCGACGGCACTCGTGGGCAAGTGTACCGGGTATCTGCGCCAGCTTGGCCTTGTCCCGGTTCTCGACGCCACGGAACAGGGGCAGCCCGTCTATGAAAAACAGGGGTTTCTTCCGCAGTTCCGGTATGACCGATGGCAGATTGCCGGGCACGGGCCGGCCCCCGCCGACGCGGCCGTCTCCTCGGCCGGACCAAGGGATATCGCCCGCCTCGATGCCGCTGCGTTCGGCGCCCAACGGCCCGCACTGCTAAAGGCATTCCTGTCGAGGCCGGACACCGTGGTGATCACCGAAGGGACAAGCGGCTTCGCCCTCCTGCGCCGCGGAAGCCGCGCGTGGCAGGCCGGCCCTGTCGTCTCCGACTCGGAAGATGCCGCACTGCGCCTGCTGGAGCGTCTGCCGATCGGCGCCGTGCCGCTCTTCATCGACGTTCCGCAAACCTGGCGGAAGATCGGCGCATGGCTGAAGGCACGGGGGTTCGCCGTGCAACGCAGCTTCGCGCGCATGGGCTACCATCGGCAAGAGCCGTTCGGCACACCGGACAGGCTTTTCGCGACAGCAGGACCGGAGTTCGGATGATGACAAGAGACGATGACACGCCCGGGCTGAAACTGCTCCGCGCCGGCACAGCCATTCCGGCCCATCCCCTCGCGCTGGATGCGCGACGCACCCTCGACGAGCGTCGGCAACGCGCGCTGTCGCGCTATTACGTCGATGCGGGCGCCGGCGGGCTTGCGGTCGGGGTTCACACCACGCAATTCGAGATACGGCAGGCCGGGCTTTACGACCGGGTCCTGGAAATCGCGGCCGAAACCGCGCGGCAATGGTCCGACCGCCCGCTCGCCATGGTCGCCGGGCTGGCCGGCGACACCGAACAGGCCGTGTCCGAGGCTAAGACAGCGGTGTCGCTTGGCTACGATGCCGGGCTGCTCAGCCTCGCCGCGGTCTCGTCGCGCAGCGCCGACGACATCATCGAGCACTGTGCCGCGGTCGCGGCGCAGATACCGCTGATCGGCTTCTATCTTCAGCCCGCCGTGGGGGGCGCGCATCTGGATGCCGATTTCTGGACCCGGTTCTGTGCCTTGCCGAACGTCATCGCGATCAAGGTCGCGCCGTTCAACCGGTACAGGACGCTCGACGTCATGCGTGGCCTTGTCGAAGCGGGCGCGGAAGACCGGATCACCCTCTATACCGGCAATGACGACCACATCGTGCTCGACCTGTTGCTGCCGTTCCACATGATGCGCGAAGGCGCGCCGGTGACAGTTCGGTTCCGGGGTGGGCTGCTCGGGCACTGGTCGGTCTGGACGCAGACGGCGATGCAGCTCTACCGGCACTGCCGGGCGGCGGCCGAGGCGGGGGATATCCCGCAAGACCTGCTGGCGCTCGACAGCCGGGTGACCGAATGCAACGCGGCCTTCTTCGACGTGGAGAATGATTTCGCCGGATGCATTGCCGGCTGTCACGAGGTGCTGCGGCGGCAGGGGCTGCTGGAAGGGGTGTGGTGCCTCGACCCCGAAGAAGGGCTCGGGCCGGGCCAGCGACAGCGGATCGACCGGGTTCTGCGGGATCACCCCGACCTTGCCGACGACGCCTTCGTGGCGGCCAACCTCGAGAGGTGGCTGGACGCCTGAGGCCTGCCATCGGCGGGCGACCGGCGAAGACAGTGTTGCGCGCTACGCAATATCTCGTGCCACCCCCCATCGAACGCCACATCAACCCGGCCGAACACCGCAAGAAACACCGACAAAATACCGACGTTATACCGACGCGATACCGACACGCGATTTTCCTTGTTAATCCGTGTCTTAACCCCTGATTCGCCCCACTTGCCGATTTCGCTTCACTTCCCCCCGTTTTCGGGCGACCAAAGGGCATGCCAATTCTCGCCTTCCTCCGCGACAACGCCCCGTGGCTCACCGCCGGCGTGCTGCTGACCTTCCTCAGCAGTTTCGGCCAGACCTTCTTCATCTCGATCTTCGCCGGCCACATCCGCGAAGTCTTCGATCTCTCCCACGGCCAATGGGGCGGCATCTATACTCTCGGCACCACCGCCTCGGCCCTCGTCATGGTCTGGGCCGGCGGGCTGACCGATCATTTCCGGGTGCGGGTCCTCGCGCCGATCATCCTTGTTTTGCTGGGGTTTGCCTGCTTTTCCATGGCGCTGAACCCGGTGTGGTGGGGGCTGATCCTGGTGATCTTCGCGCTGCGCTTCACAGGACAGGGGATGACCAGCCATATCGCCGTGGTGGCCATGTCCCGCTGGTTCATCGCCAGCCGCGGCAAGGCCCTGTCGGTCGCCACGCTCGGCTTCGCCGTGGGCGAGGCGCTGCTGCCGCTGGGCTTCGTGTCGCTGATGGCGATCTATGACTGGCGGCTGCTCTGGGGGGCCGCGGCGCTCATCGCGATCCTCGGCATTCCCCTTGTTTTACTGCTTCTCCGGCAGGAACGCACCCCGCAATCCTGGGCCCAGGCCGACCAGTCCCTCGGCATGGAAGGCCGCCACTGGACCCGCCACCAGACCATCACCCATTTCCTGTTCTGGTTCATGATCCCGGCGCTTCTCGGCCCCTCCGCCTTCGTCACCGCCTTCTTCTTCCACCAGGTCCACTTCGCCGAGATCAAGGCGGTCGAACATGTTGAATTGGTTGCGATGTTTCCGATCTACACGGTGGTCAGCATCCTTGCCATGATGGCCTCCGGATGGGCGCTCGACCGGTTCGGCACACCCCGCCTGATCCCCTTCATGCAGATACCGATGATCGCCGCTTTCGTGATCTTCGCCGTGGCCGAAACCCCGCTGGCCGTCCTGATGGGCTTCCTCTTCATGGGCCTCACCACGGGTTTCAACACGACCCTGCCCAACGCCTTCTGGGCCGAGTTCTACGGCACCGGCCGCCTCGGCTCGATCAAGGCCATGGCGGCGGCCGTCATGGTCTTCGGCTCCGCCATCGGCCCCGGCATCACCGGCCTCGGCATCGACCTCGGCCTGGGGCTCGAAACCCAGTACATGCTGGTCGCAATCTACTTTGTTTTCACGACGATCATGATGATGATCGGCGTCGCCCGCGCCCGGCCCCTGCTAGCGCTTTCGCCGTAAATACACGTAATAGGCGCCACCCCCGCCATGGCGCAGATGGGCTTCGGCAATCTGCAAAACCATCTGCGACAAAGGCGGCGATTTCAGCCACTGCGGCACCGCGTGGCGCAGGACGCCGGGCCGCTGCGGGATGGGACCGTCATCCTCCGATTGCCGGCCCTTCCCGGTGATGACCAGCACCAGCCGCCGCTCGCGGGCAAAGGATGTCATGATGAACGACTGCAGCGCCGGCTTCGCCTGATCGAGCGTCATCCCGTGCAGGTCGATCCGACCTTCCGGCTTGAGCTTGCCACGTTTCAGCCGGTCATAGGCTTTCCGGTCCATCTGAACCGGCGCCCCGGCGATCTGCTCCGGCAGGCCCGGCAACACATCGTGGCGCGCACCCCTGGCCTTGGATTTCTGCCCGATCTCGAACTGCTCCAATGGTTCCCTGTTGGGCTTGTCGGGGCTCTTCTTTTCTTCGCGAAAAGGCAGCCCCTGCTTGGATTTGGCAGTCTTGGCCGGATGCATCCGCTCCGTCGTTTTTGCCACCCTGTTCCAGAGCTCAAGCTCGTCCGGCCGAAGTTTCCGGCGGCTCACTGATACGGCTCCGTCGCCGTTGCAAAGGCCCGCTGGATTGGCAGCAGAACCACCATGCGGCCGGGATCCTTCAGCATCCCGGCGGCCTTGCCGGCGGCATCGCCCGTCCCGAAAAACACGTCCGCCCTTTGCGGCCCCTTGATGGCCGAGCCGGTATCCTGAGCGATCATCAGGCGGTTGAACGGATCGGCGCCCTTCTTCTCGACCCAGACCGGAGCGCCCAGGGGTGTAAAGGCCGGATCGACAGCTATGGTGCGCTTCGGTGTGACCGATCGGTTCATCGCCCCGAGCGGCCCGTCCTCGGGCGGCACTTGGTCGACACGACGGAAGAAAACGTAGGACGCGTTGTGAAACAGAAGTTCCTGCCCGGCCTGCGGGTTGCGCTTGACCCAGTTCTTGATCACTTCGGCCGAAACCTGATGCGGTTTGAAGATACCGCGGCGCACCAGCTCCACCCCGATGGATTGATAGGGATGACCGTTCGACCCGCCATATCCCACCCTGATCCGCCGGCCACTCGGCAGGCGAATGCGGCCGGAGCCCTGTATCTGCAGGAAGAACAGTTCGACGGGATCGTCGACCCAGGCAATCTCGTAGCCCTTGCCCTTCATGAAATCGCCGGTTTCGATTTCGCGTCGCGTGAGCCACGGATTGTTGACCTTGGCCGCCTCCGGTTCCCGGTAGACCGGATACCGATACTGCGCGCTGGGGGACAGGGCACCGTCCAGCTCCGGTTCGAAATACCCGGTGAACAGCGCCCTGCTGCCGTTCTCGATCAGCATCGGGCGGAAGAACAACTCGAAGAACGTCTTGGCGTCGGGCTCCTGCTGGGCCAGCGCGCAGAGCGATCGCCAGTCCGGGTCGCGCAGGTCGGGGCAGGTGACAAGGAAAGCCTCGAGCGCCCGATCGTGGGCGTCGAAATTCCAGCCTTCAAGCTCGTCGAATTCGAGGATCTTGTGGGTCACGTCCTCGGACGCGGCGGTTGCGGCCGCCAGCATCCATATACAAAGCGCGGTCCAGAACCGCCGGATCATTCGCCCGTCGCGACAAGCCGCCAGTTGGGATCACCCGACCCCATGACCCGCTCGAACGTCCAGGTGTCTTTCTGACGTTTGGATTGGCCCGGCTTGCCTTCGATGATCTCGCCGTTCTGGTCCTTCACGACGGAGATCAGTTCGCCAATGAATTTCACCGTCACCTCGGCGCGGTTGGTGGTGTTGTCGAACCGGGCGTCGGACAGGGTCGTGCCCCGAACGCCCACGAACTCCGCCTCTACGGTAAGGCCCTGTTCCTGACGGGAATCCACCACTTGGGCAAAGGCCTCGTAGACATCTTCCTCGAGGAACGGCGCAACCTGGTCCAGGTTGCCGTTCTCGAAGGCCATGAGGATCCACTCATAGGCCCCGCGGGCGCCCTGAAGGAAATCCGTCACCGTAAAGGAAGGCTCGATGCGTTTCATGTCGGCGAGCGCGGCCGCGGCTTCGGAATCTTCCGGAACATGGTCGGTGATGTCGTGATCCGGCCCGCCTTCGATCACCTCGAATTCCTGACGTCGGTCATTCTTTGCAGGCTCGGGCGCACCGCGGCGCGGCGGACCCTCGAACCCGTCCCGCGTGCCGAGAACGCTTTTCAGGCGCAGGATCAGGAAGATGGCGATGCCTGCCAGCACCAAAAGCTGCAATAGCGGGGAATTCATAGGTACCTCTTCACATGCGGGGCATGGTAACACATGGTTTGCAAACCTATGTAGGTGACTGATGCAGGCAAGTCCACCTTACAGGGTGGGCCCCGACACGAGGTTTTTTTTGCAATGTGGTTGTTCCTTGCGTTCCTTGCGGTTCCGCTGATCGAGATCGCCCTGTTCATTCAGGTCGGTGGTGCGATCGGCCTGTGGCCGACGCTGGGGATCGTGGTGCTGACGGCGATTATCGGCACGTGGCTGGTGCGGACTCAGGGCGCGATGGCCATGGGGCAGTTGCGCTCGTCCTTTTCGCGGCTGAACGACCCGACCGAACCCTTGGCGCATGGTGCGATGATCCTGTTTGCCGGGGCGTTGTTGCTGACGCCCGGCTTTTTTACCGATGCGGTCGGTTTCGCGTTGCTCATGCCGCCGGTGCGGCATGCCGCGTTCAAATACCTGCGCAAGCGGGTGCATGTGCAGCGGTTCGACATGGGCCCCGACGGGCCGCGCCGGCAGCCGCCGCACAGGCATCCGCACAGGCCCGACGTGATCGAGGGAGAGTACGAAGACCTCGACCGCAGTGACAGCGACCGGTCGACGCAGGGACCATCGGGCTGGACTAGGCATTGAGGCCTGTTTGCCTTCCTGCTAAGGCAACTCTCGATTTAAGTTCGCGTATCGGAGAGCTTCATGGCCGAACATGAAAACGGCGGCGCGCAGCCGCAACAGCCCCAGCAGACGCCGCAGGTCAAGATGAACATCGTGACCCAGTTCGTGCGGGACATGTCATTCGAGAATATCCTTGCACAGCAGGGCTCTGGTGGCGAAGTGACGCCGGATATCGAGGTTTCGGTGAATCTCGACGCGAAGAAACGGCAGAACCCCGATACCTACGAGGTCGTGACCAAACTGCGGGTCAGCTCCAAGAACAAGGGCACGGAACAGCACCTTTTCCTTCTGGAGCTCGAATATGTTGGCGTCTTCCACATCGAGGGTTTGCCGGACGAGCAGCTGCACCCGTTTCTGCTGATCGAATGCCCGCGCATGACCTTCCCGTTCCTGCGCCGGATCGTCAGCGATGTCACGCGCGACGGGGGCTTCCCGCCGCTGAACCTCGAGAATATCGACTGGGTTCAACTTTACCGGAACGAGATTGCCCGCCGGCAATCGGCCTCGGGCCAGCCCGAAACGCCCGACGCCTAACCGGTTCGTTTCCACATCGCCGCATCGCCCATGGCTTCGACAAAGGCGGCGTGGGCGGCGGCTTCGGCTTCGGTCAGCCGCGGGGGCAGGGGGGCCGGGCGTGGTTGAGGGCGCCAGGTGCCAAGGGTGTCCGAAAGCTCCTCGGTCGTGGTTGCCTGCCCTGCGGTGAGCCCGAAATCGGGCTGCCGACCGCCGATGAGTTCAAGGTAAACCTCCGCCAGTATCTCGGAATCGAGAAGGGCGCCGTGCAGAGTGCGCGACGAATTGTCTATGCCGAACCGGCGGCACAGCGCGTCGAGGCTGGCAGGGGAGCCCGGAAACTTTCGCCGGGCAATGTCGAGCGTGTCGATCGCCTGTTCCCAGGGGATCGACGGCAGTTTGACCCAGCCCAGTTCGGCGTTGATGAACTTCATGTCGAACGCCGCATTGTGAATGACGAGCTTGGCGTCGCCGACGAAGGTCACGAAATCCTGCGCGATCTTCGCAAAGACGGGCTTGTCCCGCAGGAAGTCATCGCCCAGACCATGCACCTCGAACGCTTCTTGCGGCATGGACCGTTCGGGGTTGATGTACTGGTGATAGGTGCGGCCGGTGGGCATGTGATTGTAAAGCTCGACCGCCCCGATTTCGACGATCCGGTCGCCCTCGTGGGGATTGAACCCCGTGGTCTCGGTGTCGAGTACGATCTCACGCATGCTTCAGCCTGTCCCTGATTTGCTTCACCACATCCTGAACCTGTTCGCGCGCATGCTCAAGAGAGTCGGTCACGATGATGAAATCGGACCTGCGTCTTTTTTCCGCATCCGGCAACTGCTTGGCGAGGATGGCTTCGAATTGCGCCTCGGTCATGGTGCCGCGTTCCAGCACCCGGGCGCGCTGTACATCGGGCGGGGCGGTGACACAGACGACGGCATCCATCGCGCCTTCCCCGCCGGTTTCGAAGAGCAGGGGAATATCGAGTACAGCAATATCCGCTTCGGCAGCCCGGAGGAAGGTTTCGCGGTCCTGTCCGACCAGCGGATGCACGATGGCCTCGATCCGGGCGAGGGCGCCGGGATCCTTTGCCAGGATATCCTTGAGTCGGGGGCGGGAGACCGCGCCATCCTCGATCGCGTCCGGGAAGGCCCTGGACATGGGCTCGACCGCGATGCCGCCCTTGGCATATAGACGGTGAACAGCGGCATCCGCATCCCAGACAGCACAGCCTTCTTCGGCGAACAGTCGGGCCGTGGTCGACTTTCCCATGCCGATGGAGCCTGTCAGCCCGAGCTGAAAGATCATCTCAGCGCCGCGGCCCGCGTTGCGCTGTCGACTTCGGGACGCACTCCGAACCAGCGTTCGAAACCCGGCACCGCCTGATGCAAGAGCATTCCGAGGCCGTCGACGATGTGACATCCGAGTTCTTCCGCCTCGGCGAGGAACTTTGTCTTCAGCGGGGCATAGACTAGGTCGGTGACAAGTGCTCCACGCTGGAGACCGTCGAGCGGGACACGCAGAGGCGGTTTGCCGATCATGCCGAGCGACGTGGTGTTGACGACCGTGGCGGCCTCCTCGAGCATGTTGCCGGCCTGGACCCAGTCGATCACATGCAAGCGCTTCCCGAAATCGGCGCGCAGCGCTTCGGCGCGCACCTTGGTGCGGTTGGAAATGAGGATCTCGGGCACCCCGGCATCGAGCAGGGACGTGACCACCGCCCGCGCCGCACCACCGGCACCGAGAACGGCTGCGGGGCTCGCGGCAGGATCCCAGTCCGGGGCATTCTGCCGGATGTTGCTGATGAAGCCGTAACCGTCGGTATTGTCGGCATGGATCTTGCCGTCCTGAAGGAAAATCAGCGTGTTCGCCGCACCGATCAGAGTGGCCCGATCGGTGATCTGGTCTGCGATCTCGAGCACTTTTTCCTTGTGGGGAATAGTGATGTTGGCGCCCACGAAGCCCATTTTTGGAAGAGAGCGCAACACGGTTTCAAGGTCATCCGTCTTCACGTCCATCGGGACATAGAACCCGGGCAACCCGTTCACCTTGAGCCAGTGATTGTGAAGCTGCGGCGACTTGGAATGTGCCACCGGAGAGCCGATTACCGCGGCAAGGGGAATCCCTGTTTCACTCATGTATCTATTACCCCACGCAATCCCAGAAAGGACAGAAGTTCCAGCAAAGGCAAACCCAGGACGCAGAAATAATCGCCCTGCACCTGAGAAAACAACCTGACACCTTCTTCTTCAAGTTTATATCCACCGACCGAGTAACGGATGCTTTCCCAGTTGCGTTGCAGATACGCATCCAGGTACTCGTCGGAGAAGGCCTTCATGGTCAGGCGGACCACCCCGACGTGGCGCCAGACCGGCGCGCCGTCTTCGTAAATCACCGCGGCAGACAGGAGTTGGTGGGTATCGCCGCGCAAACGCAGTAACTGCGCTCTGGCGTCCTCCGGGGTTTCCGGCTTGCCGAGGATGTCACCGCGATACGCCAGCACCTGGTCACATCCCAGAACCAGGGCGTCGCCTGACCGCATAGCGATCTTGCGCGCTTTCATTTCAGCCAGTGCATCCGCGATGTCACGCGGCGGGGCTTCTTCGAGCTGCATGGAATCGCGCAGGGAGGCCTCGTCGACGCGGGCGGGCTGTACCTCGAAGCTAACGCCGGCATTGCGCAGCAGCTTTTGGCGAATTTCTGACGCTGATGCGAGCACCAGTTTCTGGGGCATGTGGATAAACCGAGGGATTTCTATTGGATGCGCTGCGGAGTAAATCCGGACATTTCCACGGCCCGGAACGACATGCAAGATTTGCCCGGTTCTACCCACTGATCTTCGAAGGTTATCAGTCTGTGGGAAAGGAAAACCAATGAAACTGAAGTATTTGCCTTTTGATAGGGTTAATCAGGATTTTATCCACAAGCCGGAAGATAGATTAGATAATTATAAGCTTCTGTTAATATTTAGTTTTTTAATGTACTGGCGTAACTTCTATCATCTCATCTACAGCTTTTCCCACAGTTCCTCCAAGATGTTCATATCCCTGTTGAGCAGTGCGTAATCCACAGTTTCATCGGGACCAACAAACACATCATCCTTTCTTCTCTATATAATTATTATTAGGAGGATCGGTAACGCCGGAGTGTTTCATGACCGACCTTCTGTCACTTGCCTATCCTTGGACCAAGGCGTTTCACATCATAGCGGTGATCTCCTGGATGGCTGGGATCTTCTATCTGCCGAGGTTGTTCGTCTACCACGTCGAGCAGAGAAACGGTGAAGATCCGATCTTTGAAATGATGGAGCTGAAGCTCCTTCGCGTGATCATGAACCCGGCGATGATCGCGACCTGGGTGTTCGGGCTGTGCCTTGTCTTTACGCCTGGGATCGTCGACTGGGGTTCCGTCTGGCCGTGGGTCAAGGCGGCGGGCGTGCTGGCGATGACGTGGTTCCATCACTGGCTGGGTCGCAGGCGGAAGGATTTCGTTACCGGTCGGAACACGTTGACCGGCCGGCAGTACCGGATGATGAACGAGGTTCCGACGTTCCTGATGGTGGTCATCGTCATTGCCGTCGTCGTGCGTTTCTGACTTTCATTGACATGAGGGGCGTGTCTCCTTATATCCGCCGACAGGCTCTCGTCCGGGATGCTGGTTTTCCATGAATGTAATTGGTTGCCGCGCGTGTTCAGCGCCGCACCAAAAGGTGTCTTCCCATGTCCCAAGACCGTTTGAACCTGTCCGATCTGAAAGCACAGAGCGCGGCAGACCTGCTCGCCATGGCGGAGGAGCTCGAGATCGAGAACGCCTCGACCATGCGCAAGGGCGAGATGATGTTCCAGATCCTGCGCGAGCGGGCGGATGAAGGCTGGACGGTTTTCGGTGATGGGGTTCTCGAAGTCCTGCAGGACGGCTTCGGCTTCCTGCGCTCGCCTGAGGCCAACTATCTGCCGGGTCCGGACGACATCTATGTTTCGCCAGACACGATCCGGCAGTTTTCGCTGCGCACCGGTGACACGGTCGAGGGTGAAATTCGGGCACCCGACGACAACGAGCGGTATTTTGCGCTGACCAATGTCAGTCAGATCAACTTTGAGGATCCCGAGCACGCTCGTCACAAGATCGCGTTCGACAACCTGACGCCGCTTTATCCCGACGAACGGCTGAAGATGGAAATCGAAGAGCCGACGATCAAGGACAAGTCTGCCCGGGTGATTGATCTGGTCGCGCCTATCGGCAAGGGGCAACGGTCGCTGATCGTGGCGCCGCCACGGACGGGTAAGACGGTGATCCTGCAGAACATCGCCGCGAGTATCGAGCGGAACCATCCGGAATGTTATTTGATCGTCCTGCTGATCGATGAACGCCCGGAAGAGGTGACCGACATGCAACGCTCGGTCAAAGGCGAGGTGATTTCGTCGACCTTCGATGAACCGGCCGCGCGGCACGTGGCTGTGGCCGAGATGGTCATCGAGAAAGCCAAGCGTTTGGTCGAGCATAAACGAGATGTAGTTATTCTTCTCGACTCGATCACAAGACTTGGTAGGGCCTATAACACTGTCGTTCCGTCTTCGGGCAAGGTTCTGACCGGCGGCGTCGATGCGAACGCGCTGCAAAGACCGAAGCGTTTCTTCGGCGCGGCGCGGAACATCGAGGAGGGCGGCTCTCTCACCATCGTGTCGACCGCGCTGATCGAAACCGGCAGCCGGATGGACGAGGTGATCTTTGAAGAGTTCAAGGGCACTGGCAACTCGGAGCTCGTTCTCGACCGGAAGATCGCAGACAAACGGGTATTCCCCGCGATCGACATCCTCAAGTCTGGCACGCGGAAGGAAGATCTGCTCATCGACAAGGGTGATCTTCAGAAGACCTTCGTGCTGCGCCGGATCCTCAACCCGATGGGCACAACCGATGCAATCGAGTTCCTGTTGAGCAAGCTTAAGCAGACGAAGACGAACTCGGAATTCTTCGATTCGATGAACACCTGACCGAGAGCCTCCTCGGAGGGCTTCGATGGATACCATATTCGCTCTTTCGACGGCCCCGGGGAAAGCCGGCGTCGCAATAATCCGCGTGTCGGGGCCGGGTGTCCCGGCCGCTGTAAAGCGCCTTTGTGGCGACGTGCCGCCGGAGCGCAAGGCGTCGCTTCGCGTCCTTCGCGACGAGATGGGACACAGGCTGGACGAAGCGCTGGTTCTGACATTCGCCGAGGATCACAGCTTCACAGGGGAGGCGTGTGCAGAGTTCCAGGTACATGGCAGTACTGCAGTGACCTCAGCTCTTCTCGGAGCATTGGGGCGGATACAGGGGCTTCGATCAGCCGAAGCAGGTGAATTTACCCGGCGTGCTTTGGAGAATGGGAAGCTTGACCTGGCTCAGGTCGAGGGCCTCGCTGATCTGATCGATGCTGAAACGGAAGCCCAGCGGCGCCAGGCGATGCGGGTTCTAGCCGGTGACCTTGGGCAGAAGGCCGAGGGTTGGCGCGTCAATCTCATTCGGGCGGCCGCATTGCTTGAGGCGACGATTGATTTCGCCGATGAAGAGGTGCCGGTCGATGTTGGTCCGGAAGTGAATGACCTTGTAGCGAAGGTCATTGTTGAGATTCGGAAGGAGATCGAGGGCGTCGGTGTTGCGGAGCGCATTCGTACTGGGTTCGAAGTTGCGATCGTCGGGGCGCCGAACGTGGGCAAGTCCACTTTGTTGAACGCCATCGCGGGCCGCGATGCAGCGATCACGTCCGAACATGCAGGTACCACGCGTGATGTCATCGAAGTGCGCATGGATCTTGCCGGGTTGCCAGTGACCCTGCTCGATACGGCAGGATTGCGAGAAACCGTGGATGAGGTCGAGTCAATTGGTATCGACCGGGCGAAGAACCGGGCGGAGCTCGCCGACCTTCGCGTGTTTCTCGTCGAACCTGGACAGAGGCCCGAGATGGAACCGAAGGATCAGGACATCGTTCTTACGGCCAAGGCTGATCTCACTGGTGGTTCCAGTAATTCCGTGTCCGGTAAGACAGGCCAGGGCATCGAGGCACTTGTGAGCAGGATTGGAACAGTGCTGTCAGGTCGCGCCGCGGGTAGCGGGCTCGCGACCAGGGACCGGCACCGGGAGGCCATGGTTCGCGGTCTGGAGGCACTCAACGCCGCGTGTGAGCTCTTGCCATTGGGTGAAACGAGCGCCGACCTGGCAGCGGAGGAAATCCGGACCGCTATTCGCGCTCTTGATTCTCTGGTAGGACGCATCGATATCGAGAACGTGTTGGACGAGATTTTCGCCAGCTTTTGCCTCGGAAAGTAAGGAGTGTTTCACGTGAAACATTTTGATGTCGTTGTGATCGGCGGTGGACACGCCGGGGCCGATGCCGCCCATGCGGCCGCGCGGATGGGTGTGCGGACTGCGCTGGTGACGTTGTCGCGTGATGGCATCGGCGTGATGTCCTGTAATCCGGCGATTGGAGGTCTGGGCAAAGGGCATCTTGTGCGTGAGATCGATGCGCTCGACGGTGTCATGGGTCGTGTTGCAGATAAGGCGGGTATACAGTTTCGCCTACTCAATCGCCGCAAGGGCCCGGCAGTGCAGGGACCGCGTGCGCAAGCGGATCGCAAGATTTATCGCGAGGAGATGTTGGCCGAAATGATCGCCCAGGAAAATCTGGAGATCATCGAGGGTGAAGCCGCTGACTTCATCATGAAAGGAGATACCGTCTCGGGAGTCGTGTTTGCGGACGGAAGCGAGATTAGGGCGGCGGCTGTCATTCTGACGACCGGAACATTCCTCAGAGGCGTCATTCATATCGGCGACGTCTCAAGACCCGGCGGAAGGATTGGTGACAGGCCATCGGTCAAACTCGCCGAGAGGATCGACTCGTTCGACGTCAAACTCGGGCGGCTTAAAACGGGAACGCCGCCGCGACTCGATGGAAGGACCATCAACTGGGATTTGTTGGAAGAGCAGCCGGGCGACGATGTGCCGGTATTCTTTTCATTTCTTTCCAGGGCAGCTGCTGCGAAGCAGGTGTCGTGTGGCATTACGCACACAAATGAACTGACCCACGATGTGATCCGCCGGAACCTTGATCGGTCGGCCATGTATGGCGGACATATTGATGGGATCGGACCAAGATATTGTCCGTCAATCGAGGATAAAGTGGTCCGGTTTGCCGACAAGTCGTCCCATCAGATTTTCCTGGAGCCGGAAAGCCTGTCGGATACTGTCATCTATCCAAATGGCATCTCGACGTCCTTGCCGGAGGATGTGCAGGAAGAATACGTGCGCTCGATTCATGGCCTGGAGAATACGAAGATTCTCCAACCGGGTTACGCCATTGAGTATGATTACGTCGATCCACGCGCTTTGGACGCCACCCTAGGCGTAAAGTCCGTGCCCGGGCTGTACCTTGCCGGGCAGATAAACGGGACAACCGGTTATGAGGAGGCCGCGGCGCAAGGCCTTGTTGCCGGTCTGAATGCGGCACTGGCCGTACAGGGTAAGGAGCCTCACATCTTCAGCCGTTCCGAAAGCTATATTGGCGTGATGGTAGATGACCTGATCACCCGGGGAGTAACGGAACCCTATCGTATGTTCACGTCGCGTGCCGAATTCCGGCTGTCCCTTCGCGCAGATAACGCGGATCAACGGCTTACTCCGAATGGTATCTCGATTGGTTGTGTGGGATCCCCCAGAAGGGAGGTGTTCGACGACAAGATGGAGCGGCTAGACCGTGGCAGGCTACAACTGGAGAACAGTAGCTACACGCCGAAGGAACTTTCCGACGCCGGTTTGAAGGTGAACCAGGACGGCAGCCGAAGAACGGCCTTCCAGGTGCTGGCTTTTCCGGACACTGATTTCACAGCGATTGTGAATTTGGATTCGTCGTTTGAGACCATCGACCCGGAGATCAGAGCGCAACTGGAGAAGGATGCGCTTTATGCCAATTATATCGAGCGCCAGAACCGCGACGTAGAAATGATGAAGCGGGATGAGGCGCGGATCATTCCATCTGGGTTCGTGTTTGCGGAGATCGACGGGCTTTCGAATGAACTGAAATCCAAGCTCTCCGCCGCGCGGCCTGCCAATTTGGCGCAAGCTAGCCGGATCGACGGAATGACCCCGGCAGCTTTGACCTTGATCTTGGCGCGGCTGCGCCATTTCAATCGCGAGAAAAGCGCGTGAGCGTGGATCTGGATGTTTCACGTGAAACAATCGAGCGTCTTGAAACTTACGATAGTCTTCTAAGGAAGTGGAATCCGCGGATAAATCTGGTGGCGAAGTCCACTTTGAACGATCTCTGGAACCGTCATTTCGTTGACTCGGCTCAACTCTACAAGCTTGTATCGCATCCGGTTCAGCATTGGGCCGACATTGGCTCCGGCGGAGGCTTTCCTGGCCTTGTGATAGCGATCATGGCGATCGAGCATGGTTCGCCGTTCCGCGTTACGCTGGTTGAAAGTGATGCCCGCAAATGTGCGTTTCTTCGGACGGTGGCCCGAGAAACCGGCGCGAGGGTCTCGGTTATCAATGACCGGATCGAAGACATCCCAAGACTTGAATGCGATGTGATCACCGCTCGAGCCTTGGCGGATTTGACTACGCTGCTGGGATACGCCGAGAGGAATCTCAACGAGTTCGGTCGGGCGCTCTTCCTGAAAGGGGTGACATGGAAAAAAGAGCTCAGCGACGCGCAACAGACGTGGAAGTTCGATCTTCGGACCGTTAAGAGTAAGACCGAGGATGGCCCCGTTGTTCTGAGCATTACAGGAGTGTCCCGTGTCTGATCCGACCCGGCCGAAAGCACCGAGAATAATAGCTGTTGCCAACCAGAAAGGTGGCGTGGGCAAAACGACGACGACGATCAATCTCGGCGCCGCTCTCGCGGAGTCGGGTTGCCGCGTGCTCATCGTGGACCTTGATCCGCAGGGGAATGCGTCCACCGGATTGGGTATTGAACCTGACGCTCGCACATACACGACATACGACCTGCTTCTCGACGAGGTGGATCTGGAAGACGTCATTCTGGAAACGGGCGAGCAGAATCTTCAAATTATCCCGGCAACCGTGGATCTCAGTTCCGCGGATATCGAGCTCATAGCCAACGAAAAGCGCAGTTTCCTCCTTCACGATGCGCTGCGCCAGCCTGCGATCGACTCATTCGGCTTCGAGTATATCCTGATCGATTGCCCGCCTTCGCTCAGCCTGCTGACCGTGAATGCGATGGTCGCCGCGCACTCGATACTCGTGCCGTTGCAATCCGAGTTTTTTGCGTTGGAAGGCCTGTCCCAATTGATGCTGACAGTTCGGGAGGTTCGCCAGTCGGCCAATCCGAACCTTCGGATAGAGGGGGTTGTCCTGACGATGTACGACATGCGCAACAACCTTTCCGCCCAAGTCGAGGAAGACGCTCGGGAGAACCTAGGCGACTTGGTGTTCAAAACCCTCATTCCACGGAATGTGCGGGTCAGCGAAGCGCCCTCCTATTCGGTTCCGGTGCTTCGCTATGACAGTGCGTCGAAAGGTGCACAGGCCTACCGCGAGTTGGCTGCCGAACTGATGAGAAATCACACGCCGGTCGCAGCCTAAAAAAGAGAAGGGAGTGGCCGGGATGGCAGAGAAGAAACCCAAACGCGGCCTTGGGCGCGGGCTTTCAGCGTTGATGGCAGACGTCAACGAGGGCCATGGCGACGAAACCGAGGCTCCGAAACATCCTGACAGGGTGATCCCGATCGAAATGATCGCACCCAATCCGGACCAGCCGCGGCGGTCGTTCGACCCAGAAGCGCTCGAGGACTTGGCGGCGTCCATCCGAGAAAAAGGGATAATCCAGCCGCTGATCGTCAGGCCCAGCCCGAGAAGCGAGGGGCAGTTCGAAATTGTTGCCGGCGAACGGCGCTGGCGCGCCGCGCAGATGGCAAAGCTGCATGCGGTGCCCGCGCTGGTGCGTGACTTCGATGATACCGAGGTACTGGAAGTTGCCATCATCGAGAACGTTCAGCGCGCTGATCTGAACCCGGTGGAAGAAGCCGCCGGTTACAACCAGCTGATGGAGAAATTCGGGCATACGCAGGAACGCCTGGCAACAGCACTGGGCAAAAGCCGTAGTCATATCGCGAACTCGGTGCGTCTTTTGACGCTTCCGGAAGAAGTTCAAAGCTATGTGCGAGACGGAAAGCTGTCAGCGGGGCATGCCAGAACGCTCATTACCGCAGAAGATCCGGTTGGGCTGGCCAAGCAGATCATCAAGAAGGGCCTGTCGGTGCGAGAAGCCGAGAAGCTAGCCAAGCCCGAGCAGGACAACATCTTTTCCACCACGTCAAAGCCCAAGACAAAGCCCGTTGCAGAGAAGGATGCGGACACAAAGGCTCTCGAAGGCGATCTTTCCGCCGGTTTGGGAATGAAGGTCGTTATCAACCACAAGTCGGGTCAGGAGAGCGGAGAGATTGTTATAGCGTACGAGTCACTCGACCAACTTGACGATCTCTGCCGAGTCCTGAGTTCTAGCAGTTAGGCCGCGTCCAGAGGAAGATCAGCACACAGCACAGGACAATCGCCTGTATGATGAGGATTTCCGGGCGCAAACCCAAAAAGACGGAAAGCGCAAACACTAATGCTATGGAAACGGTTGCCAGTTTCTTGGCGCCCGTGCGTATTGCTCCGCGTTCTTGCCAGTGAATTATCGCCGGGCCAAATCGCGGATGGGTCAATAGCCAAGTGTGCATACGTTCCGACGAGCGCGCGAAGAAGAAGGCTGCCAGAAGCAAGAAAGGTACCGTCGGCAGGAGAGGCAGCACAACACCGACCAAGCCAAGACCGACACTCAGCAACCCGAGGCTCAGCCAAACGAAACGCATGACCTAGCCCGTCATCAGGTCTTTGATCACGGCGTTCAGCACCATGCGCCCGCTGTCAGTGGTTCTGATCCGCCGTCCATCCATTTCAATCATGCCGATCTCTTCAAGCCGAGCCAATGCCTGGGCTGGCAGGTCTCGACCAGACATAGCCTTGAATCTATCCCTATCAATGCCTTCCCTGATCCGAAGGCCCATCATCAGGTACTCATCTGCTTGGTCTGACGATGCAATCACTGTGACCGCGTCAACGGGGTTATGTTCTTCGACAGCGTTCAGCCACTTCCCCGGTTGGGAAAACGCTTCGGTCGCATGTCTTTGGCCGCCGATCGTCAAACGGCCATGGGCCCCTGGGCCGATGCCGGCATAATCCCCGTAACGCCAATAAATCAGGTTGTGCCTGGACTCGGCGCCTGAGACCGCGTGGTTCGATACCTCGTAGGCCGAAAGCCCAGCCGCATCGCAAACTTCCTGTGTTACCTCGTACATATCGCCAGAAATGTCATCGTCGGGCAAACCCTTGAGTTTCCCAAGCGCGTATCGATCGCCGAATGCCGTGCCGGGCTCGATCGTCAGTTGATACAGGGAAAGGTGATCAACCGCCATGTCGAGGGCTTGTCGGAGTTCCCTGCGCCATGCCTCAACAGATTGATCCTGGCGCGCGTAAATCAGGTCAAAGCTTACCCGATCAAAGAATTTATTTGCAATTTCAAAGGCTTGCTCTGCCTCACGCACAGAATGAAGACGCCCGAGCCGGCGGAGATCGACATCATTCAGGGCCTGGACGCCCATCGAGACACGGGACACGCCGGCCTGAGCGAAATCGGAGAACCGGCCAGCCTCGACGGAGCCCGGGTTGGCTTCAAGCGTGATCTCGAGGTCATTGGCGGTCGGCCAGTTCGTTCGGATCCGCTGAATGATTTCAGCAACGGTCGCGGGATCCATCAGGCTGGGCGTGCCACCGCCAAAGAAAACCGTGTTCAAGATCCGGCCAGGAAGCAGTTCCGCGTACCGGTCCAGTTCCGCCAGATAGGCCGCCTTCCAACGGTCCTGGTCTATGAACCGGCTGACATGCGAGTTGAAATCGCAGTAAGGACATTTGGATTCGCAGAATGGCCAGTGGACGTAGAGGCCGAAGCCGCCATGCTGCCAGTCTTCAATCAAAACAGCCCTGCACGAGCTTGGCGAACGCGTCGGCACGGTGGCTCATACGGTTTTTCTCGTTCCCGTCCATCTCACCGAATGTACGGTCGTACCCGTTGGGTTGGAAAACGGGGTCGTACCCGTGCCCCATGTCACCGCGCATGGGCCACACCACGTGGCCATCGACCGTGCCCGGAAAAACCTCGTCGTGACCATCCGGCCATGCAAGAACGAGGGTACAGCAAAACCGAGCCGTCCAAGGCTGCGGCGCGCCGGACTTGAGCAACTCGTCATGGGCCCGGTTCATCGCGACGACGAAGTCACGTCCCGTCTCCGTTTCGGCCCAATCCGCTGTCCAGACCCCGGGCATCCCGCCAAGCGCGTCGATCTCGATACCGCTATCGTCCGACAGGGCAGGCAGGCCGGTTGCCTTCGCGGCGCTGTGCGCCTTGATCCGGGCATTGCCGACGAAAGTGCTTTCCGTTTCCTCGGGTTCGGGTAGGTTCCGCTCAGCGGCGCCGATGACGGTAATGCCATACGGCTCCAGCAAGCTTTTGATTTCCTTCAGCTTTCCGGCGTTGTGGGTTGCCACCAACAGCGTATCACCGGTGAACCTATGCATTGACCGCTGCATTCTGTGCGCCGACCAGCTCGTTCACGCCTTTCTCGGCAAGGTCCATCAGCTGTTCCATTTGAGAACGCGAGAACGTTGCACCTTCGGCGCTCATCTGAACTTCGATCAATTGACCGGAGCCGGTCATGATAAAGTTCCCGTCCACACCCGCATCGCTGTCCTCGGGATAATCGAGGTCAAGCACGGGCTGGCCCGCGTAGATGCCACAGCTTACAGCGGCCACCGGATCGATCATCGGATCGCTGATCACGTCGCCGACCTTCATGAGTTTATGAACCGCAAGCCTCAGTGCCACCCAGCCGCCGGTGATCGACGCACAGCGCGTACCCCCATCGGCCTGGATCACATCACAGTCCACGGTGATCTGGCGTTCGCCAAGGGCGACGCGATCGATCCCCGCCCGCAGGCTGCGCCCGATCAAACGTTGGATTTCGACCGTGCGGCCACCTTGCTTTCCCGCCGTCGCCTCACGTCGCATCCGGCTGGTTGTTGAGCGGGGCAGCATTCCGTACTCTGCCGTCACCCAGCCCAGGCCGGACCCTTTTATGAACGGTGGAACGCGATCCTCGATTGTCGCTGTGCAGAGAACATGGGTATCGCCGACCTTGATCAGGCAGGATCCTTCGGCGTGTTTCGTGACCCCGGTTTCGATTGAAACCGGCCGCATCTCGCTTAAGTCTCTCCCGGAAGGCCGCATGGCAAATACCTCGTTACTTGATGCGTTGGGGATACATGGCCGGCGTCGGCAAGCGCAACCCCGATTGACCTTTTCACTCGTCCGTTTTTAATGGCGGATCACGTAAGCAGGATGTCCTTCGAAATGAACGACGCAGGCAAGGTTCTCGAAGAGATGAACGCACGCTCGCGCGAAGTGTTTCGCCGCGTTGTCGAGACCTATCTTGCCACGGGTGACCCGGTGGGCTCACGCACCCTGACGCGCAACATGAGCGAGAAGGTCAGTGCGGCGACGATTCGCAATGTGATGCAGGATCTGGAATACCTCGGGCTATTGAACAGCCCGCATGTATCGGCTGGCCGAATTCCGACGCAGGAAGGATTGCGGATGTTCGTCGACGGGCTGCTCGAGGTCGGTGACCTCAACAGTACCGACCGCCAGATGATCGACGCGACACTCGGCAGCAACTCCGACGATGTGGGCACGGCCCTCGACCGGATCGGTTCGGCATTGTCTGGTGTGACACATGGGGCGTCGCTCGTGCTTGCGCCCAAGCACGAGGCGCCGATCAAGCATATCGAGTTCGTCGGTCTGGGCCACGATCGCGCGCTGGTGGTTCTCGTCTTTGCCGACGGGCATGTCGAAAACCGGATATTCACCCCGCCGCCGGGTCAGACACCGAGTTCGATGAGAGAGGCCGCGAATTTCCTGAACGCGCTGGTTGAGGGCAAGACCTTGTCGGGCCTGCAATCGGTCATCGCGAAAGAGATCGAGTCGCGGCGTCAGGAAATCGACCAGCTTGCCCAGCAACTGGTCGAGAGCGGCCTCGCGATCTGGGAGGGCGAATCAGACAATTATGAGCGTCTGATCGTCCGCGGCCGGTCGAACCTGCTCAATCCGGAGACCGAGGAAGAAGACCTGGAACGCATTCGAACACTGTTCGATGACCTTGAAAGGAAGCGGGACATTGCCGAGTTCCTCGAACTGGCCGACGAGGGCGAGGGCGTGCGCATTTTTATCGGGTCAGAGAACAAACTTTTCTCACTTTCGGGTTCCTCTTTGGTGGTCTCTCCATATATGAACGCTGACCGAAAGATTATTGGCGCGGTGGGTGTGATTGGCCCGACGCGCCTGAACTATGGCCGCATCGTGCCGATCGTCGACTACACGGCGCAAATCGTCGGCAAACTGATCGCGGATCGAAGTTAGAGGTGCAAGAATGGCAGAGCGTGACGAAGACCGGTTCCTGGACGACATCGCCGAGGTGGAGGCCGAGGAGGAAGCCCGTTTGGAGGATGCGCCCGAAGAGCAGGACGAGGTCGAGACGCTGAAAGCGGAACGCGCCGCGCTGCAGGACAAGTTCATGCGGGCGCTTGCCGATGCCGAGAACGCTCGCAAACGTGCTGCAAAGGAACGGACCGAGGCCGAGAATTACGGCGGTTCCAAGTTGGCCCGCGACATGCTTCCGGTGTTCGACAACATGAAACGGGCTGTGGAATCAGTGACCGACGATCAGCGCGAAGTGGCCGGCCCCCTGATCGAGGGTATCGAACTGACGATGCGCGAGCTCATCAAGGTGTTCGAAAAGCACGGTATTCGCGTGATCGACCCGCAGGTCGGTGATCGGTTCGACCCGCAGCAACATGAAGCCATGTTCGAGGCACCCCTTCCCGGCACCAAGCAGGGCGACATCATCCAGGTTTCGGCGCAGGGCTTCATGCTGCACGACAGAATCCTGCGGCCTGCGCAGGTGGGCGTCTCGTCATTCCAGGGATGACAGGTCAGCCTTTCAACAGGCCTTTCAGTTCGTAGATCAATTCGAGAGCTTCCCGGGGAGTCAGTTCGTCGGGAAGCACTTCGCCCAGTCGTTTCTCGGCGAGGGACGTTTCTGTCGGCGCTTTCGGTTGCGGGGGCGGGCTGGCGGCAAAGAGCGGCAGGTCGTCGATAAAGGCCTCGCGCTTGCCATGGCCTTCGCGTTCACCCTTTTCAAGCGCGTCGAGAACGACACGCGCCCGGTCGACGACCGACTGCGGCAAGCCGGCCAGTTTGGCGACCTGAACGCCGTAGCTTCTGTCGGCCGCACCCCTCCGGACCTCGTGCAGGAAAATGACGTCTCCCTCGTGTTCCTTGACCGCGACAGTGGCATTATCGACGCGATCCAGTTTCTCGCTGAGGTTGGTCAGCTCGTGGTAGTGCGTTGCGAAAAGGGCGCGACAGCGGTTGATCTCGTGCAGGTGTTCCAGGGTCGCCCAGGCGATCGACAGGCCGTCATACGTGGCAGTCCCGCGACCGATTTCGTCGAGGATCACCAGGGCATGATCGTCGGCCTGGTTCAGAATGGCGGCGGTTTCCACCATCTCCACCATGAAGGTCGAGCGGCCACGCGCCAGATCGTCAGAGGCCCCGACACGGCTGAAGAGCTGGCTGATCATGCCGATATGCGCGGAACGGGCAGGGACATAGGCGCCCATCTGGGCCAGCACGGCGATCAGGGCGTTCTGACGAAGAAAGGTCGATTTACCGGCCATGTTGGGACCGGTGAGAAGCCAGATGTCGCTATCCTCTCCCAATGCGCAATCGTTGGCGATAAACGGGTCGCCACCTTGGGCGCGCAGAGCACGTTCCACCACAGGATGCCGCCCGCCCTCGATCAGCAGGGCACGGCTTCCGTCGACCTTTGGCCGGCACCAGTTTTCGGATCGCGCGAGATCGGCGAGCGCGGTCGCCAGATCCAGCTCCGCCAACGCTGTTGCCGTTTGCGAGAGGGTGGCCGAATTTTCTAGAACACTGGCTTTCAGGCTTTCGTAGAGCCGCTTCTCGATCTCCAGTGCCCTTCCGCCGGCGTTCAGGATCTTGGTTTCCATCTCGCTGAGCGGCACCGTCGTGAAGCGCACCTGGTTGGCGGTGGTCTGGCGGTGCTTGAAGGTTTCATTAAGCGGGGATGACAACATCTTGTCGGCATGGGTGGCCGTGACCTCGACGAAATAGCCCAGCACGTTGTTGTGTTTCACCTTCAGGCTTTGAATGCCTGTCAGGTCTACGTAATCGGCTTGCATCCCCGCGATTACGCCGCGACCCTCATCGCGAAGGCGCCGCGCTTCGTCCAGTTCCCCGTTGTAACCCTCGGCAATGAAACCCCCGTCGCGCGCAAGCAGCGGAGGTTCGGCGACAAGGGCCTCATCCAGCAGCCCAAGTAGGGTATCATGGCCGGCAAGCTCACCGATGACGCGCGCCATCATGTCCGGAAGATCCAGGTTCTCTATGAAGGCTGCAATCTGGACGGCTTGGGTCAAACCGTTGCGGATCGCCGCCAGATCGCGCGGCCCGCCCCTGTCGACCGCCAGTCGCGACAGAGCCCGGTCAAGGTCGGGCACTCGGCGGAGCGCCTCGCGCAAATCATTGCAGAATCGAGCCTGTTCCACGGCAAAAGCCACGGCATCCTGCCGCTCTTGTATCACTTCGAGCACGCGGGACGGTGATGACAGGCGCCGTTCCATTAAACGCCCACCGCCCGCGGTCACCGTCCGATCCACCGCGGATAGTAGCGAACCCGAACGACCGCCTGAAAGCGCGTGCGTCAGTTCGAGATTGCGCCGGGTCGCAGCGTCGATCTGCATGACGCGCGCCTGCGCTTCGCGAAGGGGTGTGCGCAAGAGCGGCAGTTTGCCCTTCTGAGTAATCTCGAGATATTCGACCAGGGCGCCCATCGCAGCAATCTCGGGGCGGGAGAAGCTGCCAAACGCTTCCAGGGTTTCGACACCAAACAGGGTGCAGAGCCGCTCTTGCCCGCCTGTGCTGTCAAAGGCGGAGCGGCCAAGGGGCGTGACCGAGAGGCCAGCTTCCGAGGTCAGTTCCTCCAGTTGCAGCTCATCCGCCTCGGAGAGGATCAGTTCACTCGGCGCCAGCCTTGCCAGTTCGGGGCCAAGCCGCACCTCGGGCAACGGCATAACGTGAAATCCGCCTGTCGAGATGTCGACCCAGGCCAGCGCGCTTTCGCCTCTTACGCGGGAAAAACTGGCGAGATAATTGTGCCGCCGCGCTTCCAGCAGGCTTTCCTCGGTCAGCGTGCCGGGGGTGACCAAACGGACGACATCCCGTTTTACCACCGATTTCGAGCCGCGTTTCTTGGCTTCGGCCGGGTCTTCCATCTGTTCGCAGACGGCTACGCGGAACCCCTTTCGGATCAGCGTCAGAAGGTAACCTTCGGCCGAATGAACGGGCACGCCACACATCGCAATGTCTTCGCCGAGATGCTTGCCACGTTTGGTCAGCGCGATGTCCAATGCCTCGGCCGCGGCCACGGCATCATCAAAGAAGAGCTCGTAGAAATCGCCCATACGGTAGAACAAGAGCGCATTGGGATACTGCGCCTTGATCTCAAGGTACTGCGCCATCATCGGCGTCACGGCTGCCTTCTGCGACGTCACGATTTCCCCCGTTTCTCACCTCGCCAGACCTTACAAACGCGGGATGACAGGCGAAACCCAATTCTCACCGCTGTTGAGCCGGGGGCAAACCCTCGGTAAGGATCAATCAACACAATCAGGATGACAGCGCATACCATGTCGAAACCGAGATATACCCGCGAAGAGGCACTTGCCTTCCACCTCGAGCCGACGCCTGGCAAGTTCGAAGTGACTGCGACCGTGCCGATGACAACGCAGCGCGACCTTTCGCTCGCATATTCGCCGGGCGTTGCGGTGCCCTGCGAAGAAATCGCGCGGAAGCCGGAGCTTGCCTACGATTACACCAACAAGGGTAACCTCGTTGCGGTCATCTCGAACGGGACCGCGGTACTTGGTCTCGGCAATCTCGGCGCGCTCGGATCGAAGCCGGTGATGGAGGGCAAGGCGGTTCTGTTCAAGCGGTTCGCCGACGTCAACTCGATCGATATCGAGCTCGACACCGAAGAGCCCGAGGAATTCATCAAGGCGGTCAAGCTGATGGGGCCCACCTTCGGCGGCATCAACCTGGAGGACATCAAGGCGCCGGAATGTTTCATCATCGAGCAGGCGCTCAAGGAGCAGATGGACATTCCCGTCTTTCACGATGACCAGCATGGCACAGCCGTGATCTGTGCTGCCGGGCTCCTGAACGCACTGCACCTGTCGGGCAAAAAGATCGAAGAATGCCGGATCGTGCTCAATGGGGCCGGGGCCGCTGGAATTGCCTGTATCGAATTGCTCAAATCCATGGGGGCGCGGCACGAGAACTGCATCGCCTGTGATACGAAAGGTGTCATCTACCAGGGCCGCCAAGATGGCATGAACCAGTGGAAATCGGCCCATGCCGTGGATACCGAACTTCGTACGCTGGAAGAGGCCATGAAGGATGCCGACGTGTTCCTGGGTGTTTCGGTAAAAGGTGCCGTGACACAGGACATGGTCAGGTCGATGGCGCCGGACCCGGTGATCTTTGCCATGGCCAACCCCGACCCCGAAATCACGCCGGAAGACGCGCACGAGGTGCGCCAGGATGCGATCGTGGCCACTGGCCGGTCGGACTATCCGAACCAGGTCAACAACGTTCTGGGCTTCCCGTATCTTTTCCGTGGTGCCCTCGACGTTCATGCCCGGGCGATCAATGACGAAATGAAGATCGCCTGTGCGCACGCGCTGGCCCGGCTTGCACGGGAGGATGTGCCCGACGAGGTTGCCATTGCCTATGGCCGCAAGCTCTCGTTCGGGCGCGACTACATCATCCCGACGCCGTTCGATCCGCGACTGATCCACACGATCCCTCCTGCCGTTGCCCGAGCCTGCATGGACACAGGGGCAGCGCGGCGGCCCATCGTCGATATGGATGCGTATGAACTGGCGTTGAAATCGCGGCTGGATCCGACCGCCTCGATCATGCGGTCGATCAACGCGCGCGCCCGCAATGCCCAGGCGCGCATGATCTTTGCCGAGGGCGACGACCCGCGCGTCCTGCGGGCTGCTGTTCAATACTCGCGCTCCGGTTTCGGACATGCCATCGTGGTCGGGCGGGACGATGACGTTCAGCACAAGCTGGATGCCGCGGGTCTCGGAGATGCGATCTCCGAAATCGAGATCACCAATGCCGCGAAAACGGAGCATCTCGAGGAGTACAAATCCTTCCTTTACGGTAAGCTCCAGCGAAGGGGGTTCGACCAGCAGGACATTCACCGGCTCGCCGCGCGCGACCGGCACGTGTTCTCCGCCCTGATGCTGGCGCATGGGCATGGCGACGGGCTTGTGACCGGGGCCACCAGGAAATCTGCCCATGTTCTCGACCGTATCAACCACGTATTCGACGCGGATGCCGAACACGGGGCGGTGGGCGTGACGGCTTTGCTGCACAAAGGGCGGATCGTGATGGTCACCGACACGCTGGTGCATGAATGGCCGGATGAGGAAGATCTCGCCACCATTGCCGAGCGAGGGGTGCATGTCGCACGCAATCTCGGGATCGAACCGCGCGTGGCATTCGTTTCTTTCTCGACGTTCGGGTACCCGCGATCGGAACGCGCCGAAAAGATGCATCGTGCGCCGAGGGTTCTGGAAAAGCGCGGCGTGGATTTCGAATTCGAGGGCGAGATGACAGTGGATGTCGCCCTGAACAAGGCCGCGCAGGAATACTACCCGTTCCAGCGTTTGACGGGACCTGCGAACATCCTCGTCGTGCCAGCACGCCATTCAGCCTCGATCTCGACCAAGCTGATGCAGGAGATGGCGGGCGCCACGGTGATCGGGCCAATTCTGTCAGGCATCGACAAGTCGATCCAGATCTGCTCATCGACATCGACGGCCAGCGACATCCTCAACATGGCCGTGCTCGCGGCCTGCAAGGTGGGTTGAGGGTCGATGATCTTCAACCTCGGCTCGATCAACGCCGATTATTTCTATAGCCTGCCACACCTGCCAGGCCCCGGGGAAACGCTGGCCGCGACAGGCATGAAGTCCGGCCTTGGGGGCAAGGGGGCGAACCAATCTGTCGCAATCGCCCGGGCCGGAGCGGAGGTTTGCCATATCGGCGCTGTGGGAAATGACGGCCAATGGCTCGTTGATCGGATGACGGCCGCGGGTGTCGATACGCGGCACATTCACCTGAGCAGGCACCCCACCGCCCATGCCATCGTGATGATCGACGGTCAGGGCGAGAACCAGATCGTAATTTTTCCCGGGGCCAATCATGATCAAAACCGGGACGTGGTCGAGAAGGCCTTGGCGAATGGTCAGCGCGGTGATTGGCTACTCCTTCAAAACGAAACCTCGCTTCAGGTCGAGGCTGCCATGCTTGCGGCTGGCAAAGGCATGAACGTCGCATATTCGGCCGCGCCATTCCACGCTGACGCCGTCTCATCCTTGTTGCCGTTTCTGAGCCTTCTGATCCTGAACGAGATCGAGGCCCGCCAGCTTAGCCAGGCGCTGGGCAGGGAAGTGCTTCACCTGCCCGTGGCCAACGTTCTGATGACCAAGGGGGCCAAGGGCGCCGACTGGCACGATACTCGGCTGATGCAAACGACCTCGGTTCCAGCCTTCCCGGTGACGGCGGTCGATACGACCGGTGCAGGGGACACGTTCACCGGCTATGCCGTTGCGGGCATCTCGACTGGATTGAGCCCTCAAACAGCGCTTCGCCGTGCCGCCGCCGCGGCTGCCATTTCGGTGACACGTTTGGGAACTGCGGAAGCCATACCGACCCTGGCAGAGGTTCAGGCGTTTCTCGACTAACTTCCCGCAAACGGTGCCGCTGATCCCCAGAGCTGCCGAACGCGCTGGTCGCGGTTACAGCCTTCCCGGTAGAACTTATAGGCCGAGGACTGTTTCTTGGGCCCGCCGCGGGTGATCACCAGTTTGGTGCCTTTGTAATAGTCCTGGTGGTAATCCTCTGCCTCGTAGAAGGGCCCCGCGTTGAGGATGGGCGTGACGATGTCCCGGCCTAGGGCCTGCGCCGCCTCGGCCTTGGCCGCCTCGGCAGCCTGCCGACTTGCCGCATCGCTCGTGAAAATCGCGGTGCGATAGCTGGCGCCGCGGTCGCAGAACTGGCCACCGGCGTCCGTGGGGTCGATCGATCTGAAGAACAAGTGCAACAACTGCTCTTCCGAGACGCGGGCCGGATCGTAGAAGATCTGAACAGCTTCGTAATGGCCCGTTCCGCCCCGCGTGACCTCTTTATAGGTCGGGTTCTTTGTCGTGCCGCCGGTATATCCTGACACAACTTCCTTCACGCCGCTGACGCTTTCGAAATCGGCCTCGACGCACCAGAAACAGCCTCCTGCGACTGTCAGGACCTCCGTCCCGGCCGCGCGCGCCTTCGTGCATTGCACCCCGACGCCAATAACGATCAGCCCGGCCAGAAAGGCGGCTTTGACTTCCTTGAGATGCATGATCATGAACGGACCTCCCCAATGAATACGATGACTGTGACAGGTGGCGTGTCTCTCACCAAGAGAGCCGAGCACCATGTCACGCAGTGGTGAGCCGATTTTACCCTTGGCACCTGAATCTGCGCCAAATAACGTGCCGGCGAATGGTGGCGCGGGTGTCACTTGTAACATTCGGGATGAGCGATGACAGACTACCAGACCACCCATCAGGCCGAGGAAGATGCGCGGAACGAGAACCTGCGTATCTGGATGAACGGAAAGATCGTTCCCAAGGCGGAAGCGGTGGTCAGCGTGTATGACAGCGGCTTCATGCTGGGTGACGGCATCTGGGAAGGGTTGCGGCTCTACAACGGAACCTGGGCGTTCATCGATGAGCATCTCGACCGGTTGTTCGAGGCGGCCAAGGCAATCGACCTCGACATCGGGATGACGCGCGAGGAGATGTTTCGGGCCGTGTTAGACACGCAATTCGCCAACGAGATGACGTCGGATGCCCATGCAAGGCTGATGGTGACACGTGGGGTGAAAAGCCGGCCGTTCCAGCATCCTTCCCTGTCGAAGCAGGGTCCGACCGTGACCATTATCATGGAGCATTCCAAGCCGCAGATTGGCCGGCCGATCCGGCTGGCGACGGTGCCGCATCTGCGCGGACTTCCGATGACGCAGGACCCGAAGCTCAACTCCCATTCCAAGCTGAACTGCATTCTCGCCTGCATCGCCGCGGAAAAGGCCGGCGCTGACGAAGGGTTGATGCTCGATGTAAATGGTTTCGTGAATACCACCAACGCATGCAATTTCTTCATTGTGCGAAAGGGGGCCGTCTGGACCAGCACGGGCGACTATTGCATGAATGGCATAACCCGGCAGAAGGTCATCGACCTGTGCCGCGAGAACCAGATTCCCGTGTACGAACGGAACTACTCTCTTGTCGATACGTATGGCGCCGACGAAGCGTTTCTGACCGGCACATTCGGAGCGCAGACACCGGTCGGCGAAATCGACGGGCGGGTCATCGGCGATGGTCAGCTTGGACCGGTGACGAAGACGATCCAGGGGCTCTACAAAACCCTGATCCAGCAGGAAACCACCTGATGCGGATTGCGATGTGGTCAGGGCCGCGCAACCTGTCTACGGCGATGATGTACGCCTTCGGGGCACGCGGCGACTTTGCCGTGATCGACGAACCTTTTTACGCGGCTTATCTGACGCAGACGGGACTGAACCACCCCATGCGCGATGAGATTATCGTCTCGCAACCCACTGCGCCGAACGAGGTGATTGAGACTCTTCTGGGACCTATCCCGGGGGAAAAACCGCATTTCTACCAAAAGCACATGACGCAACACATGATCGAGGGAGTGCCACGCGACTGGATTGCGGAGGTGACGAACGTCTTCCTGATCCGTCATCCCGCCCGTGTCGCCGCCAGCTTCTCGGCGAAATACGAGAACCCGACCCTGGCCGATATCGGTTTTACCCAGCAGTTCGACATCTACAGGCAACTCCAGGCGCGTGGTCATGCGCCCGTGGTCATCGACTCCGCTGATATCCGTCGCGATCCCGAAGCCATGTTGCGGGCGCTGTGCAAGACCATCGGCCTTCCCTGGGATCCTGCGATGCTGTCCTGGCCAAAGGGAGGTCACCCGGATGATGGTGTCTGGGCGCCGCACTGGTATTGCGCCGTCCACAGATCTACCGGGTTTGCTGCCGCGGAGGGCGACTTGCCCGCGCTGACCGCAGATCAGGCGAAACTGGCCGAGGCCGCCCTGCCGTATTACGAACCGCTTTTCTCGGACAGGCTCAGCGTTTGAGACGCCTGTCCCGTGCCGCCAGCAGCTTGAGGCGCAAGGCGTTGAGCTGGATAAAACCGGCGGCATCCTTCTGATCGTACGCGCCGGCATCCTCCTCGAACGTCACGTGCGCTTCGGAATAGAGCGAATGCTCCGACCAGCGCCCGACGACGTTGACCGACCCCTTGTAAAGCTTCAGACGGACGGTACCGGTGACGTGCTCCTGGCTCCGGTCAATCGCGGCCTGCAACATTTCGCGCTCCGGGCTGAACCAGAAGCCGTTATAGATCAACTCGGCATAGCGCGGCATGAGCTCGTCTTTCAGGTGAGCGGCGCCGCGGTCGAGCGTGATCTGCTCGATACCGCGATGCGCCTGAAGCAGAATGGTGCCGCCGGGGGTTTCGTAGATCCCGCGCGATTTCATACCTACGAAACGCCCTTCAACCAGGTCGAGCCGGCCAATGCCATGCTTGCCACCCAGCTCGTTCAGCTTCGTCAGAAGGGTCGCGGGAGACAGCGTTTCACCATTGATGGATTTCGCGTCGCCCTTTTCGAACCCCACCTCGATATACTCTGCCTCGTTTGGCGCGTCCTCGGGATGGGTGGTGCGCTGATACACGTAGTCCGGCGCCATTTCGGCGGGATCTTCCAGGACCTTTCCCTCGGAGGAGGTGTGCAGGAGGTTCGCATCGACCGAGAACGGCGCTTCGCCACGCTTGTCCTTTGCGATCGGGATCTGGTTCTTCTCGGCAAAGTCGATCAGCTTGGTCCGGCTGGTCAGATCCCAGATCCGCCAGGGGGCGATGACCTTTATCTCCGGGTTGAGCGCATAGGCGGCCAGTTCGAACCGAACCTGGTCGTTGCCCTTGCCGGTGGCTCCGTGCGCCACGGCGTCGGCGCCGGTTTCCTCGGCGATCTCGACCAATCTCTTGGAGATCAACGGGCGGGCGATCGACGTGCCGAGCAGGTAGAGCCCCTCGTAGACGGCATTGGCCCGGAACATCGGAAACACGAAGTCGCGGACGAATTCTTCTCGAATGTCCTCGATATAAATGTTGTCGGGCTTGATCCCCAGCAGCTCTGCCTTCTCGCGCGCCGGGTCGAGCTCTTCGCCCTGGCCCAGATCGGCGGTAAAGGTCACCACTTCGCATCCGTACTCGGTTTGCAGCCATTTCAGGATGATCGAGGTATCAAGCCCCCCGGAATAGGCCAGAACGACTTTCTTCGGCGCGGACATCGCTTTCCCCTTTGCACGGTCTTGGGCGAGGCGATTATCGGCTTTTGTCACGCTGGGCAAGGTGCAGTCGTTCGCTGTATGCCCAGGTATTCTTTATCGCAGCATCTTGTCAGGGCCCGGTTAATGCGACACTGACACCGGCATGACCGATTTTCGCACCCTCGCCCGAACCGCCGAAGCCGCAATGCGCGACGTTTTCGATCCTACGCCGCTGCAACGGAACGATCACCTGTCGGAACGGTACGAGGCGGAGATTTTCTTGAAGCGGGAAGATCTGACGCCTGTGAGATCATACAAATTGCGCGGAGCGTTCAACGCGATGCGCAAAGTGCTGGAAAGGACCCCTGACACTACGACATTCGTTTGTGCCAGCGCCGGCAATCACGCTCAGGGCGTTGCCTTCATGTGCCGCCATTTCGGTGTGAAGGGCATGGTTTTCATGCCCGTGACGACGCCGCAGCAGAAAATCATGAAAACCAAAAGTTTCGGTGGTGAATTCGTGACCGTGGAACTGACCGGTGACTATTTCGACGACACGCTCGCCGCCGCGAAGGCACATTGTGCCGAAAAGGGCGGGCATTTCCTGTCCCCCTTCGATGATGTGGATGTGATCGAGGGGCAGGCGTCGGTTGGTGTCGAGATCGAAACGCAACTCGGCGGCGCGCCCGACCTGATCGTCATGCCGGTGGGCGGGGGTGGCCTGTCCGCCGGCGTGCGCAGCTATCTCGGCGATTACTGCGGGTATGCCCTCGTGGAACCGGAGGGCGGCGCCTGTCTCGGCGCGGCTTTACAGGCAGGTCGACCCGTGCGTCTGAGCCAGGTGGTAACCTTCGCCGATGGAGCCGCCGTTGCGCAGATCGGGGAAAAGACATTCGAACGCCTGGGCGATCTCGACCCTGAGTGCGCAATGACGGTCAATGAAGACCGGCTTTGTATGACGATCCTCGAAATGTTGAATGTGGAAGGTATCGTTCTGGAGCCCGCGGGCGCGTTGGCCGTCGATGCCCTGAAAGATCTTCGTAAGTTCGTTCGCGGCAAACGGGTGGTTTGTGTCACGTCCGGCGGCAATTTCGACTTCGAGCGTCTGCCCGAGGTTCGCGAACGTGCCCTTCGGTCTTCCGGTATCAAGAAATACTACATCCTGAGAATGCCACAGAGGCCGGGCGCGCTGCGGGATTTTCTGAACATACTGGGACCGCACGATGACATCTCGCGCTTCGAGTACCTGAAGAAATCCGCCCGCAACTTCGGTTCGGTCCTGATAGGGATCGAGGCCAGCAGCGCGGAGAATTTCGCGCGGATTGAAGCGAGTATGAAGACCTCCGGCTTTGCGTTCCGGGACATCACAAATGACGAAGTGCTCGCAGAGTTCCTGATCTAGGCTGCCGCGAAACGGTGCAGACCGCGAACGAAGGCCTGCTTCGACTGGTCATAACATGTAAGAATGGCGTCGGTGTCCGTTTCGGGTTCGGCGCTTTTGCCGGCCGCAGTTTCCCCGGCCTGACACAAATCAGAGAATGCCGCGAAGCCAAGGTTCAGCGCACTCCCCTTGAGAAAATGCAACCTTGCGGCAAGCGTCTCGGCGTCGCGGCAATGCCTCAGCCTGGCCAGTTCGTCTTCGACCTCGAACAGAAACAGGTCGATCACCTCGTCAAAGTTGTCTTCCCCGACTTCCTCGCGCAGTTCGCTTACACGGTTCCAATCGATCATCACGTTACCCCGGAATTCCTTCTTGTTCCCGAGGTTAGGCCTGATGAGTTAATCAAAGGTTGAGGGTTTAGCTCCGTTTAGAGGCAAATTTCGCACTTCATCGTTGGTTAAACCGCGGGCGCTAGTCGGATGTCACAAGGCTAGAGGCGGTGGCAGGTGGCGCAGGTTTCAAAACATCAGGCTGGGCCGGAGGACTCATCCAAGGCGGTGCGCAAGGTGCTTGTCGTGGATGACAGCCCTTCGCAGAGGCTCACGTTGTCGCGAATGTTGCGTCAGGCCGGGTATTCGGTACGCGAAGCTGCCTCCGGCCAGGAAGCCCTGCTTTCGTGCCGGACCGATCCTCCGGACCTCGTATTCAGTGACTGGATGATGCCGGGCATGAACGGGCTGGCATTCTGCAATCAATTTCGCCAGATGCAGCGAGAGGGGTATGGGTACTTCATATTGCTGACTTCAAAGAGTGACAGGCAGGACATGGCGCGCGGTTTCGACGCCGGCGCCGACGACTTCCTGACAAAGCCGGTCAACGCTGCCGACCTTCGCGCACGTATCACTGCGGCCGAACGGGTCGTGCGGATGGAAAGGGAACTTACAGAAAAAAATCGGCTGGTGCGGACGACGCTGGATGAACTCCAACAGATTCACGATGCCATCAACGGCGATCTCGTGGAGGCCCGAAAGCTGCAACAGTCCCTCGTTCGCGAGCGGTATCGGGATTTCGGCAGTGCGGAAGTGTCCCTGATGTTGCATTCCTGCGGACATGTCGGAGGCGATCTGGTCGGAATGTTCCAGATCAGCGAAACGCAGATTGGCGTGTACGGCATGGATGTCTCGGGCCACGGAATCAGCTCGGCACTGATGACAGCCCGGCTTGCCGGATACCTTTCAGCGACGACCCCCGAGCAGAATATCGCGCTCGTCACTAATGAGCACGGCAGCTTCCAAGGGCGTTGCCCCGGCCAAACCGCCTCGATACTGAACGAACTCATTCTGGGAGAGATCGAGACCGAGCATTACCTTACCTTGCTTCTGGCGGTACTTGATCTCGAAACCGGGGAAGTCGCCTTTGTCCAGGCCGGGCATCCGGCGCCTCTGGTTCAGCGTGCCTGTGGCCAGATCGAATATGCCGGCGACGGCGGGTTGCCTGTCGGTTTGCTGGGTCAGGCGACGTATCAAACGCGCAAGGTGCACCTGTCTCCAGGCGATCGGCTGCTGATCTACTCAGACGGCATGATAGAATGCCGCGACCGCCGCGGCGACATGCTGGGCGAGACCGGCCTTGCGGAAGTAGTGACAGGGCTACGGCGGTCACGCGGGGCTGATTGCCTTGAATCGCTGGTCTGGCATCTCGCCGACATCACGGAAACAGATCAGTTCGACGATGACGTTTCGGCCGTCCTGCTTGAATTCAACGGGCGCTGACATAGGCCCGCACGAAATGCCTGTCGCCCGAATTGCCGAGAGACCTGGCGGCAATTTCCGGGCTGGCCCACAATGCGGTATGCCCGGCTTCGGCCGGGGGGCCATGAGGGCGAACGGGAAACGCCGTGTAGATCAGACAAAGCTTTTCCGCCCATTTGTCGTATTCCGGCATGTACACGAAACGCCGAAATGCCCCCAACCTTCTTGGCTCGCCGATGACCCATCCGGTTTCTTCGTAGACCTCGCGATGTAAAGCCCTGAGTGGCGATTCGCCGGGATCGATACCCCCACCGGGCAATTGCAGTTCCGGTTCAGGCTCGTGTTGCAACGTAAGCAGCAGCTGACCTTGCCGCGCGAGGATGGCATATGCACCCATGCGGTGCGAATAGGCGATGTCACGGCGGGGCACCGGGCCGAATCTGGGGATCATGCAGCCTCTCTTGGATCATCACTGGCGGTTCATATATAGTCGCGGTATGCCAATTTCCGCGGCTTAAGGAAACTCCATGACACTTGGTCAGAAAATCGCGTGGGATGATACGATCCTGCCGTTCCAGCTCGATGCCTCCGACATGCGCGGCCGCCTCGCCCGGTTGGACGGCGTGCTTGATGGCATTCTGCGCCAGCATGATTATCCTCCGGCCGTCGAAGCCCTTGTGGCCGAAATGGCCCTGCTGACCGCTCTTATCGGTCAGACGATCAAGCTGCGCTGGAAGCTCTCTCTTCAGGTCCAGACGGACGGTCCGGTGCGCATGATCGCAACCGACTACTATGCACCGCAGGATGAGGGCGAGATGGCCCGAATTCGCGCCTATGCCAGCTTTGACAGAGACCGCGTGACCCACGAACGGCCCTTCGACCAGCTTGGCAAGGGATACTTCTCTGTCGTGATCGATCAGGGCCCGGGGTCCGATCCGTATCAGGGCATCACCCCGATCGCTGGCGGCAGCCTGAGCGCCTGTGCCGAGGCATATTTCGCCCAGTCGGAACAATTGCCTACACGTTTCGAGCTGAGCTTCGGGAAATCGACCGAGCGTGGGGAAGCCGAACACTGGCGTGCCGGGGGCATCATGGTTCAGCATATGCCCAAGGCTTCTCCCGGCATAATGGATGGCGGCACCGGGGAAGGAGGCCTATTGGTCGCGGATGACGTGGTCGGCGAAGAGGGCGAGGAAAACTGGAACCGGGTCAACATCCTGCTCGATACCGTCGAGGCGCTGGAGCTGATCGGTCCGTCGGTCGCACCGGCCGATCTTCTCGTGCGGCTGTTCCACGAGGAAGTGCCGCGCGCCTACGAGTTTCAGCCGGTTCGCTTCGGCTGTACCTGTTCGGAAGACCGCGTGCGGCAAAGCCTGTCGATCTATTCCGCCCGCGATATCGAAACCATGACGACCGAGGAAGGCGTCGTGACCGCAGATTGTCAGTTCTGTGGCGCCCATTACCGGCTCGACCCGGCGACCCTCGGGTTCGATGCGCCCGACACGCCCGATGATGACCGGTGACGCCGCCGGCCGCCTGCGAACGGCCGTCTCTCAGGCTCGCGCGCCGTCTTCCGATTATGACCTGAATCCGGATACCGTGCTGCCGGAGGGGCGAAAGCTTCGACCGGCAGGCGTGCTCGTGCCTGTGCTGGCCCAGGGGGAAACGTCGCGATTATACCTCACGAAGCGGTCGTCGGCGCTCAAGCATCACCCCGGGCAGATCGCGTTTCCCGGTGGCAAGCAGGACGAGGGCGACGCCGATATCACGGCGGCTGCGCTGCGCGAGGCACACGAGGAGATCGGCCTCGCACCGGAGAATGTCGAGGTTCTCGGTCTCATGCCGGCACACGAGACGGTGACCGGTTTTTGGGTTACCCCGGTTATCGCCCTGGTACGAGAGCCGTTCACGCCGGTTCCGGAGCTTGGCGAAGTGGAGGAGGTGTTCGATGTACCGCTCGAACATATCCTGACGCCGGCTCACTTCAGCGTGCAGTCACGCCGTTGGCGGGGAAGCCGCAGGCACTACTATACGGTCCCTTTCGGTCCCTACTATATCTGGGGGGCGACGGCGCGTATCCTGCGATCCATGGCTGACGCGCTCGAGAGCAGATGAGACTTACCGGCGACTGGATCAGGAACGCGCCCACCCAGGCCGTTTGCCGCGCGCTTGAAAGCGCTGGCTATCAGGCGCTCTTCGTCGGTGGCTGTGTACGGGACGATCTTCTCGGAATGCCGGTGCGCGACATCGACATCGCCACCGATGCCCGTCCGGAACATGTAATTACCTTGGCGGACGCGGCCGGCCTGAAGGCGGTGCCGACCGGCATCGAACATGGCACGATCACCGTCATTGCAAGTGGTCTCCCCCACGAGGTTACGACGTTCCGCAAGGATGTCGAAACCGATGGCCGTCGCGCCACGGTCGCCTTTTCCGACGACGTGGAAGAAGACGCACGCCGCCGCGATTTCACGATGAACGCCCTCTACGCGCGTTCGGATGGCAAACTGATCGACCCTCTCAACGGGCTTCCGGACCTTCAGGCGGGCCACGTCCGCTTCATCGAGGATCCCGAGCAACGGATTCGCGAAGACTACCTGCGCATCCTTCGCTTTTTCCGATTCCATGCCTGGTACGGGTCGGGCGGGCTTGACGAAGACGGTCTTGCCGCCTGTGCCACGCTGGCCGACGGTATCCAGACCCTCTCGAAGGAACGGGTCGGATCGGAGGTCCTGAAGCTCCTCGCTGCGCCGGAGCCTGCGGCCGCCGTGGCCTCGATGCGCGGGGCCGGCATCCTTAGGCACATCCTGCCCGGTGCGGATGACGGCCTTCTGGGGCCGCTTGTCCATCTTGAACAATCGCTGTCAGTTAAGGTTGATCCAATCCGCAGGCTGGCCGCTCTCGGTGGTTCGGATCAGGCCGAGCACCTTCGTTTGAGCCGAGCCCAAGTCAAACAGCTTTCCCGAATCCAGGATGGACTGGAAAGCATGTTCGATGCAGGCGAAATCGGGTACAGGTTCGGGAAGGATGCCGGTGTCGATATCCTGCTTCTGAGATCAGCGGCAGAGAACCGTGAACCCTCCGCGACTGAGCTGGAACGCATCGCGCAAGGTGCCTCGGCTGATTTCCCCGTATCCGCGGCTGACCTGATGCCGGGCTACCAGGGCAAGGCCCTTGGCCAAAAGCTGACCGAACTGGAGACGAAATGGATCGAGTCCGGTTTCACACTCGGCCGCGACGACCTGCTTGGTTCCGACCTGTCATAGAGACTTCAATTGACAATCTGATCAAAAACGGGCCATCTTCGCAGGACTGACGAAGGAGGGACGCAAGATGTATCGCGGGATCTGGCTTAGCTAAGCCCATAATCCGTCCTATGTGATACCGCGCGCGGCTTGTGCTGCGTTGCTTTGCGCCCCCCGATCAGGATGCCGTTCCATGTTCAAGTTTTTCGAGAATCTTGTCGATCCGTATTGTGAGTATGCGGAAACAGACACGCCGCCGACCCGGCTCTGGCCGTTCATGCGCGATTACATGAAACCGTTTCGCCGGGTGTTCTGCGTGACCGCGATATTCTCGGTGCTCGTTGCCAGTATCGAACTCTGGCTGATCTACTACATGGGTCAACTGGTCGATCGCCTTTCCGGAGAGCCGGAAACGGTGTGGCAGCAATACGGTCTCGAGCTGATCGTGGTGGCCCTGTTCATTCTGATCCTGCGACCGCTGGTGCAGGCGATCGATGTGCTGCTGCTCAACAACACGATCATCCCGAACTTCGGCACCCTGATCCGCTGGCGCTCGCACAAGCACGTGCTGCGGCAGTCGGTGGGCTGGTTCGAGAATGATTTCGCCGGGCGCATTGCCAACCGGATCATGCAGACCCCGCCCGCCGCGGGAGAAGCCGTGTTCCAGGTGTTCGACGCCATCACCTTCGCTCTGGCCTACGTGATCGGTGCGGCGCTGATGCTGTCGGATGCGGATCCGCGGCTGGCGATCCCGATGGTCATCTGGCTTGTGCTCTACGCCATCCTCGTTCGCTGGGTCATGCGGCGCGTCGGGCCGGCGTCGAAGGCGGCGTCAGACGCGCGGTCGCAGGTGACGGGGCGCGTGGTGGATGCCTATACCAACATCCATTCGGTGAAGCTTTTCGCGCACCACAAACGCGAGCTTGAATACGCCAAGGAAGCCATCGAGAACACCCGGACGACGTTCCGGGCCGAGATGCGGATCTACACCATCATGGATGTGGCGCTCGTGTTCCTGAACGGGCTGCTGATCGTCGGTGTCGTCGGGTGGGCCATGCTGCTTTGGATGCAGGGCAGTGCGACGGTGGGCGCCGTGGCCGCGGCGACGGCGCTGACACTCCGCCTCAACGCCATGACCGGCTGGATCATGTGGGCGCTTACGACCTTCTTCCGCCAACTCGGTGTCGTCGCCGAAGGGATGGAGACGATCGCTCAGCCCATCGACCTTGTCGACGACCCGAACGCCAAGCCCCTGCAGATGACAGACGGCCGGATCGAAATCCAGGCGGTCTCGCATCATTACGGGCGCGGGGCAGGCGGGCTCGACCGTGTGAGCCTGACCATCGAGCCGGGCGAGAAGATCGGCCTGATCGGGCGGTCGGGGGCCGGCAAATCGACGCTCGTCAAGCTGTTGCTGCGCTTTTATGACGCCGAAGACGGTCGCATCCTGATCGACGGGCAGAACATATCGCACATTCAGCAGGACAGTCTTCGCGACCATGTCGGCATGGTTCAGCAGGACAGCGCGCTTCTGCACCGTTCGGTGCGTGACAACATTCTCTACGGCAAGCCGGACGCGAGCGAGGAAGAGATGCTGGAAGCGGCCCGCAAGGCCGAGGCGCACGAATTCATCCTCGACCTGGAAGATCCCCAGGGTCGCAAAGGCTATGACGCGCATGTCGGTGAGCGCGGTGTGAAACTTTCGGGCGGGCAACGCCAGCGGATCACACTGGCGCGTGTCATCCTGAAGGATGCGCCCATCCTGCTCCTCGACGAGGCGACCAGCGCGCTCGACAGCGAGGTCGAGGCGGCGATTCAGCAGACCCTCTACGGGATGATGGAGGGCAAGACGGTCATCGCCATTGCGCACCGCCTGTCGACCATCGCCCAGATGGATCGTATCATCGTGCTGGAACAGGGTCGCATCTTCGAGGAAGGCACCCATACCGAGCTGCTGGCCAAGGGCGGCCTTTACGCCCGTTTCTGGGAGCGGCAGTCGGGCGGGTTCCTGAACGCCGATGTAGAGGCCGACAACGAGACCGCGGCGGAGTAAGGATTGACGGAGTACACGATCAAGCGGCTGGGCCACCTTGGCGACGGGGTCGCCGAGGGCCCGATCTATGTGCCGGGTGCCCTTCCGGGCGAGGTGGTGACCGGCATGCCCGACGGAGAGCACCTGAAAGACGTCCGCATCGTCACGCCGTCCTCCGACCGGGTTTCGCCGCCGTGCCGCCACTTCAAGTCCTGTGGCGGCTGCCAGATGCAGCATCTGTCTGATGCGGCGCTGGCTGACTGGAAAACCGATATCGTCAGAACGGCCCTGCAGGCTCAAGGCCTCGGGACGGAATTCCTGCCCATTCACGTGTCGCCACCAAACTCCCGGCGCAGGGCCACGTTTTCGGCGCGCCGCACGAAGAAGGGCGCCATGGCGGGGTTTCACGGCAAGCAGTCCGAGGCCATTATCGATATCCCGGATTGCCATCTCCTTCACCCGCGCCTCATGGCAGCGCTGCCGGTGGCCGAGAAGCTGGCCGCGATCGGGGCAAGCCGCAAGACACCATTGCGCGTGGCGACAACGCTGTCCGAGCCGGGCCTCGACATCGCGGTGACCGATGGCAAGCCGCTGGACGGGGCCCTGCGGATGGCATTGGCTGAGCTCTGTCAGAACCGTGACCTGGCGCGGCTGAGCTGGGATGCGGAAATGATTGCCACGCGCCTGCCACCGGAGCAGCGGTTTGACGGTATTCCGGTCGTACCGCCTCCAGGCGCCTTTCTGCAGGCCACGAAGCAGGGTGAAGACGCACTTCGGACCGACGTTCTCGACATCGTCGACGGTGCGTCATCCATCGTCGATCTGTTTGCAGGCTGTGGCACCTTCTCCCTTCCGGCCGCGCGCAAGGCGGCGGTACACGCTGTCGAAGGGGATCGAGCCATGACCGCCGCCCTCGATGCCGGGTGGCGATATGCAAAGGGCGTTCGGAAAGTCACGACGGAAACCCGCGACCTGTTTCGTCAGCCGCTTCAATCGGATGAACTTTCGGCCTTTGACGCGGCCATCATCGATCCGCCGCGAGCTGGTGCCGAGGCGCAGATTGCGCAACTTGCGCAATCTGGCGTTCCGGTGATCGCGCACGTTTCATGCAACCCGGTCACGTTCGCCCGCGATGCCGCCGTCTTGGTGCGCCACGGCTATGATCTGACCCGTCTGCGGGTCGTGGATCAGTTTCGCTGGTCCGTTCATGTCGAACTTGTCGCGGAATTTCGAAAGAACGCCTCGTAAACCTGCGTATTTCCCTTGGCCCGAGCCGGTGAAGTTCTGTAAAATGCGCCCATCGGGGCAAGGATATCGAGACAAGCCATGAAGGCAATCAAACTGGTTACCGTGGTCCTGCTGGCGATCGGGCTGGCTGGATGCGGATCGAAGTTCAAAAAGTACAATGGGCCGGAGGTGACCCAGGTCATCGTGCAGAAGGACGAGCGGCGGCTGTACCTCATGCACCACAACCGCGTGCTCAAGACCTATCCGGTCGAGCTGGGCTTTGCCCCGCGCGGCCACAAGCAATTCGAGGGCGATGGCAAAACGCCCGAAGGGTATTACTATATCGACCGGCGCAATCCGAACAGCAAGTTCCACCTGTCGATCGGGATTTCCTATCCCAATCCGACCGATCGGGCCTTTGCCAAGGAAAACGAAAAGAAGCCGGGCGGCGACATTTTCATCCACGGGCGGCCGAATGGCAATCCTCGCGACAAGCGCAAGGACTGGACGGAAGGCTGCATATCGCTGAAGAACCGCCACATGGAGTGGGTCTATGCGATGGTCAACAACGGGACGCCGATCATCCTGACGCCCTGACAGGCAACTGGATCAGGACGTCGGGCCGGCCGTGGACGTGCCGCGGCCGGTGACCAGCGTCCACCAGATCTTGCCGTTGGCTTCCTGCTCCCACGCGAAGCCCATTTCGGTGGCGTCCTTGGACAGGATGGTCCGGCGCGTGTTCTCGTTTTCCATCCACGCGGCGAGCGTTTCCAACTCGTTCTCGTAGGTTTCGGAAATATTCTCGCCGATCAGCGCACCGCCGTAACCCACGCGGCGGACCCGGTCGATCGGAGAAGAGCCGTCAGAGCCGAAATGCCAGGGGCGATTCTGCAGGGACATATCTCGAGAATGGGTGGCGGCAGCCGCGTTCAGCCGCGAATCGAGCGTCAATGGCGCCGCTCCGGTAGCCTGGCGCAAGGCATTGACCGAATCCAGCATCCGGTACTGGATCGTCGATGTCTCACTTGGGCTGATACGGTGAATGCGGGCGCCCGTGCTGCCATCTGTTCCCGCAGGCGGACCGGTCATGGAACTGCTGCATGCAGAAAGCAGTACAAGTGCCGAAAACATAAGTCCGATGATACGCGCCATGAAGCTCAGCCACCTATTGAGTCGAAAGTCTCATCCCTTTAGCCCGCTATACCGGGCAGTTCAAACCCGCTTGGGCGCCCCGTCGCCACAGGCTACGAGTTTGAATTGCGACTGCGGCATTCGCGCACTATAGTCTGCGCCGGTAAAAGCCAGCATTCACGGAGAAATGGCAATGGCGAAAATACATACCAGTGGTGTGAGCAGACGAGCATTTCTCGCCGGCACTGCAACGGTGATCGGCGCCCCCGCATTGGCCCAGAGCATGAACAGCGCCGCGACGACCGAGATGGAGGATGACATCTCGCAAAGCGTCCGGCGCAATATCTCGAGCTTCCGGACCCTGAATTGGCAGCCCTATTTTTCGAACCTGAACAACGGTGCGGTCCTGGTCGATACCCAGTCGCGGGCCCTGCATTACTGGTCCGAGGATCAATCGGTCTACAAGCTGTATCCCACCAGTGTTCCCATGACCGAGGAACTGACACGCCGAGGCCGGACAAGCGTGGTTCAGAAGGTTGTCGGCCCCGAATGGCGCCCGACGCCCTCGATGCTGGAACGCAACCCCGACTGGCCGAGCTATGTCGGTCCGGGCCCGGATAACCCCCTCGGGACGCACGCGTTGTACCTGAGCTGGACCTACTATCGCATCCACGGCACACACGACACCCGCAAGATCGGGCGACGCTCGTCGAACGGGTGCATCGGGCTTTACAACGAGCATATCCAGGAACTCTTCGGACTGACCAAGGTCGGTACGCAGGTCCTCCTGATCTGAACCGACCGGTATCGTCCGGTATCGAAGGGGTGGTGCCTGGCGCTGCCCCTTTTCGTTTTGAACCGTCCTTGCGACAAAATCGCGCAGCTTCTAACCTCTGGCCGAGTCCGGGAGGAGGAGGTGACGGAATGAGACTCGACCCCTATTTCCGAAAGGCCAAGCGGTTCCCGGAAGAGTTGAACCGCCTTCGTGAGATCCTACTCGAATACCCCTTGAAGGAAGAGCTCAAGTGGAGACAGCCCTGTTACACCTATGAGGGCGGGAACGTGGTGATCCTCCACGAGATGAAAGACTATTGTGGGCTTGGCTTCATGCGCGGATCGCTTATCGACGATCCGAACGGGGTTCTGGTGGCCCCGGGTAAGAACTCGCAAGCGGCCCGCCAGATGCGATTTCGCAGCCTCGTGGAGATCACCGAGCAGGAAGACATACTTCGCGCCATCATCACGAGTGCTATCGAGGTGCACAAGTCCGGCCAGAAGGTGGATTTCAAGGCAAAGCGGGAACTGGTCTACCCGGAGGAGTTGACCGAGAAGATGGCGCAGGATGCCGATTTCAAGGCCGCGTTCGACGCGCTGACGCCGGGACGGCAACGTGGTTACGTCCTGCACATCTCCGGTGCCAAGCAATCGAAAACGCGCACCGCCCGGATCGAAAAGCACTACGACCGGATCATGGACGGTCTGGGAATGCACGACAGGTAGCCGGGCAAGCCCGCCCTACGACGCGACCCAGCCTTTCAGGTTGTCCTCGATCACCTCGGTCAGCGCCGCGATATGCGCGTCGTCATCGTTGAGGCAGGGGATATAGGTAAACGCCTCGCCGCCCGCCTCTTCGAAACTTTCGCGGATTTCCTCGTTGATCTCTTCCAGCGTCTCGATGCAATCGGCCGAAAAGGCCGGCGCAATCACCGCGATCCGCTTCTTGCCGTCTTCGCGCGCCAGCCGGGCAACTTCTTCGACCGTGTAGGGGCGGAGCCATTCCTCGGGGCCGAAGACAGACTGGAACGTCGTGGTGACCTGCGTCTCGCCCCACCCCAGCCGTTCGCGCAGCAGGCGCGTCGTCTTCTGGCACTGGCAGTGATAGGGATCACCCTGAAGAAGGTAGCGCTTGGGCATCCCGTGATAGGACACCACGAGGATCTCCGGCTTGGTCTCAAGTCCACCATAGGCGCGCTCAACTGACTGCGCCAACGCCTCGATATAAAGCGGATGCTCGAAATAAGGCTCGACCACGCGAGCCGTCGGTTGCCAGGTTTCCTTCATCAGTGCGCGGAAGAACTGGTCATTCGCGGTGGCCGAGGTCGCCCCGGCGTAATGCGGATAAAGCGGGAAAAAGAGGATACGGGTGCAGCCTGCCTCGACCATTGCACGCACCTTCGATTGCGTCGAGGGATTGCCGTAGCGCATGCAGGAATCCACCATCACCTGATCGCCATACCGACCCGCGAGTGCTTTCGACAGCTTGGCGGTCTGGTCTCGGGTGATGGTCATCAGGGGGCTTTCCCCCTTTTCCTCGTTCCAGATCGACTTGTAGGCCTTGCCGCTGGTGAACGGCCGTTTCGACAGGATCACAAGCTGAAGCAGGGGCTGCCATTTCCATGGGCTGTAGTCGATCACCCGTCTGTCAGACAGGAATTCGCCCAGGTAGCGGCGCATCGGCCAATAGCTGTAGTGATCGGGCGTACCGAGATTGGCCAGCAGAACGCCGGTTTTCGCTTGCGGGATCGCCGGGTGGTCAGCCGGGGCATGAGCGGGCCGGGCGCTGGCTTCGGGCATGGGTATTGTCTCTCGTTCCTGTCAGCGGTGGACATAACGGGTTCCGCCGTGCCGTCAATCTTTGAGCCGTGTTTCCTCGGCGCCAAGCGCATCGGCCAGCCGCTTCGAGGCCGATCCGGGGCGCAATGGCTGGGGCTGGCTGGCGTCCGGGGCCCAGCCGGTCAACACGATGAACTCGAAGGTCGCAGGCACTCGGCCGTCAGCCTCGCCAAAGCTCTCGACGTAGATTTCACTTGCACGTTGAAAGAGCGCTTTCGAAGTCGGCGTGCGCCGCCTCGAGTGGAGCGCATTGCCCTCGCCCATGAAGCGCAGTTCCTGCATGAGTTGGAGAGGGGCCACATAGCTCGCCGTGAGCCGCACGCTGTCCGCCACGGGCAGGGCAAACCCCGCCCGCTGGAGCAGGGCGCCGAGGTCCCGAATCTCGGCCATCGGGGCCACGCGCGGAGACAACCCGCCAAAAAGGTCCGCCTCCGCCTGGGCCAGCGATGCGCGCAACTCGTGCAGCGTCTCTCCCCCCAGCATCACGCCAAGGAAAAGCCCGTCCGGTCGCAGCGCCCTTCGTGCCTGGATCAACTGGCCGACCGGGTCGTCGGCCCAATGCAGGCACATGGCGTGAACCACCAAGTCATGCCCGTTCTGTTCCAGCGGCAGGGTCTCCTGATCGTCGATAACCTGCGCTCCGGGCAAAAAATCATCCCACACACCACCGAATGCGCGTATCACTGCCGGATTGCGAAAGGATTTTTTAACCAGAGCCAGACGATCCTCGATTTCATCGCGGGCGGCTTCTTGCAGGAACGTGACCGGCGCGGCCATCGCGCGGGCACGGTTGCGGATCAGGGCCGCGCGATCGGTAAGCGGAGTTGTCATGGCGCAAAAGGTAAGATGACGTTGGTTTCTTTTCAAACTGCGCTGCAGTTGATTTATCCGCCCCGCTGTATCCTGTGCGGAACCCAGGTGGAAAGCGAATTCGGCCTTTGTGGCCCTTGCTGGCGCGATACGCCGTTCATCTCCGGCCTGTCCTGCCAGCTGTGCGGTGTGCCCCTTCCCGGCGAGGATGAGGGCGAGACCGTGACTTGCGACGACTGTCTCAGGATTGCCCGGCCGTGGAGCGCGGGCCGTGCCGCAATGCTCTATCATGACAACGGCCGGAAACTCGTCATGGCGCTCAAGCATGGCGACCGGCAGGAGATCGTCCGGCCAGCGGCGCTGTGGCTGGCCAGCGCCGCCCGAACGCTTGCCACGCCGAACACCCTCATCGCCCCGGTCCCCCTGCATTGGACCCGCATGCTCCGCCGCCGGTACAATCAGTCTGCGTTGTTGACCAACGGGCTGGCCCGGCGGCTGGATGCCGAACACTGCCCGGACCTTCTACAGCGGAATGTCAGGACTCTCCCACTAAAAGGGAAGGGATTCGATGAACGGTTCGAAACCCTGTCGGGCACCATTTCCGTCAAACCGGCCCGAGCCAATCTCGCGCAGGGCAGAACCGTCCTTCTTGTCGATGACGTGATGACCTCCGGTGCGACATTGGCCGCGGCAACGATGGCCTGTTACGCGGCCGGTGCCGAAGATGTGCGCATTCTGGTACTGGCGCGCGTGGCCAAGCATCCCTAAGTTCTCCTGAAGCGCAATCATTCGGGAGCACGTTATGAAACCGGTCGAAATCTACACCTCGCCGCTCTGCGGCTTCTGCCACGCGGCCAAGCGGCTGTTGACCGAGAAAGGCATCAGTTTCTCCGAGATCGACGTACTGGAAAACCCCTCGCGCAAGGCCGAGATGATCGACCGCGCAAATGGCGGGCGCACCGTGCCGCAGATCTTCGTGGGCGACACCCATGTCGGCGGGTGTGACGAGCTTTACGCCCTCGAGCGCGCCGGGAAGCTGGATCCGCTGCTTGCCGCATGAAGGCGGCACTGCTTCAACTGACCAGCGGGGACGATCCTGCGGCGAACATCGCAGCCACAAGCGCGCGGTTTGACGAGGCCGTGGGCCTCGGCGCCGGATTCATCCTGACGCCCGAGGTGACCAACTGCCTGTCGACAAGCCGGACGCGGCAGAAAGAGGTTCTGACGCGCGAGGCGGACGACGAAACGCTCGCAGCGCTTCGTACGAAAGCGCGGGATGCGCAGGTCTGGTGCCTTATCGGGTCTGTCGCCCTCAAGACCGATGATCCGGACGGGCGCTTTGCAAACCGGTCCTTCCTGATCTCCCCCGATGGTGCCATCGCCGCCCGCTACGACAAGATCCACATGTTCGACGTGCAGGTCTCCGAGAGCGAAGTCTACCGCGAGTCTGACGGGTACAGGCCGGGCGACACCGCGGTGACGACCGAAACGCCGTTCGGTACGGTCGGGCTGACCGTCTGTTACGACATACGGTTCCCGAACCTCTACCGGACATTGGCCCGGAACGGCGCGGAAATCCTGACGGTTCCCTCCGCCTTTTCCGCCGTGACCGGCGCCGCCCATTGGGAAACCCTGCTGCGCGCAAGGGCGATCGAGACAGGTTCCTACGTTCTGGCTCCGGCCCAGACGGGCACCCATCCCGCCACACGCGGAAAACAGCGCCAAACCTACGGGCATTCCCTGGCCATCGGCCCATGGGGTGACATTCTGGCGGATGCCGGGGAAGCGCCAGGTGTGATATGCGTTGATCTGAACAGGAAAGACGTGGAAGAAGCGAGGCGCCGCATCCCTTCCTTGCGGCAGGCCAATCGGTTCGATGACCCCGAATGACAGAAAAACCCGGCAACCCCCTCGCGGTGACGCTATTCAGCGAAATCCTGACCAATGAACAGCTGATCCGCAACAAGCTGAGCCGGGTGCTGCCCAAAGGTATGGAAATCTCACATTTCTCGGTTCTGAACCATCTTGCGCGGATTGGCGGCGAGAGAAGCCCGGCGCAGTTGGCCAAGTCGTTCCACGTGACACGGGGCGCCATGACCAACACGCTCGGCAAGCTGGAATGGGCCGGTTACGTGCATATCCGCCCCGACTGGGACGACGCACGCCGCAAGATGGTGACGATCAGCCCGGCCGGCAGGCAGGCGCGCGATGCGGCGATATCCGCGATTTTACCGTTGATTTCCGAGCTTGTCGACGAGCTGGGCGAGGACAAGGTGCGCGCGACGCTGCCGGTGTTGCGAGAGTTGCGGACGAAGATGGAATCCGGTGGCTGAACGTCAGGCCGGTTTCAGGCTGGCCGTGACGTAATTCACGCTCAGGTCCCGATCCGACAGAGACCATGACCACGTCACGGGGTTGAAGACGAACCCCTTGCGGTCGACCGGCGAGAGGCCAGCCTGTTCCATCAGCTTGTAAAGCTCGTCCGGCGTGACGAATTTCGACCATTCATGCGTGCCCTTGGGCAGCCAGCGCATCACGTATTCCGCGCCGACGATGGCCATGGCGAAGCTTTTCGGATTGCGGTTGATGGTGGAACAAATGTGGATGCCGCCCGGCTTCAGCAACTGCTGGCAAGCAGTCAAATAGGCCAGCGGATCGGAGACGTGCTCGACCACCTCCATGTTCAGCACCGCGTCGAACTGTTCGCCCTCTGTTGCCAGCGCTTCGGCCGTGGTGTGACGGTAATCGATGGAAAGGCCGGACTGCTCGGCATGGATCTGCGCCACCGGGATATTCCGCTCTGCCGCGTCCGCGCCCACAACCTCCGCGCCAAGACGCGCCATCGGTTCACTTAGAAGGCCGCCGCCGCAGCCGATATCGAGAATCCGCAAGCCATCGAAAGGTGACGTCGCGTTGAGATCACGTTCAAACTCGGCGGCGATCTGGCTGGTGATATAGTCAAGCCTGCAAGGGTTGAGCATGTGCAGCGGCTTGAACTTCCCGTTCGGATCCCACCATTCGGCGGCCATCGCCTCGAACTTTGCGACTTCGGCGGCGTCAATCGTGGTCTGAGCGGCTTGCATTCTGCTCTCCATATGCTCTTTTGGTCACGCCCTCGTATATAGGACGGTCATGGATAAATACTCAGGCCAAAAGAGCGCAGTCCAGTATTTGTACCCCCCGGTCGAGCCGTTCGACCGGCGGATGATGGATGTGGGCGACGGGCATACGATCTATGTGGAGCAGTCGGGGAACCCTGAGGGCAAGCCAGTTGTCGTGCTGCATGGCGGGCCCGGGGGAGGGTGCAGCCCGGCGATGCGGCGGTATTTCGATCCGAAGGTGTTTCGGATCATCCTGTTCGACCAGCGCGGGTGCGGGCGGTCGAAGCCGCATGCCAGCGTCGAGGCCAACACGACGTGGCATCTTGTTGCGGACATTGAGAAAATTCGCAAAGCGCTGGGCGTGGAGCGATGGATCGTGTTCGGCGGAAGCTGGGGGGCGACGCTGGCGCTGATCTATGCGCAGAGCCATCCGGAGCGGGCGGTGCACCTTGTGTTGAGGGGGGTGTTCACGATGACCCGGGCCGAGCTGGACTGGTTCTATGGCGGTGGCGCGGGTCGGTTCTGGCCGGAAACCTGGGAGCAATTTCAAAGGCTTATACCCGAGGAAGAGCGGGGGGATATGATCGCGGCCTACCATAAGAGGCTGTTCTCGGGGGACCGGGCGGAGGAGGCGAGGTTCGGCAAGGCCTGGGCGGCGTGGGAGAATGCGCTGGCCACCGTGGGGTCGAGCGGGGTGGGCGGGGACAGCCCGCCGGATTATGCCCGGGCCTTCGCGAGGTTGGAGAACCATTATTTCACCCATGCCGGCTTCCTCGAGAAGGATGGGCAAATCTTTGATAACATACCGAAAATTTCCCATATCCCCGGCACGATCGTGCAAGGCAGATATGACATGATCTGCCCGCCGGAATCGGCGTTCCGGCTGGCGAGAGACTGGGAAATGGCCGATCTGCGGATGATTCCGCTGGCCGGGCATGCGCTGTCGGAGCCGGGAATCAGCGCCGAGCTGGTGCGGGTGATGCAGGCGCTGGGGCGAGACTGAAACCCCCGAAATCCAACGTCGGTATAACGTCGGTATTTTGTCGGTATTACGTCGGTGGGCGGAACCGACCTGCGGGCTAACTTCCCGGTGAAAAGGAGGTACATCATGTCGGACAAACCAGCCATCAAAGCGCGCGAGAACGGGCCCTTCGTCGCCAAGCATATCCGCCGGATGAAAGGCCCCGACGGGGAAGACATCGAGGTGAAGGCGACGATGGCGCTGTGTCGCTGCGGGCAGTCCGGGAGCAAGCCGTTCTGCGACGGCAGCCACGAGAAGGCGGGGTTCAGGAGCGACGGCGGAGAGCCGGCGGGCAAGGACAAGCTTCTGAGCTACGAGGGCGCGGAGGTGGCGGTGACGTTCAACCCGCGCATCTGTGCCCATGCCGCCGAGTGCGGGCGGATCGCCGGGCATGTCTTCGACCCGGAGCAGAAGCCGTGGATCCAGCCCGACAAGGGCACGCGGGCCGAGGTGGAGGAGGTTGTGGCCGCCTGCCCGTCGGGAGCGCTGGCGTTGAAGCGCGCGGATGGCGGGCGGGAGCACCGGATGATGGAGCGGTACGATATCACGGTGGAGAAGAACGGGCCCTACTGGGTGCAGAACGTGACCTCGCCCGCCGGGGCGCAGGCGGAGGGGATGTCGCCGGAGAAATACGTGCTGTGCCGGTGCGGGTTGTCGGGGAACAAGCCGTATTGTGACGGGACGCACCGGGATGAGGGGTGGACGGCGGAGTAGGGTCACTGGCGCGGAATCAAGGGCGAAGCCCGCCGCGCATCGACGGGCCGCCCGGACGGCACGGCGATTTGGCGAGACAAGCGCTACGTCGATAACGCGGATGTGCTTGGCGTGCATAAATTGCCAATCACTACCGTCGGATCGCCGCACCGCGGCCCGTCGATGCGCGGCTCCTCAGCCTTTGCTGCTATTGCGACGTCGCGTTGCTCGTTGCAGGTTATCCAGCGAAGGAAACCCGGCCGCGCCCGGCTGGGTCGAGACGAGAGCGCCCCCATGACCAAGCCCGGATACCGCATTGACCCCGCCGACCCGGAGGCGTTTCGGCGCGCGTTTCACGAGCTGGCCGATGCCTGTCTCGACCGGGTGGCGCAGGCGCGGGAGTTGCCGTGGATCGCGAAGCCTGAGGATATGGCCGAGACCGTCGCGCTGGGCAGTGATGAGCCGGGGCTGGGTGAGGCCGAGATTTTCGAAAAATGCGGGACGAGGTGATGCCCTATGCCACGGGCAACACGCATCCGCGGTTCTTCGGTTGGGTGCATGGCACCGGCCAGCCGGTGGGCGTGGCTGCCGAGATGGTGGCGGCTGCGATGAACTCGAACCTCGACGGACGGGACCACGGGGCGATGGCGGTGGAGCAGGCCGTGATCGACTGGTCGCGGCGGCAGGCCGGGCTACCGGAGGGGGCGTCGGGGGTTCTGACCACCGGCACCAGCCAGGCAACGATCCTGGCGCTGAGCGCGGCAAGGATGAAGCTGTTCGGGGATGCCGTGCGCAAGGACGGAATCGCCGGGTTGGGGCGAATTAGAGTCTATTCCGTGCAATGCGCGCACGCCTGTATCGAGAAGGCGATGGAAGTGATGGGGCATGGCAGCCGGTCGGTGCGGCATATCCCGCAGGGGCCGGATGGGGCGATGGATATGGAGGCGCTGGAGGCCGCGATTGCCGAGGATCGCGCCGCGCGGATCCTGCCGATGGCGGTGGTGGGCACGGCGGGCTCGGTCAATACCGGGACGTTTGACCGGCTGGATGCGATAGCCGGGCTGTGCCGGCGCGAGGAGCTGTGGTTTCACGTCGACGGCGCCTTCGGTTTTTGGGCGGTGCTGGCGGAGGCGCCGTGGTGCGAGCTTGTCCGGGGCGTCGACCGGGCCGACAGCATCGCGGCGGATTTTCACAAGTGGATCGGGGTGCCTTATGATTGCGGCATGGTGCTGATGCGCGATGGCGATCTGCACCGGCGGACATTCTCGACCCGGCCCGCCTATCTCGAAGGGCAGGGGGCGGGCCTTGGTGGGGGCGAGACGTGGTTCACCGATTACGGTCTGGAGCTGAGCCGGGGGTTCCGGGCGCTGAAGGTCTGGGCCGCGATCAAGGCGGCGGGGGTGCCGGCGCTTTCGGCGACGATCACCGACAATTGCCGGCAGGCGGCGCTGATGGCGGAGCTGGTGGAGGCGTCGGAGGTGCTGGACCTGGCGCAGCCGGTGCAGGCGAATGTGTGCTGTTTCTACCTGGGGCGCGGGGATGCCTCAGCGGTTGCCACCAAGCTGCAGCTTTCAGGCGAGGCGGTGTTTTCGACCACCACGCTGAACGGGCGGGAGTGCCTTCGGGCGGCGATCGTCAATCACCGGACGACAGAGGAGGATATCCGGCTGGCGGTTGCGGCCGTGGAGCGGGAGGTGAGGGCGGTTGAGGTATGATGCCGCGCGGAATCAAGGGCTTCAGCCCGCCGCGCGATCGCCAGGCCGCTCCGACGGGCTGGCGATTGGGAGAGGGCAGCGCGACGGGCCGAAGTTGTTCGGCCTTGGCAGGCATAAAGTGCCCTCCACACACGTTGGATCGCCACCCCGCGGCCTGGCGATCGCGCGGCTCATCGCTTAGCTTCGAGCGAAATGAGCGGTGTCGCGCGGCGCGGGAGTTGAACTTGGGCAAAGACACCCCTTGCAGACTCGCGCCGGTGGGCGTATATGCCCTTTTAACAGCGGCGCTTTCGGGTCCACACCGGAAGCTCCACCGGATAGCTACGACGGGCCGCGCGCCCGTTTTTTTGTGTTTGAAGGACCGATGAGCAACACCCTGATCGCCAAGTCCGCCATCGACCGCAGGATGGCCGAGATCATCACCCCCGTCATCGAGGACATGGGGTATGAGCTTGTGCGCGTGCGGCTGATGGGGGGGAAGTCTGCGACGCTTCAGATCATGGCCGAGAAGCCCGATGGCGGGATCGAGGTGGATGATTGCGCCGATATCTCGAACGCGGTGAGTGCCGTGCTGGATGTCGAGGACCCGATCACCGATGCCTATACGCTGGAAGTGTCGAGCCCCGGGATCGACCGGCCTCTGACGCGGCTGAAGGATTTCGAGGAGTTCGAGGGCTACGAGGCGAAGATCGAGACGCATGAGCTGATCGAGGGGCGCAAGCGGTTCAAGGGTGTGCTGGCCGGTGTCGAGGGCGGCGAGGTGCTGATCAATCTCGACGAGGGCACGGTGGGGCTGCAGTTCGACTGGCTGGCGGATGCCAAGCTGGTGCTGACCGACGAGCTGATCCGCGACATGCTGAAGGCGCGCAAGGATGCGGGCGTGCTCAACGAAGACCAATTTGACGATATCGAGACCGACGGGTCGGAGGAGAACTAAGAATGGCAATTACCTCTGCAAACCAGCTTGAGCTGCTGCAAACCGCCGAGGCCGTGGCGCGGGAGAAGATGATCGACCCCGGCCTGGTGGTCGAGGCGATGGAAGAGAGCCTCGCCCGGGCGGCCAAGAGCCGGTACGGCGCCGAGATGGATATCCGCGTGAGCATCGACCGCAAGACGGGCCGGGCCACGTTCACCCGCGTGCGGACGGTGGTCGAGGATGAGGAGCTGGAGAATTACCAGGCCGAGATGACCGTCGAGCAGGCGAAGCAGTATCTCGAGGATCCGAAGGTGGGCGACACCTTTGTCGAGGAAGTGCCGCCGGTGGACATGGGCCGGATTGCCGCGCAGAGCGCCAAGCAGGTGATCCTGCAGAAGGTGCGCGAGGCCGAGCGGGACCGGCAGTATGACGAGTTCAAGGATCGGGCGGGCACCATCATCAACGGTGTGGTCAAGCGCGAGGAATACGGCAACGTCATCGTCGACGTGGGCCGGGGCGAGGCGATCCTGCGCCGGAACGAGAAGATCGGGCGGGAGAGCTATCGCAATGGCGACCGCATCCGCTGTTACATCAAGGACGTGCGGCGCGAGGCGCGGGGCCCGCAGATTTTCCTGAGCCGGACGGCGCCGGAATTCATGGCCGAGCTATTCAAGATGGAGGTGCCGGAGATCTATGACGGCATCATCGACATCAAGGCGGTGGCGCGTGATCCGGGGAGCCGGGCGAAGATCGCGGTGATTTCCTATGACAACTCGATCGACCCCGTGGGCGCCTGTGTCGGTATGCGCGGCAGCCGGGTTCAGGCCGTGGTGAACGAGCTTCAGGGCGAGAAGATCGACATCATTCCGTGGAACGAGGACCAGCCGACCTTCCTGGTGAACGCGCTGCAACCGGCCGAGGTGAGCAAGGTGGTTCTGGACGAGGAAGCCGAGCGGATCGAGGTTGTCGTGCCGGAGGACCAGCTTTCGCTGGCGATCGGGCGCCGGGGTCAGAACGTGCGGCTGGCGAGCCAGCTGACCGGTCTGGACATCGACATCATGACCGAGGCCGAGGACAGCGAGCGCCGTCAGAAGGAATTCGAGGAGCGGACCAACCTGTTCATGACCGCGCTGGACCTCGACGAGTTCTTTGCCCAGCTGCTGGTTTCGGAAGGCTTCACCAACCTCGACGAGGTGGCCTATGTCGAGCTGGACGAGCTGCTGGTGATCGACGGCGTCGACGAGGACACCGCCAACGAGCTTCAGGCACGGGCGCGTGACGTTCTGGAGGCGCAGGCGCGCGAGGCGCTGGACAAGGCGCGCGAGCTTGGGGCCGAGGACAGCCTTATTGACTTCGAGGGGCTGACACCCCAGATGGTGAGGGCACTTGCCGAGGATGGCGTGAAAACGCTGGAAGACTTCGCCACCTGCGCCGACTGGGAACTGGCTGGCGGCTGGACCACGGTCGACGGCGAGCGCGTCAAGGATGACGGCCTTCTCGAACCTTTCGATGTGTCGCTCGAGGAAGCGCAGCATCTGGTGATGACCGCCCGGATTTCGCTGGGCTGGGTCGACCCCGCGGATCTGGAAGGCGACGAGGACGACGAGGAAGCTCTCGAAGAGGGCGCGGAAGTCGAAAAGGAGGGCGGGGCCTGATCCTTCAGGCCTCGCGGTAGTCTCATGGGTCGCGGTGGGCAACCCAAGGACCGGTCGGAAGGCCCCGAGCGCAAGTGCATTGCCACAGGCGAGGTGCGCCCGGCCGAGGGGATGATCCGGTTCGTGGTCGGGCCCGATGGCCAGATCGTGCCGGACCTTCTGGGCAAGCTGCCGGGCCGGGGCATCTGGGTCAGTGCCGAGCGGGCCGCGCTGGAGAAGGCGGCGGCAAAGAACCTCTTTGCCCGTGCCGCCAAGCAGCCGGTGCAGGTGCCCGAGGGGCTGGCGGATTTCGTCGAGGCGCAGCTTGCGCTTCGGGTGACGAACCTGATCAGCCTTGCCCGGAAGGGCGGCGGGGCCGTGTGTGGATACGAGAAGGTCAAGGACTGGCTTCAGAAGGAAGAGGCCAGTGTCCTGATCCAGGCCAGCGACGGGTCCGAGCGGGGGAAATCGAAGTTGAGCACGCCGTATGGCGGCGATTTCATAGGCTGGCTTACGGCGGATGAGCTGGGCCGGGCCTTCGGGCGACAAACCGTTATCCATGTCGCACTGGGGGATGGCGGTTTGCCGCAACGTGTTGTAGAGGAAGCGGCAAGGCTGAAAGGCCTGCGCGTCTCGGGTGGCGACGAGAGCCATCGGAAAGGAAGAAAGACCAGATGAGCGACAACGACGGGAAGAAAACTCTGGGTGTGCGTGGCGGTCCCCGGTCGGGGAACGTGAAGCAGAGCTTCAGCCATGGCCGCACCAAGAACGTCGTGGTGGAAACCAAGCGCAAGCGCGTCGTCAAGCCGGCGAAACCCGGCGGCGCGCCCGGTCGGTCTGCGCCCGGGTCTTCGCAGTCGCCGTCGGCCGATGGCAGCAAGCGGCCCGCCGGGATTTCCGATGCGGAGATGGAACGCCGGATGAAGGCGTTGCAGGCCGCGAAGGAGCGCGAGGTCGAGGAAGCCCAGCAGCGCGAGGCCGAGGAAAAGGCCCGCGAGGAAGAAAAACAGCGCCGCCGCGAAGAGGCCGAGGCCAAGGAGCGCGAACAGCGCGAGGCCGAGGAGAAGGCCCGCGCCAAGGCCGCGGAAGAAGAGCGCAAGCGCCAGGAAGAGGCGGATGCCGCGCAGCGGGCCGCCGAGGCCGCCGCGCAGCCCGCCCCGGACGAGTCGCAGCCGTCGCGCGCGGCCCCGAAGGCCGTGCCGCCGCGTCGGGACGACGCCAAGACCGACCGCGACCAGAAGGGTGGCAAGGGTCGTGGCAAGGGCCGCGACGATGGCCGCCGTTCCGGCAAGCTGACCCTGAACCAGGCGCTTTCGGGCGGCGAAGGCGGGCGGCAGAAATCGCTGGCCGCGATGAAGCGCAAGCAGGAGCGCGCCCGGCAGAAGGCCATGGGCGGCGCGCAGGAGCGTGAAAAGGTCGTCCGCGACGTGCAGCTTCCCGAGGCCATCGTGGTGTCGGAGCTGGCCAACCGCATGGCCGAGCGCGTGGGCGATGTCGTCAAGGCGCTGATGAACAACGGCATGATGGTCACGCAGAACCAGACCATCGACGCAGATACCGCCGAGCTGATCATCGAGGAATTCGGGCACCGCGTCGTGCGGGTGTCGGATTCGGACGTGGAAGACGTGATCGACAGCGTCAAGGACAAGGACGAGGACCTGCTGCCGCGGCCGCCGGTCATCACCGTGATGGGCCATGTCGACCACGGCAAGACCTCGCTTCTGGACGCGATCCGCGATGCCAAGGTGGTTGCCGGCGAGGCCGGGGGCATCACCCAGCATATCGGCGCCTACCAGGTGACGACGGAGAGCGGCTCTGTTCTGAGCTTCCTCGACACGCCGGGCCACGCCGCGTTCACCAGCATGCGCGCCCGTGGTGCGCAAGTGACGGATATCGTGGTGCTGGTGGTGGCCGCCGACGATTCGGTGATGCCGCAGACGGTGGAGGCCATCAACCACGCCAAGGCCGCCGGCGTGCCGATGATCGTGGCGATTAACAAGTGCGACAAGCCCGCCGCGAACCCCGACAAGGTGCGCACCGAGCTCTTGCAGCACGAGGTGATCGTCGAGGCGATGTCGGGCGAGGTGCAGGACGTGGAAGTGTCGGCCGTGTCGAAGCAGGGCCTGGACGAGCTGCTCGAGGCGATCGCGCTTCAGGCCGAGATCCTGGAACTCAAGGCGAACCCGAGCCGGGCCGCCGAGGGTGCCGTGATCGAGGCGCAGCTCGACGTGGGCCGTGGCCCGGTAGCGACGGTTCTCGTGCAGCGCGGGACGCTGCGGCAGGGCGATATCTTCGTCGTGGGCGAGCAGTACGGCAAGGTTCGCGCGCTGATCAACGACCGCGGCGAGCGCGTCAAGGAGGCCGGGCCGTCGGTGCCGGTCGAGGTGCTGGGCCTGAACGGCACGCCCGAGGCGGGCGACGTTCTGAACGTGGTCCAGTCGGAAGGCCAGGCGCGCGAGATCGCCGAGTACCGCCAGAAGGCGGCGAAGGAGAAACGTGCCGCCGCCGGGGCCGGGACCACGCTGGAACAGCTTCTGGCGCAGGCCAAGGAGAACGAGAACGTCAAGGAACTGCCGATCCTGGTGAAGGCCGACGTGCAGGGCTCGACCGAGGCGATCGTTCAGGCGATGGAGAAGATCGGCAACGAGGAGGTGCGCGTGCGCGTGCTTCACGCGGGTGTCGGCGCCATCACCGAATCGGATATCGGTCTGGCCGAGGCGTCGGGCGCGCCGGTGATCGGGTTCAACGTGCGGGCCAACGCGCCGGCGCGGAACTCTGCCAACCAGAAGGGCGTGGAAATCCGCTATTACAGCGTGATCTACGACCTCGTGGATGACGTGAAGGCGGCCGCGAGCGGCCTGCTGGGCGCCGAGATCCGCGAGAACTTCATCGGCTACGCGCAGATCAAGGAAGTCTTCAAGGTGTCGGGCGTCGGCAAGGTGGCCGGCTGTCTTGTCACCGAGGGGATCGCGCGCCGGTCTGCCGGGGTGCGCCTGCTGCGGGATGATGTCGTGATCCACGAGGGCACGCTGAAGACGCTGAAGCGCTTCAAGGACGAGGTGTCGGAAGTGCAGTCGGGTCAGGAATGCGGGATGGCGTTCGAGAATTACGACGATATCCGGCCGAACGACGTCATCGAGATCTTCGAGCGGGAAGAGGTCGAGCGCAATCTCGACTGATCCCGGCAGAGGGAAGCGGAATCGAAAAGGGGCGGGAAATCATTCCGCCCCTTCGCGTTTGAACTCGGTCGTTCCGGTCAGGCGGCCCGGGTGACGGGCCGGCCACTGTAGGTCTTGCCGCCGATGCGGACGGTAATCCGGCCATCGGGCAGCGTTTTGACGAACAGGCCCTGGATCAGAACGCTGGTGCCGATCGAGATTGTTCTGAACATTTTTCTTCCCCAAGATGCGATAGTTCAAAAGTAGCATGAAATTTGAGCGAAAGAAGAATTATTCGCAAAAATGTCATACGGCGTGGGAATCGCGTGTTCGAAACTACTCAGCCGGCATTGCCAAAAGGTTAACGCGCGGGGCGGGGCCGGACGTAAGTGAAGGAAATTTTTAACGAATCGCGTGGTCGGGCCGCGTGGTGGACATGCCCGCCCCGCCGGTCAGAGCCAGTCGCGCAGCATGGCGATCAGGGGAATGTCGGCGGGGGGCATGGGGTAGTTGCGCAGCTCGTTCACGCGGGCCCATTTGAGGGTCTGGCCTTCGCGGCCCTGCGGTGTTCCCTGCCATTTGCGGCAGGCGAAGAGGGGCATGAGCAGGTGGAAATCGTCGTAGCTGTGGCTGGCGAAAGTGAGGGGGGCGAGGCAGCTTTGCCAGGTTTCGATGCCCAGCTCCTCGTGCAGTTCGCGGATCAGCGCGGCCTCGGGGGTTTCGCCGGGTTCGATCTTGCCGCCGGGGAATTCCCAGAGCCCGGCCATGGATTTGCCCTCGGGGCGTTGCGTCAGGAGGATGCGGCCGTCGACGTCGATGAGCGCGACGGCCGAGACCAGGATGGTCTTCATGAGCGGTAGTCGGCGTTGATGTCGATGTAGCCGTGGGTCAGGTCGCAGGTCCAGACCACGGCACGCCCGCCGCCGAGGCCGAGGTCGACATGGATGTCGAGCTCGGCATTCTTCATGTAGGCCGCCGCCGCCTCTTCCGAGTAGTCGGGGTTCACCCAGCCGTCTTTGGCGACGAGGATGTCGCCGAACCAGATGCTGAGCGTGTCGCGGTCGGCGGGGGCGCCGGATTTGCCGACGGCCATGACGATGCGGCCCCAGTTGGGGTCTTCGCCGGCGATGGCGGTTTTCACCAGCGGCGAATTGGCGATGGCGAGCCCGTGGGTGCGGGCGTCGGCGTCGCTGGAGGCGCCGGTTACGGAGACGGAGACGAACTTGGTGGCGCCTTCGCCGTCGCGCACGACCTGGTGGGCGAGGTCGAGCATGACCCGGCGCAGCCCTTCCATGAAGGTGATGCTGTTTTCCGTCACGCGGATGCCCGAGGCGCCGGTGGCGGCGACGAGCAGCGTGTCGGAGGTGGAGGTGTCGCTGTCGACGGTGATGCAGTTGAAGGTGGTCTGGTTCAGGGCCGAGACCATGGATTGCAGGATCGGCTGTTCGATGGCGGCATCGGTGAAGATGTAGACCAGCATCGTCGCCATGTCGGGGGCGATCATGCCGGAGCCCTTGGCGATGCCGGCGATGCGCACCGGCTGGCCGTCGATCTCGACCTGGGTGCCGGAGCCCTTGGGGAAGGTATCGGTGGTCATGATGGCGCGGGCGGCACCCTCGATGCCGGTGGGATCGAGCTTGCCCTTCAGCTCCTCGAGCTTGGCGGCGATGCGGTCATGGGGCAGCGGTTCGCCGATCACGCCGGTGGAGGAGGAAAAGACCCGCGCCTCGGGCACGTCGAGGGTTTTGGCGACGGCGGCGGTGACGGCGGTGACCGCCGCCTCGCCGTTGCGGCCGGTGAAGGCGTTGGCGTTGCCCGAATTGACGATGATCGCCGCGCCCGCCTCGGACTGGAAGGCGATCTTCTTCTGGCAGTCGAGCACCGCCGCCGAGCGGGTGGCCGACCGGGTGAAGGCCCCGGCCATGGCCGTGCCCGGCACCAGCAGCGCCAGCATCACGTCGGTTCGTCCGGAATAGCGCACCCCGGCCTCTGCCGTGGCAAAGCTGACCCCGCCGATTTGGGGCAGCGACGGAAACGCCGCGGGGGCCAGCGGGGAAAGAGGCGGGGTTGCGCCCATGATCAGTTCTCCAGAACGCTCGGGTCGTTGATGGCTTCGGGGTTGATGTCCGAGACGTCGGGCCGGTCGATCTTGGCATTTTCCGACAGTTTCTCGACATGGGCGCTCAGCATCTGCTCGCGCACCTGGTTCTCGAGCTCGTTGCGGACGGTCTCGAAATCGGGGCGTTCCTTGTCGCGGGTTTCCACGAGGGTGATCACGTGCCAGCCGAACTGGGTTTCGACCGGGCCGGAGACGCCGCCGGGCTCGAGCGCGGCCACGGCTTCGAAGAAGGGCTCGACCATGTCGCCCTCGCCGAACCAGCCGAGATCGCCGCCGGCATCGGCGGAGGGGCCGGTCGAGTTCTCACGCGCGAGCGCGGCGAAGTCGGCGCCTTCCTCCTCGAGCTGGGTCACGAGGGCCTGGGCCTCTTCCTCGGTCTCGACGAGGATGTGGGAGGCGCGGTATTCCTTTTCGCCGGACTCGTCGGGGTATTGCTCTTCATAGGCGGCCTTCAGGGCGGCCTCGTCGACGCCGCCTTCCATCACCTGGGCGATGACCTCTCCGGCGGTGACGGCGCGTTCCTCGTTCTCCAGCAGGATCTGGCTTTGGAGGGACAGATCGCCCTCGAAGGATTGCTGAAGCAGGGTCTGTTGCACGAGCTGGTCGATGATGCCCTGGAACAGCAGTTCGGGCGGGAATTGATCGTATTGCCGCGGCAGATCGGCGCGCACGGCGATGACGTGGCCGAGGGTGATCTCGGTGCCGTTGACGGTGGCCACGACCTCGTTCGGGTCGGCGGTTTCCTGTGCCTGTGCCGAGGGGCTCATCACCATCGCCGCGGCGAAGGCGGCGGCGAGGATCGGGCGGAGGGTTGCGGGCATGGGCTGTCCTTTTCTGGTCGGGATCAGGGCGCGGCGCCCTGTTACGTTGACACTCGTTCGGCGGCCCCTTACATCGCCTTATGATCAAGGCAGGACCGCCCGCTTGGCCCCGTTCTAGGGGCGCATAGAGGCAGGGGCAAGCAATTGCCTTTCACGAACTTGCGAAACACCGGAACGGACACGCTATGCTGGGTATCAACACTGTCGCCAAGAAAATCTTCGGGACGGCGAACGACCGGAAGGTAAAGGCGACACGGCCGCTGGTCGAGAAGATCAACGCGCTGGAGCCCGAGTTCGAGGCGTTGAGCGACCAGGGGCTGATCGACCGGACAGCGGACCTCAGGGAGCGGGTGGCCGGGGGCGAGAGCCTTGACGCCATCCTGCCGGAAGCCTTTGCCAATTGCCGCGAGGCGGCGCGGCGGGCGCTGGGCCTTCGGGCGTTCGATGTGCAGCTGATGGGCGGGATCTTCCTGCACCAGGGCAACATTTCCGAGATGAAGACCGGCGAGGGCAAGACGCTGGTGGCGACCTTCCCGGCGTATCTGAACGCGCTGAGCGGCAAGGGCGTGCATATCGTGACCGTGAACGATTACCTCGCCAAGCGGGATGCCGAGTGGATGGGCAAGGTCTATGGCGCGCTGGGCATGACCACGGGGGTGGTTTACCCACAGCAGCCGGATGCCGAGAAGAAGCAGGCCTATGCCTGTGACGTGATCTATGCCACCAACAACGAGCTTGGCTTCGACTACCTGCGCGACAACATGAAATCGTCGCTGAGGGAGATGAGCCAGCGGGGGCACCATTTCGCCATCGTCGACGAGGTGGACAGCATCCTGATCGACGAGGCGCGGACGCCGCTGATCATCTCCGGCCCGGCGCAGGACCGGAGCGAGCTTTACGTGACCATCGACAAGCTGATCCCGTCGCTGTCGGAGGATCACTATTCGGTGGACGAGAAGACCCGGAACGTGACCTTCACCGACGAGGGGAACGAGTTTCTGGAGGCGACGCTGCGGGAGCACGGGCTTCTGGAAGAGGGGCAATCGCTTTACGACCCCGAGAGCACGACGATCGTGCACCACGTGAACCAGGGGCTTCGGGCGCACAAGCTGTTCCAGAAGGACAAGGATTACATCGTGCGCGGCACGGAGGTCGTGCTGATCGACGAATTCACCGGGCGGATGATGCCCGGCAGGCGGCTTTCGGAGGGTCTGCACCAGGCGATCGAGGCGAAGGAGGGTTGTGACATCCAGCCTGAGAACGTGACGCTGGCGCAGGTGACGTTCCAGAACTACTTCCGGCTTTACGACAAGCTGGCCGGTATGACCGGGACGGCGGCGACCGAGGCGGAGGAATTCGCGCAGATCTACGGGCTGGGCGTGGTCGAGGTGCCGACGAACCTGCCGATCGCCCGGATCGACCAGGACGATGCCGTCTATCGGACGCAGGAAGAGAAGTTCAACGCCATTATCGAGGCGATCAACGAGGCCCATGCGAAGAAGCAGCCGGTGCTGGTGGGGACCACGTCGATCGAGAAGTCGGAGATGCTGAGCCAGTTGCTGACCAAGGCGGGGATCGAGCACAACGTCCTGAACGCGCGGCAGCACGAGAAGGAGGCGCAGATCGTCGCCGACGCGGGCCGGCTGGGTGCCGTGACGATTGCCACGAACATGGCCGGGCGGGGTACCGACATCAAGCTGGGCGGCAACGTCGACTTCAAGGTGATGGAGGCGATTGCCGCGGAGCCCGAGAAGGACCCCGAGGAGATCCGCAAGCGGATCGAGGCGGATCACAAGGCCGACGAGCAGGCGGTGATCGAGTCGGGCGGTCTGTTCGTGCTGGCCACTGAGCGGCACGAGAGCCGGCGGATCGACAATCAGCTGCGCGGCCGGTCGGGCCGGCAGGGCGACCCGGGGCGGTCGGCCTTCTTCCTGAGCCTCGACGATGACCTGATGCGGATCTTCGGCTCGGAACGGCTGGAGAAGGTGCTGTCGGGCCTCGGCATGAAGGAAGGCGAGGCGATCATTCACCCGTGGGTGAACAAGTCGCTGGAGCGGGCGCAGGCCAAGGTCGAGGGCCGCACCTTCGACATCCGGAAGCAGCTTCTGAAATTCGACGACGTGATGAACGAGCAGCGGAAGGTGATCTTCAAGCAGCGGCTCGACATCATGAAGGCGTCGGACCTGAGCGAGATCGTGCAGGACATGCGCGGCGAGGTGATCGACGAGCTGATCGACCAGTACATGCCGCCCAAGACCTATGCCGACCAGTGGGACATGGAAGGCTTCGACGCCGCGGTGCGCGAGAAGCTGAACCTCGAGCTTCCGGTGGTGGAATGGGCCGACGAGGAAGGCGTGGACGACGAGGACATCGCCGAACGGGTCGAGAAGGCCGCCGACGAGATGATGGCGCAGAAGACCGCGGCCTTCGGGGCCGAGAACATGCGCAGCATCGAGAAGCAGATCCTGCTTCAGACGATCGACCAGAAATGGCGCGAGCACCTGCTGACGCTGGAGCATCTGCGCAGCGTGGTGGGATTCCGCGGGTACGCGCAACGCGACCCGCTGAACGAATACAAGACCGAGGCGTTCCAGCTTTTCGAGACGATGCTCGACAGCCTGCGGCAGGACGTGACGCAGAAGCTGTCGCAGATTCGGCCGATGACCGAGGAAGAACAGCAGTCGATGCTGGCCGATATCGAGCAGCAGCGCGCGGCGATGGCGGCGCAGGCCGAGACCGAGAAGGAAGGCCAGATCGTGCAGGAGACCTCGTCGCCGGAAGGGTTCGACGAATCGCGGCCGGAGACCTGGGGGAATCCGGGCCGGAACCAGCCCTGCCCCTGCGGTTCGGGCAAGAAATTCAAGCACTGCCACGGTCAGTTCGTCTGATCCGGGGCGCCCCAACCTGAGCATAATCAAATCATAAGGCTGCCTCATGGCGGCCTTTTTCTCTTTCTATCCCTGCCGCTGATCTTTTCGGTGCGGGAGTATGCCATGATCAGTGCCAGACGTATCATCACGATCCTCGGGACGTTGTTCTGTGCCGTGGGAACGGGCTTTTTCATGCAGCATTACGTGCAGGCTCCGGACCGTTCGGCGCCCGGGTCGGTACAGGTGGCCTCGGTGAGCGCCATCCAGGACGTGGTTCCGATGGTGGAGCAGGCGCTCGGGGCGCCGGTGGACGGGGACGAGGAGGTTCAGCTCGAGGATATCGCGCTGACCGCCGCGATCCCGGTGCCGCCCTCGGCCGCGCCGCAGCCAGAGATGCTGCCGGACAACCCGGTGACGCTGGCCGCGCTGGAAGACGAGCCGATCATCGAGCTTCCGCAGGAAGAACCGGCGCCGAGCTTTGGCTGCGACATCGGTTTCGACGCGCAACCGGTGGCGGCGGCGATGGTCAAGCTGACGCTGAATGCCCCGTGCCTGGCCAACGAGCGGTTCACCCTGCACCACAACGGCATGATGTTCGCCGACGCGACCGATGCCGAGGGCCGGGCCGAGATCAGCGTGCCCGCGCTCAACAAGGCGGCGATCTTCATCGCGACCTTCACCAGCGGCGCAAGTGCCGTCGCCAATGCCGAGGTCGGGACGCTGGAATATTACGACCGTGCCGTCGTGCAGTGGAGCGGGCCGGAGGGCTTGCAGATTCACGCGCTGGAATACGAGGCGGGGTACGAGGGTGCGGGCCATGTCTGGGCCGGCGCCGCGCGTGACCTGTCCAGCGCCGCGAAGGGCGAGGGCGGGTTCATCACCCGGCTGGGCGATCCGGAGGCGTTCAACCCGATGATGGCCGAAATCTATACCTTCCCGTCGGGCACCGCGTTGAAGGAAGGGATGATCGTCATCAACCTCGAGGCAGAGGTGACCGAGGACAACTGCAACACCGATATCGAGGCGCAGATCCTGCAGAAATCCGGCAATGCCCGGATGGCCGCGAAGGAGCTGGTGCTGGCGATGCCGGAATGTGACGCGGTTGGCGACTATCTGGTGTTGAAAAACCTCTTTGATGACCTGAATATCGCCCGCAACTGATACGCTGCGGCCGGGAGTCATTTCATGGCGATTGTACGTGCGGCGAGTTTCGCCGCACTTCTTCTTTGCACGCTTGCCGGTTACGGGCTGGCGCAGGATGTCACGCTGACCTCGCGCGATGGCGATGTCGAGATTTCCGGCAACCTGCTGGGGTTTGATGGCGAGTTCTACCGGGTCGATACGGTTTATGGCGAGCTGACCGTCGACGGCTCGGGCGTGTTGTGCGAGGGGCCGGGCTGTCCCGATCTCGAGGATTTCGTGGCGCGGGTGACGTTTTCCGGGGCGCCGACGGTGGGCCGGGTGCTGATGCCCGCGCTGCTGGAGGCGTTCGCGATCCGCCACAGTTTCGAGGCCGTGCGCGAGATCATCTCGGACAGGGAAGCGATTTACCGGATCACCGATCCGGCGCAGGACAATCGCGTGCTGGGGGAGTTCAGGTTTCGGCTGAACAACACCGACGAGGGGTTCGCCGACCTGCTGGCGGACGAGGCCGATATCGTCATGGCGCTGCGCGAGGTGCGGCGCGAGGAGGTGAAGCGCGGGGAAGAGGCGGGGATCGGCGACCTGTCGTCGCGCAATGGCAGCCGGGTGATCGCGCTGGATGCGCTGGTGCCGGTGGTGGCGCCGTCGAACCCGGTGCAGTCTGTCTCGGTCCCGGAGCTGGTGCGGGTTCTGACCGGCGAGATCGACAACTGGGAGGCGCTGGGCGGGCCGAACGCGCCGATCGCGGTGCATGTGCACGGGCCGCGCTCTGGCCTTGGGCAGGCGACGGAGGACCGGTTGCTGAAGCCCGCGTTCAAGTCGTTGCTGGAAGCGGTGACGTTTCACCCGGCGGGGCCGGGGCTGGCCGAGGCGGTGGCGGCGGACCCGTTTGCCATCGGCGTGACCAGCCGGTCGGAGACCGACGCGGCGTGGGAGCTGGCGATAAGGGGCGAGTGCGGCTTCGTGCTGCGGGCCGGGCGGCAGGCGGTGAAGACCGAGGATTACCCGCTGACCTCGCCGATGTTCCTGTACCTGCCGGCGCGGCGGTTTCCCAAGCTGGTGCGCGAGTTCCTGGGCTATTTACGAGACCCGTCGGCGCAGCTGGTGATGCGGCGGGCCGGGTTCGTCGACCAGGCGCCGGAGGAGATACCGATCCACCAGCAGGGGGACCGGTTTGCCAATGCCATCGCGCGGGCGGGCGAGGAGACGTCGCTGGCGGAGCTTCAGCGGATGGTGGCGTTCCTGACGCCGCTCGACCGGCTGACCACGACGTTCCGGTTCGAGACCGGGTCGGTGCGGCTGGACGCGCAATCGCGGTCGAACGTGCAACAGCTGGCGCGGGCGATGGAGGTGGGGCTGTACGATTCGCGGCGGCTTGTTTTCGTGGGGTTCAGTGACAGTGACGGGTCGGCGGTGGCGAACCTGAAGATCGCCCAGCGGCGGGCGGACGCGGTGCGCAATGCCGTGGTCGAGGCGGCGGAGACGGCGAACCTGTCGCGGATCGGGCTGGAGACGGAGGCGTTCGGCGAGGCGATGCCGATGGCCTGCGACAACAGCGCGTGGGGCCGGCAGATCAACCGGCGGGTCGAGGTCTGGGTGCGCTGAGAGGCGTTACAGGTAGCCTTCGGCGCGGAAGCTGAGCTCCTGCGATTTGCCGATGATGACGTGGTCGTGCAGCACGAGGTTCAGCGCCTCGGCGGCGCGGGTGACCTGGCGGGTCATGGCGATGTCGGCCTCTGACGGGGTGGGATCGCCCGAGGGGTGGTTGTGGACGAGGATGAGGGCGCTGGCGTTGAGCAGCAGCGCGCGTTTCATGATCTCGCGGGGGTAGACGGGGACGTGGTCGACCGTGCCCTCGGCCTGTTCCTCGTCGGCGATGAGGGTGTTCTTGCGGTCGAGGTAGAAGACGCGGAACTGCTCGGTGGGGCGGTGGGCCATGGTGGCGCGGCAATAGTCGAGCAGGGCATCCCACGAGGAGAGCACCTGTTTCTGGCGGATGCGGGATTGCGAGAGGCGGTGGGCCGCGGCCTCGACCACCTTGAGCTCGCAGATCACGGCCTCGCCCACGCCGTCGAGCGTATCGAGCTGGTCGGGCGGGGCGGAGAGGACGCCGTTGAAGTCGCCGAACCGGTCGAGCAGGGCGCGGGCGAGGGGTTTGACGTCGCGCCGCGGGATGGCGCGAAAGAGGACCAGTTCCAGCATCTCGTAATCGGGCAGGGCGGCGGGGCCGCCGGCGAGGAACCGGTCGCGCAGGCGCTTGCGGTGGTCGCGGAGGTAGGAGGGTTGTTTCGCCGCCTGCCCGCTGGTCGGCGCGGCGCAGTCATCGCTGTCGAAGAGCGGGAGGGACATGTCGGAGAAGGCACGAACGTTGCTCATGCCCCTCACGATGCGGGAATTTGGTTAGCGAAGGGTTAAGCCCGCTGCGGCGCGTCGGGCGGGTAGAGGCGGTCATAGCCCCAGGTAAAGACGAAGGTGTAGCCGAGGTAGAAGACCGCGAAGGAGAGGTCGAGCAGCAGCGCCGCGAGGAGCGAGATGCCGAGCCACCAGGCCACGACCGGCAGCAGGAGCGCCATGAAGGACAGCTCGAACAGGGTGGCGTGGGCGATGCGCAGGGGCAGGGTCTTGCGGGTCGTGCCGCGCCAGCGCAGGAGGGCGTGGTCGAAGCCGAGGTTGAAGAGGTAGTTCCACAGCGTCGCCAGCGTGCCGCTGATGATGGCGAGCACGCCGATCTCGGCCATGCCGTGATCGAACAGCCACGAGAAGAGCGGAGTGACGATGAGGATGCCGAGGATCTCGAAGGCGAGGGCCTGGCGGATACGGTCGAGGGTGGTGCGCACGGGATGTCTCCGATGAAGTGCCGGGTCGTCCCGTGGAAAGATCGGTAGATCGGGCGAGGTCGTCCTTGCCTGAGGGGGAGATACGCACCCGGCTTCGGAAAATCAAGCCGCAGGACATCATGGAACCTTCCAGCGCTGTAACCCCGTTGGTTGGACAGGGAAGATCGATACCAAAGGAGGTTTTCCATGTCCTACTGGCGCTTCTTCGCGATGATCGGAACCTCGACATTGGTGATGTTCGGGTTGATGTACCTGAACACCTACATTTGGCCGCACGCGCTTTTCAGCGAGACCCGGGCCTATATGGCGGTCCTGATGGGCGCGACCATGGCGGTGATCATGCTGTCCTTCATGCTGGCGATGTATACGAACCGGAAGGCGAACGCGGCCATCTTCGCGGGCAGCGTGATCGTGTTCGCGGCGATGTTGTTCCTCGTGCGCAGCCAGGTGACTGTGGAGGACCGGAGCTTCATGCGGGCGATGATTCCGCACCATTCGATTGCGATCATGACCTCGGGGCGGGCGAATATTTCCGACCCGCGGGTGCGGAAGCTGGCCGACAGTATCATCGCGGCGCAGAACAAGGAGATCGCCGAAATGAAATACCTGATCGCGCATCCCGAGGAAGGGGGCGAGCCGATCCCGCCGCGGTCAGGCGATGAGGTGGCGCCGGTGGCCACGGTGGGCGAGGCGCTGTCGGAGGTTCGGGTCGAGACGCTGGATGCCGAGGCGATGAGCGTTGACGAGATCGGCGGCGTGCTGGAAGGCGCGACGGATTGCCGGTTCCTGCGGACGCTGGACAGCCCGGCGGTTCTTGCCACCGACGGCAGCGGGGCGGCGGTGATGAAGGTGAACGGGCGACTCGTGGAGTTGCGAGGCGATGCCGAGGAAGGGTTCACGGCCGAGGGTGTGGAGATGCAGGTGACCCGCGTGGAGGGCGCCACGGAAGAGGCCGCCGACCTTGTCATGACCCTCGATGCAGGGCTGACGGTGGGCTATCGCGGGTTTTACGAGTGTAACGGGGCGTGACGATACACCGGCGCGCCATGGGGCGCGCCGGCTGATCACTCAGCTTTTCATCGAGTCCCAGAAGCTTTTCACCGAGGAGAAGAAGCTCTTGCTCTCGGGGTTGTTGTCTTCGCTGAGACCGGCGAATTCGCGCAGAAGCTCTTTCTGGCGCGAGGTCAGGTTGACCGGGGTTTCGACCGCCAGTTCGATGAACATGTCGCCATGGGTGCCGCCGCGGAGCGAGGGCATGCCCTTGTTGCGCAGGCGCATCTGGCGACCGGTCTGCGAGCCTTCGGGGATTTTCACCCGGCTGCGGCCGCCGTCGATGGTGGGCACCTCGATATCGCCGCCGAGCGCGGCGGTGCTGACCGAGACGGGCACGCGGCAGAACAGGTTCTTGTCCTCGCGCTGGAACAGCTCGTGCGGGGCCACCTCGATGAAGATGTAGAGGTCGCCCGCCGGGCCGCCGCGCATCCCGGCCTCGCCTTCGCCGGCGAGGCGGATGCGGGTGCCGGTCTCGACGCCCGCGGGGATGTTCACGCTGAGCGAGCGGTCGCGTTCGACGCGGCCGTGGCCATGGCAGACCTTGCAGGGGTTCTTGATGATCTGGCCCAGCCCCGAACAGGTGGGGCAGGTGCGCTCGACCGTGAAGAAGCCCTGTTGCGCGCGGACCTTGCCCATGCCCGAACAGGTCGGGCAGGTGGTGGGCTCGGCACCGCCTTCGGCGCCGGTGCCGTCGCAGGCGTCACAGGTAACGGAGCTGGGCACGTTGATGGTCTTTTGCAGGCCGCCATAGGCCTCTTCGAGCGTAACGCGCAGGTTGTAGCGCAGGTCGGACCCGCGCGAGGCGCGCTGGCGTCCGCCGCCGCGGCCGCCGCCCATGAAATCGCCGAACAGGTCGTCGAACACGTCGGAAAAGGCCGAGGCGAAATCGCCCTGGCCGTGGCCCCCGCCCATGCCGCCGGGGCGCGGGCCGCCGCCCATGCCGCCATCGAAGGCCGCGTGGCCGAAGCGGTCATAGGCCGCCTTCTTCTCGGGGTCTTTCAGGACGTCATAGGCCTCGCCCGCCTCCTTGAACGCCTTCTCGGAGTTGGGGTTGTCCTTGTTTCGGTCGGGGTGAAGTTCCTTGGCCTTCTTCCGGTAGGCTTTCTTGATCTCGTCCGCCGACGCGCCCTTTGAGAGCCCAAGTACTTCGTAATAGTCGCGTTTGGACATCTCGGATCTCCTTCAAAAGGTCAAACGGGGGCCCTGAGCGGGCCCCCGGTCAACCGTCGCGCAGCTCACGCGCGCTTGTCGTCGTCGAGATCCTCGAAGTCGGCGTCGACGATATCGTCGTCGTCCGAACCGCTGCGGTCGGCCGCGGCGGGCTCGTCATCCGACTCTTCCTGGCTGGCCTTGTAGATGGCCTCGCCCAGCTTCATCGCGGCCTCGGTCACGTTCTGGATGCCGGCCTTGATCTTCTCGGCGGTGGCATCCTCTTTCTCGAGCTCGTCCTTGAGCGCCGCGATGGCCAGTTCGATCGCCTCGATGGTGGTCGGATCGACCTTGTCGCCATGCTCTTCCATCGACTTCTCGGTCGAGTGGATGAGGCTTTCGGCCTGGTTGCGGGCCTCGACCATGCCCTTGCGGGCCTTGTCGGCCTCGGCGTTCTCCTCGGCATCCTTGACCATCTTGTCGATGTCTTCCTCGGAGAGACCGCCCGACGCCTGGATCGTGATCTTCTGCTCCTTGTTGGTGCCCTTGTCCTTGGCGCCGACGGAGACGATGCCGTTGGCGTCGATGTCGAAGGTCACCTCGATCTGGGGCATGCCGCGCGGGGCCGGCGGGATATCCTCGAGGTTGAACTGGCCGAGCAGCTTGTTGTCTGCGGCCATTTCACGCTCGCCCTGGAAGACCCGGATCGTCACGGCCGACTGGTTGTCTTCGGCGGTCGAGAAGATCTGCGACTTGTTGGTCGGGATCGTGGTGTTGCGGTCGATCAGGCGGGTGAAGACACCGCCCAGCGTTTCGATGCCCAGCGACAGTGGGGTCACGTCGAGCAGGACCACGTCCTTGACGTCACCTTGCAGAACACCGGCCTGGATGGCGGCGCCCATGGCGACGACCTCGTCGGGGTTCACGCCCTTGTGGGGCTCTTTCCCGAAGAACTTTGTCACTTCCTCGACGACCTTGGGCATGCGGGTCATGCCGCCGACGAGGACGATCTCGTCGATCTCGCTGGCCGACATGCCGGCGTCCTTCAGCGCGGCCTTGCACGGCTTGAGCGAGGCCTGGATCAGGTCGCCGACGAGGCTTTCCAGCTTGGCGCGGGTCAGCTTGATGACCATGTGCAGGGGCTGGCCGCTCGAGCTCATCGAGATGAACGGCTGGTTGATCTCGGTCTGCGAGGAGGAGGACAGCTCGATCTTGGCTTTCTCGGCCGCCTCTTTCAGGCGTTGCAGCGCCATCTTGTCCTGCGTGAGGTCGACGCCGTGTTCCTTTTTGAACTCGTCCGCGAGGTAGTTGACGATGCGCATGTCGAAGTCTTCACCGCCGAGGAACGTGTCGCCGTTGGTGGATTTGACTTCGAAGAGGCCGTCGTCGATCTCGAGGATGGTGACGTCGAAGGTGCCGCCGCCGAGGTCATAGACCGCGATGGTGTGGGTGTCTTCCTTGTCGAGCCCGTAGGCCAGCGCGGCGGCGGTCGGTTCGTTGATGATCCGCAGCACTTCGAGGCCGGCGATCTTGCCGGCGTCTTTCGTGGCCTGACGCTGTGCGTCGTTGAAATAGGCGGGAACGGTGATGACGGCCTGCGTCACCTCTTCGCCGAGGTAGCTTTCGGCGGTTTCCTTCATCTTGCCGAGGATGAAGGCGGAGATTTGCGAGGGCGAATACTTCTCATTCCGCACGGAAACCCATGCGTCGCCATTGCCGCCGTCGATGACGGAGAACGGCATGTTCTTCTTGTCCTTGGCGAGATCCGAGTCGTCGACCCGGCGGCCGATGAGGCGCTTGACGCCGAAGATGGTGTTTTCGGGGTTGGTGACCGCCTGGCGCTTGGCCGGCTGGCCGACGAGGCGTTCGTCTTCGGTGAAGCCGACGATGGAGGGGGTTGTCCGTGCCCCTTCCGAGTTCTCGATCACGCGGGCCTGGCTGCCATCCATGAGGGCGACGCAGCTGTTGGTGGTGCCGAGGTCAATACCAATCACTTTGGACATGTTTTTCGATCCCTTCTTCTTAAGGCGATTTCAACGATGACCGGACCCTTTATGGCATCCGGCCCCGATACTCGGGCAGACCGGGCGAGGCCCGTCCTGCGCTTCCGGGCGTATATAGGCAGGCCAGTTGGCCCCTGCAAGCGCCGCTGCGCGGCGTAACCTGCAAAATTGGAACAACTGCGGTAGGAAGGACGCGGATTCGGACCGGAGGGTGAGATGACACCGACTCAGACGATCAGGGGCGTGGATGTGTACGAGGGGTTCCTCGACCGCGCGGGGCAGAAGAGGGTGGTCGAGGATATCCGCGGGGTGGCGGAGGTGGCGCCGCTGTTCTCGCCGATGACGCCCTATGGCAAGCCGATGCGGGTGAAGATGACCTCGGCCGGGAAGTATGGGTGGTATTCGGACCGGACGGGATACCGCTACGAGCGGCGGCATCCGGACGGGCAGGACTGGCCGCCGGTTCCGGAAAGCGTGCTGGCGATCTGGCGGGCGCTGGTGAGCGACGAGCGGATGCCGGATTGTTGCCTGGTCAACTACTATGGCGAGGCCGCGCGGATGGGCATGCACCAGGACCGGGACGAGGCCGATTTCGGCTGGCCGGTGCTGTCGGTGTCGCTTGGCGACGAGGGGCTGTTCCGGATCGGCAACGAAATGCGGGGCGGCAAGACGCAGTCGGTCTGGCTGCGGTCGGGTGACGTGGTGGTGCTGGGAGGCGAGGCGCGGCTGCTTTACCACGGGCTCGACAAGATACGGTTCGGCACCTCGACCCTGTTGCCCAAGGGCGGGCGGATCAACCTGACGCTGCGGGTGGTGGATTAGGGCAAGACCGAGCAGCAGCCGGAATAGACCTTCACCTCGGTCTTGTCGGTCACCAGCAGGTCGATCCCGAGGCCGTAGGCGCGGTCGGACATGCCGTCGGAACACTGGTTGCGGCCGACCATGGCGGTGACCACGGTATCGCCGCCATCGGCGAAGAGCGCGTGCCGGTCGGGCCGGTTGGCCGAGGGCACGACGAGCACGTCGGCGAATGGCACGGTGGTTTCGAGGCGGGTCATCTCGGCCTTGCGGTCGGGGGTGAGGCTGAAGGACCAGAACGGCTCGGTCCCGGAACAGGCGAGGTTGCGGGGGAGGCCGGCGTCGGGCTGGCCGGGCTGGCGGGCCATGTAGCGCAGGGCGACCCAGCCGGAGGTATCGCCGACGTTGATGAGACCCCATTCGCCGGCCTTGTCGGCATCGACCACCTCGATCTCGACCGCGTCGGGCGGCAGCTTGGCGATCACCTCGTGTCCGGTCGACGGGCCGGAGCGGACGTTGAGCGTGTCGTTGGCAGCGACGCCGGAGACATCGTAGATGGCAGGCAGGGTCTGGGCCGCCACCAGCGCGGGCATCAGCCAGAGGCAGAGGCAGAGAAGTGCCGCGCGCCTCACCGCCGTGCGCCCCAGCTGCTGGAGACATGCTGGCGCGTGTAGAACTCGCCCATCAGGCCCAGCATGATCAGGACGATGGCGGCGATCATCGGATACTCGATATTCGAGTTGCGCGGGAAGTAGTTGATGAAGACGAAGCCGCGCGCCTGGTCGATGCAGTGGAAGAGCGGGTTCCAGTCGAACAGCATCAGCATCGTTGGCGGCAGGGCGTTTGCGACGAACATCTTGCCCGACGCGATCATGTTGGCGCGCTGGTAGACCTGGGTGAAGACCGAGACGAATGTGGGGAACCACGGCTTGATCGCCAGAAGCACCAACCCCACGGCACAGCCGGTGAACCATGCCAGCAGGAACATCGAGAAGGCGAGCACGGGCTGGTCGATCTCGTAGGGTTTGAAGACCACGTGATAGACGAAGAGAATGGTGAGCAGCGACAGCGCCTGGATGTACAGCGTGCTGAGCGCGCCGGCGGCGATGGAGATGATGGTGTTCATCGGTGCGTGCTGCATCATCGGCGAGGCGGAGGTTTCCGCTCCCGACACCGCGCCCACGGATTTCACGTGCGTGATGTAGAGGAAGATGCCGGACATCACGTAGAGCAGGAAATCGCCGCGCAGCTTGGCGCCGCGCAGGCCGAGGATGGTGAACATCACGTAGAAGGCCGCGACCAGCACGACCGCCTGAAGCATGTTCACGGCGATGGCGAGAAAGGCGTTGTTGTGGGTGCTGCGCACCTTGCGGACGGTGGCGTGATAGATCAGTTCACCGATGGCGAATGCGGACTGAATGAACGATCGCGGTCTTGTCTGCTGAAACATCTGTCCTGCCGCCTGTGAACTGCCCGAAATATGCCACGGATTTCTTGCCGACCCGTTATGATCGTATCATAAGGGGCGCCGACCGATCTAGCAACATGGCCGTGAGTTGGCCCCACCCCTATTCGGAGCAGCCCATTGAATTATTCCGACTTCGTACCCGTCGCCCGCCGCCTTGCGCTGGAAGCCGGCGACCGGATCATGGAGATTTACAACTCGGACGATTTCGACGTGAAAGTGAAATCGGATGACAGCCCGGTGACCGAGGCCGACGAGGCGGCGGATGCGCTCATTTCGGAGGGGCTGCGCAAGGCGTTTCCCGACGTGCTTCTGGTGACCGAGGAACAGGCGGGGTCGCATACCGAAAAGGCCGACACGTTCCTGATCGTCGACCCGTTGGACGGGACCAAGGAGTTCGTCCACCGGCGCGGCGATTTCACCGTGAACATCGCCTATGTCGAGAACGGCGTGCCGACCCGGGGCGTGGTGTATGCCCCGGCGAAGGAGCGGATGTTCTACACGCTGGCCGATGGCAGCGCGGTGGAAGAGGCCGGCCCGTTCGACAAGGACACGCCCGGTGCGCTGTCGCCGATCCGGGTGTCGGAGGCCGATAACGGCGCGCTGATGGTAGTGGCGAGCAAGTCGCACCGGGATCAGGCGACCGACGATTACATCAACAAGTACGCGGTGAAGGATTCGAAGAGCGCGGGGTCGTCGCTCAAGTTTTGTCTCGTGGCGACGGGCGAGGCCGATCTCTATCCGCGCGTGGGCCGGACGATGGAATGGGACACCGCCGCCGGCCATGCCGTGCTTCAGGGGGCGGGCGGCAAGGTGGTGCGATTCGATGACCACAGCCCGCTGACCTATGGCAAGGAAGGCTATGCCAACCCGTTCTTCATCGCCTATGCGCCGGGCGTGGACCTGAAGCCCGCCTGATGGGGGTGCTCATCGTTATCCCGGCGCGCTATGCCTCGACCCGGTATCCGGGCAAGCCGCTGGTCGGCCTGACCGGTGCGACGGGCGAGACACGTTCGCTCGTCGAGCGGAGCTGGCTGGCGGCGCGGGCCGTCGACGCGGTCGACCGGGTGGTGGTGGCGACCGATGACGGCCGCATCCGCGATGCGGCCGAGGGATTCGGCGCCGAAGTGGTGATGACGTCCGAGGCCTGCCGGAACGGGACGGAACGCTGTGCCGAGGCGCTGGACGCGCTGGGCGGGGCCTATGATATCGTCGTGAACCTGCAGGGCGACGCGCCGCTGACGCCGCCGTGGTTCGTGGAAGAGCTGATCACCGGGATGCGCGGTGACGCGGGGGCGGACGTGGCGACGCCGGTGCTGGTCTGTGACGGCCGCGCGCATCGCAGTTTCCTCGAGGACCGGGCGCAGGGGCGCGTGGGCGGCACGACGGCGGTTTTCACGCGGGAGCGGCACGCGCTTTATTTCTCGAAGGAGGTCGTGCCCTATACCGGCAGGACCTATGCCGATGACGCGCCGACGCCGGTTTATCATCATGTCGGCGTCTATGCTTATCGCCCCGACGCGCTGCGCGCCTATCCGAAGATGGAGGCCGGGCCGCTGGAAAGCCTAGAGGGGCTGGAGCAGCTTCGGTTCATGGAAAACGGGCACACGGTGCTCTGCGTGGAGGTCGACGCGCGCGGGCGGCAGTTCTGGGAGCTGAACAACCCCGAGGACGTGGACAGGATCGAGACGATGATGCAGGCGATGAACCTTGCCTGAGCCTGATTTACAGGCATAATCGGAAGAATATCCGCTGATCGACCGGCAGGCTGAGAGGAATATTGCTCAAGGGCCGTCATTACAGAGTGAATTTCCTTCGGACCCGTGCGTGCGATTTTGAATTGGTGTAGAGAAAGCCCGAAATCAGAGCGAGGAGCTGCTCATGCGCAGAAAAGTGTCGAAGGCGATCTTTCCGGTCGCGGGTCTTGGAACGCGGTTTCTTCCGGCGACGAAGTCTGTGCCAAAGGAAATCATGACGCTGGTCGACCGGCCGCTGGTGCAATACGCGATCGACGAGGCGCGGGCGGCGGGGATCAAGGAATTCATCTTCGTGACCTCGCGGGGCAAGAGCGCGCTGGAGGATTACTTCGACAACGCGCCCCAGCTTGAGCAATCGCTGCGCAAGGCGGGCAAGACCGAGCTTCTGGAGATCCTCAAGAGCACCGACATGGACAGCGGCGAGGTCGCCTACCTGCGGCAGGCCAAGCCGATGGGCCTTGGCCACGCGGTGTGGTGCGCGCGGCGGCTGATCGGCAACGAGCCCTTCGCCGTGGTGCTGCCCGACGACATCATCGCCGCCGAGAAGCCCTGCCTGGCGCAGATGGTCGAGGCCTTCGAGGAGACCCAGAGCAACATCGTCGCGGCGATGGAGGTGCCCGAGGACAAGGCGGGCGCCTATGGTGTGCTCGACGTCAAGGAGGACATGGGCCGGATCGTGTCGACAAAGGGGCTGGTCGAAAAGCCGGCGCCGGGCGAGGCGCCGTCGAACCTTGCGGTGATCGGGCGCTACATCCTGACGCCGAAGGTGCTGCAGCAGCTCAACAAGAAGCGCTCTGGTGCGGGGGGCGAGATCCAGCTGACCGACGCCATCGCCGACGCGCGCGAGGACGGCGAGGAGGTCTACGGCTTCCGCTTCGAGGGGCAGCGGTTCGACTGCGGCTCGAAGGCGGGATACCTGCAGGCGACGGTGGCCTTCGCGCTGGCCCGCGACGACCTGCGCGCCGATCTCTGGGCCTACCTGAACGAGGTGGTCCACGCCGAGAAGGCCGCCCAGTAACCCGGAGACCTGACTTGACCAACATCCTCGTCACCGGCGGCGCCGGCTATATCGGCTCGCATGCCTGCAAGTGCCTGAAGGCGGCGGGCTATACGCCGGTGACATATGACAACCTGTGCACCGGCTGGGAAGAGGCAGTGAAGTTCGGGCCGTTCGAGCAGGGCGACCTGCGCGACGGGGACCGGCTGGCACAGGTTTTCGCGGCCTACCAGCCCAGCGCGGTGATGCATTTCGCCGCGCTGAGCCAGGTGGGCGAAAGCATGCGCGACCCGGGCATCTATTGGGACAACAACGTCTCCGGTTCGGTCGCGCTGTTGCGGGCGGCGGTGGATGCGGGGTGTCTCGACGTCGTGTTCTCGTCGACCTGTGCCACCTATGGCGACCAGGACAACGTGGTGCTGGACGAGGAGTGCGTGCAGCAGCCGATCAATGCCTATGGCGCGTCCAAGCGGGCGATCGAGGACATGCTGACGAATTTCGAGGCGGCGCACGGGATGCGGAGCGTGATCTTCCGCTATTTCAACGTGGCCGGCGCCGACCCCGAGGCGGAGGTGGGCGAGTTCCACCAGCCGGAGACGCATCTCATCCCGCTGGTGTTGGACGCGGTGGATGGCAAGCGCGATGCGCTGACGATCTTCGGCACGGATTACGACACGCCCGACGGCACCTGCATCAGGGACTATGTGCACGTGATGGACCTTGTCGAGGCGCATGTGCTTGGCCTGAAATGGCTGGAGGACAAGCGCGGCAGCCGGGTGTTCAACCTGGGCACCGGCAGCGGCTTTACCGTGCGCGAGGTGATCGACCATGCGCGTGCCACGACGGGGCGCGAGGTGCCGGTGATCGAGGGGTCGAGGCGGCCCGGAGATTGCATCAAACTGGTGTCGGGCTCGACCCGGGCCAAGGCAGAGCTGGGCTGGGAGCCGAAGCGGTCGACGCTGGCCGAGATGATCGCCGACGCGTGGCGCTGGCACCAAACTGGACATTACGACAAATAACGCCGATTCTGGCGCCGAGGCTGCAGGGAACGGACATCGGCGGGATGGGCTGGCTGGCGGAGGCGTCAACGAAATACAGGCTGCGCTGGAAGCGGCGGCGGCTGTTGTTCCGCGCGCTGCGCAAGCGGCGGCAGCTTTCTCCGGTGATCGACCGGACGGCGCAGATAGCGCCCGGCGCGATCCTGGCGGCATCGACGGTTCGGAACGAGGCGGTGCGGCTGCCCTATTTCCTGGAACATCACCGCAAGCTGGGAGTGCAGCATTTCCTGTTTGTCGACAACGCCAGCGATGACGGCACGCGGGAATACCTGGCGCAGCAGCCCGACGTCTCGCTGTGGTCGACGCCCGAGAGTTACCGGCTGTCGCGCTTCGGGCTGGACTGGCTGACATGGCTGATGATCCGTCATGCGCATGGGCACTGGTGCCTGACGCTGGATGCCGACGAGATCCTGATCTATCCGCATCACGACACGCGGCCGCTGCCGGCGCTGATCGAGTGGCTGGAACGGACCGGGCGAAGTTCCTTCGGGACGATGATGCTGGACATGTACCCCAAGGGGCCGGTCAGGGCACAGGAGTATCGCGCGGGCGAAGACCCGTTCGAGGCGCTGTGCTGGTTCGATGCGGGGAATTACATGATCCAGAAACAGCCCGTGCATCAGAACCTGTGGATCCAGGGCGGGGTGAGGGCGCGGTGCTTCTTTGCCGAGGAGCCGCGCCGCGCCCCGACGATGGGCAAGGTGCCGCTGGTGAAGTGGAACCGGCGGTATGTCTATATCAACTCGACGCACGCGCTTTTGCCGCGGGATCTGAACCGGGTGTACGACGAGGATGGCGGGGAGGAGACATCGGGCCTGCTGCTGCATACGAAATTCCTGCACACGATCGTCGAGAAATCGGCGGAGGAGAAGGAACGGGGCGAGCATTTCGCCAACAGCGCGCTTTACGAGTCCTACTATGACGCGCTGGTGGAGAATCCCGACCTGTGGTGCGAGGCGTCGACCAGGCTGACGAGCTGGCGGCAGCTTGAGGCGATGGGGCTGATGTCGCGGGGCAACTGGATTTGATCATGTTCGCCCCGGTCCGTGTGATTTGTTGCCATTTTCAGATGCTTGCGTATTGTGACCCCTACGAGTTGGGGGCCGCCTTGCCGGGGCCGGGGGGATCAGCCAGTTTTCAGGCGTTTGGCAGCAGGCAGGCTTCCGTTAACGAACGGGGCGTAATGTCCGGCGTCGGATTGGCGCGGAAGCAGGGCAGGAAGCAGTGAGCCTTTGGCAGTCATATATCATGCGGCTGCGCCGGAAGCGGGCCCAGATCCGGGCGTGGCGCAAGCATTTCGCGGTGAAGCCGGTGCGGGACCGGACCGGGCAGATCAAACCCGGTGATATCCTGCTATTCTCCACCTTCCGGAACGAGAACGTGCGCCTGCCCTATTTCCTTCAGTATTACCGCAAGCTGGGCGTGTCGCATTTCCTGATGGTGGATAATGACAGCGACGATGGCGGGCGGGAGTTCCTGACCGGGCAGCCCGACGTGTCCTTGTGGACCACCAAGGCCAGCTACAAGCGGTCTCGTTTCGGCGTCGACTGGCTCAACTGGCTGCAGCGGAAATATGGCGACGGGCACTGGACGCTGGTGGTCGATCCGGACGAGCTGTTCGTCTACCCGTTCTGCGACACGCGGCCGGTGCGGGCGCTGACCGACTGGCTGGACAGTTCGGGCATCCGGTCATTCGGGGCGATGTTGCTGGACATGTACCCGAAAGGCCGGATTGACGCGGTGACCTATCGCCCCGGGCAGGACCCGGTGGAGATTGCCGCGTGGTTCGACCCGGGCAATTACATGATCCGGCGAAATCCGGGGTACTGGAACCTGTGGATTCAGGGCGGGCCGCGGGCGCGGGTGTTCTTCCCCGACCGGCCCAAGAAGGCACCGGCGCTGAACAAGATCCCGCTGGTGAAGTGGGACCGGCGCTATGCCTATGTCAGCTCGACCCACACGCTTTTGCCGCGGGGGCTGAACCTGACCTATGACCAGTGGGGCGGCGAGAAGGCGAGCGGGGTGCTGCTTCATACCAAATTCCTCGACACCCTGCCGGCGAAGGCCGAGGAGGAGCTGAAGCGGCGGCAGCACTATTCCGGCAGCGTGGAGTACAAGGCCTACGCCGAAAATATTCACCGGAATCCGGAGCTTTGGTGCAATTGGTCGGAAAAATATATAAACTGGCGGCAACTAGAGATACTCGGACTGATGTCAAAGGGTAACTGGGCGTGAGGGAAAGGGCGGCACGGGCATGAGCGTCGGCATCATCATGCTGGTTCATACGGCGTTCGACCGGGCCGAGCAGGTGGCCCGGCACTGGGCCGCGGCCGGTTGTCCGATCGTTTTCCATGTCGACAGGAACGTGCCGGCGAAGACCTACAATGCCTTTGTGACGTCGATGTCGGACCTGCAGGACATCCGGTTCGTCAAGCGGCACCGGTGCGAATGGGGCACCTGGGGCCTTGTGGCCGCGACGCAGGAAGCGGGCGAGACGATGCTGGAGGAGTTTGCCGATGTGCGGCATGTCTACCTTGCGTCGGGCGCCTGTCTTCCGCTGCGGCCGGTGCAGGAGCTGATCGACTATCTCGCCGCGCGGCAGACCACGGATTTCATCGAGTCGGCGACGACGGCGGACGTGCCGTGGACCATAGGCGGGCTGGACCAGGAACGGTTCACGCTGCGCTTTCCGTTCTCGTGGCGGCAGCAGCGGTACCTGTTCGACAAGTACGTGCAGTTCCAGCGCGCGGTGGGCTACAAGCGGCGGATTCCCAACGGCGTGGTGCCGCATATGGGCAGCCAGTGGTGGTGCCTGACGCGGCAGACGCTGTCGGCCATCCTCGAAGATCCCGAGCGCAAGGCCTATGACCGGTATTTCCGGCGCGTGTGGATCCCGGACGAGAGCTATTTCCAGACGCTGGCGCGGCTCTATTCCCGCAAGATCGAGAGCCGGTCGCTGACGCTGTCGAAGTTCGACTACCAGGGCAAGCCGCATATCTTCTACGACGACCACCTGCAGTTGTTGCGGCGGTCGGATTGCTTCGTGGCGCGGAAGATCTGGCCGTTTGCGAACCGGCTGTACGATGCGTTCCTGACCGACCAGGACAGCGCGATGAAGCGGACCGAGCCGAACCCGGGCAAGATCGACCGGATCTTCTCGAAGGCCGTCGAGCGGCGGACGCGGGGGCGGCCGGGGCTTTACATGCAGAGCCGGTTTCCCGCGACGGGGCGCGAGGGCGGGCTGACCTGTGCGCAGTATTCGGTGTTCGAGGGGTTCAGCGACCTGTTCGAGAATTTCGAGCCGTGGCTTGCCAAGGCCACCGGCGCGCGGGTGCATGGCCACCTGTTCGCCGAGGATCGGGTGGAGTATTCCGACGGGCAGCACGTGATGAACGGCGCGCTGAGCGACAGTGCGAAGCTGCGGGATTACAACAAGCGGGCCTTCCTGACCAACCTGATCTGGAACACGCGGGGCGAGCGGCAGTGCTTCCAGTTCGGCCCGCGCGACATGATCGAAGAGATCGAGTGGGATATCGCCAAGGACCCGAACGCGCAGATTTCGGTGATCACCGGGGCGTGGGCCATTCCGCTGTTCAAATCGAACAAGAATTTCTCGGATATCCGCAAGGAAGCCGCGCTGTTGCAGCAGATCGAGAGCGAGCACCTGAAGGTGCTGCGGTCTGAATGGGCCAAGGCGCGGATCCGCATCTGGACGCTGGCAGAGTTCATCGAGGCGCCGATGGAGCCGTTGCAGACGGTCATCGACGAGATCGGTAAGCAGTATCAGCGCGGCTTGGCGGAGGTGCCGAAGATGGCCGACCTGACCGGGTTCGGGCAGTTCCTTCAGAACCTCAAGAACCAGGGCATGCACCCCTACCTGATGGGGGATTTCCCGGTGGCCCATGGCCGGTACGAGCCGCAGCAATCGAAACGCAAACCCTACCTGGTGCGGTAACGCGGGATGGGGGACAGGTTCGATTATTTCGTGGTGTTCGCGGAGATGCGGACGGGGTCGAATTTCCTCGAGACCAACCTGAACGCGTTCGAGGGGTTCACCTGTCATGGCGAGGCGTTCAACCCGCATTTCATTGGCTACCCCAACGCCACGCATATCCTTGGCGTGACCCAGGCGGATCGGGAGGCCGACCCGGGCGCGCTGATCGCGACGATCCGGGACGGGACCGAGGGAATGGGCGGGTTCCGGTTCTTCCATGACCATGACCCAAGGGTGCTGGATATCTGTCTGGACGATCCGCGCTGTGCCAAGATCATCCTGACCCGCAACCCGGCCGAGAGCTATGTCTCGTTCAAGATCGCGCAGGCGACGGGGCAGTGGAAGCTGACCAACGTGAAGCGGCGTAAGGACAGCAAGGTCGATTTCGACGCGAAGGAGTTCGAGGCACATGTCGCCGAGCTTCAGGAGTTCCAAGTCTACCTGATGAACCGGTTGCAGGTGAGCGGGCAGACGGCGTTCTATGTCGATTACGAAGACCTGCAGGATGTCGAGGTGATGAACGGGCTGGCAGCGTTCCTCGGGTCGGAGGAGCGGCTGGAGAAGCTGGACGAGTCCCTGAAGAAGCAGAACCCCAGCCCGCTGTCCGAGAAGGTGTCGAATTTCGACGCGATGGAACGGACGATCTCGGGGCTGGACCGGTTCAACCTTGGACGGACGCCGAATTTCGAGCCACGGCGCGGGCCGGCGGTGCCGGGATTCGTGACCGGTGCACGGGCGCCGCTGCTCTACATGCCGATGCGGGGTGGGCCGGAGGCCGAGGTGCTGGAGTGGCTGGCGGGGCTGGACGGCGTGCCGGTCGAGACCCTGCCGACGCAGATGAACCAGAAAGGGCTGCGCAAGTGGAAGCGGAGCAAGCCGGGGCACCGGAGCTTTACCGTGCTGCGGCACCCGGTGTCGCGGGCGCATGCGGCGTTCTGTTCCCGCATCCTGCCGCGCGGGCCGGGGACCTTCGCGGATATCCGCAAGACGCTGCGGAACTTTCACAAGCTGCCGATTCCCGGGGATCAGCCGGGGGAGGAATACGACGTGGCGGCGCATCGCGCGGCCTTCGTCGCGTTTCTCGAATTCCTGAAGGCCAATCTGAACGGGCAGACCAGTATCCGGGTCGACGCGCACTGGGCCAGCCAGTCGGCGACGTTGCAGGGCATGGCGCAGTTCGTGCTGCCGGATGTCATCCTGCGGGAAGAGGAGATGCGCCCGGCGCTGACGCGGCTGGCGGGTGAGGTGGGATACCCCGACGCCCCGGCGCCGGGGCCCGCGGAGGCGGACAGCCCGCACGCGCTGGCAGATATCTACGACGAAGAGATAGAGGCGCTGGCCGCGCAGGTCTATCAGCGCGATTACATCCTTTTCGGGTTCGGGCCCTGGGGTTGAGCCCCGTTCAGGCGGCCTGAACCGACTGGGATTCCGTCAGGATGGTGTAAAGCGTGGCCGGGTCGGAATTGGCCCGCAGCTTGGCGCAGAGCGCCGGGTCGCGCAGGGTGCGCGAGACCAGGGCCAGCGCCTTGAGGTGTTCCACCCCCGCATCGCTGGGGGCGAAGAGGGAAAAAACGAGGTCGACCGGTTGACGATCGACCGCGTCGAAATTGATCGGCTTTTCCAGTACGACCATGGCGCCGATCACTTCCTCGACGCAGTCGAGCCGGGCATGGGGGAGGGCCACGCCATGGCCCACGCCGGTGGGCCCGAGGCTTTCCCGCTCCTGCAGGGCATCGATGGCGTTGGTGTGGCTGACGTCATAGGCAGATTCGACGATCATGCCGAGTTCGTGAAAGAGCCTTTTCTTGCTCGACACACCAGACAATACACGCACGGCCTCGGGTTTGAGGATCATTGAAACGTCCATCTTTTGCTCCGCGGAAACGGCCCGCTACCCTATACCCAGCTACTCGTTCTAGGGGTCGATCCAGCCAATGTTTCCATCGTCACGGCGGTATACGACATTGAGCCCGTTCTTCCCTTCGTTCCTGAAGACCAGTACGGGAACACCTGCAAGCTCCATCTGCATGACCGCTTCGCCGACCGAGAGAGACGGTATCTTGGTTTCCATCTCGGCCACGATGATCGGCTGCAGGCTTTCAGGTTCCGAATCCTCGCCCTCTTTTTCAGACGCGAGGATATAGGACGATGCGCCAGCGAGTTCAACAGGCACCGCGCGTGCGCGATGATGATCTTTCAGGCGACGTTTGTAGCGCCGCAACTGTTTCTCCATCTTCTCGCAGCACTGGTCGAAAGCGGCATAGATTTCATGGGCTTGCGCCTTGGCCTGCGCCGTCAGACCGGTCGAGAGGTGAACGGTCGCCTCGCAGGCGAATTCGCTCGAATTCTTGGAGAATATGATCTGCGCATCGGTGGGCCGTTCGGCATATTTCTCGATGACGCCTTGCAACTCCTGCTCCACATGGGTTTTCAGGGCGTCGCCAACGTCGATATGTTTTCCACTGATCTGATAGCGCATCGTGCCTCCTCTTTAGTGACGCGACGGATCGGCCGGTGGCCGTGTGACGCCCCCGGAAAAGCCTGATCCAAACAACACGTGGCAGCATGCTTCGGGCTTGTTCCTGCGCCGTCCCGGTGATGCGGGTCCCATGCGACGACAGACGGTAAGCCAGAAGTTCATGTGACAATTGACGCGGTTTCCGGGGCGCTTGTCAATGGAGTATGACGGGCGGATGACGGGAAACGCGGCCAAGTGCCGGACGTTGTTCAGGATATCCGGAAATTGTCGCCGAGATAGACACGGCGGACATTCTCGTTGGCGACAACGTCCTTCGGACTGCCGGACATGAGCACCTGGCCGTCATGCAGGATGTAGGCGCGGTCGACGATCTCGAGCGTTTCGCGGACGTTGTGATCGGTGATCAGAACGCCGATGCCGCGGGTCTTGAGATCGGCGACGAGGCGGCGGATATCGCCCACCGAGATCGGGTCGACCCCGGCGAAGGGTTCGTCGAGCAGCAGGTATTTCGGGTCGGCGGCGAGGCAGCGGGCGATCTCGACCCGCCGGCGTTCCCCGCCGGATAGCGCCAGCGCGTGGACGCGACGGAGGTGTTCGATGGAGAACTCGGACAGCAGCCCCTCGAGCTTTTCGCGGCGCTTGTGGCGGTCGCGTTCCGAGATGTCGAGGATGGACATGATGTTGTCCTCGACCGACATGCCGCGGAAGATCGACATTTCCTGTGGGAGGTAGCCGATGCCGAGCTTGGCGCGGCGGTACATCGGCAGGGTGGTCACGTTGCGCCCGTCGATCATCACCTGCCCGCCCTCGGGGTAGACCAGCCCGGCGATGGCGTAGAACGTGGTGGTCTTGCCCGAGCCGTTGGGGCCGAGCAGGGCCACGACCTCGCCCTGTTCCATTTCGAGCGAGACGTCGCGGATGACGACGCGTTTCTTGTAGCTCTTCCGGATGGCCTTGACGGTCAGGCCGGTGTTGTGATGCGCCAGGTGCAGGCGGCGTTCGGGCACGGTCATTCCTCGTCGCCCCCCTGATTGAGGACGGTCTTGACCCGGCCCGACATGCGGGCGGTTCCTGCGCGTGTATCGACGACCATGGTTTCCGAAGATAGGGCGTTCGCGCCCTGCAGCAACAGCACGTTGCCCTGCATCTCGATCATCCCGGTCTCGATATTGTAGTCGGCGCGCGAGGCTTCGGCGGCATCCTGCCCGCTGACCAGCGTGACACCGCCGGTGGCCTGAAGGGTTTTGATGCCGCTCTGGTCCTCCTTGTAGACGACGAGCACGCGGGGGGCCGACAGGCGCATGTCGCCCTGGCCGATCTTGACGTTTCCGGTGAAGACGGCGGTGCCGTCCTCCTGGTCGACATCGAGATTGTCGGAGGTCACCTCGACGGGGAGGTTGCTGTTCTCCTGCATGTTGCCGAAGGCGACCTGGGCGCCCTGAGCCGCGGCGAGGCCGGGCAGGGCCAGGAAAACGGCGGCGGCAAATGCTTTGAACCAATCGATCACGGGGGTCATTCCTCGGAAACTTGCGGGTGGTATATCAGCTTGACCCCGTCGGTGAAAAGCAAATGTGCATTGCCGGTTTCGGCGTTGTTCTCAAGTACCATCCGGCCCGCCGAAAGGTCGCCCGCGGGGGCGGTGCCTTCGACCGGGCCGGGGCTTTCGGCATAGAGATCGTCGAAGCGGGCCTTGAGCAGTTCGGTCTCCATCACATAGCCGGTGGTGGTTTCGATATGCACGTTGCCGGCGAGCGAGGCTGTCTGATTGTACTGGTTCATCTCGCCTCGGTCGGAGGTGATGTTCACCTTGGCGCCGGAGCTGAGCAGGAAGTCGGCGGTCACGTCCTCGGCGAGGAAGAGCTGCGAATCCTCGGGCGAAGGGCGCGAGTGGACGGTCTGGACGATCACCTCGTCGCCGGAGCTGGTGACGCCGGCGAAGGTGGCGTTGGTGGCGCCCTGGTCCTTGGCGCGCTGCTGGAGGTCGATATCGACCATCGGCAGCGCCTCGTTCGGGTCGAAATTGTTGGAGATCAGGAAGAGGGTCGAGAGGATGCCGAGCGCGGCCAGCGGCAGAATGATCTTCATCCATGCCACGATACGGGAATGAAGATTGTCCCGCCCCGCCATCGTCAGTGGGCGAATATGTCGATCTCGGGCCAGCCTGCGAGATCGAGCCTGGCGCGGGTCGGCAGGAAGCCGAAACAGGCGTTGGCGAGGTCGGTGCGGCCCTCGCGGGCGAGCCGTTCGTCGAGCTTCTCGCGAAGCTGGTGGAGGTAGAGCACGTCGGAGGCGGCATAGTCGAGCTGCGCCTCGGTCAGTTCGGGCGCGCCCCAGTCGGAGGATTGCTGCTGTTTCGAGATGTCGATGCCTAGCAGTTCCTGAAGCAGGTACTTGAGCCCGTGGCGATCGGTATAGGTGCGGATCAGCTTGCTGGCGATCTTGGTGCAATAGACCGGCGCTGCCAGCGCACCGAAGGCGTTGTACATGGCGGCGATGTCGAACCGGCCGAAATGGAAGAGCTTGAGCACGTCGGGGTTCAGGAGCAGGGCCTCGAGGTTGGGCGCGCTGGTCTGACCTTGCGCGATCTGGACGATATGCGCGTTGCCGTCGCCGCCGGAGAGCTGCACCACGCAAAGCCGGTCGCGCTGGGGGTTGAGGCCCATCGTTTCGCAATCGATGGCCACCACGGGGCCGAGATCGAGCCCGTCGGGCAGGTCGTCGCGGTACAGATGGTTCGCCATGTCGCCTCTTTCCCCTTGCTGCGCGCGGACTTTTCACCGGCGCGGCAATTCATGTCAATCGTCAAAGCCGTGCCCGTGCGGGCGCCCGGTGCGGGGTCAGAGCGGCGATCTGAAGAAGGTGGGGACGGGGCGGCCGGTTTCCAAGGCGTCGAGGAAGCCGCGGGCGGTATCCAGCGCCTCGCGGATCGTCACGTCCATGTCGAGGTAGCGATAGGTGCCGAGCCGCCCGACGAAGGTGGTGTTGCCGGCGGTTTCGGCGAGAGCGGTATACTCGGCCAGCAGGGCTTTCTCCCTTACCTGCCGGATGGGGTAGTAGGGGATGTCGTCCGGCCCGGAGGCGCGGGAGAACTCGCGGTAACAGACGGAAGCCTCGTGGCTTTCCCACGGGGCGAAATGCTTGTGTTCGGTGATGCGGGTGTAGGGAATGTCGGCATCGCCGTAATTCATCACCGCGCAGCCCTGGTAATCGCCCTCGTGGGTGAAGCGCTCGAAATCGAGCGTGCGATAGCCGAGGTGGCCGAGCCGGTAGTCGAAATACCCGTCGAGCGGGCCGGAGTAGAAGACGTGATCGTAGCCGGCCGCCTGCGACCGGTCGAAACGGGTGTCGAGATGAACGGAGATCGCGGGATGATCGAGGATGCGGGCGATCATCTCGGTATAGCCGTGCTCGGGCAGGCCCTGGTAGCGGTGGCGGTAATAGTTGTCGTTGTAGTCGAAGCGCAGCGGCAAGCGTTTGAGGATCGAGGCGGGCAGTTCGGTGGGGTGACAGCCCCATTGCTTCATCGTGTAGCCCTTGAAGAAGGTCTCGTATAGGTCGCGACCGATGAACTTGAGGGCCTGTTCCTCGAAGTTCTGCGGGGTGTCGATGGTGGTGTCGGCCTGCGTTTCGGCGATGAAGGCGCGGGCCTCTTCCGGGCGCAGGGTGGTGCCGAAGAACTGGTTTATGGTGTGCAGGTTGACGGGCAGGGAAAAGACCTCACCGCGGGCGGTGGTCTTGACGCGGTTGACATAGGGGCGGAACGGGATGAACCCGTTCACGTATTCCCAGACCTCGGCATCGTCGGTGTGGAAGATATGCGGCCCGTAGGCATGGACCAGCACGCCGGTCTGCGCATCGCGCTCGGTATGGCAGTTGCCGCCGATATGGCTGCGGGCGTCGACCACGGTGATATCGAAACCGGCCTCGGCCAAGGTCCGGCCGATGACCGCCCCGGAGAGTCCGGCCCCCACCATCAGGATGTGTCCTGTCGCCATGCCTTCGCGCGCCCCGGGTGTTTAGTGTTCCGCGTGTTAAAGCGTTTCGATTTTAACCTGCGACATATCCGGCAGCCTTGAAGAAGTTCCAACATTCGTTGGGTGAGAACATATCGCAGATGTCTCCGAGGACTTCGAAGAGGTCTGTAAAGGTTCTGGCGCCGATCCTGCGCAG
>NZ_JAVKFX010000074.1:0-93703 GCF_040223625.1 Roseovarius sp. | reverse complement strand
CCGGGCGAGCGCCGGCCCGTCCCGGCGGGCAGGCGCTTTCGAGGTGTAGCACAACGTTTCGAGGGAAAGATGTATTTGGCGCGATAAAGTGCGTGCCAGATCCGTTGCGGCGCCTCCCCACGGGCCGGCGCTCGCCCGGCGCGGCGGGTGTTGGCGAGTTGGTTGAACGGGGGGAGTGGTGGGTTTCACCCACCCTAAGGCGGGATCAGCCGTTCCGTGAGAACCACGCCTTCACCTTTGGCGCGATGTAGTCCCAGAAGGCGGGGACGGTGCGGCGGATGGGTGGGGCGACGCGGGCTTCGAACTTGTCCCAGGTGGCGCCGTTTTCGCGCCAGCCGATGCCGTCGGAGGCGAGGTTCTGGTTGGGGGGCTGGAAGCGGTCGAGGGCCTTGGCGAAGCGGGCGTCCGGCGTTTCGGCGGCTTCGAATTCTTCCCAGAGGGCGCGGAGGCTGTCGCCCTGACCCGGGGGCAGGAGGCCGAAGAGGCGGGTGGCGGCTTTTGCCTCGGCCCCGGCCTGTTCGGCGTGGCCGGTATTGCCGTAGATGGGCGTGTCGCCGGCGTCGATTTCGACGATGTCGTGCAGGAGCAGCATCCGGATCACGCGGTTGATGTCGGTGCCCTCGGGCGCGTGGTCTTCCAGCACCAGCGCGTAGAGGGCGAGGTGCCAGCTGTGCTCGGCCGAGTTCTCGTAGCGGGAGCCGTCGCAGAGCGTGGTGGTGCGGGTGACCGATTTGAGGCGGCAGGCCTCGTTCAGGAAGGCGATCCGGGCGTCGAGGCAGTCTTCGCTCATGTCTTGGGCGTATCGGGGGCGGGCTTGCCCGCCTCCTGCTTCGCCTTGAACGCCTTGACCTTCTGCAACAGCAGCGCGCGCGCCTTCATGTTGGCGCGGCGCACGCGCATGGAGGTGAGGAACGCCTCCTCGGCGGTCTGAGAGGTGGCGCCGAGCAGCGCCACGATCTCGTTCACCACGCCCTCGTCGCCCGAGGCATCGACATACTTGATCACCTGAAGGGCCAGGTCGTCGGCCAGATCCTCGGTCACGCCCATGGGCCTACCTCGTGGTTTCGGTCAGCCGGCGTTTGACGTAATCGCTGACCGTGTCGATCATCGTGTCCATGTAGGGCTCTTCGAAGAAGTGGCCCGAGCCGTCGATCTCCTCGTGGGTGACGGTGATGCCCTGCTGTTCCTGCAGCTTCGAGACCAGCGACTTGGTGTCGGCCGGGGGCGCCACGCGGTCGGCGCCACCGTTGATGATGAGGCCCGAAGAGGGGCAGGGGGCGAGAAAGGAGAAATCGTACATGTTCGCGGGGGGCGAGACGGAGATGAAGCCGGTGATCTCGGGCCGGCGCATCAGCAGCTGCATGCCGATCCAGGCGCCGAAGGAGAAGCCGGCGACCCAGCAATGCTTGGAGTTGTTGTTCATCGACTGGAGATAGTCGAGCGCGGAGGCCGCATCGGACAGCTCGCCCACGCCCTGGTCATATTCGCCCTGGGACCGCCCGACGCCGCGGAAATTGAACCGCAGCACGGTGAAGCCCATGTTGTAGAAGGCGTAGTGCAGGTTGTAGACGACCTTGTTGTTCATCGTACCGCCGAATTGCGGGTGCGGGTGCAGCACGATGGCGATGGGGGCGTCTTTCTCGCGTTGGGGGTGATAACGGCCTTCGAGCCGGCCTTCCGGTCCGGGAAATATTACCTCGGGCATATGGTCCCTTTGTCCATCTCAGGGGTGGCGAGGCTATTCTTGACGAAATTCCCTCGGCACCTTAGAATTATTCTAATTTTCCAGCCGGGGGCCGGATCGGGCTGCAAGCGAGATAAGCTTTGCGCATCGTCAGGTCAATCTATTCGCGAGGGTCGGGGCCATGAAACTCAGCACGAAGGGGCGCTACGCGATGGTGGCGCTGGTGGACATCGCCCTCAGCCAGAAGGACGGGCTGGTAACACTGGGCGAAATCTCGAAACGGCAGAAGGTGTCGCTGCCCTACCTGGAGCAGTTGTTCGTCAAGCTGCGGCGGGCGGAGCTGGTGGAATCGGTGCGCGGGCCGGGAGGCGGCTATCGCCTGGCGCGGCCGGCGGCGGAGATCCGCATCAGCGAGGTGCTGCAGGCGGTCGACGAGACGGTCGACGCGCTGCACAAGGGGGCGGGCGCCTCGGGCGCCACGTCCGGCTCGCGCGCGCAGTCGATGGCGAACCGGTTGTGGGAGGGGCTGTCGGCGCATGTCTACGTGTTCCTGCACCAGACGCGGCTGTCGGACGTGGTGGAGAATGCGCTGACGCCATGCCCGATCGTGCCGACGCTGGTGCCGGTGGTCGACGACCAGTGAACTGTGTGCCGTGCAACCGTGGCTGGGGGTGCTGCCCCCCGTTGAAACCCTTGCGGGGTTTCAACGCCCCCCGGGATATTTTCAGCCAGAAGAAGCGGGGGGTGTAGTGGCGCGGGTCTACCTCGATCATAATGCGACGGCGCCTTTGAGGCCCGAGGCGCGCGAGGCGATGGTGGCGGCGATGGACGTGGCCGGCAACCCGTCGAGCGTGCATGGCGAGGGGCGGGCGGCCAAGGCGCTGGTCGAACGGGCGCGGGCGCAGGTGGCCGAGGCCGTGGGCTGCAAGCCGCAGGAGGTGGTGTTCACCTCCGGCGCGACGGAGGCGGCAAGGGTGATGGAGCGCTGGCCGGGGCCGGTGGAGGTTCAGGCGACGGCGCATGACGCGCTTTGGGCGCATCGGCGCGAGACGGGCGAGGGCGCGCCGCTTTACGCGATGGGGCTGGCGAATTCCGAGACCGGGATCGTGACCGAGCCGGAGCCGCGCGAGGGCGCGCTGCTGCTGGACATCACCCAGGCGGTGGGGCGGATTCCGTTCTCCTTCGCCTGGAGCGGGGCGGATTTCGCCATTCTGTCGGCGCACAAGTTGGGCGGGCCGAAGGGCATCGGCGCGCTGATCGTGAAGCAGGGGGTGGATTTCCCCGCGCTCACGCCCGGCGGCGGGCAGGAGATGGGGCGCCGCTCCGGCACGGAAAACATCATTGGAATCGCGGGGTTCGGGGCCGCAATTGAAGCAGCCCTCCGGGAACAGGCCGCGGGAACCTGGGACGAGATCGAGAAATTTAGAAACATTCTAGAAACACTGCTTGAGGAATCGGCAAGAGAGACTATTTTTGTCGGGAAATCGGATCGGCGTCTGCCCAACACCTCCTGCTTCATTTCCGACGGATGGAAAGGCGAGACACAGGTGATGGCGATGGATCTGGCGGGGTTTGCCATATCCGCAGGCTCGGCCTGTTCCAGCGGCAAGGTGAAGGCGAGCCGGGTTCTGGGGGCGATGGGATACAGCGACACCCAGGCGGCAAGCGCGGTGCGCGTGTCGCTGGGCCCCGGGACGAGTGAAGACGACGTGACACGCTTTGCCGAAGCCTGGGCAAGGCAGCATGCAAAGCATCGCGCCCGCGCGGCGTGAGCTGAAAGGAGCTTGAAGATGGCGGCACTGGACGAAACACGCGTGAAGGAAGGCGTCGACAAGGACACGGTCGATGCGGTCCGCGAGGCCGGCACCTACAAGCACGGCTGGGAAACCGAGATCGAGACGGAATACGCGCCGAAGGGGCTGACGCCCGATATCGTGCGGCTGATTTCCGAGAAGAACGGCGAGCCGGAGTGGATGACCGACTGGCGGCTGGCGGCCTATGAACGCTGGCTGCAGAAGACCGAGCCCAACTGGGCGATGGTCGATTACCCGCAGATCGACTTTCAGAACCAGTATTACTATGCCCGGCCCAAGAGCATGGAGGTGAAGCCCAAGTCGCTGGACGAGGTGGACCCCAAGCTGCTCGAAACCTACGAGAAGCTGGGCATCCCGCTGAAGGAGCAGATGATCCTGGCCGGGGTCGAGGGGGCCGAGGACGTGCCCGCCGAGGGCCGGCAGAGTGACCGGAAGGTCGCGGTGGATGCGGTGTTCGATTCCGTCAGCGTCGGGACCACCTTCCAGAAGGAGCTGCAGAAGGCGGGCGTGATCTTCTGCTCGATCTCCGAGGCGATCCGGGAGCATCCGGAGCTGGTGAAGAAATACCTCGGCTCGGTCGTGCCGGTGAGCGACAACTTCTATGCGACGCTCAACTCGGCCGTCTTCTCGGATGGCTCGTTCGTCTACGTGCCGCCGGGGGTGCGCTGCCCGATGGAGCTGTCGACCTATTTCCGGATCAATGCCGAGAATACCGGGCAGTTCGAGCGGACGCTGATCATTGCCGACAAGGGCAGCTATGTCAGCTACCTCGAGGGCTGCACGGCGCCGCAGCGGGACACCAGCCAGCTTCACGCCGCGGTGGTCGAGATCGTCGTCGAGGAAGACGCCGAGGTGAAGTATTCGACCGTGCAGAACTGGTTCCCGGGCGACGAGAACGGCAAGGGCGGCATCTACAACTTCGTGACCAAGCGCGCCGATTGCCGGGGTGACCGGGCCAAGGTGATGTGGACGCAGGTCGAGACGGGCTCGGCGGTGACGTGGAAATATCCGAGCTGCATCCTGCGCGGGAATGAAAGCCAGGGCGAGTTCTATTCGATCGCGATCACCAACAACCATCAGCAGGCCGATACCGGCACGAAGATGGTGCATCTCGGGAAAGATACCCGGTCGCGGATCGTCTCGAAGGGGATCAGCGCGGGCAAGGCGCAGAACACCTATCGGGGGCTGGTGTCGATGCACCCGAAGGCCAAGAACAGCCGCAACTACACCCAGTGCGACAGCCTTCTGATCGGCAGCGAGTGCGGGGCGCACACGGTGCCGTATATCGAGGTGAAGAACAACTCATCCCGGGTGGAGCACGAGGCCACCACCTCGAAGGTGGATGACGACCAGATGTTCTATTGCCGCCAGCGCGGCATGGACGAGGAGGAGGCGGTGGCGCTTGTCGTCAACGGCTTCTGCAAGGACGTCCTCCAGGCCCTGCCGATGGAATTTGCCATGGAAGCCCAACAGCTTGTGGCGATCTCGCTGGAAGGGTCGGTGGGCTGATGCACTCTCGCCGCAACTGACGAACTAGGCTTGATAGTGTGCTGGGACAAATCCAGGAGAAGAACAATGACCCTAGACATAGTTTCCCAGCACGCAATCCGCGGAACCTCGGCAAACAAATGGTGCAAGGCAAGAGCGGTCAACGGTGGAGTAACGCTCTTTGACAACCGAACGTCGCCGAGTCGTCAGTTTGCTTACGTGGCTGATGTAATGCCCTTTGATGCTGAATGGAAAAAGAAGAGCTTTCTTGTGGCCCCGGTCTCAAACGACTTGGACGTTCAGAGCTTCGATTGTCCATTCGATGTCATGCATCGCCTGATGGAAGTGATCGAACACCAGGGTGGACTTGAGAGGACACCGACATGACGAACCCCGTACTGAACGTGGAAGACGCGCCGGCGATGCCGACGCGGCCGCCGGAAGGCAGCGAGCGGTTCGGCGCGACCGTGGCGCCGATGGGCGCGGCGATCGGCTCGCCGGGGCTGGGCGCGATGTACACGGTGGTCGAGCCGGGCAAGCGGGCCTTTCCGTTTCACAACCATCTCGGCAAGCACGAGATGTTCGTGATCTTCGAGGGGACCGGCACCTATCGGTTCGGCGAGGCGGAATACCCGGTGCGCGCCGGCGATGTCTGTGCCGCGCCGAAGGGCGGGCCGGAGACCGCGCACCAGCTCATCAATACGGGCGATACGGTGTTGAAATACCTCAGCATTTCCACGATGGAAGACCCGGACGTGGTGGAGTATCCCGATAGCGGGAAATTCGCCGCGCTGGCCATCGCGCCGGGGGCGAATTTCATGGAGGCCCATCTTCGGTTCATCGGCCGCAAGGAGACGAGCGGCGATTACTGGGAGGGCGAGGCATGATCATCACCACGACCAACACCATCGAGGGCCACCGGATCACCGCCTACAAGGGGATCGTGGTGGGCGAGGCGATCATGGGGGCGAATGTCGTGCGCGATGTCTTCGCCTCGATCACCGATATCGTCGGCGGGCGCTCGGGCGCCTATGAAAGCAAGCTGCAGGATGCGCGCGACACGGCGATGACCGAGCTGGAGGCGCGGGCGGCGGCGATGGGCGGCAATGCGGTTGTCGGCGTCGACCTGGATTACGAGGTGGTGGGGCAGTCGATGCTGATGGTATCGGCCAGCGGCACCGCCGTGGTGATCGAGTAGGGCCGCGCGATGACCGGGAACGCCACCGAGGAATGGCTGCTGACGCGGCTGGACTATCCCGGGCACATGGATGCCGGGCGACTGGCGGGGCTGGGTGGCTCGGCGGTGGCGATCATCGTCGGGCTTTCGGCCTATGCCGGGGTTTCCGCCCCCGTGGCACTGGCCCTCGGGCTGGTCGCCGGGTTCGGGGCGGGCGCGGTGGTCCATCGCGTGGTCAGCCGCCGGCAGATGGCACGGGAGGTGGCGGCGCTCGACGCGAAGCGCGCCGCCGAGACAGAGATGACACATGCGCAGATTGCGCGGATGAAGGAAAATGCGCCCGGGGGCACGGCCCCCGCGGCAGAGATGAAGAAGGGTTAGAACATGTTGAAAATCAAGAACCTGCACGTCGGTCTTGAAGACGAGGACAAGCAGATCCTGAAGGGCGTCGACCTGAAGGTGGGCGCCGGTGAGGTGCACGCGATCATGGGGCCCAACGGCTCTGGCAAGTCGACGCTCAGCTATGTTCTGTCGGGCCGGGATGGCTATGAGGTGACCGAGGGCAGCGCCACGCTTCTGGGCGAGGAGCTGCTGGACATGGAGCCGGAAGAGCGCGCCGCGGCGGGGCTGTTCCTGGCGTTCCAGTACCCGGTGGAAATTCCGGGCGTGGGCAACATGACCTTCATGCGCACCGCGCTCAACGCACAGCGCAAGGCGCGCGGCGAGGAGGAGATGAGCGCGGCCGATTTCCTCAAGCTGGTGCGCGAGAAGGCGAAGACGCTGAAGATCGACGCCGACATGCTGAAGCGGCCGGTGAACGTGGGCTTCTCGGGCGGCGAGAAGAAGCGCAACGAGGTGCTGCAGATGGCCGTTCTGGAGCCGAAGATGTGCATCCTCGACGAGACCGATCCGGGCCTCGACGTGGACGCGATGAAGCTGGTTTCGGACGGGGTGAACGCGCTGCGGGACCAAGGCCGCAGCTTCCTTGTCATCACCCACTACCAGCGCCTGCTGAACCATATCCAGCCGGACGTGGTGCACATCATGTCCGAGGGCCGGATCATCAAGACCGGCGGGCCCGAGCTGGCGCTCGAGGTCGAGGAGCATGGCTATACGGACCTGCGCGAGGAGGTGGCCTGATGGCGTTGCCGAAGGCGAAAACCGATGCGACCGAGGCGCGGCTTGACGGTCTGAGCCTGCCCGAGGGGGCGGCCTGGGCCAGCGCGGCGCGCGAGGCGGCGATGGGCCGGGTGCGGGCGATGGGCCTGCCGGACCGGCGCGACGAGTACTGGAAGTTCACCCGCCCCGACACGCTGGTGCAGGCGGAGGTGCCCAAGGCCGCCACGCTGGAGGTGGACGAGGCGCCGATGTACGACGGCGTGGACCGGCTGCAGATCGTCTTTGTCGACGGCAAGTTCGACGCGGGTGCCAGCGATGACCTGAGCCTCGAGGGCGTCAGCATCGAGCGGCTGAGCGACGCGGCGGAGAAGGACATCCACTGGGCCAAGGACGTCTATGGCGTGCTGGAAGAGCGGGGGCAGACCCCGGTCGAGCGGCCCCTGGCGGCGCTCAACACGGCGCTGGCCGAGGATGGGCTGCTGATCCATGTCACCGGCAAGGTGAGCAAGCCGATCAACCTGATCTATCACCATCGGTCCGAGACTTCCGACGCGATCCTGCACCATGTCATCAAGCTGGACGAGGGCGCCGACCTGACGGTGCTGGAGAACGGCCCGGCGGCGGCACGGTTCAACAAGGTGATGGAGGTGGACGTGGCCGATGGCGCCGGCTTCCACCACGTGCGCACGCAAGGCCGCGACCACGAGCGGCGGGCGGCGACGCATATCTTTGCCCGGCTGGGCAGGGAGAGCACGTTCAAGACCTTTACCCTGACGGTGAACGGCGTTCTGACGCGGAACGAGTGTGTCGTGGAGATGCTGGGCGACGATGCCGCCGCGCATATCGCCGGCGCCTGCGTGGGCGATGGCGATTTCCACCATGACGACACGGTCTTCGTGACCCATGACGCGGTGAATTGCGAAAGCCGGCAGGTGTTCAAGAAGGTTCTGCGCAACGGCGCGCGGGGCGTGTTCCAGGGCAAGATCCTGGTGAAGCCGGGCGCGCAGAAGACCGATGGCTACCAGATCAGCCAGTCGCTGCTGCTGGACGATGACAGCGAGTTCGACGCGAAGCCGGAGCTCGAGATCTACGCCGATGACGTGGCCTGTTCGCACGGCTCGACCAGCGGCGCGATCGACGAGGAGGGGCTGTTCTACCTTCGCGCGCGGGGCGTGCCGAAGGAGATCGCGACCGACCTGCTGACGCTGGCCTTCCTGGCCGAGGCGGTGCAGGAGATCGAGGACGAGACGCTGCGCGAAGAGCTTGTCGGCCGGCTGGACGCCTGGCTGCAGCGTCGGCGCGGCTGATGCCGGTCACCACCGATATCGTGGCCTCCTACCGGGGGCCGCGGCCGGTGATGCGGCGGCTTCTGGCGATGCCGGTGAACGAGGGCAGGGCGCTGGCCATCCTGATGGCGGGCTGTCTTGTCACCTTCATCGGTCAATGGCCCAGGCTGGCGCGCGAGGCGCATCTGACGGAGCAGGAGCTGAACCCGCTGCTGGGCGGGGCGCTGCTGGGCTGGATCTTCATCGCGCCGCTGGCGTTTTACGCGCTGGCCTTCCTGAGCCACCTTGTCAGCCGGGCGTTCGGCGCCCGGGGCACGGGCTATGGCGCGCGGGTGGCGCTGTTCTGGGCCTTCCTCGCGGCCAGCCCGCTTCTGCTGCTTTACGGGCTGGTGGCCGGGTTCATCGGGCCGGGGCCGGGGCTGACCGGCGTGGGCGTTGTCTGGGTCGCGGTGTTTCTATGGTTCTGGCTGTCGAACCTGCGCGAGGCGGAATGGGGCATGTCATGAGTTTCGCATGGTTCCGGGCGATGCTGCGCCTGACGCTGACCAATCCGCGGCAGGCGGGCGGGCTGGTGGTCGAGATGGGCTGGCCCATGCAGGGGCTGTGGATCGCGCTGATGCTGGTGTCGGTGCTGCTGTCGCTGATGGTGTCGGCGGTGTTCTACGTGGCCCCGCTGCCGCCCGGCGAGATGGGCGAGCTGATCCAGATGTCGCCGGCCTATCACACGCCGCTTCTCTTCGCGCTGCTGAACTGGGCGCAGGCGCTGATTTCGGTCGTGCTGCTGCACCGGATCGGGCTGGCCTTCGGCGGGCAGGGCCAACTGGGTGACGTGCTGGCGGTGATGATCTGGCTTCAGGTCGTGTCGCTGGTGCTGGCGGTGGTGCTGTTCGTGATCGGGCTGATCCTGCCGCTGGTGGGCGGGCTGATGATGATCGCCGCCTTCTTCTGGGGGCTGTGGGCGACGCTGGCGCTGATCGCCGCCGCCCACCGATTCGACGGCCTGCTGAAGGCGGCGGGCGTCTGCGTTCTGACGGTGGTGACCTTCTCCATCGGCATGACGATCCTGTCCGCCCTGCTGGGCGGGCTGGGGATGACAGGGAGATGACCATGTATGACGTCGACACGATCCGCGCCGATTTTCCGATTCTCAGCCGCGAGGTGAACGGCAAGCCGCTGGTCTATCTCGACAACGGCGCCTCGGCCCAGAAGCCGCAGGTGGTGATCGACGCGATCACCCATGCCTATTCCCACGAATATTCCAACGTGCACCGCGGCCTGCACACGCTGTCGAACATCGCGACCGAGAAATACGAGGCGGTGCGCGGCACCATCGCGCGGTTCCTCGGCGTGGCGGATGCCGAGCAGATCGTGCTCAACACCGGCACCACGGCGGGGATCAACATGGTCGCCTATGGCTGGGCCATGCCGCGGATGGAGGCGGGCGACGAGATCGTCCTGTCGGTGATGGAGCATCACGCCAATATCGTGCCCTGGCATTTCCTGCGCGAACGGCAGGGGGTGAAGCTCAAGTGGGTGGATACCGAGGCCGACGGCGCGCTCGACCCGCAGAAGGTGATCGACGCGATCGGACCGAAGACCAAGCTGGTGGCGATCACGCAGCTTTCGAACGTGCTGGGCACCAAGGTGGACGTGAAGGCGATCTGCGACGCGGCACATGCAAAAGGCGTGCCGGTGCTGGTGGATGGCAGCCAGGGGGCGGTGCACATGCCCGTCAACCTCGACGAAATGGGCTGTGATTTCTACGCCATCACCGGGCACAAGCTTTACGGCCCGTCCGGCTCGGGCGCGATCTTCGTGAAAAAGGAGCGGCTGGCCGAGATGCGCCCCTTCATCGGCGGCGGCGACATGATCCGCGAGGTCAGCAAGGACGAGGTCACCTATGCCGACCCGCCGATGAAGTTCGAGGCGGGCACGCCCGGCATCGTCCAGACCATCGGGCTTGGCGTGGCGCTCGAGTACATGATGGGGCTGGGGATGGAGAACATCGCCGCCCACGAGGACCGGATTCGCGATTATGCCGCCCAACGGTTGAACGGGCTGAACTGGCTTCACCTTCAGGGCAGGGCGCCCGACAAGGCCGCGATCTTCTCGTTCACGCTCGACGGGGCGGCCCATGCGCATGACATCTCGACCATCCTCGACAAGAAGGGGGTGGCGGTGCGCGCGGGTCACCATTGCGCCGGGCCGCTGATGGATCACCTCGGGCTGACGGCCACCTGCCGGGCGTCTTTCGGGCTCTACAATACCGAGTCAGAAGTCGACACGCTTGTCGAGGCGCTGGAGCTGGCACACGAGTTATTCACCTGATTCTTCGGCGGATTCGGGCCGGAAAGCGGCCAAAAACCGGCCAATGTGCGTCAACTAGGCAACACCCGCCAATCTCTTGCGCCAGTCTCCCGGATTTCATCGCGGTAACGTGAAAAGACGGTCGACAAAGGAATTAATTCGTTGTTTTATCCACCGTGTTTAATGCGAAAGGAGCTGCCCTTATGAAAGTGATCAAGCTTATCACGCTGCTGGCAATCGGCTTCGGTGCAACCGCCTGTGCTCAACAGCAGCAGGAAGAGCCCGCGCCGATGGTCGTTCCGGAACCGGTATACGACAAGTACGGCAACCCGATCTGATCGAACGGTCTCTGACCGCTCGACCATTTCTGGTGAGTATAAAACATCAAGAGGCCGCATTCCCGCCAGGGATTGCGGCCTCTTAACCTTTTCGGCCGGGGAAATGTGACGGCCGGAAACGTGACCGCGGGCGCATTTCGCGATTGCAGGGCGCGCGCGTGAAAGCTATACCCCGCCGCGTAGGCACCTGTAGCTCAGCTGGATAGAGCGCTGCCCTCCGAAGGCAGAGGCCAGAGGTTCGAATCCTCTCAGGTGCGCCAACACTTTCAGATACTTAGCTGGTGTTTTAGGCAGGGCGCGCAGGTTCATTGAACTATTTCACCACTTTCAGCGTCCCAAATTCCAAGGCTTGCGCGGCATCTTTCAGGTGATCCGGCGCGAATCTGGCGTAGGTGCGCTCGGTCGTCGCGGTGTTCGTGTGACCGAGCATCTGCGCGATCTTCACCATCGGAACGCCGGCGGCTGCCATGTGAACCGCGCCGGTGTGACGCAGGACGTGCGGTGACACGTCTTTCAGTTCGGCATTCTCGACAGCTCGGGCAAACCCGCGCTTGATCGACTTGACCGGCTTCCCTCCCCACTCGATGACATAATCCGACAGCGCCGCGGCGCGGGCGGTTTCAAGCGTGCTGCGCAGTAGCCCGTTGATCGGAACGATGGCGCGGCCCTTGCGGTGGCCTTCGCCTGTTCGGAGGTTCACGAACCCCCGATCGAAATCGACGCGGTCCCATGTGAGCTCCAACGCGGCCGTGACACGGGCGCAGGTCGTGAGCATCAGGATGATGGCCGTCTTGATGTGCGGTTCGCATGGCGCCGCCAAGAGCGCGGCGATCTCGGTCTCGGTCAAATGCCGGTCGCGGGGTGCGGGCTGCGGTGGCCGCTCGATGTAGGGCGCTCGATCAATCAGGTGGTGCTTCTGCGCCCAATTCAGCACGATGCGCAGATGGTTCATCCGCGTCCAGATGGTTCCGTCGTGCTTTCCCTGCGCGCGCCAGGCTTCGATCTGGGACCGGCAATCCTCGGTCGTGATCTGCTCGGGGCGGAAGTGACCGAAGGCCGGCAGGACAGCCTTTCCGGTGTGCCGCATGGATTCGGCGATGGTCCGCCCTTTCCTGTCATCTCTATAGGCTTCCCAGAGTGATGCCACGGTGGCGCCCTGGTTCGCTGTCGTCTCTTTCAGGAATCGGTCGCGGCCTTCCGCTTCGGCCTCCGCTCGCGTGCGTGCCTCAAGCTGATAGCGCCGCCGCGTCCCTGTTTCGTCGTGCCAGTAGACGCAAAATCCGCCGCGCAGGCGTCCGATTGTGATGTCTGGCATTCGATTTCCTCCACGGCGTCATACGGTATACGGATCATGCGGCCGACTCGGAAGCCGCGCAAGTCTCCGCTTTTCACCATCTGCCGAACGGTCTCGGCGCTGCATTGCCAGCGATCTGCAAGCATGTCGGGGGTGTAGGGACGCGCGGTCATTTCTTTGTCTCCCTGATGATCTGTCGGATGGTCTCGGCCATGCTCACGCCGCGTCGCATGGTGAGCTCGTAAAGCAGCCGGTAGTCCTCTGGCTCAAGAAAGGCCGTTATCTGGCGCTTGGTTTTTCCGCCTGGTGGATCTGCGCGACAGCGCTTTCGCTTGTCAGTCATATCGCCTCCGGATCGATGTCGTCAGGTGCCCCGCAGTTCCGGCAATGGCCTTCATCTCCTTCGAGCCATTCTTGGTATTCCTCCCACTCCTCCTCGCTCGCGAAGTGGAAGTCCGGCTTGAGGAGATCGCCGCAGAAGTCGCACCAGAAGCCCTGTTCCGTTCGGCTGAACCATGCGCCAATCATTGCACCACCTTTGGCATCTGATCCCACACGCGCCCGTCCAGCGTGCGCCCGGCGAGCTTCTTGCCGGTGCGGCGCACCGTGGCGCCGTCCGGAAACTTGTGATGATCTCCGGGGCCCTCGATTTCCGAGACACTGACGAACTCACCCCATTGCTTGAAGAAGAACGGCACGCCAGCTCCGGTGTATTGGTCGCGGATCATGCGCGCCCAGTCGGGATGCATCGGGCGGGCGAAGGGGCCGCTCTCGCCGCCGACGATCACCCAGTCGATGCAGATTTCATCGGGCGGATGGCAGGTGCATTCCGCGCCGCCGTCTTGGATCCAGCAAGCGCTCTCATGAAGCCATTCCGTCAGGTTCACCTGCCCCAGCAACGGCTCGGCCGAGACGAAGCGCACGGCGGCCGGTGTCTCGAGCAGCTGCGGAATGCGCTCGTCGGCGCGGGTCTGGTCCTCGGCCGACACGCCGAGCCAGACGTTGGGGAGGGGGTATTGATGGAGGCGGACGACTTCCGCGCCGGCTAAATTCGCTATGGTTTCGGCGTCTTCGTCCTGCCAGGGAACTGCCGAAAGGGCAACTCTGAGGTTCATGTCCAGAGCTATATCGCATGCTTCTTCCATGATGCGGCGATGGGCCAATGGCACGTATTCCTGCATCCGGTCCGCCCGCTTGGTCAGCACCTGAAAGCGGTGCTGGGGGCAGAGCGCCATGACGGCAAAGACCTGGTCAATCCACTCGTCGGGCACGTCCTCGTGGAATAGATCGCCCATGCTATTCACAAACCAGGTGGTGGGCTTCTTGCGGTGCACGGGGGCGGCGAGGACATGCTCAGGCGCGAGGGCCAGCTTGCCGGTCCAGACGGGGCCGCCGCGGCTCATCTGTGTGAGGCCGGCGTAATGCGGTGTTGCCGAGTTCTGGCCCAGACGGTGCGCCATCCGCATGGCATAGCAGTTGGTGCAGCCAGGCGAGACCACACTGCAGCCGACGATCGGGTTCCACGTCTTTTCCGTCCACTCGATCTTGCTCATGCTGCTCTCACCTGTCTCATTGCGTGTTCTCCCCACTGCTTGGCCACCGCTGCCATCATGCCGGGGAAGGATCGACTGCGAAGGCGGGCGCGCTCGGGCCCGGGGGGTAGGCGGTGGACGTAGTTCCACCGCTTCCACTCGGCGCTATCGCGCTCGGGCTCCGTTAGGCGGTCAGTTTCTTGCAGCGGCGGCAAGCCACGCAGATACCACCCAGTGTTCTTGTATGCGGGCTCGCCGAACCAAAACGGCTGGACCATGTGCGGTGCGGGAAGGTCAGCCGGCATGCGGTCGCGGGCGAGGTCGTTCATTTCGGGGTTTTCAATTGCGACCCGGTCGATGGGCGCCTGCCAGCAGGCGGTGAAGACCGAGACGCCGAGCTCGAATTCGGTGCGCATGTCAGCGAGTGTGCGGCCGCGCGGTAGCAACTTGGGTTTGGTCCATTTGCCGGGGCCGGACATCCAGCGACGTCCCGATCGACAGAGCCGCGTGCAGGGCGGGTGCATCACACAGAGCAGATCCCATCCGTCCTGCAGTATCCCGTCGCGTACGTCGCAGATCATGTGCCGGTTGCTGCCATCCTCGGCAGGCTCCAAGTCGCAAGACCAGACATTGTGCCCGCGCGCCATGAAGGCGCGACGGGCGATGCCGGAGGTTTCGCAGGCGATCAGGATGCGCATACGAACCGTTTCCTGTCAGCGGCCGAACATCACCGGCAGGCCGGTGTTCTCTGCGACGCGCGTCGCGATCTGGGCGAACTCCGCCTGGATGCGGTAATCAACGCGGCGCCAGACAAAGCCGAGTTTCAGACCATCTGGTTGCGGCCGGAACCGGAAAGACGCCTTGATGTCGACCGGCTCCTCGCCCTGGAACAGTGGGATCTGCAGCGTGAACTGCGTAGGAACCTTGATGTCGCCCTTGGTGTGGGTCTCGGTTTCATAGCGAAGGCTGCGTTCGCCGGTCTGTAGGCGAGTGGCCGCCTTGAATGCCACGCCCTGCGTTGCCTCCAGTTCCCGCGCAACCTCGATCATGTCGGCGGGGTCCGGATCGATGATGTCCTGCGCGTTTTCGTCGAGGAACTCCGCGAACGCCATCTGGTCATGAAGGATTCCCTCCATGGCGCTCCAGCGCTTGAACTCCTCCGACCTCCGAAGCTTCAATGTTGCCTTGTGCTTGCAGGGCTGCGCGTTCAGCGTCGATTCAAACGTGCCGTTGTTGCTGAAATGCCAGTCGAGGACGGCGGTCACCGTAAGTGCGTCAACATCCGCGATCAGGATCGACCGGGTGTCGCTGAACCTGTTCGTGTAGGTCATCAGAGATTGGGCGTCATCGGTCTGCAATGATTGCTCGATGCGCGGAGGCAGGGCATACGGATCAGAGATATCCTGCAGTGTCATGCCTTCCGGCACGAAGGCGTGGCGCTTGCCGTGCTCGCCATTGATCACCGGGTCCGCGATGCGGGCGCCCTCGATCGCTGCCTGCAGGGCAAAGATCGGAATCATGCTTTCCGCGGCTTCGATCTGGATTTCGTCGGGGGAGTTCTGCGTGTGTCTTGCCATCTGGTTGTCTCCTGTGCTCGATGGTGGGGGTTACTCGGCGGCGTCTCGAGCGCGGTGGCGCTCGATCTCGTCCTCGATGTCCATCTGGTTCGGGTCGCGGCGGCTGGGCTCGCCTTCGTCACCCATGAAGTAGATGCCGACGCCCATCTGCTGCTGGGGCACCTTCGAGGTAAGTTTTGGCTGACATTCGATCTGCCCAGCCTTGTTGAGCTTGAACGGCAGTTTGATGGTGATCTCGCCATCGCCGCCGGTTTCGCCCATGGCGGCGATTACCTTCTGCAGCTCGTCGTTGCCCTGGCGAATGAGTTCCCCTCGGCGAAAGCCCTGCAGGAACTCAAGGAAGTTGAGGGTGTGTTTGGGCATCTGGTGGTCTCCTCAGTTTTGCCTGGCCGGATTGGCCGTCATGGTTTGCAGGGTGCGCTGGTGGAACCGCTCGATCTCGTTGACGAAGTCCGCGAGGAACTGCTCGTCACCGTCGGTGACGTCGTCGCCCTCGTCAGCGGCTGCCATCTGCATGGCCCAGAGCTCGGCCGCACCGGCGAAGAAGCAAGTGCGCATCACCGCGACTTGGTCGGGCTGCGCGCCGGGGTAGACGTAACGCTGAAAGCACTTGAAGGCTGTGTCGATCAGCTTGCCCTGCCGGGCCAGCTTGACCAGTTTCGGGCGGGTCAGGGCGCGGAACTCTTTGGGGGTCACAGGTCGAGCCCTCCGAAGCTCCGGTCGGTCGGGCGAACGATCGCCACGGTTTCGAGGATGAGGAACGGCTCGCCGGTCTTTGCGGCCATGCCCTCGGCGGCGTTGCGTGCGTCGGCCAAGGTCGAGTAGCGCTGGCGCGGTTCGGTCTTGTGGTGGGGCTTCGACGGCTTGCGGCAGATCATCCAGAAGCGGGCAAATTGGGGCAGATCAGGCATATCTTTTGACATTCAGAGAGAACGGTAGCGGCTCAAACAGCACCCAGATGTGGAACATTTCGGCCTCGTCAACTATTTCAGTTTTCGGTGGATAAACCTCGACAGCCGTTCGCTCGGGCCCCGCGATTTCATCCTTAATGCGCTGCATTTCATGCCATGTCGGCCGGTCGCCACTCAGGCTCGAAACCGCCAAATGAGTGGCCGTGCCGACGTCTCTTACGAGAACAGAGAAAACGCGGTTCCGGCGCACATGATCGACTTGGCCAAGCCATCCCGGCTTGAAGCGCTCTGGGTTTTCTAAGCGTTCCCAAGGCCCCCATTCTCCAGAGCGTCTGAGCTTCCGCTCTCGCATCAACAAACGTTTGCGTTCCTTAGTGGGTGCGAGCATTAACGGATTGCTCCGGCGAGTAGCGCCTTGCTTTAGGTTGAGGGTCAATCGTCGTTCTCCAGGATTGCCAGCAGCGCCGTGGCGCTCTCGCGTTCGTCGTCGCTGACTGTTTCGTCGGCAATCACCCGGCAGGATTCGATCAGCATCCGGTCATCGTGACTGGTCAGATCGGCCCGCACAGCGCGCGCCTCGGCGAGCGTCATGCGGGCCGGGCCCGGCAGGGTGGTGGCTTGGGCCGGGTGACAGGTGATGAAGCCGTCGGCCTCGATGTCGGCAGGGCCGGTCACGGCTGGCCCCCGATAAACTTCCGGGCTTCGATCCCGGCGGCGATCTGAGCGCTCATGATAGTGCTGAATACGTGGGCGGCCGTCACTGCGATCAGAGAGACCGTGACAATGATCAGCAGTTTCTCGCCCCACGGGGCGGGCATCGGGCGCGTGTCGGCGGTGGGTCGGAACGGATCGTTCATGCTGCCTGCTCCTGGTTCATGGCGTCGTGCATGCGACGGGCGCGGCGCGCCCAGGCGGTGGCGGCGTCGGCCATAGTGGTTCCAGTGCCTTGCACGCCGAGGATGGAAAGCTCCGCTTCCAGCGGGCCCCAGTGGCCGTGTTTCGGCTCCATGGGCTGTGCGTCGATTGCGGTGCCGCCGTGCTCCTCAACGGCGAGGCGGGCGGCGTGGTCGCGCGAGGCGGGCCCCAGCGTCTCGAAATGCAGGGCGAGGTCGAAGCGGATGGCGTCGAGCTGGTCGGTGGTCATTGAACGCCCCTTTCGCCTGAGTGGGGCAGGTCGCCCTTGAGGAACATCAGGGCCGTGGCGGGGCTCTCCGAGTTCCAGACGGCCTCGGAGATCGCGTCGTCGCTTGGGTCGATCCCAAGCAGCTCGGCGATGATCGCGGCCAGCCGGTCGGTTTCGGTGGTGAGCGCGTGGGTGCACTGCAGGAGGGCGAGGATGCGGCACTCGGTGTGGCGATCGGGAATGAGGGGCGGATTGCTCATTTCGCCGCCGCCTTTTCGATCTCGTCGATCTTTTGGCGTGCCTTATCCGGCGTCAGGAAGCTGTCGTTCCAGGCGTCAAGGCAAAACAGTGCGAGGACAAGGAAAAGGGCGAAGCCGGCCCACTGCATGGCCGTGCTGTCGGCGAGGATGCCCGGGCCGAAGAGGATACCAGAGAGCAGAAGAACCTGCCCCGTCTGCCGCCATATCGACGGTTTGCCCTTGTGGGTGTTGTCGATGATCCGGATTGTATGCATTTCAACGCTCATGCCGCACCCTCCGGTCCGCGATAGGCGGGCAGGATGATGCCCAGCTGTGCGGCACGGCGCAGGACGCGGGCGCGGACGGCGGGCTTGAGTTGTTCCAGTGCCTCGGCGGCTGTGGTCGGCATGTCCGGGTCGGGCGCCTTCTGGCGTGCTGCGCCGGTGCAGTGCTGTACGATCGGCAGGTTCTCGGTGTTCACCGGCTGGCCGCGTGCTGCCTTCAGGATTGTAAAGGCATGCAGGCGGGCATGCTCATCGTGCCGGTGCGCGTTGGTCGCGATCTCGAGCGCATGGGCGATTTCTGGGGTGATCATGTGCAGGACCTCCGTGGTTTCCCGAATGGAAAATCATGGAGAAAACTTCTACTGTCAATTAAAAAATGGAGAAAAATTCCATTGCAAGAACGCAATGAGAACACCAATCTTCCCGGATTACGGGAGGGGAACCATGCACTACTCTTTTAGGGATGCGCTTGTTTTAATTGTTGCAAGGCTGTTCAGAGCGCGTGTCGCGCGCATCCATCACCTGGCGTTGTACGTCACCATTTCGATCAAGAGGCGGTCCCGGTATTTGTCCGGCACGTCGGACAAGTCGCCGCGGTAAATGAAGTCGAGTCCGAAGCCATACATATGAGCAATGGCTTCCCCTCGCTGAATGTCGAGCCCCATGGCGCCCTTCTCGATCTTGGTTAAGGTGCTTCGATCGAGGCCGATGCTGTCGGCAAGCTGGGCCTTGGACATGGCCATTGTCTCACGCAATGCCGTGACTCTTGGTCCGACGCGCTCGGGCCGGCTTTCGTGTGGGATGAGTTTATCAACAAGGTTTTTCATGGTCCCGGTGTGGCAGAAGTGGAAAAAATCTCTATCGAATTTAATTCCTTCTTGACCAATGGAGATAAATTCCACTAGCCATTGAAGCTATGGAACGAATTTCCACCATTCGAGAGCTCGTGGAGCAGTGGCCGTCTCGGCGAGAGTTTGCGGCGGACGTCGATGTGCCCGTGGAGCGCGTTCACAAGTGGGTCGGCGCGAACTCGGTGCCGGTGCGCTATCACCGGTCTGTTCTTGACGCGGTTGGACGGCGTGGCCTGATCTTCACGGCGGAAGATCTTGTCGATATTCACTGTCCTGCTCAGCAGGGTGCAGCATGAGCGAACTAGCTCCATTCTGTTTCGGGCAGGCCAAGTTCTGGCCAGTAGACGCCGTCGATTGCAGACCGAAGGGCCCGAACTTCGGAGATCAGCATGGTTTCTTCGGCAACAACTTTCCCGTCGGCGAGTATGACATCGCGCAAAGCACCCGTAAGTCGGTCAAGCTGGTCGTCGTCAAGTCGGGCGATCGCGTCAATGGTTGTTGGAAGGCTTTCCCGGTACGGTCGAGATCGCGACATAATACTTGCCAGCTGATCAAGGACCTCGATCGTGACGTGGCGACCGTATCTTTCCGCGATGTACGGTTGCTCAATCTCATCTTCGATGTATCGACAAATCACGTCCAGTTCGGCGGGGTGCAAAACCTCGTCGCAGCGGGCGGCGCTAACCAAGAGGCGCAACTGAAATCTAAGCGCATCTCGGACGGCCTTTGCGGTCCGGAGCGTTTCCGCGTGTGCCGGATCGACCTCGTGACCTGGCCCTTTTCCGGCCGGGTAGAAATCAGCGATGTTGAGATACATGGTTTCACGGAAGAATGCGTCGGTCTCGATGATCTCGCCAACGTCACTGATGAAACACTCGATGCGATCGCAGCGAAATGTGCGCATGGCGCGACGCTCATGGCAAATAGCCGTCAGCATCGGGGCGTTTGGGCCAGTGCGCATTTTGAGCAAGGTGATCCGTCTGCGCGTCTTGTTTCCGTCGGCGTCACAGTAATCGATGATGCAATAGACTGGTTCGAGGTCGGCCTGACCTTCGGCTTTAGGCTTCTCGAGGGTGATCATTTCAGCGTGATCATGATCACTGACCGGCGGAGGAACGTGCGGTCGGGTTTTAATCTCCGGCAGCGCCGGCGGTGGCGTTTCTACTGCGGGTGCTCGTACGGCGAGCCATTTCAAAAGTATCATGCGAAAATCCATTGCTTGGAACTGCACGGTGAAGTTGAGCACTGTTGCGCGATTCTCGCAACTGAAGGCTGTCTCGCATGACGGCGCCGGTGGTGATCGATGTGTGCGGGGTTCCATGGCCAGACCATGCCGTCGCCGCCCGCATACCCCAAGGAAAAGGGGTTTCCCATGGCTGAGCTTCGTGCCCTAATCAACGCCCAGGTCGCGGCGCTAATCGACGGCTCTTTCGGCTGTCTCGACGCTGCCGCCAGTGCGATCGACGCCCGGCTGCGGACCAGCGTGAGCAAGGGCACGCTGTCGAAGCGACTGCAGGGCCAGTATGGTTGGCCGGTCGATGAAATCATCGCGCTCGAGGATGCGGCGGGACGCCATCCGGTAACCCGATTGATGGCCCGGCGAATGGATCCGGACGGAGAGACGGCGAGCGGTTCCATCCTGATGCATGCCGGGTGCGTCTCGAAGGAGACGGGCGAGGCGGTGAGCGCCATCCTCGCAGCCCAGCAATCCCAAGCTGCCAATGACGGGGCGCGGGCGCTGGCAGAGATCGATGAGGCGATCGAGGCACTGCAGCGGGCGCGTTCGGTGGTTGTCGAGACTGTGGCGGGACGGGGGGAGAACTCATGAGTTTGTCGCCAAAGAAACCTCAGGCTCAACCCGCTCTTAAGCTGAGCGGTGCCGGGTTGATGGGAAAATCCGGCCCTGAAGCGATTATTCCGCTCCGCCGGGATTCCGAGGGTAGGCTGAGCGAAGCAAGCGGGATACCTGCCAAGCCTAAGCGCAGCACGTTACCGGCCGACTGGACAGAGTATCATGACAGCCGTTTGCGGAACGCGAAGGGGCGTTACGGGCAGATCGCGAAGCTGTCGGATGAATGGGGCATCGCGACCGGCGCCCTGGTCGCCCGGTGGCACCTGCTGCGGGCCGGGGCGGCGCCGGCGCGGGTGGAGGTAAAGCAAGTCAAGCCGGCCAAGCCGATCCTGCGTGAGCCAATGCCTTTCGAACGGATGCGGGCCGCGGTGACGCCCCAGATGGTCGGCGTGGTCGACTACCTGCAGAGCCGGGGAGAGGTCTATGCCGCCCAGGCAAGCTGGGATCTGAGGATGGCCCGCAACGCGTTGATGCGCTGTCTCGAGCGCAACGAATCGCGACTGCGCGCGGCCGGTTGGCATGTGAAGATCACGCTTGAGGGTCAGCAGCGCAACCTGCTCAAGCTGGAGATGCTGTCGTGAGGGCGCCGCAGGCATCCCCGGTGCGCGGCGGGGTAAATCCGCGACTCTTCCCTGTTGGACTAGGGGCGCGTGGCGTGTCTGCGCGCCCCCTTTTCAGCAGTTACCCATCCGCTGGGCGCGTGGCGGTCATCGCGCGCCATCTGTCCAGACGGCCGACAACCAGGTCGCTTCTGAACTGCCTCAGACTGCCCGCCGGGTCCGGTTACCGCCACCCGGCGGGTCTTTTGCTTGGGGTGCCGCAATGTTGACGCTTCCGAATACCCCGGCTCGCGAGAAGGAAATCTCGGACATTGTCGAGTTTGTTCGGGCGCGGTTGATGTCCGGCGATTTCACGGAGGTCATACTCGATCAGGAGATTGCTTCGGAACCCTCAGATGATGGTTTTGAACGCTATTCGCTAACGGGCGGCTTTACTTTGACGTGCCGTCCGCGCACCGAAAGAGGGTCGTCACAATGACACAGAACCGCTCCTCCGCCGTCATGCAGCAGCGCCACGTCGCGCCGGACGCGCTCGACGACTTCCCGACGCCGCCTTGGGCAACGCGGGCGGTCTGTGAGTTCATCAAGACGACGTGCAGTCCGGGCCCGCTGTCGACGGCCGAGGATCCGGCGGCGAACCGGGGCCACATGGCACGCGTCCTGGCGGAGTATTTCGGCGAGGTCACCGGGGCCGACTGCCACGATTATGGTGCGGGCTATCCGGTGCGCGATTTCCTGTTCGGCGAGCTGCCGCCCCGGCGCGACTGGCGGATCACCAACCCGCCGTTCCGGCTGGCAGAGCCGTTCGTAAAGCGGGCGCTGGCTTGTTCCGACAACGTCGCCATGCTGGTCCGCGTTGCGTTCCTTGAAGGCACAGCGCGGCACCGGGATCTGTTCGCCGCGCTGGCACCGACCGACATCCTGTTCTTCTCCGAGCGCGTGGTCATGTGGCAGGGCGAGCTCCTCGACCCTGACGTGCCGGTCACCACCTGGAACGAAAAGAAGGGCGTGTTCGAAACCCGCAAGCCAAGCACCGCCACCGCCTATTGCTGGTGCCTGTGGCGCGCGGGGCGGCGCGGTGACCGGCGCTACGATTTCATCCCGCCGGGGTCGCGGGCGCATCTGACGCGGTCGGGTGATTACCCACCGCTGCCCGAGCATCTGCGGCCGCGCGAGGGTGGACTGATCGGGGAGTTGCTATGACCCGTCAGGCCTTCACCTCGATGCCACCGGCACAGCAGGCCGGGATCCTCTGCAATGACCCGCACTTCCGGGAATACGTCGGCCGGCACTGTCTCGGCCTAAAATGGCCGGTCAGCGACAGCGCGGCGGCGCATTACCTGCGCGACCTGTGCCGGATCGCAAGCCGGCGCGAGCTCAATACCGATGACGCGGCACGCCGACGCTTCGAGGCGCTGCGCACCGATTTCGACGCATGGGCGGGCCGTTTGGCCCGGCCGCAAGGGCGCTAGGCGCCCGACCTCCGGAGCGCCCGCCAGAGGCGCCTGGGGTTCCCTGTGAGGCAGGGATCACATTTCCGGCCCGTCGCCGCCCGTCAGAGGCGGAGCGGGCGATGTCAGGCAAGGAGGCGAGGGGCATGGCCACCGCATTTCAGGACGTGTTGACGAAGCTCTCGGCGCAGAAGGCGGCGCTGGACGGGCAGATGAAGGCGGTGGAGTGCCTCGAAGAGGCGCGCGAGACGCTAGCCGGTCTCGGCTTCGATGCGGCCGTATCGGCGAAAGAGGGGCGGTTGCGTTTGGAGGTCCGGCTCGAGCCCGTGCGCGCTTTACCTAAACCTGACGAAACTTCAGGAGGGTCGGCAGATCCCGGGCTGATAGCCGATGATGTGTCGCCTCCAGAACCGGTGTCGCATCCGGGGCAAGGTGTGCAGTCGTCGATTGTCACGGGTCCATTCTCGGATGCAGAAATCCAGACCATCATCAAGATGTACATCGAGGGAGCCGGTCCCACGAGGATCGCCGCAAGTCTGGGCAGAAGTGTGCGATCTGTCGAAAGCAAGATCCGTCGCCTCGGACCACAGATAGAGCAGGCGGAGCGGGCGCAGGTTGAAGCCAAGCTTGCTGTTCCAGTGAATACGCCCGAGCTCTCAAATCCTCCTGATCAGTTGCCTGCGATCAAGTTCGTAGTCGATGGGAAGAAGCCTGCGATTGAGCCGTCGTCGGATTACATCACGGGTCCATACAGTGACGACGAGAAGGCTGCGATCGAGCGCATGGTCTTGGATGGTTTTGGTGCCGATGAGATCGCCGCCAGCTTGGGGCGCCGGACCGGGCCTGTGGCGATGCATGTCCGGCGAGTCAAGGCGCGGCAGGACGCGGGCAGGCCGGCAGAGGGGTCGGGTGATCCGTCCACTGCATCGCCGGCTCAGACGGCGCCACCGCAGCCGTCGCCACCGCAGCCGTCGCCACGGCCATCGACAGTCAGCGAGCGCCACATCGAGAAGCATCTCGACAAGCTGGGGTATCAGGGCGACTGGGCAGCCGCACGGGATCTACAGCTTGCCGAGATCATCGCGCGCGGAGACGGGATTGCCACCGCTGGGGCGGTGCTGCGAGTGAAGCCGGACAAGGCGCGCGAGCGGTGGTTCGCGCTTAACACTAGGCGTGGTGACATCGACCATCAGGCGCGCCTGTTGCGCGTCCTTCGGAGGCGGGCGAGCGCATGAGGGCAGCTGCTCAGATGCAGGATGGAAGCCGCGTCATCGACGCTTCGGAATGGCGTCAGCAGCGCTGGGGTTGGCTGGAAGGTGTTCGCCGGGATGCCGATCTGAGCGCCACCGCGCGGCTCGTTGCACACGTCCTGGCGCTCGATTTCGTCAACGTCCGGACCATGCGCTGCGATCCGTCCTATGGCGAGATCGCGCGCCTGATCGGCACCCATGAGAAGACCGTAAGCCGGGCCGTTTCGCAGCTCGTCGAGACCGGATGGCTGACCCGCGCGGGGGGTATCGGGCGGTCCAATCACCCCTCCTACGGCTTCATAACACGGGCCCAGATCGTCCACCTAAAAGGGGACAAAAATGTCCACCTAAAAGGGGACAATACTGTCCGGTTTTCGGGGTCTCAAAAGGGGACAGAATTGTCCGCAAAACCGGACAAAAATGTCCGGGCGCATAATAATGCTGAACCATGGAAAAACCATGGCGCGGGCGCCCGCGCGAGCGCGCAGGCGTATACGCGCGCGAGAGGCGGCAGGGTTTCCAGCAATCCACTCGTGGCCAAAGAGGCCGAGCGCGCCGTTGGCAGATGGCGGGACGGGCGAGCCGACGCATTCGATGGTCTGAAGGGGTACGTGATCGACCACATCCTCGGGGCGGGGCTCCTGACCGGCGACGAGATCGCCCAGGCCTTCCCGGAGCAGAGCAGTGAAAAGGGGGAAAGCGATGACGGGCAGTGAGACTATGACCGCCGAGAGCAAGCGGGCACGGGTGCGGCGCCTGCTGATCGAACCACTGATCGCCGATGGCTTCCGGAAGCGGCAGAAGGACGGCGACGAGGCGCACCAGCACTTCCTGGACCGGCTCGCAGACAGCGTGGCCTACATGAGCGACGATGGCCTGCGGGGGCTGCGCCGGTGCTTGTCGACGAAGGGCGAGGGCAGCGCCCGGCATTTCTGGCCGTGCTTCGCCACCATCATCGGGCATGCCGAGGCGTTCGAAAAGCGCCCGCTGGCGGAGCTTCCCGAGCTGCTGCGGTGGTTCGCCTCGAAGGCCGGCCCAGCGGCGCTTGAAGCCGGCAGGCACGTTGAGGAATACGAGTTCTGGAAGAAGTTCAAGCGACCGCCCACGCATCCCGAGGATCAGCACAAGGTGGCCGAGAAGGCCGCCCAGTGGCAGAGCAAGGCCCAACGGGTGCGCGAGGAAATCCAGCGGCTCGGCAAGGCGCGTTGGCCCCAAGACCGGCAATGGCTCGACTGGTACGAAGCGCAGGGCGAATACGTGCGCGAGCTGATCGAGGGGAAGGCGGAATGATCACACTGCGCCAGACCATCCCGCAAAAGCCCCAGCGCCCGCGGGGCGAGACGGGCAAGGAACTGATCAGCGTGCGCGGCCTGTTGGAGTGGGCCTTCGGGGTCGAGTTCGCCTCGCTGGAGTATGATGAGGTCAGCGCGGCGCTCTATGGCCGATCCTTCGCCGGTATCGGTGCCGAGTATCGGATCATGCAGCAGCTGGCGCTTGGCAAGGGCCGGGGTGAAGGTGTGCGTGTCGATACATCCTTTGGCACCAGTCACCCTCATGACGATGCCGAGATGGTGGCGACGGTCTTGCGTCATACAGTGCGCTGGTCGCTCGCCGTTCAAGTGGCCGAGCTGTCCCGCTCGGGAAGATTGCCGGATTGGGGTGCTGGCGCCCGGCCTCGCTGTGAGCCTGCCGAATGGCGACGCTGCAAGCACGGGCTCTATGCGAGCACCGATCGTGGTGACCGCTGGACTTTCGTTTCTGCGGGCCGGGTCAAGCGCGTGGAGGGACGGATCTGCCCTATCGTCTACCGGGACACGGCACGGGAACTGGCGGCGCGGCGGCGCGCATATCTCGACTGGTGGGGCGCGCTTTTGTCAGTGAAATCAGGATTGAATGCCGTCGACTTGCGGCGGTTTGAAGTGACTGAGGCGATGCCGCCGATGGAGCCGTGGAAAAAATCATCTTGACTTCAATCTCACTCTGTTGACATCTTGCCATCGAACCGAATTGCGCCCGGAGCGGAGATCCCGCTGCCGGGCGTCTTCGTGTCCGGGTGGAGCAGATGGTAGCTCGCGAGGCTCATAACCTCGAGGTCGGCGGTTCAAGTCCGCCCCCGGCAACCACATCCCTTGAGCAGGAAGGGAGCCGACGCCTGTCGCGGGCGATCGGGCAGTGGAGGGCCAGTCGCAGGGTTCGGTGCGGCTGGCCCTTTCCATTTTGGGTAACGGCTTGGGCGAAGGTCGAAAGGGTGCAACATGGGCAAGCTCGCAGGACGTGGCCTCACCTCGAGGTTGGGCCGACCAGCATCCCGGTTGCGTCGATCGGAGACGGTAAGCCGGGACCAGGAGCGCGCGGCCTCGCAGCCTTGGCGCAAGTGGTACTCGACGGCCAAGTGGGCAGCGCTGAAGAAACGGGTGCACCAGCGTGACGACTGGGTTTGCCAACAGACTGGTGTGCTGCTGATCGGCAAGCATCCGGCACCCAACAGCCCGGTCGCAGACCACATCGAACCGCATCGCGGTGACCCTGAGCTCTTCTGGGATGAGAGCAACGTGCAGACGGTCAGCAAGTCCTGGCACGACAGTGAGAAGCAGCGGCAGGAACGTCGCGGCGACGCCTGACGGCAAAGGGGAGGGGGGTCCAATCCCTGGGGGCCCTCGGCCCTGGAAACCCGCCGCCCCATAATCGAGAGAGTTTTTTCCTGTGAAACCAGAAAATCCCGCCGACACCGTCGAATGGGACCTCTTCGGAAATCCGGTCGAACCGCTGCGTGATCGACGCGGGCGCCCCTCGTTTGCGAAAAGCAAGGAAAATCAGGACTTTGTGGCCGTTCGTGCGGCTGCTGGATGGACGCATGGTATGATCGCGACCGCCATCGGCTGCGATGAGAAGACGCTGCGCAAACATTTTTCCCGTGAGCTTAAAGAGGGCGCATTGATCGTCGAGGGTGATTGTCTCGACGTGCTGTATCGCAAGGTTCGCCAAGGGCATGTGCCATCGGTGCGCCAGCTTCGTGAAGCGATCGGCGGCGTTGCCCCGGCCGCGCCGCGTAACAATTCGAGCCTCGACGCGGAAGAAGATGGGCCCGAGGCGCCGATCGGAAAGAAAGAGCAACGCTTGCGTGACGCGCAAGATGTCCCGGCTGATTGGGGCGACATCGAGGATCGGAGGCGTACGCATTGAGCTTCGAGGGTTGGGATTTCAGCTGCCCGGACTGGGAGGTAAAGCTTCGGAATGGCCAAACGCCAATTCCGGATCTTCCAATTGACGAAGTCGAAGGTGGTTGCGCGGTCGACTACTACAACAAGCTTCGACTGCCGGATGTTCCTGGCCAACCGACTTTGGGCGATGTCTCGGGAGAATGGTTCCGCGACATAGTGCGCGCGGCCTTCGGGGCCGTCCACAAGGCCGACCTCAAGGGCACGACGGTGCTTCACCGGATGGTCGGCGAGCTGTTCCTGCTCGTGCCGAAGAAGAACTCGAAAACCACGAATTCGGCCGCGCTCGGGATCACCTGGCTGTTGATGAACACGCGACCGAACGTGGACGGCATCATCGTCGGGCCGACGCAAGAGGTTGCCGACAAGTGCTTCGAGCAAGCCTCGAGCATGATCAAGCTGGATCCCTATCTTGAAAAACGGTTCCAGGTGATCGACCACAAGAAGACGATTATCGATCTGAAGATCAACGAGGAGACAGGAAAACCGCGTAACGCGAAACTGAAGATCAAGAGTTTCGACCGCAAGGTGGTGACCGGCTCGATCCCGGCGTTTGCCATCATCGACGAGCTGCATGTCATGGCCCAGAGCCATGTGGCCTCGAAGGTGCTCGCACAGATCCGCGGTGGCATGATCACGAACCCCGAGAGCTTGCTCGTGATCATCACGACGCAATCGGATGGTACGCCCACAGGTGTCTTCAAAGAAGAGCTCGACTATGCTCGTGCGGTGCGCGACGGCGCGATCAGCGATGATGTCAGGATGCTCCCGGTGCTCTACGAGTTCCCTGAGAAGATTCAGGCAGCGGAGAACAAACCCTGGCGCGACACGAAGCACTGGCCGATGGTCCTTCCGAACCTCGGTCGCTCCGTGTTTCTCGAGCGCCTCAAGTCCGAGTATCGGACGGCACGAGAGAAGGGTATCGAAAGCGAGACAGTCTGGGCGTCGCAGCACTTGAACATCCAGATCGGGCTCGGGTTGCATACGGACCGCTGGGCGGGCGCCGATTACTGGCTGAAGGCAGCGCGCCCCGAGCTAACCTTCGAAGCGATCATCGCAAACTCAGATGTGTGCGTGGTCGGGATCGATGGCGGGGGGCTCGATGATCTATTGGGGTTCGGGGTGCTCGGCCGGCACGCCGAAACCCGCATATGGCAACACTGGGGCCGGGCATGGGGTGATGCCGCGTTCGTGCGGGAGCGCCGCAAAAGCATCATCCCGTTCCTCGAGCAGTTCGAGAAAGACGGCGATTTTGAGTTCGTCGATGATCTCCAAGAGGCCTATGAGGAGATCGCGGAAATCTGCGTTCAGTTGCGGGAGGCGGGATTGCTGCCGGAAGCGGACGGCATCGGCATGGATCCGGAAGGTGTCGGGCCGATCGTAGATGCGCTGATCGAGCGCGAGTTCGAGATCGAGGACATCCGCGCGATCAGCCAGGGCTACAAGCTGAACGCGGCGATCAAGTCGGCACCGGTGAAGCTTAAGAACGGCACATTCGTTCATTGCGGTCAGCCCGTGATGGCCTGGTGTGTAAGCAACGCGAAGACCGAAAACCGGGGCAACGCGCAGATTGTCACCAAAGCCGCCTCCGGTACCGGAAAGATCGATCCGCTGATGGCTCTGTTCGATGCCGTGCAGCTGATGAGCTGGAACCCGGTCGCGGCTCGATCGCGCGCCTTCGAATACACGGGGATGTAAGATGGGTCTGATGAACCTTTTCCGCTCTTCGAGCTCGGAGGTCGCGGTTTCGCCGCGCGAAGAGCCGCCGATCACCGCCTCGGGCGAAGGCGCGGCCAGGGAAAGCCAATGGAAGGGGTTCGTGACCGCTGGCGGACCGGCGAAATCCGGCGTGCGTGTGACTGAAACCTCGACGCTTTCCATTCCTGCCACGCTGCAAGCCTTGCGCATCCTGACAGGCGTCTTCGCCATGACGCCTCTCCACCTGTACCAAAAGACCAAAAAGGGCCGCCTTGACGTAGAGGGCAGTCCCGCTTCGCGGCTATTCCGGATCGGGCCCAATACACACCAGACACCATTCGCTTTCTTCGAGCTTATGATGGCGGATCTCTGCCTCTCCGGGGATTTTTTCGCCTACATCAGCCGGAACGTGCGAGGTGAACCGGTGGCGTTGACGCGCCTTCAACCAGGCCATGTCCTGCCGGTGAGCTATTTTGATCGCGCCGAGGGAACGACCGTCTTTTTTGATGCGACCCTGCCTGATGCGACCCATGAACGGTTTCCGTCTCGGGACATCCTGCATATTCCAGGGTTCAGTCGCAACGGGATCAACGGGTTGAACCCGATTCAGTATGCGCGCGACGCCATAGGCGGCTCGATCGCGACGGCAGATCACGCGGCGCGTTTCTGGAACAAGGGCGGTCGGCCCTCGACCGTGCTGACTACCAAGGAGAAAGTCGGCCCCGACGACAAGCGGCGGATCCGGGAAGATTGGACCAACCTTTATGCCGGGCCTGAAGGGTCGAATACGGCAGTGCTCGATCAGGATCTCAAGGCCGAGTTCCTGTCGCACAACATGAAGGACAGCCAGTTCCTCGAAACTCGGCAGTTCCAGGTCGTTGACCTGGCCCGGATCTGGGGTGTGCCGCCGCATCTGATCTTCGATCTGTCGCGGGCAACATTCTCGAATATCGAGCAGCAATCGCTCGAGTTCGTGATCTTCCACCTCGGCCCGCACTACGCTCGCGTCGCACAGGCCGCGACCAAGGCCTTTGCGTCTGAGGGTTTCTACTTCGAGCATGTCACCGATGCACTCGTGAAAGGCGACATCAAGAGCCGGATGGAGGCCTACTGGCTTGAGCGCCAGATGGGCGCGGCCAATGCCAATGAGATCCGTGCTCGGGAAAACCTGCCCGACATCGATGGCGATGCCGGCACGGAATACTGGCGCCCATCCAACATGGGTATCGCCGGTGAACGACCGGCGGTTCCGTCCGGATCGGACACAAGCGGAGAGTAACCATGAAAAACGAACTGAACGCCCTGGCGGCGGCCGTTCGGTCGCAGCCCTGGGCCATCATGCCCGACTACCTGGATGCGATCGAGGCCATCGTCACACGGGCACTCGATGAGGATGTGCTCAAGCGCGTAGCTGGCGATGGTCATATCGAAAGCATCGCGGCCAGCTACTCAGCTGTCGCGGCCGTCGGCACGCGCCTGGAAGGCGCTGGGATGAGCACGGTACGGAACGGCGCGTCTGTCGTGCCGCTCCTGGGTCCAATCTTTCCGCGCGCCTCGATGATCAGTGCCTCGGCGGACGGCACGTCGCTGGATGCATTCATGCGGGATTTCCGCGTTGCGGAAGATTCGGCCGATGTCGAGCGGCACGTGTTGCTGGTCGACAGCCCGGGGGGTGTCGTATCTGGTTTGGGCGAGGCTGCAGAAGGCCTGCGCGCCTCGAAGAAGCCGCTGCTGGCCTTTGTGACCGGAAACTGCGCCTCCGCGGCTTACTGGCTAGCCTCTCAGGCGAGCGAGATCGTTATGGATCGATCGGCCGCCGTCGGTTCGATCGGCATCGTGGCGTCGCTCTCACGGCAGGAGGCCGCAGATGCCAACGGTCGCCGGTCTTACGAGATCGTTTCAAGCTCGGCGCCGAACAAGCGGCCAGATCCTTCGACCGAAGAGGGCCGGGCAGCGATCCAGAAGGACATCGATGCCGTCGAGGCAGAGTTCATTACAGATGTCGCCGCAGGCCGTGGGGTTTCGGCGGCGCGCGTTCGGGCTGATTTCGGCCAAGGCGGAATGCTGGGCGCGGCGCGGGCCGTCGAGGCCGGCATGGCAGATCGCATCGGCACGCTTGAAGGCGTGCTTTCTCAAGGATCCGGGCGCACCCGGTCAAACCAGGCAGGCCGTCGTGCGCGGGCGACTGCTGAAATCGAGACGCGGCGGCGCGCCGCAACGAGGAGCTGAACATGGATAAGATCCTGGAGCTGAAAGCCCGCCGCGCGGGCATTCATGATGAGATGGATGAGCTGATTGCCTCCATCGGAGATGAGGAATGGACGGAGGAGCAGACCGCCAAGTTCGAAGAGCTGAAGGCGGACGACGACAAGGTTGCGGCCGAACTCGCCCGTCTCGAAGACCTGGAACGCCGCCGGGCCTCCGCCGCCACGCCGGCACAGCCTCTGCCCGGTGTCACGCCGCCCGCGCAGGGTCAGGGTGAACCCGCGCCCGCGCAGCCGAAAGAGCCGGGGCTGACGTTTGCACGAATGGTGCGCACGATCGCTGCGGCCGGTGGCAACGGCTACGTCGCGCAACAAATCGCTGAAGCCAATGGCGACAGCGCGCTCTTTGCCAACCAGAACATGTCCAACGGCACTGCCGGTGGTTTCCTTGTTCCGGAGGATGTTTCGCAAGAGGTGATCGAACTGCTGCGTCCGGCCAGCGTCGTGACGTCGATGGGGCCGCGCATTGTTCCGATGCCCAACGGGAACATGACCACCAACCGGCGCGCGTCCGGCGCGAACTTCGCCTATACCGGCGAGCAGCAGGATGCACCTGCCACGGGCTACACCTTCGGCCAGGTCAAGCTTTCGGCGAAGAAGCTGACCGGGATCATTCCGATCTCGAATGATCTTCTTCGCACCAGCTCGACCGCGGTGGATCGCATGATCCGCGACGATGCCGTTGCGGACGGTGCGCAGATTCAGGATCGCTACTTCCTGCGCGGCGGCGGCACGGAATACGCCCCGAAAGGCCTCCGCTACCAGCACCAAGGCACGGCCTATGTGTCGACCCATGTGCTGCCCATGACGGCGAGCCCGGACCTTCAGAGGGTCGACAACGATCTCGGCCGCCTTGAGCTGGCACTTGCAAACAACAACGTGGTGGTGACCGGTGCGCACTGGATCATGTCGCCGCGCACCGCGATGTACCTGACCAACCTTCGCGACGGAAACGGGAACAAGGTCTATCCCGAGATGGCCAGCGGCCAGCTTCGCATGAAGCCGGTGCACGTAACCACCGAGATCCCCGACAACCTCGGAAGTGGCGGCGACGAATCCGAGATCATGCTCGCGCATCCCGGCCATATTCTGGTCGGCGAGCACATGGGCATCCAGCTCGCGATGTCGACTGAGGCGGCCTACAAGGACGCCAACGGACAGATGCAGGCTGCATTCTCGCGCGATGAAACACTGATGCGCATGATCATGCAGCACGACATTGGCCTGCGCCATCTGCCAGCCGTCTCGATCCTGACCGGCGTGACCTGGGCGCCCGGTAGCTGAACCAACGGGCCCGGTTCGGGCCCGTCCTTTCCTGGTCTGATCAAAGGAGACCCATCATGACTACGCAACTTCGCAACATCGGGGCACTGATTTCGGTGCTCCGCGCCTCGGCCAACGTTGCTGCAACTGCCGGCGGCTCGGGTGACGACACCGAGGTCGTCGGCGCGATCATCGACCGTGCCGAACATGGCATGCCTCAATCCGGCGTACTCGCGATCCCGTTCTCGGCAACGCTCGCCGAAGGGGAGACCCTGTCGGTTTCTACCGAGATCGAGAGCGGCAATGAAGATGACCTGGGCGACGCCGCGACGCTGAACACGACCGCCTCCGCAGTGGTTGCAACTGGCCCGAGCGGCGGCGGTACGGTCACCGGCACCGTGCAGGTCGACGTCGCTTTGATGGGCGCTGGCCGCTACGTCCGTGGCAAGTTCACCCCGGACCTCAGTGCCGCCGACACCGATACGGCAGCCCTGTCGTCGGTGCTTGTGCTTGGTGGCGCGGATCGGCTGCCGCAATGAAGGTGGTGAAGTTCCTGCGGTCGCATCGCATGTATCAGCCCGGCGAAACTGCCGGGTTCGACGATGCGACGGCAAAGGTTCTGATCTCCAGCGGTGTCGCTGTCGATCCGAACGCCAAGCGTGCCGAGCCGGTATCTGAAACGCCTGATGCAGGCGCGGTAGAAATCGCGGGCGCAGGCGAACAATTGGCGGAAGGCGTGCATCTTGTGAAGGGGCCTGCAGAAGCGCCGAGCAAGAAGCAGAAAACCACCCGATCGTCGAGCAAGAAGGGCTAAAGCATGCGCCTGACGCGCACTTCAGAGCCTCAAGAACTCCCCGTCGACCTGGCAACCGCAAGGATGCATTGCCGGGTCGACGGGCACCTTGAGGATGGCCTGATCCAAGGGTTTCTTGCTTCGGCAACAGACTACCTGGATGGTCCGGCGGGCATGCTTGGGCGCGCGATCATTTCGCAAGAATGGCTCTTTGAGCTCGCAGCTTGGCCACATTGCGTGAGGTTGCCGATTGAACCGGTGCAGTCGGTGTCGATCACATACATCGACACGAATGGCGTCGAGCAATCGCTTAATGCTGCAAACTTCGATCTCGTCCAGTCGGGGGTGTCACAGCCGACACACCTGGTCATGACCGAGGGCGCAAGCTTGCCGCAGCTCGGTTCGGGGCTTTATCCGGTGAAGATCGCGATCACCGCCGGGTTCGGTGGCGCAGCGGACGTACCGAAGAGCTTGAAAACGGCCATCTACATGCTGGTCGCGCACTGGCATGAGCATCGGCAGCCTCTAGTGGTGGGTGAGGCTGTTTCCGACGTACCGATGGCGGTGAGTGCGCTCTTGTCTCGTTGGAGGGTGATGCTCTGATGGCGATGCGGGCGGGAAACCTAAAACACCGCGTGTGCTTCGATGAGCCTACGTATGACGAGGGCGGTTTGCGTGTTGGGTGGAACAAAGGTGCATTTGAATGCTGGGCCGCCATCCGATACCTGCGCGGCGGCGAAACAGTCCAGGCGGCGCGCCTTTCCGGCCGTCAGCCGGCCGTAATCACAGTTCGCCTGCCGTCCGAGGCCGAGAATGTCACGACGGACTGGAAGCTTCAGGATCTCAACCGCAACCGTGAGTATGCGGTGACGGCGCCACCGGTTCCGACTGACGATGGCAAATGGCTTGAAATCACCTGCGAGAGCGGGGTGGCTGCATGAGTGCTTCGGAAGAGCTGCAGGATCTGATCGAGGCGACGCTTCGAGCAGACGCGGCGGTTGGCGCCATTGTTGGCAACCGGGTGTATGACACGGCGCCGCCGGTCGAACGTCGGACCTTCCCGGACATCACATTTGGGCCAAGCGACTATGTTCCGGAGAACCTAGAGTGCTTGACCGCCGGTGAAGAGACGTTCCAGCTCGATTGTTGGACTCATGACCACGGCCGTCTCCGGTCATGTCGGGTCCTGGTCAAAGCGGTGAAGGCGGCGCTGCACGACGCTGAGCTTGTCTTGGCGACGAACGCACTCATCCGAATGCAGGTCGAATTTGTGCGGGTGTTCAGAGATCCGGACGGCATCACAGGTCATGGTGTGGTGCAGGTCACGACGGCAGTGGAAGAGGTTTAAAGTTGGTACAGGGGCTCGCACGGTTCGAGCGGCGCTGGAAGGCCATACCAAAGGCAGTGCGCGAGGCGGTGACGGATACGCTGGAGCAGAACGCGAAGGAGCTCGTCGCGGAGATGAACCGTGTGAAGCCTCTCGATGACATCGAGGTCGGCTGGACGTGGGGCAAGCCGCCGAAGGGCTCTGTGGCGGTGGCAAAGTCTGCCAAAACTAGCCTCGGTGTTGCAATTACAGTTTGGGCGCGGGCTAAGCCGGGGTCCGGCTTCAACGCCGGGTGGTTTGAGTTTGGCACATCCGAACGCCAGCAGAAGAGTGGCAAGAGTACCGGCGCCATAACTGCACAGCCGTTCTTTTATCCGATCTACAGAGCACGAAGGCGGCGGGGTAAATCGCGCCTTACTAGGAACGTCAACAAGGCAATCAAGCGACTTTAGCGTCCACGCAATATGCATGATCCATCGCCACTGCAGTCGCTGTGTCGAACTCTGCGGCGATGATGTGAATTCGGAACAGGAGCTCTCCATGAAGGTCAGAATGAAAAAGGATGCCAACCATCGCATCAGCTCGGCCATCACGCAGTCGTTCAAGGCGGACCGTGAATATTCGGTGCCAAAGGCAACCGGGAACGCGCTGGTCAAACGAGACGTGGCCGAAACTGTTGTTGAACAGAAACCGTCCAGCGAAAAGGAGCAATGAGCTATGGGAACGGGAAATCAGACCACGCGGCTGGTCATTCAGTTGGGTGACGGTGAAGATCCGGAGGTTTTCGCCCATACCTGCGGAGCCAACACTTTCGGTGTCACGTTGACTAACAACCTCGGCGAGAACGTGGTTCTCGACTGTGATGATCCGTTGGATGTGCCAGCGGCTATCGTGCGGCACCTGGAAAGCCAGGATACGAGCTGCACGATCGCCGGAATGGTGTCGACCGCGGCGTGGCCGACATGGCGTGCATGGGCTGATAGCGGTTCAGAGAAGAACATCAAGATTTTTCTCGATGAAAGTGCGGCCAACAACGGCGGTGATTGGACGCTGCCAGCGTATCTCGAGAGCTTGGAGCTCGGGAAAGAGAATGGCGGCAAAGTGACTTTCACGGCCAATATCTCTGGTGCCGGTCAGCGCGTCTGGACGGACGCCATCTAATGGCTGAGGTTATTGCCGAATGGGCCGGGAAAGAACGTCTTTTCCGGCTCACCCTGGGTGATGTGTTCGACCTCGAAGAGGCGTGCGGCAAGGAGGCCATTGGCGCGATCTTTAAGCGTGTCAGTTCGGGGAATTTTAGAACCAACGACCTGTATCACACCATTCGGATCGCTTTGATCGGTGGCGGTATGAACATGATCGAGGCAAAACAGCTGATGGAAACCCACTTTCAGCGAACGCCTTATATTCATAACGCAGGAGTCGCCGGGGACATACTTGTCGCCTTAATGGTGGGCGTTGAACCGACCAACGGAAGTGGTTCCGAGCATGTTCCTCAGCCGCTTGTGTTTTCGGAAATCTCGCAGATATGCCGAGAATTCCACATGTCGCCGAACGAGTTGCGCGCAACCAGATACGCAGATTTCCTGAACCTGATTAAGGGCTACAACGCTAGCGCGCCCCGCAAGGCGGAGCCGCCGACGGAGGAGGAGTTTGAAGCCATCCTCGCGAAGTACGAGCCGGAGGCGCTCAAATAATGGCACAAGATGCTGAAACCGCATTGGTTCTCCGCATGGAGGCTTCGCTAGCCAAGTTTGAGAAGCAGATGGAAAAGGCGCGAAAAGTCGGCCGGGAGACCGCCACCTCGACTGAGCGGCAGTTCTATCGGAGTAACCGTGCGATGGCTGCAAACACGGAGCGCGCGGCGCAGCGGATAAACAGGGCCCTTGCGACTACCTCGACAAGGATCGGTTCGGTCGGCAAAGCATTCGCGGCAGCCACCATTGCGGCCGGCATGGCAGCCATTACGCGCGGGTCTACGCAAGCGGTCCGGAGTATGGCCGAGCTGGGACGGCAAGCCGAGCGGGCCGGGCTGAGCGTCGAAGCGTTCCAGGAACTGAAGTTCGTCGGGGAACAGAACCGGATCGAGGTCGACGCCCTGGTTGACGGGCTGAAGGAACTGCAGCTTCGCGCCGATGAGTTCATCGTCACGGGCCAGGGCCCGGCGGCCGAGGCGTTCAAGCGGCTGGGATATGGGGCCAGCGACCTGAAGCGCCGGCTCGAAGAACCGGAAGAGCTCTTCGCGGACATGATTGGCCGGATGGAAGGTCTCGACAGCGCCGCGCAGATCCGCGTGGCCGACGAGGTGTTCGGCGGCACGGCGGGCGAGCGGTTCGTGGAATTGCTCGACCAGGGTGAACGGGGCATCCGGCAGCTCACGGCGCGGGCCAACGAGCTCGGGATCGTGATTGACGAAGAGGCCGTGGAGAAGGCTGCCGAACTGGATCGCAAGTTCGCAGAGGTCCAGACACGGGTTGCGAACCTGTCAAAGCAAGTTGTGGTCAGCCTCGCGGGTGCCTTGGAGGACGCGTTCAGCTTCGACGTTGACGACATCTTCGGATCGGCCGAGCGTGCGATTGCGATGATGGGTGAGGAAAATTACCGCGCGATGAAAGACGCGGCGGCGGTGACCGAGGATCAGAAGGACAACGCCGAAGATCTTGTGGAAACCTATAAAGAGCTGTTCCGCGCCATCAACGCCGCAACCGGTCCAGATGGTATCAGGCTCATGGATGTGGCCGACGTTGAAGAAGCCCATGAACTGGCGGCGATCCTGCAGGACATCGACGTTCAGATGCAGGCATTCCAGCGTGGCGAGACCAGCGCAGGAGACTTTGAGGGCGCCGTGGCCGACCTCGTGGAGGAAGCCGAAGACCTCGTGCAGGGCCTGAGTGATGTGGATGCCCAGCGGTTCGGCAATGTCATCGGGGCCAGTGGTGGAATTGCGCAGGCGCTGAAGACCGCCGCAGAGAACGCCGCGGCGCTTCGCGACAACCTGCCCGAGGGCGATACCGAAACCGGCATCGAGTACGGCCCGCGCAATGGCAGGCCGAACAACCGACCGCCGAACCCGTATGCGCCGAAGACCTCACTGCGGCCGCGGCTACCGGGCGTCGACGCGAGCTTCGGCGTGCCCGACAGCACGGCCAGCGCCGGTTCGCAAAGCCTCGACGGCTTCCAGAGGGAGATCGAGAAGACACGGGCCGATATTGCCGCGCTGGAACAGGAGGCCATAGCGCTGGCCGCAGTGGCGCAGAGCGGGCGGAACGTCGGCGATGCGATGGACTACGCCGCCAAGAAGGCAGAGCTGCTGTACGAAGCTCAGCAGGCTGGTGTGGAGCTGACACCGGAGATGATTGCCCAGATCGAGGCGTTGGCGGCACAGTACGTTGAGGCCGCCAATGGTGTGGACGTGATCCGCGAACGGATGGAAGAGGCACAAGACATCCAAGAGGAATTCCGGGACGCCGCTCGGAGTGCGTTTGCCGACTTCATCACGGGCACGGCAAGCGCCGAAGAGGCGATCGGCCGGTTGATATCGAGGCTGGCAGACCTTGCCCTGGAAGCGGCGCTCAGCGGCCTGTTCAGCGATTCCGGGGGCGGCCTGTTGGGCGGTTTTGTCAGTAGCATCTTCAACGCCAAGGGCAACGCTATAAGTGGCGGGCGTGTCGTACCTTTCGCGACCGGCGGTGTCGTGTCCACGCCGACTGCCTTCCCGATGGCGGGGCGGAATGTCGGGGTTATGGGTGAGTCCGGGCCGGAGGCAATCATGCCGCTCACCAGGACGGCCAACGGCAAGCTTGGGGTGCAGTCTGATGGTGGGCCCAGGGGCGAGATTGTTCTGCGTGTTGAGGCTCCGGAAGGTTTCAACGTCCAGCAGGAGGGCCGCATTCAAGGCATCGCGGTAAAGGTGATGAGGACCGGCCTTGAGGAGTACGACCGCGGGCAGTTGCCCAACAGCGTCAAGCGCATCACCGATGACCCGACGAGGCGCGGCTGATGGAAGTTCTCATGCTTATTGCTGTCGCGTTCGTCGCGGGCGGCTGTGGTGCTGCTTTGGTGTGTTTCGTGACTAATCGTCGACAGATCCGAAAGGTAGGTCATGGTATCCGAAACTATGACGCCGCCGCCAAGTTTCGGCGCCAGCTCGATCGGGCTCGAAGCGATTTCGGGAGGCGCGGCTGATGGCGCTGTCCTTCCCTCTCAGCTTGGCGGATTTCTTCGACGGCCTGCGGATTCAGGTTGCGCAGATGGCTCCGTCCGAACCGCGCCAGATCGATCGCACGGCAAGCGGGACGATCCTGACAGCGTCGCTCGGTGAGGCGATCTGGCGGGGCTCGATCCAGATCAAATCGCAGACCTTTGCGTCAAATCCGTTTGCGATTGAGGCCAAGCTGTCCTTGCTTGATCGGGCAGGGTCATCATTCCTGCTATACGATCCGCGAAAATGCTATCCGCATTCCGATCCTGATGGTTCGTTGATCAGTGGATATTCACCTCAGGTGGCCTCGCTCGGAAGTAACAACCGGGACATGTCGCTCAAGGGCCTGCCTGCCGGGTACGTCCTGACGGCCGGCGACCTGATCGGGTGGACCTATGGTAGCAGCCCCACGCGCTACGCGCTGCACCGGCTTGTCAGCGGGGCGACGGCAAACGGTTCAGGCGTAACCGGCACCTTTGAAGTTGCGCCGTTCATTCAACCTGGCGTCGCGGTCAATGACGCGGTGACGCTGGTCAAGCCCGTCATCAAGGCGGTGCTGGTGCCGAACCCGCAATACGGCGGCGGCCGGGCCAAGGTCATGCCCGGCGCCTCCTTCGATTTCGTTCAAACACTGGACTGAGCCATGCGCGATTACTCCACCGCCGTCGACAACTACATCGCGGACGTCGGGTCGGTACGGGCCCGACATCTGGTCTGGATCACGGCCAAGACGAAATCCTCGCCCGTTACCGAGGAATCCATCGGCTTCTGGAATGGCATCGGATCGCGTCAGTTCACGATCGGCGGTGAGACCCGGACCTATCTCGGCGCGGGACAGCTGCTCAGCATGGACCCGATCACCGCCAGCGTAGGATTGCAGGTCCGCATGCACCGCCTGGCGCTGTCGAGCATCCCGGCGGAGGTGCAGGATCTGATCTTGACCTACGACACCCGGCTGGCGCCGGTCGAGGTGCACCGGGCGCTGTTCAATGTCGAAACGAATGCGCTCGTGTCGGAACCGACCCGGGTGCTCAAGGGGACAATCGAAGAAATGCCCGTCCCTCGGCCCGCAGAAGGCGAGACGGCCACGATGGCGATCACCGTCGCGTCCGCATCCCGCGCCCTGACGCGCGGTCTCTCAATCAAGAAGTCCGACGCCGCCCAGCGAGCTATCGACCCGGACGATCGGGGCCGGGAGTACGCCTCGATATCGGGGGTGGTGACGGTTTTCTGGGGCAAGTGGAATCTGCGCGGCAAGGCGTCTGGGACGAACCCGCTCTTTTCGATCGACCAGAAGGACGAAGGCTGATGCGTGCTGGATTGCTGCACAAGTACATCGAGTCGGCCCGCGCCAAGCGGTTCCGGCCGGGCGAGCACGATTGTGCGCTGTTCGCGGCGGGCTGGGTGGCGCTGGTGACGGGGCAGGATCACAGCCTGCCCTGGCAGGGCTACAGGACGCTGGAAGACGGCAAGGCCATGCTGGCCCAAGCGGGCTATGCCGATCACGTCGACATGGCCGCACAGCTGCTCGAAGAGATCCCGGTCGCGATGGCCCGCACCGGCGATCTTGCTGTCGTGGAGCAGCAGGCCCTTGGGATCGTGAGCAGTGACCGGGTGTTTGCCCTCCACGTAGATGGGCTGACCAGCGTTTCATTGCTGCGCGCAGAGAGGGCGTTCCGGGTATGATTTTGTTCATCGCGATCCTCGTGGCGTGTCTGATCGCGCCCAATCCGGCGAGCGCTGATCCGATCACCTCGGCGTTCATTACCTTCTTCACAGGTGTTGGGATCGCGAGCACGGTCGCCACGGCCATTGCAACATTCCTGACGAACGCGATCATCGGGATCGCGCTCACCCTTGCCGCGCAGCTGCTCGCGGAAAAACCGAAGGTCAAGCAGCGGGGTATCCAGACCGAGCAGACCACGGCAGGGGACACCACGCCGCAGAAGTTCGTCGTCGGACGCTATGCTGTCGAGGGCCACGCCGTCGCGCCAGCGTATTCGCGTCACGACCAGAATCGTATCCTGACCTATGTCTTGGAGGTTTCCAACATCCCCGTCGAGGGGCTGACGGGCCGGATCTGCATCGATGGTCAGTGGACCGATCTCGAACCGAACGACCCCGAAAACCCGGACGACCTATACAAAATGGTCGATCTTGGCGTCGATGTCGGCGGCAATCCGAACGGGTATCTGTGGTTTCGGGACGGCACACAGACCACGGCGCATTTCAAGCTTGTCGGGGCCTATAGCGGGCGCTCCAAACGGCCATGGTCGGAAGATCATATCCTGCATGGCACGGCCTATGCCGTCCTGGAATTTCTGTTCGATCCCAACGTCTATTCCGGGTTTCCATCGGTCCGCTTCGAGGTCGATGGCATCCGCCTATATGACCCGCGCAAGGACAGCACGCAGTCTGGTGGCTCGGGGTCGCACCGCTGGAACGATCCTGACACATGGGAGTTCACGCGCAACCCGATGGTGATCAACTACAATATCTTCCGGGGCATCACGTTGCCGACCGGAGATATTTATGGCGGGCAGGTTCCCGAGGAAGACCTGCCGCTGGATTCGTGGTTCGCGGCGATGAACGAATGCGACGAGACGATTGGCGGTCGCCCGAAATACCAGGCTGGCTTCGAAATCGACGTGAGCGTGGAGCCTGTTGAGATCATCAAGGAGATGAACAAGGCATGCTTCGCCCAGATCAGTGAATTCGGCGGGGTGTTCCGGCCGCGCGTCGGTGCGCCCGCCGCGCCTGTCATGTCCCTCACCGACGGCGATCTGATCATCACCCAGCCGTCGGACATGAACCCGTTCCCCGGCCTGGCTCAAACGAACAATGCCATCACCGGCACCTATATCGAGCCGAACGATGTCTACCAGGGCCGCAGCGCCGATGCGATTTACAATGAAGAGTGGGAAGAGGATGACGGCGGCCGCCGGCTGACCCTGGACATCGGCCTGCCTGCGGTGACGAACAAGAGCCAGGCGCAGCATCTGCTGAACAGCTACATCAATGACAACAGGCGCTTTCTGACGCACCGCATGGTCCTGCCGCCCAGCTACGCCGCACTGGAACCGCTCGACACGATCAGCTGGACCAGCGAGCGGAACGGGTACACGAACAAGCTGTTCGAGGTCGTGGAGGTCGAAGACCGGCTCAGCACCCTCCTGCAGTTCGTGACGCTGCGCGAGCGCGATGCGAATGACACCGACTGGTCGTCGGGTGACGATGTCGCAGATCCGGACGATAACACCGGCGCGGATGACAGAACCATCGAAACCGTCGTTCTCACGGCCACAGAGGCGGTCGTGTTCTATCGCAACGAGGCGCAGACCGCCGTCGTGCTGAACACGTCGGTGGCGCAGGCGGAGGACGAGATCCGCTACATCGAAATCCAGTACAAGAAGTCGGCCGACTCCGACTATCTCCCGCTCGGCCTTGCGGAGCTTGGCGATTTCGTCGTGCCCGATCTCTTCCCGACGACGTATGACTTCCGGGTCCGGGCAATTTCTGTGTGGGATGCGGCGGGCGAATGGACGGAAGAGACTGATGTCGTGGTCGACTTCCTCCCGGACAACCGCGGCCTCTGGAACGGGCGTTTTGTCTCCGGCGACTTCACCGGCTGGACCAAGGAAGAATATGACGGATCGGGCGACGGTGACGCGGCGGTATTCTCGGTGGTTGAGCGTGACGCGGCCTCCGACGAGGACGCCCTGAAATACGCGCCTACGCTCCGGGTCGTGGAGCTGGATCTCGGCAGCGATCCCTACACGTTTGAATATAGCCGCCTGATCTGGGATGGGCTGGTCCCTGTCGAGCCGGGGCGCGCGGTCAGCTACAGCTTCCGCCACGCGGCGGGGGATGGGTCGACCTACGCCAACCCCACGCCCGGCAACGGCGGGCTCGTGCGTATGGTCCTGCGCTGGTACGACGAGGACGGGGTGCAGCTCTCCGACCCGGACGATGAGACGGACGACGAGGAAGTTCCCAACCTCGCGCCGGTTGCTGGCACGGGCTGGTGGAAGCTCTGGCAGGCTACAAGCGCGCCGCCTGAACAAGCGGCCTTCTGCAAGCCGGTCTTCGAATGCTCGGGCGGGGCGGGGCTGTCGTACCTTGCGGATTTCCGGCTGGATACGGGTATCGAGACCGGGCAGCTGGCGCCGGAGAGCGTGCTGTTCATGTCGTCGGTGACTTTCGCGTCCTTCACGGCTGCGTCGGATGGCGTCGAAGAGCTGGTGGTCGATGATGAGGCGGTCGTCGCCGAGGTCAACACCGGGTCCAGCGGCGAGGCGTTCCCGGTCAATGTGACGGCGACCTGCAACTTGGAGTTTACAACGCAGACGACGGTCACCGGCAAGCTCTACATCGACGGCGTGGTGGTTGCGTCTATCGCGACGGATGAGCCCGGCGCAATGGCGCTATCCGGATCGCGGAGCAAGGTCGCAGGCACGTATGACATCGAGCTCAAGGCCACAGCCGTGGACGCCTCCGAGGTCACGCTCTCGTCCGGAACCATGCTGACACTGGTGGGCAAGCGATGAGCATCCTGATCTACCGCGTGTCGGACGGAATGCCGCTACGTCTGCATTCTGGATCGCGGACCGCGTTGATCCGCGCCAGGGCCCGCATCAAGGATGGCGAGGCGTATCTCGAAGGCGAGTTCGACACGATCGAGGGCAAGCGCGTTGAAGACGGCCAGCTGGTCGACGCCGAAAAGACCCGCGAAGAGGCCTTGCGCGAAATTCGCATCATCAGGAACCGGCTGCTCAAACACAGCGACTGGACGCAAATGCCGGATGTGCCCGGCAGAGATCGCGCCGAATGGCAGGCCTACCGGCAAGCACTGCGCGACATGACCAAGGGCGATCCGTTCAACCCGGTCTGGCCCAAACGCCCCGACAAGTAACCCGCCAATCCCGGCGATCCAACCGGCTCCAATTTTGGGGCCTCTTTTGCCTGTCTGAAAAGGAGACGTCATCATGTCCAAGGGCAACGTATTCGAAAATGATTTGCTGTCGCTGATCTTTAACGGCGATGCCATCGCCAACATCGCCGACGACGCCGGCACGTCGCCGCTGACTGATCTCTACGTTTCGCTGCACACGGCGGACCCCGGCGAGGCTGGCAACCAGACGACGAGTGAGGTGGCCTACACCAACTACGCGCGGGTCGCGGTCAGCCGGGACAATACCGGATGGACAGTGAGCGGCAACAGCGTCTCGCCCGCAGCGAACATCGACTTTGCGCAAGGTGAATCCGGCGACACCGGCACGATCACCCACTTCGCTGTCGGGACGGATGCCAGCGGCACCGGCAAGGTGCTCTACTCGGGCACGATGACGCCAAATGTCGAAATGGCCGATGGCGTGATCCCGCGGATCTCCACTGACACCACGATTACCGAAGACTGATCGGGGCTTCGGCCCCGCCCATCTGGGAGTAGACCATGGCTCTGCTATTCAACCGCGCAAAAATGACCACCGCCACCACGGGCACGGGCACTATCACGCTCGGCTCGGCGGTGGACGGCTATCAGACCTTCGCTGCCGCCGGTGTGTCTGACAGCGACGTGGTGCGTTATGTCATCGAGGATGGCGACAACTGGGAAATCGGGGAGGGCACCTATACCGCGTCCGGAACCACGCTCACTCGCTCAGTCTTGGAGAGCAGCAATGCCGACAGTGCGATCAGCTTGTCCGGTGATGCCCAGGTGTTCATTGGTTTGGCGGCGGGGGATGTTCCAAGTGGCCGAATTGGCATCCAGTTGTTCGAGTCATCTGGAACATACACGCCAAGCTCGTGGGCAAAGTACGTCAAGATCACGTGCGTAGGTGCAGGCGGCGGCGGGGGCGGCTTCGTGGCGAATGATACGTTTGGGTCTGCGGGCGGCGGGGGCGGTGGGATCGCGGTAGACTATTTCGATCTAAGTGGGATTTCCAGCTTGTCAGTAACTATAGGATCTGGCGGCGGCGGTGGAACGGGAGCGGGGGCTGGTAGCGCCGGTGGAACCTCGCAAGTTGACAATGGCGGGACGATATTAGCACGCGCTTTCGGCGGGGGCGGTGGTGCACGAAGCGGTTCAACATCTTCTTCACCCGGCGCAGGTGGCGGCGCCTCTTCTGAGGCTGATATCCGCCCTGGACTCTCAGGGTCACTTGGCGGTGCTGGGGGGAATGGCCTTGGGGGTAATGGGGCATCTGGTCCGTTTGGTGGCGCAAGGAAGGGCGCAACGACCGGAGGTAGTGCGCTGGCGTCATTTTTTGGATCGGGCGGACATGGGGCCTTTAACGGGGCGTCCAATGGCACTGGCGGTGATGGCGGTGATGGGTTCGTTCTCTTTGAGGAATTCGGTTAATGGCTAAATACGCTCAAATAGAAGACGGTCAGGTGGTCAATGTCGTAACTTCTGACGCCAATTTTGCCGCTGAACAAGGGTGGGTCGAGGCCCCGAAAGGTGTGAGCATTGGTTGGTCCTACGACGGCACAACTATTGCAGCGCCACCACCACCCCCGCGCGACTTCGCGGACCAGCAGGCCCGCCTCTACGAGGCCACCAAGCAAGCCTATTCCCGCGCCATGCGCCCAATCTCCAAGCAATACCCCGCCGAGGAGCGCGAAGGATGGGGCGAACAGGTACAGGCCGCGCAGGAGGTGCTGGCAGGAGGGCAGAACGACCTGATTGACGCCTTGCGCGCCCCCACGGGCGAGACCGCGAATGAGATGGCAAACTTGATTATTACTAAGCGGCAAGAATACCTCACGGTCTACAAGCAGGTCACGGCGGTACGCCGCTCGCTCGATGCTCAGATCGAAGCCGCCACCACGCTTGCCGATCTCGACGCCATTGACGTGAACGCGGCGTTCGGCCTCTGACATGATCCTCGGCGCATCACCCCTGGCCACCACGCCACTGGCAGCGAGCGCAGATGATGGCATAGTCGTCGAGGCGACTGGTTCGTCGTCAGCGTCGTCGAGTGTCACGGGCGCGGCTGCCGCCATCCTTGTGGCGACCGCTGCCGCAGCGGGTGTGGCTGCGGTTGTGGGCGCGGGTGCGTCTGTTCTTCCGTCCTCCGGCTCGGCCGCCGGGTCGTCGACAGCTTCGGGCGTCGGGGTTGCCACATTCGCTGCGCAAGGGGCGGCTCAAGGTTCCGGCTCGGCAAGCGGTGTCGGCGTGGCCTTGGCCACATCAATCGGGAGCGCGGCTGGGACCGCGACCACGGATGGCGCCGGGATCTCGCTGTCGATCAGCGACGGCGTGGCATCGGGGGTTGTCACCGTCTCCGGCATTGGTGCCGCAATCACGGTGTCCGAGGGCGCGGCGGCTGGTCAGGGCAGCGTTTCGGGCGCGGGTGGCGCTGTCATACCGGCTGTCGGGTCGTCCGCGGGCGCCGCGTCGGTTGATGGGGCGGGGCTTGCTGCCTGGGCGGCTGTGGGCGCGTCTCTTGGCGCTGCGGAGGTTTCGGGGGTAGCTGACGCGATTGCCGTGTCCGCCGGGTCGGCCGACGGAACCGGATCGGTCGACGGCGCAGGCGTGGCGCTTCACGAGTCGGACGGTGCCGCGTCGGGATCGTCCACTGCGGACGGCGTGGGCACCACGGTCTTCGCCTCTGACGGTGTCTCGTCGGGGCAGTCGACCGTGGAGGGCGTCGGGGTTGCCATCGCATCAGCTGTCGGCAACGCGGCGGGCACGTCGGTCGTCTCTGGCGTTGCGGGCGGCGGCACGGCCGTCGGTGTGGCGACGGGTACGTCCACGGTATCCGGTGTCGGCGTGGCGATCCTCGTCAGCGATGGCCTCTCGGCGGGCGGCAGCACTGTCACCGGGGCGTCTGCGAAAGTCGTATCGGCGGAAGGCGCCGCCGGTGGCGCGACGGCCGTCGACGGTGTTTCGGCGTATGCTGCTGTCCTGACAGCGGACGGTGCCGCCAATGGATCGGCGGATGTCGAGGGCATTGCGACGGCCACGGTGGTTTCGGTCGGGAATGCGCAAGGGCTCGCGATCGCGGCCGGGGATGGCGCAGCGATCACTCCGACCGTCGGTGCTGCGGCGGGCGCGGCGTCGGTCAACGGCGTCTACGAAGAGGTCGACATCGTCGAGTTCGCCTACAGCTTCGATCTGACCTGGCGGGCCCCTGAATACCCCCTGACCTGGGAAACCTACAGCTTCGATCTGACATGGAAGGAAACGGCATGACCTGCGCGAACCTGCCGCCGATCACGATGAAAACCGACAACGAATTCAACGTGGCCTTTCCGTGGAAAAACCCAGACGGCACGGCCAAGGACATCACGGATGGCACGGTCACGGCTATCGCCCGGAAGGCCGACGGCACCACGGCGAGTTTGACGACGGAGGTGCACGACGCTGAAAACGGCGTCCAGCGGGTCCGGTATGAGGGCTTCACGGCGGGTCTGTGGACGGTGCAGCCGGCGCTCACTCTCGACGGTGACCACCAGTCCTACGACCACAAAGTGATCGTCGAGGAAAGCTTCGAGGCGCCCGAGTAACCAATACCACGAACACGATGCGTCAGCCCTTGTTGGGCGGCGTGACCCATTGAGCGGGAACGGAAAGGGGCGCAATGCTACTTCAATACTTTCGAGACCTGTTCGGAAACATGCCCGAGCAGGTCAGCGCCCTTCTGCTGTCTGGTGCCGCTGGGGCTTATGTCCGGGCGGTGTTCGCGCCCGAGGCCAGCTGGCGCAGGCGCGTTCTTGAAGGTCTGGCCGGCGCGTTCAGCGCGGTCTTTCTCGGCGGGCTTGTCGGTCACGTCCTGCACGAGATCACCGGCGGCGGCACGTGGGCCTATCTCGCCGCCGGGTTCATCATGGGCGAGGGCGGGATCGCCGCCACGCGGGGTGTTCGGAAGTTCCTCTTCAAAGGAGATCACAAATGAACTGGCTGTTGGTCGCGAGCAATGTGACGTCTATAGCCCTGTCCATCGTATGCTGGTGGCTTGCTCACCTTTACGCCCGGTGCGAGCCGCCGGGGCGGAGCATTGCCGGCTGCTATGCCTTGGTCGGCTTCTCTGTTCTCTTCACGATGCTGGTACGCAACGTCGGCGTTGATCTGCGGCCCGTCGTGCCGTGGCTCGTCGTCATCACCAAGACGGTCATGACCATGACCTTCGTGCTCGTGATCGTCCGACGCTACAAGCTCGGCGATCGCTGAGCTCTTTCCAAGGAACAACGCTATGACAGATTGGAGGGCCGTCCAGCGACGGCTTCGGGATCTCGGATTCAATCCGGGGCCTATCGACGGTGTGCGCGGACCAAAGACCGACGCCGCCATTGTCCGCTTCAAGCAGAGCATCGGCCTGCGCGCCCGGCCGTATCTCGGCCCGCTGACGAAACAGGCGCTGTTCGATGTTCAGCCGGAGCGCAACCTCGATACCGGATTGCCCTGGCTCGATGCTGCGCGGTCTGTCATGGGGCTGCATGAGGCGCGCAATACCAGCCAGCTGCGCAGCTGGTTCGACAAGTCTGTCTCCTGGATCGACCCGCGCGACGTGCCGTGGTGCGGCGCGTTCGTCGCCACTGCCTATCGCCTCTGGGACGTGACCATCGGTCTGCCCAGCAATCCCCTCGGCGCCCGGAACTGGATGAGCTTCGGCTATGCGGTCGATCCGCAGCTCGGCGCTTGCCTCGTGTTCTGGCGCGGCTCGAAGTCGGGATGGAAGGGCCACGTGGGATTTTATTGGGGCGAGGACGACACGCACTACCATGTTCTAGGGGGGAACCAAAAAAATCGGGTTTCCGTGACGAGAGTCAGTAAGTCCCGCCGTCTCGGCGCGCGCTGGCCGGTCAATCACGCGGTGAGCGGCAAGCGCATTCGCCTGTCGCCCGACGGCACCGCCATCACCACGAACGAGGCCTGACATGGCAGCGATCGGGAAGAAACTGCGCTCGCTGGAAGGTGGCAGGGTCGCCTTCAAATGTCCGGGTTGCGGTTACATGCATCACGTCCGCGTCGAAGGCGAGGGGCGCCCCATGTGGTCATGGAATGGCGATGCCGACGCGCCCACCTTTCAGCCGTCGATTCGCGTCACATACGACGGAGCAGACGCTGGTCAGGACGACGCCCCGCCGGCGTGCTGCCATTCGTTTGTGACCAACGGGAAGATCCGGTTCCTGAACGACTGCACGCATGAGCTGGCGGGTCAAACGGTCGATCTTCCGGATATCCAACAGGGGACCTGACATGATCGGACTGTTTCGCAAGTACATCATCGGCGGCGATACCGGCACCCGCGAAGGCGCATGGTTCGCGTTTCTGGTCGTGTTCGGCCTGCTTGGGCTGGCGATCTGGATGGAGACGCAAGGCCGCGACATGAGCGCGCTCTACTCGCTCCTGACGGTCCTGTGCCCCACGGTGGTCGGCGCGGTCGTCGGTGCTCATGGTCACCACAAGCACCTGTGCGCCACCAGCCCGCAGGAGCGCCTGCAGGACGGCCTTGACTGATGGTTTGGGTGGTTCGGTATGGCCCGACCCTTATCGCCGCTCTGGCGGCCGGAGGATTGCTCTGGTGGGCTTACTCGTGGGCGTGGGAGAAGGGCTATGACGCGCGGTCGGTCGAGATCGTGGAGGATACCCGCAAACTGAATGCCGAGCTGGACCGGCTCGAGAAGAAGCACCGCGAGCTGACCCGGGTCTACGAGGCCATGCTCGACCGAAACGACGCCCTTCAATCGGAGCTCGATGATGCAGCACGTCAAGATCCTGACGCTGACCGGCCTGCTTTCGGCCCTGATAGCGTGCAGCGCCTCAACCAGATCCGTTGATCCAGAGCAGATCCGGGTGACGGCACCGGCAGAGAGCATTCTCCGGCCCTGTGATCTGGCGTCGCAACTGTCGGGCCCTCTCACCCAGGCGCAGGCCGAGACGCGCTGGCGGGCCGACAGGGTCGCTCTGGCTGAGTGTCGGGGGCGGCATAGTGCGCTCGTCGCGTGGACGCGCAGCACGGTCCAAATCTTAAACGGAGACGACGAATGACCCGCATCCTGATCCTGACGATCGCCATCGCTCTGGCGATACTGACGAAGCCCGCGGCGGCGCAATCCAGGTGCGCGCCGTATGACGTCATTTCCGCCAAGCTGATCCAGAAGTACGGCGAGCGGCGGGCGCATGGCGGCCTCCGGTCGACGACCCAAGCGATGGAGATCTGGGTCAACGACGAGACCGGCACGTGGACGGTCCTCATCATTACGCCAGCCAACATGTCCTGTGTCGTTGCCGCAGGCGCGTTCTGGCAAGACTGGAAGCCGGGCCTGCCCGGATAACCCCAACAAAGGAGTACGACACATGGCACGAGCAGGATTGGTCCCGAGCCCGAGGGAAGAGGTTACCCAGCTCACGAACGCGGACGTCAGTGGCGCCCTGACCTGGCAACACACCGGCGGCAGTGATGCACTGCTGATCGGCACGACGGATGATACTGAACCCTCGATCGAGGATTTCGACGCCGGCCTCAAAGTGGTCAGGGGAGACGGGCTGATCGACACTTCCTTGGCGGAAATGTTCCCTGGCGCGTCCTACGTCCGGCTCTGGTCGTACTCGAAGGACGGCTGCCAGTTCGCCGTCTACCACGCATAAGGAGGCCGACATGCCGCTCGACCGCCCATTCAACGCCTTCGCCGGCCTCTCCTCCCCCTTTGGCCGGAGGAGGGGGTTCTCGCCTGCTGACCTGTTTCGGTTTGGCGAAAAGGGCACGGCCCTGATTGTCGGCCCCACCAACTGCTTTCAGGACGCCGCAGGCACCACGCCAGCAGGGGCAGGTGATCCGGTTGGGCTGGTGCTGGATACGAGTCAAGGCGCCGGGTACTCGGGTGGGCAGTTCACCGGGCTGGGGGCGGAGAATATAGAACCGGCTCTTGGTCCGTATGCGGCTATACCGTCAGAGATCACAGGTCCGAACGGTACGATTTCGATTGAAAACGGTAATATTCGCGTAACATCTCCGGGAAATACTTCCTGTCGGATGGAAATAGATTTTCCTGTAGAATCAGGCAAAGCGTACAGTGTAAATACGACAATTAACTCTAATTTCGGTGCAGTACCTGCAGCTTTTGTTGATGTGACTCTCGGGCCGTTTAATCAGTCTTTTTTCGGAGTTGCCTCCGTCTCGGGCTTAGTTCAGGCAACTTCGACGGGTACTGCAAAGATACGACTGTATCCACGCTCCGGTAGTGGGCCAACACAACAAGCTGGTGATTACGTAGAAGCGTCTGCGTTTTCTGTCCGCGAACTTCCCGGCGTCCACGCCTACCAGTCCGACAATGACGACTACAGGCCGACGCTTGAGCAAGACGGCAACGGGAATTGGTATCTCGCCTTCGACGGGGTGGATGACTACCTCGTGACGCCGAGCATCACGCCGGGGACCGATAAGGTGCAGGTGTTTGCGGGGGTGCGGAAAGCGAGTGATGCGGCGGCGGCGATGGTCGCGGAGTTCTCTCCGAACTTTTCATCTCTTGATGGTAGCTTTGCGCTCAGGGCACCAGTGACAGCAACATCCAATTTGGGCTTCACATCCGGGGGAACCACGCGGAATACAGCAACAGCATCTGATGTAAGTCTCGCTGCCCCCGTGACAAAAGTGATGACGGGACTTGGCGACATACCAGGCGACACCTCAACGCTTCGGCTTGATGGGGTTCAGGCGGCGCAAAACACCTCTGATCAGGGCAGTGGCAATTATCTCGCATACCCCCTCTATATCGGCGCGCGCGCGGGTACGGGGTACTTCTTTGATGGTCGCCTCTATGGCCTCATCGTCCGCTTCGGCCCGAACCTGTCCGAAGCCAAAATCAACCGCACCGAGCGCTACCTTGCCCAGCTAACAGGAGTGACGCTATGAGCCGCATGACCCTTGTGGTGCCTGCCGCCCACTGCGAAGCCGGGGCACATGTCCACGTCCTGATGGGCAAGGCACCGGCGCTGACCACCTACGCCAACCCCTCGTTTGAGGACGGGCAGGGCAACAGCTATGCCGTATCCTCCGGCCTCTGGACACCGGAGCAGATTGTGGCGGTCCAAGACCCGGCCATCCTTGACCGGGAAGACCTGCAGGCGCTCTACATCGAGAATGGCGGTATCGTGGATAGGAGCCTCTGTGAGACGGCTCAAGGGGTGTTCGAGGTGTACGACCCCGAGAACCCTGTCGCTGCCGCTCCTGAGCGCATTCTGGCTATCGTGCATGACGTTCCCAAGCAGGCTCTGGAATGGGCCGGGGTGAGCAGGGTCGAGGCCGAGGCTATCTAATCCCGCATCCATTACATCGAACCCGTGAGAGTACTTTTGGCCGCCTCAAGTTCGGAGAGCACGTCCTGCCAATGGGCATATAGCGCGCCGTTGCCATTGCTTTCCTGGAAACGATCCTCAAGTCTTGTAACGTAGCATTCTGCCAGAGGCATGATCAGCGCCAGCGCCTCGCGCAGCCGGTCGTTCTCAGCCTTGAGGTCGTTGTCGGTCACAGGGGTGGCTCCTTTCCGCTGTCCACCTCATTCTATATTCCGTTCACCAAGCGCGCCATTCCTTCTGCGCGGTCGGATCAAGGCAGTTCCCTCTGGTTCACTGAACCTGGATGAACCGGGAAACCTTGGCCAAAGCGTGAACACGGGCCCTTTAGGCAGTGGCCTCTTGACGAAATATCAATATCTTGGCTGGCGTGCCGATACCTCCGAAGGCAGAGGCCTCAGGTTCGAATCCTGACAGGTGCGCCACTTTCTCTTGTTTTTGCCGGCCTGCATAGGCGGAGATACCGAACCCGTTCGCGGTTTACGGACTGACCGAGGTCCGCCATCCGGGCCCTGTTGCTTTGCCGTTTCGAGGCTGTGACGGGGCGATCCTGGCCGTGATGTACCGCGTTGGCGGAAGATTCGGTGCGCGAGACGGGAGGGCGCTACTTGGACGTTCCGTCGGAGGCGCTGAAGGGTCTGTCGGCAACCCCTCGCCGGGATCGGCACAGGGCATGGAACAACGCCGGCCCCCCTCTCGTTGACCCCTCCGAAGACGAACTCTGCAACCCAAAAGGAGGAGTATCCCCCATGACTTTCCGCAAGAGTATCGCTGCCACCACGGCCGCCGTGGCCCTGATCGCCGCAGCCCCGCTGTCGGCCGAGCAGACCGAGGTCGAGATGGAGACGCAGGCCGAAGGTTCGGCCAATGTCGGTGAAGAGCTGGGGCAGACCGCCCAGGAAGCCGGCGAGTTCATGGAGAACACCGTGAAGCTTGGCGTCAATGCCGCCGCCGCCACCGCCGAGGCCGGCTATGACGCCGCCAGCGATGCCGGGGCGCAGCTTGATGCCGCGCTGACGCAGGACGCCAAGATCCGCACCAGCGATGGCGAGCTTGTCGGCACCGTCCACAAGGCCGACCTTGCCGATGACATGGTGCTGGTCGATCTCGACACGCAGATGGAAACCTCGATCGAGGGCGAGACCGAGCATGTGGCCGTCAGCAAGAACAACATGTCGGTCGGCGATGACGGGCTTGTCGTCAACATGAGCGAGCAGTCGCTGATTGCCGCGATCAACGCGCAGGCCGCCGCCACGGGCAGCTAAGCGCCGGATCGCATGGAAATGCCGGAAGCGGCCGCCCCCTCGGGCGGCCGTTTTCGCGTACAGGCTTATCCCTTGGCCGGTTTGTCCCGGAACACCGCGAGCTGCGCGGCGAAGGCACGGCGGTAGGCGGGCCGCGCCTCGCCCCGGGCGATATAGGCCGCGAGGGCGGGATAGCCGTCGAGTATGCCCGCGCCTTCCAGCCGGCGCAGCACCAGCACCATCATCAGGTCGCCGACGCTGAACGCCCCGTCGAGCCAGGGCCCGTCGCCCAGCCGCGCGACCAGCTGGTCGAGCCGGGTGCGCACACGCGCCTCGAGCTCCGCGCGCAGCTCGCCATACCAAGGCCGGTCGCCGACGATGAAGCGCGATTGCTCCAGTTCCACGATCGGCGGCTCGACCGTGTTGAGCGCGGCGAAGAGCCAGGTGACGGCCCGGCTGCGCGCGTCCGGGTCGGCGGGCAGCAGGCCCGGGTGACGGCTGGCGAGGTGGAGGAGAATCGCGCCGGTCTCGAAGAGCGCCAGTTCGCCTTCCTCGTAGGTGGGGATCTGGCCGAACGGGTGCAGCGCCATATGCGCGGGCGCCTTCATCTCGGCGAAGGAGACGAGGCGCACCTCGTAGGGCTGGCCCAGCTCCTCGAAGGCCCAGCGGAGCCGCATGTCGCGGGCAAGCCCCGCGCCCCGGTCGGGCGAGGCGGCGAAGGCGGTGATGGTGGGTATGGTCTTGGTCGTCACGCGGGGGGCCTCCTCCTGCCGGCGGTCGCGACGCGTCAGGGCAGCCAGCCGCGCCGCCCGGCCGGTTCCAGCGTCATCCAGTCGGGCCAGCCGACGAAGTATTCTATCGCGAAGACGGCCAGGCAGACCACGATGATTCCCAGCACCAGCTTGACCCGCGTCTCGCTCGGCGGGCGGTGGGCCCATTTCGCCATGCGGAACAGCCAGCGGGGGTTCATCCGGTGAACCGGACCTTGCCGATATGGGGCAGGTTGCGGTTCCGCTGGGCGTAGTCGATGCCGTAGCCCACGACGAATTCGTCGGGGATCTCGAATCCGATCCAGTCGGCGGTGATATCGGCCTCGCGGCGCGACGGCTTGTCGAGCAGCGCGATGGTCCGCAGCTTGCGCGGCTTGCGGCTCGACAACAGCGACAGCACGGCGGAAAGCGTGTGGCCGGTGTCGACGATATCCTCGACCACCAGCACGTCGCGCCCTTCAATGTCGCCGCGCAAGTCCTTGAGAATGCGCACTTCCCGGCTCGATTCTGTGGCGTTTCCGTAGGACGAGGTCTCGATGAAATCCACCTCGACATTCATGTCGAGCTCGCGCGCCAGATCGGCGATGAACACGAAGGAGCCGCGCAAGAGGCCCACCACCACGAGCTTCTCAGAGGTGGCGAACTCTGCCTTGATCTCGCCGGCGAGCTGTTCGATCCGGGCGGCGATTTCCTTGGCCGAGATCATGCGGTCGATGACATATGGCCGCTCTGTCATGGTATCCCCTTGATTTTCCGGTCGCAGTCTACGAACTAGGGGCCCACTGTCACGCGAAAACGGGGCCAGCCTGCCAATGCCATCCCATTCCGAGACCCGGACGATGCCGTACACCGCCCAGCAGATGTACGACCTCGTGGCGGATGTCGAGTCCTACCCCGAATTCCTGCCATGGACGGCCGCCGCGCGCATCCGCAAGGTCACGCCGCGCGATGACGGCGCCCGGGTGATGGAGGCCGACCTGGTGATCAGCTTCAAGGTCTTCCGAGAAAAGTTCGGCAGCAAGGTGACGCTCTGGGACGAGGCGCGCGTGATCGAGACGGAATACCTCGACGGGCCGTTCAAGTACATGAAATCCAACTGGAAATTCGAAGAGGCCGAGGGCGGCTGCAAGGTGCATTTCGACGTCGATTTCGAACTGCGCAACCGGCTTTTGCAATCCGCGTCGGAGTTCTTTTTCTACGAGGCGATGAAGCGCGTCGTGAAGGCGTTCGAGACCCGCGCGAAGGAGCTTTACGGGCATGGCTGAGCTGGCCGGACGTGTCGCAGATTTCGCCCTGAACGGGCAACCGGAGGAGGCGGCGCTTCAGGTGATGCGCCTCTCGCTGCTCGACTGGGCGGCGGTGGGGATCGCCGGGCAGAATGAGCCGGTGTCGGTGCTGCTGCGCGAACAGGCCGAGGCCGAGGGCGGCGCCGAGGAGGCTGCCATCTTCGGCAGCGCCACCCGCGTGCCGGGGCGGATGGCGGCGCTGGTGAACGGCACGGTCAGCCACGCGCTCGATTATGACGACACGCATTTCGCCCATATCGGCCACCCCTCGGTGGCGGTGGTGCCCGCCGCGCTGGCCGCGGCAGAGATCGCCGGGGCAGGCGGCATGGCGTTCCAGCAGGCCGCGCTGATCGGGGCCGAGGCCTCGGTGCGCATCGGCGTCTGGCTGGGGCGCGACCATTACCAGGCGGGCTTTCACCAGACCGGCACGGCGGGCGCCTTTGGCGCGGCGGTGGCGGCGGGCCGGCTTCTGGGGCTCGACGAGGGGCAAATGCGGATGGCGCTGGGGTTGGTCTCGACCCGCGCCTCCGGCCTGAAGTCGCAATTCGGCACCATGGGCAAGCCGATGAATGCCGGCATCGCCGCGCAGAACGGGCTGGAAGCGGCGCTTCTGGCGCGGCGCGGTTTCGTCAGCAATCCCGACGCCATCGACGGGCCGCAGGGCTTCGGGCCCACGCATCACGGCATGGCCGATATGGCCGCACTCGACGGGCTGGGCACCGCGTGGCTCTTCCCCGGCGTGCATCACAAGTTCCACGCCTGCTGTCACGGGCTGCACGCCGCGCTCGAGGCGATCGGCACGCTGCCTGACACGCCGGACCCGATCGAGGCGATCACCGTGCACACCCATCCGCGCTGGCTGAGCGTGTGCAATATCGAGGCGCCGAAGACGGGGCTGGAGGCGAAGTTCAGCTATCGCGTGGCGCTCTCCATGGCGCTCTGCGGGCGCGATACGGCGCTGCTCGAGAGCTTCTCGGCCGAGACCTGCGCCGATGCCGAGATCGAGGACATGCGCGCCCGGATCGATGTGAAGGCCGACGAGGGCCTGAGCGAGATGCAGGCGCGGGTGATCGTGACGCTGGGCGACGGGGTGACGCGGGAGCTCTACCACGATCTCGACGCCGATCCGGGGCTGAGCGTGCGCCGGCAGAAGGTGCAGGACAAGGCCGCGCGGCTGATCGGCGGCGACAGGGCCGAGGCGATCCGCGACGTGATCGACCGGGCGGCCGCGCCGGAGGAGTTCGCGGCGCTGATCGCCGGTTGAAGGCTTACGACAGCGCCTTGTCGAGCAGGGCCAGCGCGTGGTTGCGGGCGAGGGTGCGGACGGTGTCGCGCCCCTGTGCGCCGAATTCCTGCGTTTCCGTTCTCGTGGGCTGGCCCGCCATCGCCACGCCGAAGCAGACGCGGCCCTCGGGCTTGTGCTCCGACCCGCCGGGGCCGGCGATGCCGGTGATCGAGACGGTGAGCTGGGCATAGGAGTTCTTGAGCGCGCCCTCGGCCATTTCGCGGGCGATCTCTTCCGAGACCGCGCCGAACTCGGACAGGGTGCGCGGCGAGACATCCAGAAGCTCGATTTTCGCCTCATTTGAGTAGGTTACAAGGCCACGTTCAACCACGTCGGACGATCCGGGAATGTCGGTCAGCGCGGCGGCCACCATGCCGCCGGTGCAGCTTTCGGCGGTGGCGATTTTCACGCCCTTCGCCCGGGCCTTTTCCAGCAATGCACTCACGTTCATACTATCACCCCGTGCGATATCGCGGCAAGGATCACCACGCCCACGGCGGCGAAGACCCCGGCGATCACGTCATCCAGCATCACGCCCGTCGCGTCGCCCTTCCGGTCGGCCCAGCCGATGGGGCCGGGTTTCCAGATGTCGAAGAGGCGGAACAAAAGGAAGGCTGCGATCCAGCCGGGCCAGAGCGCGGTGAGGTCGGCCCCCACATGCGCGGCGCCGATCGAGACAGGCAGGAAGGCGATCCACTGGCCCACCAGCTCGTCGACGACGATTTCGGAAGGGTCGTGGTTGTCGCTGCCATGGGTTTCCCGGGTCGTGGCCCAGAAGCCCAGGAAATAGAAGGCGATTATCGCGAGGATCAGCAGCCATGGCCCGGCCAGCACGTGAAGCCCCCAGGCCAGCGGCAGCGCCACGAGCGAGCCCCAGGTGCCGGAGGCGGGCCGCATGTGGCCCACGTAGCAGACGGTGGCGATCAGGTGGCTGAGCCTCATTTCGGCACCAGTGTCACAGCCGCCTGCGCGGCGATGCCTTCCTCGCGGCCAGTGAAGCCGAGCCGTTCCGAGGTGGTGGCCTTGACCGAGATCCGGTCGGGCGCCACCCCGGTGATTGCGGCCAGCGCGGCCTGCATGGTGGGCGCGTGCGGCGTGACCTTGGGTCGTTCGCAGACAAGAGTGACGTCCATGTTGTTGATCCTGTAGCCTTTTTCCCCGGCAAGCGTGACGGCATGGGAGAGGAAGACGTGGCTTTCGACCCCCTTCCATTGCGGGTCGGTGGGCGGGAAGTGCCGGCCGATATCACCCTCCGCCAGCGCGCCGTAGATCGCGTCGGTCAGCGCGTGCATCCCCACATCGGCATCGGAATGCCCCTGAAGCCCGCGCCCGTGGGGCACCGCCACGCCGCAGAGCATCACGTGGTCGCCCTCGCCGAAGCGGTGCACGTCGAAGCCGGTGCCGATCCGTATGTCCATGTCTCGCAAAATCCGTTCTGCCCGGGCGAAATCGCCCGCGTTGGTGATCTTGAGGTTGCTCTCGTCCCCCTCGACGATCTCTACCGCGATCCCGGCGGTGCGCGCCACCTCGACATCGTCGGCGGCATGGCCCGGATGCGCCCGGTGGGCGGCGAGGATGGTGTCGAAGGCAAAGCCCTGCGGGGTCTGCGCGCGGTAGAGGCCGGCGCGGTCCTGCGTGCCGGTCACCTGGCCCCCGGCGCCCTGCCAGAGCGCGTCGGTCACGGTGAGCGCCGGCGCGGCGGCCAGCGCGCCGCCTTCCAGTGCGGAAAGCACGCGGGCGATCAGGGCGGGGCGGATGCAGCAGCGCGCGGCGTCGTGGATCAGGACGGTGTCGATTCCGGAACCTTCAAGCGATTCCAAACCGTTGCGAACCGAAGCTGACCTCGTGTCGCCGCCCGCCACGACGCTCAGCCCCGCGCGCGGCGCGATGCGGTCCAATTTGTCGGGATGCAGCACCACGACGACTTGGCCCACCTCCGGCACCGCCTCGAACGCCGCCAGCGTCCAGTCGATCACGCGCTTCTGGCCGAGGCCCTGCCATTGCTTCGGCAGGTCCCCCCCGGCACGGGTGCCGCGCCCGGCGGCGACGATGATGGCGGCGGTTGTCATGTGCCCTGATAGCGTGGCGGCGGCGGCGGTTGCAACAGACACCGCCCGCCGCCGTGCCGGCGCCCCGCGCGAGGCCGCGGGACGGTACATCCGGAAGGGGAGTTTACGCCGGGTTACCGTGGATATATGCCTAAATAATAGGCATCGCGATCCGGCGGCCGGCTTTTATGCCCTTGAAATATTGTCCCTCCCGCAAGCCGACCGTAAATAGAGGGTACTGCACAAGGATTAAGCACGTGACCATTCGTCTGTCCGACAAGGCGCTGTCGCCCCAGGTGTTCCTTGCCCCCATGGCCGGGATCACCGACCTGCCGTACCGCAAGCTGGTGGCGCGATTCGGTGCCGGACTGGTGGTGAGCGAGATGGTCGCGAGCCAGGAGATGGTGCAGGCCAAGCCCGGCGTGCGCGAGAAGGCCGAGCTTGGGCTGGAGCAGGCGGATACCGCGGTGCAGCTTGCCGGCCGCGAGGCGCACTGGATGGCCGAGGCCGCGAAACAGGTCGAGGGCAACGGTGCGAAGATCATCGACATCAACATGGGCTGCCCGGCGAAGAAGGTGACATCGGCCAGCGGCACGGGGGCCAGCGGCTCGGCGCTGATGAAGGATCTCGACCACGCGCTGACGCTGATCGAGGCGGTGGTGGACGCGGTCAGCGTGCCGGTGACGCTGAAAACCCGGCTGGGCTGGGATGACAACATGCTCAACGCGCCGGAGCTGGCGAAACGGGCCGAGGCGGCGGGGGTGCAGATGATCACCATCCACGGCCGCACCCGCTGCCAGTTCTACAAGGGCCGTGCCGACTGGGCCGCGATCCGGGCCGTCAAGGAGGCGGTGCGCGTGCCGGTGATCGCCAATGGCGACATCACGGGGACCAAGGACGCGCAGGAGGCGCTGCGGCTGTCCGGCGCCGATGGCGTGATGATCGGGCGCGGGGCGCAGGGGCGGCCGTGGCTGCTGGCGCAGGTGGCGCACGAGATGGGCAGCGGCCCGGCGCCAAAGATTCCGGACGGAAAAGAACGCGAGGACATGGTCGCAACCCATTACGAAGACATGCTTAATTTCTATGGAACAGAGCTTGGCACCCGCGTGGCGCGCAAGCACCTGGGCTGGTACATGGACGGGGCCGGCACGGGCCCCGAACTGCGCAAGCGGGTGCTGACCAGCCGCGATGCCGGCGAGGTGCTGCGCCTTCTCCCCGACGCGCTGGCCGATGGCGAGAGGGCCGCCGCATGAGCGCCGACGACGCCATCTGGACCTCGCTGCCGGTGCCCGCGCTGGTGCTCGACGCAGGCGACCGCATCGCCCGGATCAACCCGGCCGCCGAGGGCTTCCTGATGAGCTCGGCCCGCGCCGTCACCGGCCAGCCGGTCTGGGACAAGCTGGCGGTCGACGCGCCGCTCGAAGAGGCGCTGGAACGCGCCCGCCGCGACGGCTCGCCGCTTTTCGTCAACGATGTCGACGTGGGCACGGGCGACCGGGCGCCGCTGCAGTGCAACCTCCAGATCGCGCCGCTGTCGGGCGAGGCGGGGCACATGGTGCTGCTGATCTCCCCGCGCGAGCTGGCGGGGCGGGTGAGCCAGGGACAATCGGTGAAATCCGCCGCGCGCTCGGCCATCGGCATGGCGGAAATGCTGGCGCACGAGATCAAGAACCCGCTGGCCGGGATCACCGGCGCGGCGCAGCTCCTGTCGATGAACCTGAGCAAGGATGACCTGGAACTCACCGACCTGATCGTCAGCGAAAGCCGTCGCATCGTGGGCCTCCTGGAACAGGTCGAGCAGTTCGGCAACGTCTCGGCGCCGCGGCTGCAGGCGGTCAACATCCATGACGTGCTCGACCGGGCGCGCCGCTCGGCCATCGTGGGCTTTGCCGCCGACATGACCGTGATCGAGGATTACGACCCCTCGCTGCCGCTGGCGCTTGGCGATCCGGACCAGCTTTTGCAGGTGATCCTGAACCTCGTGAAGAACGCCGCCGAGGCCGCCGGCAAGGCGGGCGGCACGATCCGGCTGCATTCCTATTATGAACAGTCGCTGCGCGTGCGCCGTGGCGAGGGCAAGGGCAAGACGCTGCCCCTGCAGGTGGAAATCATAGATGACGGCCCGGGCCTTCCGCCCGAGATCGCGGCGGAGGTGTTCGAACCCTTCGTGTCGGGCCGCGAGAACGGCACCGGGCTGGGGCTCGCGCTGGCGGCCAAGATCATTTCGGACCATGACGGCTGGATTTCCGTCTCGTCCGTACCCGGGCGGACGGTGTTCCGCATATCGCTGCCGCTGGCGCCCAAGGAGATGGAGGAAGACTGATGGATGGTACTGTACTGGTGGCCGATGACGACCGCACGATCCGGACGGTTCTCACGCAGGCGCTGACGCGGGCGGGCTGCAAGGTGCATGCGACAAGCTCGCTGACCACGCTGATGCGCTGGGTGGGCGAGGGCAAGGGCGACGCGGTGATCACCGACGTGATGATGCCCGACGGGAACGGGCTGGAAATGCTGCCCAAGATCTCGCAGGACCGGCCCGGCCTGCCGGTGATCGTGATCTCGGCGCAGAACACGATCATGACGGCGATCCAGGCGGAGGAGGCGGAGGCCTATGACTACCTGCCCAAGCCCTTCGACCTGCCGGACCTGATGAAGCGCACGGCGCGCGCGCTCGATTCCCGCAGCCGCGCCGCCCAGCAGGCCGAGGTCGAGGACAAGCCGGACGAGCTGCCGCTGATCGGCCGGACGGCGGCGATGCAGGGGCTCTATCGCGTGGTGGCGCGTCTGATGAATACCGACCTGCCCGTGCTGATCACCGGCGAGTCGGGCACCGGCAAGTCGCTGATCGCGCGGGCGATCCACAACTTCTCCGACCGGCGCACGCTGCCTTTCGTGACGGTGACGCCCGCCGACCTCGCCGACCTGGAAGGGCCGTCGAAGGTGATGGCGCGGGCGCGCGGCGGCACGGTGGTGCTGGATGAGGTGGGCGATCTGGACACCGCCGCCCAGGCCCGCGTGGTGCGGATGATGGACGCGCCCGGCGATCACGTTCCGCGCTTCATGGCGACCAGCCTTGGCCGTCTGGCCGACCGGCTGGAGGCGGGCGAGCTGCGCGAGGATCTCTATTACCGCCTGTCGGGCGCCGTGGTCGAGGTGCCGGCGCTGCGCTCGCGGGTCGACGACATTCCGCTGCTGATCGAGCATTTCATGGCCCGCGCCGAGCGTGACGGCCAGCCCGCCCGGCACCTGTCGGCGGATGCGATGGAGCTGATGCGCGCCTATAGCTGGCCCGGCAACGTCCGCCAACTCGAGAACATGGTGCAGCGAATCGGCCTGACCGCCCGCGGGGTCGAGATCACCCGCAGCGAGGTCGAGGCGGTGATCGGCAACCAGCCCGAGGCGGCGCCCGTGGTGGGCACCGGCGGCGGCGAGAGCCTGTCGGATTCCGTCGCCCGCCACCTGCGCCGCTATTTCGACCTGCACGGCACCCAGCTTCCGCCGCCGGGGCTTTATGCCCGGATTCTGAAGGAACTGGAGTCTCCACTGATCGAGATCGCGCTGGACGCCACCAGCGGCAACCAGGCCAAATGTGCCGACCTGCTCGGGATCAACCGCAATACTTTGCGCAAGAAGATCACCGACCTTGATATTCGCGTGACACGCCGCCGCAAGTTGATGTAAAACTGCAACATCTGGTGTGGCCAATTGGGGCCACTGTGCTGACGGCGCCCGAACATGACCCAGATATTGGGGGGCGTCGCAGCATCGTAACAACCTGATGGGGGTGGTCCGTGGCGACCCGGACACGCAGATTCTCGTGGGACACGGTCAGCCGCCTTCGGCGCCTGCGCCGCGTACAAACCGCCGCGACCTTCGGCCTGGTGGTGCTGGGGCCGGTCCTGGCGCTGGTGACCTACCTGGTGATGGGCCCGCTCGACCAGGGCGCGTCGTCCAACATCCTGCGCATCGTGCTGCTGAGCGATCTGGTCTACGTGATCATGATCGCGGCGCTGGTGATGCAGCAGCTCATGCAGATGATCGCCGCCCGCCGCCGCCGCTCGGCCGGCTCGCGCCTGCACCTGCGGCTGACCGGCGTGTTTGCCATCATGGCGCTTCTGCCGACGATCACCGTGGCGGTCTTTGCCACGCTGTCGGTCAACATGGGGCTCGAGGCGTGGTTCTCCGACCGGGTGGGCCGGGTGGTCGACAACTCCGTCGCCGCCGCCCAGGCCTACGAGGACGAGCACCGCCGCGACCTCGTCACCGACGCCCAGGCGCTGGCCTCCGTCATCAACGCCACCAAGCGCGCGGCAGTCTTCATCGACGACGGCCAGATCCGGCAGGTGCTGTCGCGCGGCCAGCGGGAGATCCAGCGCGGGCTGCGCGAGGCCTTCGTGATCGACGGCACGGGCGAGATCCGGGCGCGCGGCGAACGCTCCTACCTTTTCGACTACGAGGAGCCGACAGCCGAGCAGATCACGCAGGCCGACGAGACCGGCGTGCTGGTGATCCAGGACTGGGACAACAACGAGTTCCGCGCGCTGATGCCGCTCGAGGAAATCCCCGACCGCTACCTCTATGTCAGCCGCAATGTCGACGGCGCCATCCTCAACCTGCTGGACGACACCAAGGAAACCGCCCGCTTCTACGAACAGCGCGAGAGCGAGCGGGGCCGGGTGCTGTTCGAGTTCGGGCTGCTCTACGTGGGCTTCGCCGTTATCCTCATCCTCGCCGCGATCTGGTTGGGCATGTGGTTCGCCGAGCGCCTGTCGCGCCCCGTGGGCCGGCTGACCAGCGCGGCGCAGCGGGTGGGCGAGGGCGATCTCGACATCCGCGTCCGCGAGGAGGGCGGCGGCGACGAGATCGCCATGCTGTCGACCTATTTCAACCAGATGACCCGCCAGCTGAAGGGCCAGCGCGAGCGTTTGCTGGCCAACACCCAGCAGATCGAACGCCGCCGGCGGCTGTTCGATTCCGTGCTGGGCTCGGTCTCATCGGGCGTGGTGGGGCTCGATGCCAAGGGGCGCGTCGCCTTCGTCAACCGCGCCGCCGAGCGGCTGCTCGACTGGCACGACGACCAGCAATCGCTTGAGCTGAGCTATGCGGTGCCCGAATTCGGCGCGCTGTTCGAGCGTCTCCAGGCCAGCGCCTCGGGCTTCGTGCAGGAGGAGATCAAGGTCAGCCGGGGCGGGCGGATGGAAAACCTTCTGGTGCGCATGTCGACACGGCGCACCGAGCAGGGCAAGCGCGAGGGCTACGTGGTGGCCTTCGACGACGTGACCGACCTCGTCGCCGCCCAGCGGATGGCGGCCTGGGGCGACGTGGCCCGCCGCATCGCCCACGAGATCAAGAACCCGCTCACGCCCATCAAGCTGTCGGCGGAGCGGATCAACCGCAAGTTCGGCCGCGTGCTGACCGACGAGCAGAAGGACAGCCTCGAACAGCTGACCGGCGTGGTGATCCGCCAGACCGACGATCTGCGCCGCATCGTCGACGAGTTCTCGAAATTCGCCCGCATGCCCGAGCCGCAGACAAGGCAGGAAGACCTGATGAGCCTGTTGCGCGAGGCGGTGCTGCTGCAGGAGGCGGGCCAGCCCGACGTGCGGTTCGAGACCGACATGCCCGAGGGCGCGGTCTGGGCCGATCTGGATGCCACGATGATCAGCCAGGCCCTGACCAACCTGATCAAGAACGCCGGCGAAGCAATTGAAAGCCTTCAGGAAAAAGGCGCCCCCGATAACCACCGGCCGACCATCCGCATCAGCGGCGAGATGACCGGAGAGGAGGCGGTGATCCGCATCGCCGACAACGGCATCGGCCTGCCCGAGGACCGCTCGCGCCTGTTCGAGCCATATGTCACCACGCGCGAGAAGGGCACCGGCCTCGGCCTGCCCATCGTCAAGAAGATCATCGAGGAGCACGGCGGCCTCCTGACGCTGGAAGACGCCCCGGCCTTCGAGGAGGGCGCCCGGCCCGGGGCGATGGCGGTCATCCGGCTGCCGGTCCTCGCCACGGCGCAGGCCACCGACCAGAACAGACAAGCGGTATGAGGTTCAAATGAGCGATATTCTGATCGTTGACGACGAAAGAGACATCCGGGAACTGATCTCCGATATCCTCGAGGACGAGGGCTTCACCACCCGTCTCGCCGGCAATTCCGACGAGGCGATGGCCTCGATCGGGCAGGAGCCGCCGGCGCTGCTGATCCTCGATATCTGGCTGAAAGACAGCAACATGGACGGGATCGACATCCTCAAGACCGTCAAGCGCGACTATCCGGACGTGCCCGTCGTCATCATCTCGGGCCATGGCAATATCGAGATCGCCGTCGCCGCCATCAAGCAGGGCGCCTACGACTTCATCGAGAAGCCCTTCAACATCGACCAGCTTCTGGTCGTCATCCGCCGCGGTATGGAAACCAGCCGCCTGCGCCGCGAGAACATCGCGCTCAAGCGCCGCGGGGCGGAACCCTCGGAGATGCTGGGCCAGAGCCCCGCCTTCCGCACGCTGGTCAGCCAGCTCGACAAGGTGACCAAGTCGAACGGGCGGGTGATGCTGACCGGGCCCGCCGGCTGCGGCAAGGAACTGGCCGCCCGCTACATCCACGCCCATTCCAACCGGGCCGACGGGCCGTTCGTGTCCGTGAGCTGCGCCTCGATCGAGCCCGAGCGGATGGAAGAGGTGCTCTTCGGCCGCGAAAGCGACGAGCGGGGCGTCGAACCGGGCCTCCTGGAAGAGGCCAATGGCGGCGTGATCTATTTCGACGAGGTGGCCGACATGCCGCTCGGCACCCAGTCGAAGATCCTCCGCGTGCTGGTCGACCAGACCTTCCTGCGCGTCGGCGGCTCGGACAAGGTGCAGGTCGACCTCCGCGTCATCTCCTCGACCTCCCGCAACCTCGAGGCCCAGATCGCCGCCGACCGCTTCCGCCGCGAGCTCTATCACCGGCTGAACGTGGTGCCGATCAGCGTGCCCAGCCTCGAGGAGCGGCGCGAGGACGTGCCCGACCTCGCCAGCCATTTCATCGAGGTGCTGAACCGCGAACAGGGTCTGCCCCTGCGCAAGATCAGCGGCGAGGCGAGCGCGCTTCTCCAGACGATGAGCTGGCCCGGCAATGTCCGCCAGCTGCGCAACGTGATCGAGCGGGTGCTGATCCTCGGCGAGAGCAGCGGCGAGATCGGCGCCAAGGAACTGCCCGGCGATTCCCAGGGCCCGGTCGACGAGGGGCGCGTGGTTCTGTCGGGCACGGTGGCCACCATGCCGCTCCGCGAGGCGCGCGAGGCGTTCGAGCGGGAATACCTGCTCACCCAGATCAACCGCTTCGGCGGCAATATCAGCCGCACCGCCGAATTCGTCGGCATGGAACGCAGCGCCCTGCACCGCAAGCTGAAGAGCCTCGGCGTGGTGACCGGCAACAAGGGCGTGAAGCAGACCGAAGCGGAGGATGCCGACTGAGCGGGGCAGGGCCCGGAGGGACGCTCACTGGCGGCGGAATTGCGGCCTGAAGCGCGCGATTGCAAACACGGCAAGCCCGATCGTGCAGATCAATGCGAGGTAGCCGAACGACGTTTCATAGCCCCAAAGCGCCGAGACCGCCCAGTAGCCGAACAAGAGCCCGATCCGCATGAGGCCAACGCCGGCGGACACCGTGGCAAAGAAGTTGCCGATCCTCCGGTTTCCCACCTCGTTCATGGCTGCGGTCTGCCATGTGATCCGGCTAAGCCCGTTGCTGACGCCCCAGATGACGGAGCTGAGATAAAGAACCGCCGGGGTCGGCAAGGCCGACGGCACCAGGCAGAAAATCAGGAATCCCAGTAATGTCAAAGAGACGACTTGCCGCTTTCCCGTCTCGATCCAGCTTCGCCCGCCGAGCAGACCCGCTGCAATCGCCCCGATCGTGTAGAAGACGCTTGTGAGGGCGAGCACCTCTCCCGGATACCGCAACAGGTCGATGATAACGATCGGCTTGATGACGTTGAGCAGCATCACGCAGATAAACGGGACGCTTCCGCAGAAAGCCAAAAGCATCAAGGAGAGCGGGAAAGATTGCACTGCAGCTGTTTCCGGGTCTCCTTCGGCGATGTCTTCGGGCACCTTGGTGGGCAGCTTGCAGAGCACGACCAGCGCCGCGATCAGCATGCCACCCGCAGACGCCCACAAGACCGAAGACAGCGAGGCCGGATCCTGTGCAAAGAAGAACGCCGCCGCTCCTCCGGCGAAGAAGGTCGATATCTGGCCTTCTATTTCCAGGATGCCGTTGTACCGGCCAAATTGCCCTTCCGATACGATCTCACGGGTGATGGCCGAGCGGATGACATAGTAGAAAAACAGGTAGATCTGCCCGCAGAAGAAGATGGCCAGCATCAAGGCCGTGTTCGTCGGCGCAACCGCCAACACTGCGAGGAGCACGGCCATCCCGATCATCGCGGTTGCAAACAACCTGCCGCGCGGGGTCGAATCCACCAGCGCTCCGCTTCTCTGCCGCAGCAGGAAGAGAACGAGCATCGCCACGGCGCTGACTGCGATCAGTGCGCTGCCGCCCAGGGTCTTCACGATCAACCACGGCAGGGCAATCAGGAAGACGCCCATCGAGACAGAGGACAGGAAATTCGCGAGAATGAAATACGTGAGCCTGCTCATCCCGGTCCTTCCTGACAGCGGAGGCGAGGAGGATCAGGCCTCAAGTATGCTTGAGATCAATATGATTTTATCATTGAAATACAGTATATTGATATAAATGCGTTTATCGACCGGCACTCTGGCACCGCGCCCGCGTCCCGCCCGAACCCCGCATGGACCTTCCGGACCTTGCCGCTCACCCGCAATCGGCGTTGCGCGGGCCACAACATCTGGCGTGTCCCCGCACCGCACGCCACATCAACCCCCGTGCGGGCGGTCATTTGCACCGACGCGATACCGACAAAATACCGACGTTATACCGACATCGGAAATTCAGCAAAATCAGTCCATTAACCCCGATTCGCCGCCCCGTGACGGTGCACCCCCGTCAATACACCGCCAACGGCACCCCGGGAGAGCCGGTCGCCCCCCGGATCGGCATCGGCGCGAAGATATAGGCGAATTCCGAAATTTCGGCGTCGATCAGCCGCTCGCTTTCCACGTTGTCATGCAGCAGGATGCCGTGTTTCTGGGTCAGCGCCAGCGACACCGGGAAATCCCGTTCCGGCCCTTCGTTTACAGGCTGAACCCCCACCGTCCAGGCATCCGTCGCCACCAGCGCCACCTCGCGCTCGATCAGCCATTCGGCCACCTCCAGCCCGATGCCCGGCGCGCCGGAGAGGTAGGTGTCATTGTCCGCGATCCAGTGCCGGCCCCAACCGGTATGGAACACCACCGCGTCGCCATTGCCGGGTTCGTTCACGCCGAACCAGTCGAGCGCCTTCTCGATATTGGCCACGGTGATCTCCTGTCCCGCCTCCATCGGCCCGCCGTTCACGGTGACCATGTCGATCAGGATGCCGCGGGTGAAGATGGGCTTCAGGTGCTCCACCCCGGCCTCGCCGGGGCCGTCCTCGGGGGCGACCTCCTCCGGGGTGAAGCCGTTGAAAAAGCGGGGGTCTTCGCCGCCGGTGCCGGTGTGGCCCAGCCCCTCGAGATAGGTGCCGGCGGTCAGGGGGCCGTTCAGCGTGGTCTCGATCCGGGTGGACGTGTCGTCCCGGCGCGTGGTCCGGCTGAGCGTGTAATCCTGCCCCGGTCCCAGCGGCATCTCGGGCCGGTACTCGCGCCCCAGCGGCACCACGCGGCCGCGCCGGATGATGTTGGCGGCCTCGATGGCGTTCAGCTCGGTCATCAGCACCGACGCCCCGGCCTTGTTGGGCAGGCCCAGCGGCCCGCTTCCCTCCTCCTGCGCCGCCGGGGGCAGGGCCGTCAGGCACAGGGCCGCGCCGGCGGCGGCGATCATGAGGCGTGTCATCGGCAATGTCCTTCCCCGACCGTTTCGCTCTGACATCACTAGAGCGCAGCGGGCGGCCACGGATCAACCGGAAATCCGCACCGCGCGGTGCCGCTGGGGCAGGGCGCCAAAGGCAATTGACCCCCATCCCCCCTTCTGTCATTCAAAAACCCCGACGACAGCTCAAGGTGCGTCCATGAAGGTCATCATCTGCGGGGCCGGCCAGGTGGGCTGGCAGATCGCCCGCCATCTGAGCGGCGAGAAGAACGACGTGACGGTGGTGGACAACAACGCCGACCTCGTCCGCCGGGCCGCCGAGACGCTGGACGTGCAGGGCATCAACGGCTTCGCCAGCTACCCGGACGTGCTCGACCGCGCGGGCGCGCGCGATGCCGACATGATCATCGCCGCCACCTATTCGGACGAGGTGAACATGGTCACCTGCCAGGTGGCGCATTCGGTCTTCGCCATCCAGCGCAAGATCGCCCGCCTGCGCAGCCAGTCCTACCTGGATGCCATCTATTCCGACCTCTACCGCCGCGACCACATGCCGATCGACGTGGTGATCAGCCCCGAGCGCGAGGTGGCCGACGCCGCCCTGCAACGGCTGGCCGCGCCAGCGGCCTTCGACACCGAGATGTTCCTCGGCAACAAGGCCCAGCTCATGGGGCTCAGGCTGGAAGAGGATTGCCCGGTGCTCAACACGCCGCTGAGGCAATTGAACGACCTCTTCTCGACCCTGCGGGTGGTGGTGATCGGTATCCGCCGCGACGGCCGGCTTTTCGCGCCGGAGGCGGGCGACCAGCTTTTCGCCCATGACGAGGCTTATGTCTTTGCCCCGGTCGAGGATATTCCCCGCACGCTGGAGGTGTTCGGCAAGTCCGACCACAAGCAGGAACGGCTGGTCATCGTCGGCGGCGGCAATATCGGCCTCGCGGTGGCGCAGTCGCTGGAAAAGCGCGGCCGCAAGGCCCGCACCAAGATGATCGAGCGCGACCGCCGCAGCGCCGAACGCGCGGCCGATGCGCTGGAGCGGACCATCGTGCTGAACGGCGACGGGCTCGACGCGACCCTGCTGGCCGAGGCGGGCGTCTCGCGTGCCGACGCGATCCTCGCGGTGACCGACGACGACAAGACCAACATGCTGGCCTCGGTCCGGGCCAAGGCCGACGGCTGTGCCTATGCCATCGCGCTGATCAACGACCCGACGCTTCTGCCGCTGATGGAGCCCTTGGGCATCGACGCCTACATCAACCCCCGCGCCACCACCGTCAGCTCGATCCTGCGCCATATCCGGCACGGCCGGGTGCACGCGGTCTATTCGATCGGCGATGCCGAGGCCGAGGTGATCGAGGCCGAGGTGATGTCGACCTCCAACATCGCCGGCGCCGCGATCCGGGATATCGACTTCCCCGAGGGCGTGCTGGTGGCGGGGGTGCAGAAGGACGGCGAGATCGTCAAACCCACCGGCGGCATGCGGATCGAGGCGGGCGACGTGGTGGTGATGTTCGCCCTGGCCGCCGACGTGGCACGGGTCGAGCAGCTGCTGCAGGTCTCGATCGATTTCTTCTAGATGGCGATGACCCCGGGCGAGCGCATCCTGAGCCTACCGCTGATCCTGCTGCTGACGGGGATCTTCTCGATCGCCATGTTCGTCCCGGCCCTGCACGCGCTGGTGAACGAGGATCACACGATCGCCCGGTCCTTCTTCTATTCCGGGCTGCTGGGGCTGACGCTGATCTTCGTGATCGGGCTGGCGATGACCGGACGGGCCCGGCGCGACAGTTCGGACCTGCAGAACCTGCTGTCGCTGTTCCTGTGCTACACGCTGCTGCCCGTCTTCCTGGCCCTGCCGTTCTACGAGGGGCTGGGCACCACCTCCTATCTCAACGCCTACGTGGAAATGGTCTCGTCCCTGACCACCACCGGCGCCACGCTGTTTTCCGAACCGGGGCGGCTGACCGGCAGCCTGCACCTGTGGCGCGGGCTGGTGGGCTGGCTGGGCGGGCTGCTGGTCTGGATCTCGGCGGCGGCGGTGCTGGCGCCGCTGCACCTCGGCGGGTTCGAGGTGACGGCCCGGGCCGAGCCGGGGCAGGACGTGCAGCGCCTCGACCGGTTCCGCCGGGCCAGCTCGGCCCGCCGCATCGCCCAGTTCACGGCGCATCTCTTCCCGGTCTATACCGGGCTGACGGCGGCGATCTGGATGCTGCTGCTGATCGCCGGCGACCGGCCGCTGGTGGCCACGATGCACGCCATGTCGACCATGGCGACAAGCGGCATCACCCCGCTGGTCGGCGTGCCCGAGGCGCAGAGCGGGATCGCCGGCGAGGTGATCATCTTCCTCTTCATGCTGTTCGGCCTGTCGCGGGTGACCTTTTCCTCGGACACGATGACCTCCTCCGAGGGCGGGCTGTGGGGCGACCCGGAGTTTCGCATCGGCATCGCGCTGGTGCTGGGCGTGCCGCTGATCCTGTTCGCGCGGCACTGGGCGGCGGCCTTCGACGTGGACGAGATCGAGAACTTCACCGAGGCGGTCTCGGCCCTCTGGGGGGGCATGTTCACGGTGCTGTCCTTCCTCAGCACCACCGGCTTCGAAAGCGCGGCCTGGGACGAGGCGCGCGGCTGGTCGGGGCTGGGCACGCCGGGGCTGATACTGATGGGGCTGTCGGTGGTGGGCGGCGGCGTCGCCACCACGGCGGGCGGGGTCAAGCTCTTGCGGGTCTACGCGCTCTACCTCAGCGGGCGGCGCGAGATGGAGAAGCTGGTGCATCCCTCCTCGATCAGCGGGGCGGGGCAGGCCAGCCGCCGGATCCGGCGCGAAGGGGCCTTCATCGCCTGGATCTTCTTCATGCTCTTCGCGCTGTCGCTGTCGTCGATCACGGTGATATTCGCGGGGCTGGGGCTCGACTTCGAATCCGCCACCGTCATGGCCATCGCCGCGCTGTCGACCACCGGGCCGCTGACCCAGATCGCCGCCGAGACGCCGATCAACCTGCTGCAGCTCGGCGCGCCGGCCAAGTTCGTCTTCGCCGCCGCCATGGCGCTGGGGCGGCTTGAAACGCTGGCCATCATCGCGCTCTTCAATCCCTCGCTGTGGCGCTATTGATACGGGTGCACGATTGCCCCTTGCAACGGGTTGAATTTTAGGGTGGAAACTCGGACCGTGCCACTTCATACTCCGCCGAGGGAGAGGGACGCGCCGATCCGCGGCGTCGCAAGAACAAAGGCAATATAACGATGGCGACAGATCGACAAAATCTGCAGGACGCATTCCTGAACCAGGTCCGCAAGACGAAGATTCCGGTGACGGTTTTCCTGATCAACGGGGTCAAGCTTCAGGGCGTGATCACGTGGTTCGACAATTTCTGCATCCTCCTGCGCCGGGACGGCCAGTCGCAGCTTGTCTACAAGCATGCGGTCTCGACCATCATGCCGTCGCAGCCGGTGAACCTGTATGACGGCGATGACGCGTCGTCCTGAGACGGGGCCTGACGACAGGGCCCGCACGGGGGCTGAGTGACCCAGACCGATACCGACGCCACCCGCGCCTGGGTGGTGCATCCCGACATTCCCGGGGACGCCGACGCGCGTGACCCGGCCTACGCGCTGGACGAGGCGGTGGCGCTGGCCCATGCGCTGCCGGGGCTTCAGGTCTGCGGCTCGAACGTCGTGCGCCTGCGCCAGCCGCATCCGGGCACGCTGTTTTCCAAGGGCAAGCTGGAGGAGCTGCGCAACCTCATCCAGGCCGAGGAGGTCGAGCTTCTGCTGGTCGACGGGCCGGTGACGCCGGTGCAGCAGCGCAACCTCGAGAACGACCTGAAGGTGAAGCTTCTCGACCGGACGGGCCTCATCCTCGAGATCTTCAGCGACCGGGCGGCCACGCGCGAGGGCGTGCTGCAGGTCGAGATGGCGGCGCTTTCCTACCAGCGCACGCGCCTCGTCCGCGCCTGGACCCACCTCGAACGCCAGCGTGGCGGGCTCGGCTTCGTCGGCGGCCCCGGCGAGACCCAGATCGAGGCCGACAGGCGCGCCATCGACGAACAGCTCGTGCGCCTGAAACGCCAGCTCGAGAAGGTGGTGAAGACCCGCAGCCTGCACCGCGCCGCCCGCGCCAAGGTGCCGTTCCCGATCGTGGCGCTGGTGGGCTATACCAACGCCGGCAAGTCGACGCTCTTCAACCGGATGACCGGGGCCGACGTGATGGCCAAGGACATGCTTTTCGCCACGCTCGACCCGACGATGCGCAAGATCGAACTGCCCGGTAACGGACCGGAAGTCATTCTGTCCGACACCGTGGGTTTCATCTCGAACCTGCCGACCGAGCTGGTCGCGGCCTTCCGCGCCACGCTCGAGGAGGTGACGGCGGCAGACCTGATCGTGCATGTGCGCGACATCTCGCACCCCGAGAGCGAGGAACAGGCGGCCGACGTGGCCGCCATCCTCGACAGCCTAGGCGTGCAGAAGGAGGTGCCGCAGCTCGAGCTCTGGAACAAGGTCGACCGGGTCGATTCGGAGGCGCGGCCGGTGCTTGAAAATCGCGCCGCCCGTTCAGACAATGTTTACCTTATGTCGGCGGTCACCGGCGAAGGGATCGCCGACGTGGTCGAGGCGATCAAGGAGCAGATCGCCGGCGTCACCATGGTCGAGACCCTGCACCTGGGCTTCGACGACGGCCGCCGCCGGGCATGGCTCTTCGACAAGGGGCTGGTCGAGGACGAGACCCAGGACGAGGACGGCTATCACCTGACGGTGCGCTGGAACGCGCGCCAGGCCTCGCAGTTTGGGGGGCTCTGACGCTCGTCTCGTCACGCTGGCGTGAAGGGGCTTGGCAAGCCGGGCAGGGCGTGCCTATCTAGGGGTTGACTGATCGGTTAAGGATACCCCCATGGCCAAGACTTTCGCCGAACTCGCCTTCACCCCCGCCGTGCGGAAAATGCAGGAGGCGCAAGGCTCCGCCCGCATGTATGACCGGATGCTCGACCCCGACGCGGCGCGCGGGGACCGGCTGGGCCCGGACGAGGCGCGCTTCATCGGCCTGCGCGACGGCTTCTACCAGGCCACGGTCGGCGAGACCGGCTGGCCCTATGTCCAGTTCCGCGGCGGCCCGCGCGGCTTTCTCAAGGTGCTGGACGACAGGACCATCGCCTATGCCGATTACCGCGGCAATCGCCAGTATATCAGCGACGGCAACCTCGCCGGCGACGACCGCATCGCCATGATCCTCGTCGATTACCCCAACTCGGCCCGGATCAAGATCCTCGGGCGGGCACGGCTGTCGGACGACCCCGATCTGATCGCCCGGCTGCGTGACGACGGCTACCGCGCCCGGGTGGAACGGGCGGTGGTGATCACCGTGGAAGGCTTCGACTGGAACTGCCCCCAGCACCTGCCGGTACGCCTGACGGTCGAGGAGCTCGAGCCGGTGCTGGCCCCCATCCGCAATGAACTGGCCGAGCTTCGCGCCGAGAACGCGGCGCTGAAGGCAAGGCTGGCGGAATAGGGGCGCTGCCCCGCCGCGCCTCCGGCGCGACTCCCCGGGATATTTCCAGCCAGAAGAAGCAGGGGCGGGACCTGAGCTTCTTCTTGGTGCAAATACTCCCGCCGGAGGCTCCCGAAGGGGCGTCTGGACCCAGCGCTGCAGGTCAGGTGGCCCGATCGCGGTAATGGCGCAGCACGTAGAGGCGGATGGCCGAGGCGAGGCCCATCTCGGTGCCGCGGGCCGCGTCGATCTCGGCGGCCAGCGCGTTGATCGGCTGGCCCTGCTCGGCGGCGATGGCGCGGAAGGCCTCCCAGAACTCGGTTTCGAGCGAGACGCTGGTGCGGTGCCCGAGCAGGGTGAGCGAGCGCTTGGCGGGGCGGTGGCTCATGTCTCGCGCTTGTGGCCGTCGAGATGCTTGTCCGCCCTGTCGGCGGCGGCGCCGTCGCGGGCCTTCTCGGCCTTCGTCCGGCCGAATTTCGCCGCGTTCTCGTCGGCCCGGGCGCGTTTCTCCGCCCGGGCCTTGTCCTTGCGGACCCGGTTCAGGTTGACCGGCTTGCCGCTCATTTCGGGCCGATCATCTGTTCCGGCCGGACCACGCGGTCGAAGGTTTCTTCGTCGACGAAACCCAGCGCGATGGCCTCTTCCTTCAGGGTGGTGCCGTTCCTGTGCGCCGTCTTGGCGACCTTGGTGGCGTTGTCATAGCCGATCTCGGGCGCCAGCGCCGTGACCAGCATCAGCGACTCGCGCATCAGCTTCTCGATCCGCTCGCGGTTGGCATCCAGCCCGTCGATCAGGTTGTCGGTGAAAGCCGAGGCCGCATCGCCCAGGAGCTGCATGGATTGCAGCACGTTATAGGCCATCATCGGCTTGTAGACGTTGAGCTCGAAATGCCCCTGGGAGCCGGCAAAACCCACGGCGGCGTCGTTGCCCATCACATGCGCGCAGACCTGGGTCAGCGCCTCGCATTGCGTGGGGTTCACCTTGCCCGGCATGATCGAGGAGCCCGGCTCGTTCTCGGGCAGGATCAGCTCGCCCAGCCCGCAGCGGGGGCCGGAGCCGAGGAAGCGGATATCGTTGGCGATCTTGAAGAGGCTGGCCGCCACGGTCTTCAGCGCGCCCGAGATCTCGACCATGGCGTCATGCGCAGCCAGCGCCTCGAACTTGTTGGGCGCGGTGACGAAGGGCAGGCCGGTGATCTCGGCCATGTTGGCGGCGACAGTCTCGTCCCAGCCCTTGCGGGTGTTGAGCCCGGTGCCGACGGCGGTGCCGCCCTGGGCCAGCTCGTAGATGCGGGTGAGCGCGCCGCGGACCCGCTCGATCCCCATGGCGACCTGGTGGGCGTAGCCCGAGAATTCCTGGCTGAGCGTCAGGGGCGTGGCGTCCTGCGTGTGGGTGCGGCCGATCTTGATGATGCCGTCGAACTGCACCACCTTCTGTTCCAGCGCCACCTGCAGCTTGGCCAGCCCCGGCAGAAGCACGTTATGCGCCGTGGTGGCGGTGGAGATGTGCATGGCCGTCGGGAAGGTGTCGTTCGAGGATTGCCCCATGTTGCAGTGATCGGTGGGGTGAACGGGGTCCTTGCTGCCCATGGTGCCGCCCAGGATCTCGATCGCGCGGTTGGCGATCACCTCGTTGGCGTTCATGTTGGATTGCGTGCCCGAACCCGTCTGCCAGACCACCAGCGGGAAGTTGTCGTCGAGCTTGCCGTCGATCACCTCGCCCGCCGCCTCGATGATGGCATCGGCGAGCTTTGCGTCCAGCGTGCCCTGCGCCTTGTTGGCCATGGCACAGGCCTTCTTGATCACGCCAAGAGCCCGGACCACCGCCACCGGCTGTTTCTCCCAGCCGATGGGGAAGTTCATGATCGAGCGTTGCGTCTGCGCGCCCCAGTACTTGTCGGCGGGCACCTCGAGAGGGCCGAAGCTGTCGGTTTCGGTGCGGGTGTCGGTCATCGGGGGCTCTCCTGAAAACGGTTCGCCCCCGTCATACCCAAGTGGCGGGAAAGTTCAATGCGTGCGCCGGCGGAAGACGAAAACCCGCGCGGGCGGCAGGTTGACCCAGACGGTGCCGCGCTTTTCCACCGACAGGCCCAGCTCGCGCTGCATCTCGGCCGAGATCGGCGGGTTGGGGCTGTAGGTGATCTGGGTGAAGAACCCGTCGGGCTTCATCAGGCGGAAGGCGGGGCCCACCACCTCGCGCTGGATCTTCGGGCGGGCCAGAACCGGCACGCCGGAGATGACGGCGCCGATCTCGGAAAGGCCCAGCTTTTCGATGTCCTGCGCCGGCTGGTTGAGGACGCGCACGCCGGGGAAGCGGGCGCGCAGGATCTCGCAGAAGCGGTCGTTCGTTTCCAGCAGGGTGAGCTGTTCGGGGGCCACGCCGCGGGCGAGGATGGCCTTGGTGAAACTGCCCGTGCCGGGGCCGATCTCGACCACCGGGCCGGTATGGCGGTCGACCCCTTCCGTCATCCGCCACGCGACGGCGCTGGAGGAGGGGAGAAGCGCCGAAACCTCGGCCGGGTGGCGCAGCAGCTCGCCGAAGAAAAGGCCCATATCGTTTGCCATGTTCGCATCCTCTGCGGTGGGGTCAGAGGCGAGATAGCAAAGCCGCGGGCCGGCACAAGCCTGGCCCGTGAAACTTCATGAAACCTTCATGGGATAACCCTGTCGGCCGCGCCCGGGCGGGGCGCCGGGGCCGTTACTTGCGGAAGCTGTCGAGGCTCACGACCTCGGCGTCCTTCTGCTCCGCCTCTTCCTCGACATCCTCGGCGAACCCGGCCTGTTCGGCCTCCTCGGGGGTGTCCTCGTCATCCTCGTCCTCGTCGTGGCTTTCGAAGCGCAGGCCGAACTCGACCGAGGGGTCGACGAAGGTCTGGATGGCGTCATAGGGGATATAGAGGCTTTCCGGCTCGTCCCCGAAATTGAGCGTCACGCCGAAGCCGTCGTCATTCACCTCGAGATTGTCGAACCAATGCTGCATCACCACCGTCATCTCGGTCGGGTAGCGGTCGCGCAGCCACGCGGCGAGGCGGGCGTCTGGGTGGGTGGTGTCGAAGGTGATGAAGAAATGGTGGTTTCCGGGCAAACCCTTGTCGCGCACATCCGTCAGAACCTCCTGGATGAGGCCGCGCATCGCGCTGTGCATGAGTTTTCCGTAGTCGATCTCTCGCGCCATGATGTCCCCGGGTCGGGCCCGTTGTTGGAGGGATTCTCCCTCTAACAAAGACCCATGGCGGGCCGGCGTCAAACTAAAAGTTCCGCAGCCCCCGAGATGGCCGCCATCAGCCCGAGGCAGAGGATCAGCGGCAAGCGCAGGGAGAGGAGGAGGAGAATGGCGATCCCGATGAAAACAAGGTTTTCCGGGATCAGGCTGGAAGGCTCGACCCGCGGGCCGAAGCGGCCGGGCGCGACATCGGCGAAGATCACGTGCAGCGCGAACCAGACCGACAGGTTGAGGATCACGCCCACCACGCCGGCCGAGATCGCATCGAGCGCGCCGCGCAGCCGGGGGCGGGCGAGCAGGGTTTCCACGTATGGCGCGCCGGCGAAGATCCACAGGAAACAGGGGGTGAAGGTGACCCAGAGGGTGAGCGTGGCGGCGAGGAGCGCCAGCCACGGCCCGCCCTCGGCAAAGCCGGCGAGGAAGCCCACGAACTGGGTGACGAGGATCAGCGGGCCGGGGGTGGTTTCCGCGAGCCCCAGCGCGTCGATCATTTCCGGCGTCGTCAGCCAGCCATGGGTCTCGACCACGGCCTGCGTCATGTAGGCCAGCACCGCGTAGGCGCCGCCGAAGGTGACCACGGCCAGTTGCGAAAAGAAGAGCGCGAGGTCGGTGAGGAACGCGGCGCCGGAGAGCCACAGGAGCGCCACGGGGGCCAGCCAGAGCGTGCCCCATATGGCGATGGTGCGCAGCGTGTCGGGCCGCTGGGGCGGCGGTGCGGGCTCGGCCGCCGCGTGGGGCGTGGTGAGGTAGCCCCAGAGCGCGGCGGCGGCGATGATGAGCGGGAAGGGGATGGACAGGAAGAAGAGCGCCGCGAAGGCCAGCCCCGCCAGCGCCCAGCTCGACGGGCCGCCCAGCGCCTTGCGCGACAGGCGCCAGAGCGCTTGCAGAACGACCACGACCACCGCCGCCTTGATGCCCGCGAAAAGCGACTGCACCAGCGGCACGTCGCCGTAATGGGCATAGCCGAAGGCCAGCCCCATGATCACCGCCGCGCCGGGCAGCACGAAAAGCAGCCCCGCGATCAGCCCGCCCGGCACGCCGCGCAGCTTCCAGCCGGCATAGGTGGCCAGCTGCATGGCTTCCGGCCCCGGCAGGAGCATGCAGAAGGACAGCGCCTGAAGGAACTGTTTCTCGGTCAGCCATTTGTGCCGCTCGACCAGCTCGGCATGCATCAGCGAAATCTGCGCCGCCGGCCCGCCGAAGGACAGCACGCCTACGCGGGCGAAGGTGGCGACAAGCTGGGAGAGCGGCGTGGTCATGGGGACCGGGTGTATCCCGCCTGCGGGCCGATGCAAGCGGGGAGAGACGCTGTCGCGAAACTGTCACGCGGAAAAAAGAGAGGGAAAGTGCAGGCTTCTGTTGCCAGGTGCCTGCGAACCCCGCCTTACCTTGCTAGAGGCAAGGACTTCAATTTCGGTCTTGTTACCGCTTACGCGGCAACTGCAACCGGAGCATTATTGTCGTTGGCAATTATGCTTGTACGGACCGATAACGGTGGTACCTCACCGGGACAAAGCCACTCCTTTACACGTTCGTCGATCCTGTTTCGGCCCCAGATCCCTCCAACGAAAGGTATTTGGTGGAGCCGCCGGGTACCGCCCCCGGGTCCGATCCGCTTATTACGAGCGCGTTTATGTCCATAGTTCCCGAAGGAACATCGTGAATATAGGCGGTTGCGCGGCACATTGAAAGGGGCGAGATGGGGCGAATCCGAGAAATCCCCGATACACCGACCGGTGCGAAACGGCGGTTTTTCGCCCCATGGTTGCGCCAGCTTCATGTCGCGTAACGTACAAAAACCGTCGCCGGCATTTGTAATGCCACGCGGAATCGGGTTAGCCTTGCCTTCTAGGCGTGAGCAATTTCACGCTGATGCTGAAAAAACGGGCAAAAATCGAGGCACATTGGCGCCGAGGCAAGCTGTCCGGCGATTCCCAAGTGTCCAATCAGGAGGGAATTCGTGTTCAACAAGATCATGACGCCGGTCGATCTGGCGCATAAGGGCGACCTTCAGAAAGCGCTGGCCTGCGCGGCCGACCTGGCCAAGCACTATGGCGCCGAGGTCGTCTATGTCGGCGTCACCGCCGCCGCTCCGAGTTCGACCGCCCACAACCCCGAGGAATTCGACGCCAAGCTCAAGGCCTTCGCCGGTGAGCAGGGCAGCGAACACGGGATCAGCGTGTCGTCGAGAACGGAGATCTGCCACGATCCGTCGACGGATGTGGACGACGCGATCATCAAGGCTGCGAAGGAAACGGGTGCCGACCTGGTCATCATGGCCAGCCACGTGCCCAGCGTGCTCGACATCATCTGGCCGTCGAACGGCGGCAGCGTAGCCGAGCATGTCGATTGCAGCGTGATGGTGGTGCGGAGCTAGGCTTCGCACCCGGACAGGACAGTAAGCAAAAGACCGACAATAAAAAGGAGGCCATGCATGGCCGATGAAACAGACGACCAGGGGATCCCGGCGCCGGAAGGCCATTCGGACCTCATCGACACCGATTACGAGATCGGACAGGACAATATCCAAACCAAGGTCGGGCCGTTCGGCCTCGACATTCACAACCCGGTCTTCGTGATTTCCGGGTTGGTGATCATCGCCTTCGTGGCCTTCGCGCTGTTCGCGGCCGATACGGCCAACGCCATCTTCAACGGCGTCGACGCCTCGGCGGTCGAGGGCTGCGAAGCGGGGGCCTTCTGCGACCTGGGCCTGCGCACCTATCTCACCCAGACCTTCGACTGGTTCTTCCTGTGGGGGGCCAACATCTTCGTCATCTTCTGCCTCTTCCTGATCGTCAGCCCCTGGGGCTCGATCAAGCTGGGCGGGACCGAGGCGACGCCCGACTATGGCTATCCCGGCTGGTTCGCGATGCTGTTCGCCGCCGGCATGGGCATCGGTCTGATGTTCTTCGGCGTGCTGGAGCCGGCCTATTACTTCGGCACACCGTGGGGTGACGCCCCGCTGGGGACGGTCCGGCCGTTCGACGAGAACGGTGCGCTGATCGAGGGCAATATCGAGGAAGCCCGCCGCATGGCGCTGGCCGCGACCTCGTTCCACTGGGCACTGCACCCCTGGGCGATCTATGCCGTGGTGGCGCTGGCGCTGGCGCTGTTTTCCTACAACAAGGGTCTTCCGCTTTCGATCCGCTCGGCCTTCTACCCGATCTTCGGCGAGCGCGTCTGGGGCTGGACCGGCCACATCATCGACACGCTGGCCGTCTTTGCCACGCTGTTCGGCCTGGCCACCTCGCTCGGCATCGGCGCGCAACAGGCCAATGCCGGTATCAGCCATGTCTACGGCCTGCCCAACAACATGACCGTTCAGGTGCTGCTGATCTGCGGGATCACCGCGGTGGCGCTGATCTCGGTGCTGCGGGGCCTCGACGGCGGCGTGAAGGTGCTGTCGGAGATCAACATGGTCGTGGCGATTGCGCTGCTGCTTTTCGTGCTGTTCACCGCCGGGGCGGTCGGGATCTTCACCGACTTCATCTCGACGCTGGGGGCCTACGTGCAGGAGGTCATTCCGCTGTCGAACCCGCATGGTCGTGAAGATACCGGCTACATGCAGGGCTGGACGGCGTTCTACTGGGCCTGGTGGATTTCCTGGTCACCGTTCGTGGGCATGTTCATCGCCCGCGTCAGCCGGGGCCGGACCGTGCGCGAGTTCATCACCTGCGTGCTGATCATCCCCTCGGTGGTCTGCATCTTCTGGATGGCGGTCTTCGGTGGCTCGGCCATCAACGACATGATCGCCAACCCCGAGACCTCGGCGGTCAAGGCGAACGTGATCGATGCCTATTCGCCGGAACTGTCGCTGTTCGCGATGCTGGAAAGCCTGCCGCTGGCGGCGATCACCTCGACCATCGGGGTCATCCTGGTGATCGTGTTCTTCGTCACCTCGTCGGACTCGGGCTCGCTGGTGATCGACACGATCACCGCCGGCGGCAAGGTCGACGCGCCGGTGCCGCAGCGGGTCTTCTGGTGCACCTTCGAGGGGCTCGTCGCCATCGCGCTGCTGGTCGGCGGCGGATTGGGGGCGCTGCAGGCGATGGTGATTTCCACCGGGTTGCCGTTCACGATCATCCTGATCGTGCTCTGCATCGGCATCACCAAGGGCCTGATGAGCGAGAAGCGCGCCTGACCTGACGGCGCGACGTTTTGGACAAGGAAGCCCCCCGGGTGTTGCAGCCCGGGGGGCTTTGTTGTTTCTTGCCGGTGAGTTGGGCGATACATGGGGGGCGGCATGCCGGACAGACTGGATATCGATTTCGTGCGGGCGCAGTTTCCCGCCTTTGCCGAGGAAAGCCTGAAGGGCCAGGCGTTCTTCGAGAATGCGGGCGGCTCCTATACCTGCGGGCCGGTGATCGAGCGGCTGGGGCGCTATTACCGACAGCGCAAGGTGCAGCCCTATGCGCCCTACGAGGCCAGCCGCCTTGCAGGCGAAGAGATGGACGAGGCGCGCAGCCGGCTGGCCGCGATGCTGGGGGTGGAGACGCAGGAGCTGAGCTTCGGGCCCTCGACCACGCAGAACACCTATGTTCTGGCACAGGCCTTCCGCGAATGGCTGAACGAGGGCGATGCGATCGTCGTGACCGACCAGGATCACGAGGCCAATTCCGGCCCGTGGCGGCGGCTGGCCGATGCCGGGATCGAGGTGCGGGAATGGCGGATCGACCGGGACAGCGGGCTTTTGCGGCTGGACGATCTCGAGACGCTGCTCGACGACAGGGTGCGTCTGGTGTGTTTCCCGCATTGCTCGAACATCGTGGGCGCCGTGAACCCGGTGGCCGAGATCACCGCGGCCGCCCATGCGTCGGGCGCCTTCGTCTGTGTCGATGGGGTCAGCTATGCGCCGCACGGCTTTCCCAACGTGGGCGAGATGCGGCCCGATATCTACCTCTTCTCGGCCTACAAGACCTTTGGCCCCCACCAGGGCGTGATGGTGATCCGCGAGGAGCTGGGGCGGCTGCTGCCCAACCAGGCGCACTGGTTCAACGCCGACACGCTCTACAAGCGGTTCACGCCGGCGGGGCCGGACCATGCGCAGGTGGCGGCCAGTGCCGGGATGGCGGATTACTACGACGCGCTGGCCGGGCATCATGGGCTAGGCGGCGATGCGGCGGCGCGGACCGGCGGGGTGCATGACCTCTTCCGGGCGCATGAGGCGGAGCTTCTGCAGCCGGTGCTCGACTTCCTCTCGGATCGCAACTCCGTCCGGCTGATCGGGCCACGGGACGCGGCAGAGAAGGCGCCCACCGTGGCGGTGGAACTGCCCGGGCCGGGGGCGGAGGCCGCGGCGAAGCTGGCGGAGCACGGCATCATGGCTGGCGGCGGCGACTTCTACGGCTCGCGCCCGTTGCAGGCGATGGGGGTGGACCTGAAGAAGGGCGTGCTGCGGCTGAGCTTCGTGCATTACACCACCAAGGGAGAGATCGACCAGTTGCTGACCGCGCTGGACGACGTGATCTGATCCGCTACGTCGCCTCTTGCGTAAAGAGTAAAACGGCAAGAGGCGGGCATGAGCGATATCAGAACTACGATCCTGTGGCTGCGGCGTGATCTGCGGCTGAGCGACCACCCGGCGCTGACCGCGGCGGTGAAGCGGGGCGGGCCGGTCATCCCGGTCTTCATCCGCGATGCCAGCATCGACCGGCTGGGCGCCGCGCCGCGCTGGCGGCTGGGCCTGTCGCTGGAGGATCTGGCGCAGCGGCTGAAGGACAAGGGCAGCCGGCTGATCTTTCGCGCCGGGCCGGCGCAGGAGGTTCTTCGGGAGCTGGTGAAGGAGACCGGGGCCGGGGCCGTCTACTGGTCCCGGCTTTACGATCCGGAGGCGATCGAGCGGGATTCGGACGTGAAATCGCTGCTCAAGGATGACGGCATCGAGGCGGAAAGCTTCGAGGGGCATGTGTTGTTCGAGCCGTGGACGGTCGAGACCGGGGAGGGGAGTTACTACAAGGTCTATTCGCCGATGTGGCGCGCGGTGAAGGATCGGGAGGTGCCGGAGGCGCTGCCTGCGCCGTCGAAGATACCCGCGCCGGGCAGTTGGCCCAAGTCGGACAAGCTGGACGACTGGCAGCTTGGCGCCGCGATGGACCGGGGTGCCGCCATCTGCCTGCCGCATCAGCGGGTGGGCGAGGAGGCGGCGCAGGGCCGGCTGGGCTGGTTCGCGGGTCATGCGATCGGCGACTACGACACGGGCCGCAACATGGTGGCCGAGGAGGGCTGTTCCGGCATGTCCGAGAACCTGACTTATGGCGAAATTTCCCCCCGCCAGTGCTGGCATGCCGGTTGGCGGGCCGCGAAGGAGGGCGCCGAGGGGGCCGAGACATGGGTGAAGGAGCTGGTCTGGCGCGAGTTCGCCTATCACCTGATGTACCACACCCCCCGGATCACCGAGCGCAACTGGCGCGAGGGGTGGGACCGTTTCCCGTGGGAGGAGAAGGAAGACCGCAAGAGCGTGCTGCGCTGGAAGCAGGGGCGCACCGGCGTGCCCTTCGTCGATGCGGCGATGCGCGAGATGTACGTGACCGGCAAGATGCACAACCGCGCCCGGATGATCGTGGCGAGCTACCTGACCAAGCACATGATGACGCACTGGGACATCGGCAAGCGCTGGTTCGAGGATTGCCTGACCGACTGGGATCCGGCCAACAACGCGCTGGGCTGGCAGTGGACGGCCGGAAGCGGGCCGGATGCGACGCCCTATTTCCGGGTCTTCAACCCCGAGACGCAGGCCGAGAAGTTCGACCGCGACGGCACCTATCGCCGCCGCTGGATCGCCGAGGGGCAATCGCGGCCGACCAAGACGGCGCTGTCCTATTTCGATGCTATCCCGCGAAGCTGGGGCCTCTCGCCCGACGACGCCTACCCGGAAGAGCCGGTGGTGGGCATGAAGGAGGGCAGAAAGCAGGCGCTCGAGGCCTACGAGGCGCGGGACTTTTGAAAACATTGGCAAACCCCCTTGCCGCTGGCCGCGACAGCGGCCTAGCCTTGGGGTGCATATTTTGGGGGACCGGATGATCCTGACCGACACGACCGGCCAGAAGGACCTGCCGCGCTACTTCGCGCAGGCCTTCGACACGGTGCAGAAGATCAACTGCGGACGGCTCGATTTCGTCCTGCCCGACGGGCGGCGCTTTCGCGTGGAAGGCAAGACGCCCGGGCCCGTGGCGGAACTGGACATCCACAACCCCGACTGTTTCGCGCGGCTCATCCGCGAGGGGGATCTCGGCTTCTGCGACGCCTATCTCGAGGGGTGGTGGAGCACGCCGGACCTTCAGGCGCTGATGGATTTCGTGCACGAGGACAACTGGGACGTCTATGACGGCTTTCCGGGCATGGGGCTGGTGCGGGTCTACGAGCGGCTGCGCCACTGGCTCAAGCGGAACTCCAGGGCGCAGGCCAGGCGGAACATCAGCCACCATTACGATCTGGGGAACGATTTCTACCGCCTGTGGCTCGACGACACGATGACCTATTCCAGCGCGCTGTTCCGGACGGGGCAGGAAAGCCTAGAGGCGGCGCAGATGCAGAAATATGCCAGCATGGTCGACCAGCTTGGCGCCAAGCCCGGCGATCACGTGCTGGAAATCGGCTGTGGCTGGGGCGGCTTCGCCGAATACGCGGCGAAGGAACGGGGGCTCAGGGTGACGGGCCTCACCATCAGCCGGGAACAGTTCGACTTCGCGCAGGAGCGGATCGCCCGGGCGGGGCTGTCGGAGCAGGTGACCTTCAAGCTGCAGGATTACCGCGACGAGCGCGGATCCTATGACGGGATCGCCAGTATCGAGATGTTCGAGGCGGTGGGCGAGCAGTACTGGCCCACCTATTTCGGTACCGTGCGCGACCGGCTGAACCCCGGCGGGCGGGCGACGCTGCAGGTGATCACGGTCGAGGATCACCGCTTCGAGGCCTATCGCAACACGGTCGATTTCATCCAGAAATACAACTTCCCCGGCGGGATGCTGCCCAGCCCCTCGGTGCTGCGCGCCGAGGTGGAGCGGGCGGGGCTTCAGGTGCTGCGCTCGATCGAGTTCGGCGAAAGCTACAGCCAGACCCTGCGCCGCTGGCACGACACCTTCAACGAGAAGTGGGAGGAGGTCGCGCGCCTGGGCTTCGACGACCGCTTCCGCCGGATGTGGAATTTCTACCTGACCTCTTGTGCCGGGGCGTTCCGTGGGGGAAACTGCGACGTGACACAGATCACCATCGCAAGGCCCGGATAACACATGCGCCCCACCGAACGGATGCCCACCGCCGGCAAGCTCATTTCTGCCATCGGGCTGGCGGCGCTGGGCTGGCAGGCCACGCAGACGGTCAAGGCCATCTGGCCCATCGAAGAGGATTTCGGCCATTTCAGCCTGTTCACGGCGGTTTTGGGCCTGCTGGTGGGCTGGTGGGTGATGGGCAACCGGATCGGGCGCGGCTACATGGCGGCGATCGGGGCGGGGCTGACGGGGCTGGGCGCGTTCCTCTTCTGGGAATTCCTGCTGCTGTCGTTTTACGAGATGATCCAGCGCTCGCTCGACCTGCGCTACGAGGGGCCGGTCGAGGCGATCCAGGGCATGTTCGAGATCGCCTTCGAATACGCGCAGAACATCTATTACTGGCCGCTGATCGGCTTTCTGGTGCTGGGCGCGGTTGTCATCGCGCTGATCGCCGAAGTCTTCACCCGCCGGATAAGCTGAGCCCATGCAGGAGGTTTTCGTCACCGGGCCGCTGGCGTGGCCGCCATTGCTCGGGATCGTGGCCGGCGGGCCGCTTGACGGACGGTTGCGGGCGGCGCGGCTGACAAGGGCGGCGCTCGACCTTGGCGCGGATACCTGTTTCCCGGCGCTTGTCCCGGCGCAGGACGGCGTGGCGGTGGGCGTGCTGGTCGACCTGCCGGACCGGCGGTTGTTCGACCGGATCGAGTATGTCGCGGCCGTCCTTGGCGCGACCCCTGTCCCGAAGCATATCGAGGTGGAGGGCGAGGCGCGGGCGGCCATCGCCTTCCTGGGCGAGGGAGAGGCCGGGGCCGGGCCGGCATGGGACGAGGCGCGCTGGGCCGGGCGCTGGGGCGAGATGGCCCTGACCGCGGCCGCCGAGATCGTGGGCTATTTCGGCCGCAAGCCGGCGGCGGAGGTGGCGGCGCATCTGCAGATGCTGCTCGCCCGCGCCGCATCGCGCGTGAGCGCGGCAAACGCCGCGCCCGCCACCCTGCGCAGCGACACGTCCGCGTCGCAGGTTGAGGTCTCCAGCCGGGAGGCCACCCATGAGGGCTTCTTCCTGACGCATTCATACGACCTTCGACACCCTGCCTTCGACGGGCATGAAAGCCCGGAACTGCGGCGCGAGGTGTTTGTGGCGACCGATGCGGCGATCGTGCTGCCCTATGATCCGGTGCGTGACCGGTTGCTGCTGGTCGAGCAGTTCCGCATGGGGCCCTTTGGCCGGGGCGATCCGCGGCCCTTCGTGCTGGAACCCGTGGCGGGCCGGGTGGACGCGGGCGAGACGCCCGAGACGACCGCCCGCCGCGAGGCGTGGGAGGAGGCGGGGCTCACCCTGCACGCGCTGGAGCACATGACCAGCCATTACTGCTCGCCCGGCTGTTCGACCGAATTCTACCATTGCTATCTCGGCCTCACCGACCTGCCGGACACGGGCCGGGGCCGGGGCGGGCTGGAGACCGAGAACGAGGATATCCGCACCCATGTGCTGGGCTTCGAGCGGGCGATGGAGCTTGTCGAGAGCGGCGAGGCCAATGTCGGGCCGCTGGTGCTGATGCTGCTCTGGCTTCAGCGGGAACGGCCGCGGCTGCGTTCTGCTGCTTGAGTTTCCGGGGCACAGGTTCTAATCCTTTCCGGGCAATGCAATATGAGGGAGCAGGGCATGCGCGTCGCGAAGGATCTGTCCGAGGCCGTTGGAAATACGCCGCTTATCCGGCTGCGCAAGGCCAGCGAGGAGACCGGTTGTGACATCTACGGCAAGGCCGAGTTCCTCAACCCCGGCCAGTCGGTCAAGGACCGTGCCGCGCTCTACATCATCCGCGATGCGGTAAAGCGGGGCGACTTGCTGCCCGGCGGCACCATCGTCGAGGGCACGGCGGGCAATACCGGTATCGGGCTGGCGCTGGTGGGGGCGTCGATGGGGTTCAAGACCGTCATCGTCATCCCCGAGACGCAGAGCCAGGAGAAGAAGGATTTCATCCGGCTGGCCGGCGCCGACCTCGTGCAGGTGCCGGCGGCGCCCTACAAGAACCCCAACAACTATGTGCGTTATTCCGGCCGGCTGGCAGAGGAGATGGCGCGGCACTCGAACGAGGGGGCGATCTGGGCCAACCAGTTCGACAACGTGGCCAACCGGCAGGCCCACGTGGAAACCACCGGCCCCGAGATCTGGGAACAGACCGGCGGCAAGGTCGACGGGTTCGTCTGTGCCGTGGGCTCGGGCGGGACGCTGGCCGGGGTGGGCGAGGCGCTGCAGCCCAAGGGCGTGAAGGTGGCGCTGGCCGATCCGATGGGCTCTGGCATGTACACGCTCTACAAGGACGGCGAGGCCAACGCGACCGGCAACTCGATCACCGAGGGGATCGGGCAGGGACGGATCACCGCCAACCTCGAAGGCTTCACCCCCGACATGCTCTACCAGGTCCCCGACGAGGAGGCGCTCCCGGTGGTGTTCGACCTGCTCGAGCACGAGGGGCTCTGCCTTGGCGGCTCGTCGGGCATCAACGTGGCCGGCGCGATCCGCATGGCCAAGGAAATGGGGCCGGGGCACACCATCGTGACAGTGCTGTGCGATTACGGCAACCGCTACCAGTCGAAGCTGTTCAACCCGCAATTCCTGCGCGAAAAGAACCTGCCGGTGCCCGAGTGGCTTGACGGCTCGCCGCGCAGCATTCCCGGGGTCTTCGTCGAGTGACGGCGCTGCTGCGGGCGCTCTGCCTTCTTCTGGCGCTGCTGTTGGGCGGTGCCGGGGCGGGCCTTGTCACGGCCCCGCAGGCCGTGGCCCAGGAGGCCGGGCAGGCGGTCGATTACGAGGCGTGGGAGCGCACCGCGACCCGGGCGGAGGAGGCGGTAGAGAACAACCGCGCCTCGACCCCCGCGCTGGAGGCGCTGCGCGAGGATCTTGCCGAATGGCGCGACCGCTTCCTGGCGGCCCAATCGGAAAACGCCAGCACCATCGCCACGGTACGCCAGCAGCTTGCCGCGCTCGGGGACGCGCCCGAGGACGGCAGCGAATCCGAGGATATCGCCGCCGAGCGGGAGGCGCTGAACGCCCGGCTGGGGGAGTTGCAGGCGCCGGTGAAGCGCGCCGAGCTGGCCTATAGCCGTGCCGACGGGCTTATTCGCGGGGTCGACCGTATCATCCGTGACAGGCAGGCCGAGGAGCTGCTGGAATTCGGGCCGTCGCCGCTGAACCCGGTGCACTGGTTACCGGCGCTGACGGCGGTCAGGACGACGGCCACCCAGATGGTCGGCGAGGTGCGCAACGGGTGGAACAACCCGATCCGGCAGGACGAGACCCGCGACCACCTGCCCGCGGTGCTGGTGTTCCTTGCGGTCGGGATTGTCCTTGTCGTCCGCGGGCGGCGCTGGTCGCGCGGGCTGACGGCCTGGGTTCTGGGCGATCATCCCGGCGCCGGGCGGTGGCTGGCGGGGTTTGCCCTGTCGCTGGGCAGCCTGATCCTGCCGTTCCTCGGGATATTCGCGCTGGTCGAGGCGGTCAGCAAGACCGGCCTGCTCGGCCTGCGGGCGGAACAGTTCGTCTCGGCGATCCTGCCGTCGGCCTTCGTCTTCCTGCTGGCCCGCTGGCTGGCCACGCGGATCTTCCCGGCCAAGGAGGCGCGCACGCTGCCGCTGGTGCTGGACGAGGCACATCGCTTCAGCGGGCGCTGGACGGGGGCGGCGCTCGGGCTGGTGGTGGCGGCCTATGCGCTGGTCCGGAACACCGCCGAGCTGTCGCGCTGGAGCGAGGCCACGACCAACACGCTGCTCTTCCCGCTGCTGGTGCTGACCGGGCTGCTGGTGCTGCGGCTGGCGCGGCTTCTGCGGGCGCACACGCGGAACCAGGTGGAACTGGAGGGCAGCGAGAACTACCGCACGCGGCTGACCCGGTTCCTCGTACTGGCGCTCAACCTGCTGGCGCTCATTTCCCCGGTGCTGGCGTCGGTGGGGTATTTCACGCTGGCGCATTTCCTGATGTTCCCGTCGCTGGCCTCGCTGCAGCTTCTGGCGGTCCTGCTGATCCTGCAGAGGCTGGTGACCGAGGTCTACGTGCTGGTGACCGGCAACCGGGACGGCGCGGCGGAATCGCTGATCCCGATCCTGATCGGTTTCGTGCTGGTGCTGATGTCGATCCCGTTCTTCGCGCTGGCCTGGGGCGCGCGGGTGGCGGACCTGACGGAGATCTATGCCCGGCTGCTTCAGGGGTTCGATGTCGGCGGAACGCGGATTTCGCCGGCGATCTTCCTGACGCTCGTGATCGTCTTCGTGATCGGCTACATGGCGACCCGGCTGTTGCAGGGGACGCTGAAGAACACCGTGCTGCCCAAGACGAAGCTCGACCAGGGCGGGCAGAACGCCATCGTCTCGGGCATCGGTTATGTCGGGATATTCCTGGCCGCGATCATCGCCATCACCAGTGCCGGGATCGACCTGACCGCGCTTGGCTATGTCGCCGGCGCGCTGTCGGTCGGCATCGGTTTCGGGTTGCAGAACGTGGTGTCGAACTTCGTCTCGGGCATCATCCTGCTGATCGAGCGGCCTATCTCCGAGGGTGACTGGATCGAGGTGGGCGGCACGCATGGCGTGGTGCGCGACATCTCGGTGCGCTCGACGGTGATCGAGACCTTCGACCGCTCCGACGTGATCGTGCCCAACTCGGACCTGATCAGCGGCACCGTCACCAACTATACCCGCGGCAACACCGTGGGCCGGGTGATCGTGCCGGTGGGCGTGGCCTATGGCACCGACACGCGCAAGGTCGAGGGCATCCTGAAGGAGGTGGCCGAAGCGCACCCGATGGTGCTGATGTCGACCCCGCCCTTCATCGTCTTCCGCGGCTTCGGGGCGGATTCGCTCGATTTCGAGATCCGCGCCATCTTGCGCGACGTGAACTGGGTGCTGGCCGTGCATTCCGACATGAACCACGAGATCGCCCGGCGCTTCACCGAGGAAGGGATCGAGATTCCCTTCGCGCAGCGCGACGTCTGGCTGCGCAACCCCGAGGTGCTGCGCGCCGAGACGAAGCCGGAGGCCGGGCCCGGCGCGCCGAGCACCACCGGCGATGTCGAGGAGGCGCGCGCCCACCTGACCGGCAAGGATATCGAGGACGCCCGGACCGGCGAGGCCGACAGCGAGGCTGACACGGATGCCGACGGCGACGGGGACGCGCGATGACCGAACCACTCTTTCTCAAGGATGCCTACCGGACCGAGGCCGAGGCCACCGTGACGGGGCACACGCCCGAGGGCGGTATCGTTCTGGATGCTTCGATCTTCTATGCCACCGGGGGCGGCCAGCCGGGCGATGGCGGGCGGCTTTCGTGGGAGGGGGGCCAGGTGGATATCGCGACGGCGGTGAAGACCGGGGATGGCGACATCGCCCTAGTGCCCGCCGAGGGGGGCGAACTGCCGCCGGTGGGGGCGCGGGTCGCGCAGGTGATCGATTGGGGCCGCCGCCTTGCCCATATGCGCATCCACACGGCGCTGCACCTCTTGTCGGTCGTCATTCCGCGCCCAGTGACGGGCGGCTCGATCACCGAGGTCAAGGGACGGCTCGATTTCGACATGCCCGAGGCGCCCGAAGACAAGGCGGCGCTGGAAGAGGCGCTGAACGCGCTGATCGCCCGTGATCTGGGGGTGAGCGAGGATTGGATCACCGAGGCGGAGCTCGACGCGCAGCCGGAGCTGGTCAAGACCATGTCGGTCCAGCCGCCGCGCGGGGCCGGGCAGATCCGCCTCGTCCGCATCGGCGAGGGCGCCGACCAGGTCGACCTGCAGCCCTGCGGCGGCACCCATGTCGCCCGCACGAGGGAAATCGGCCGCGTCCGCCTTGGCAAGATCGAGAAGAAGGGCCGCCAGAACCGCCGGGTGAGCCTGCATCTGGAAGACTGACGCGCGGGCACGCCAACCCCAAGAATTCCCTTGAACTGCCTGCGCCCCCGCGGCTAAAGAGAGCCGCACGGAGAGGTGGCCGAGTGGTCGAAGGCGCACGCCTGGAACGCGTGTAGGCGGGAAACCGTCTCCAGGGTTCGAATCCCTGTCTCTCCGCCACTTGCCCTCGCGAAAGCGTTCTCCCGATCCGGCCGCGGCCGGATTTTTCCGTTGTTTTCGAGGGTTATGCGAGAGGGGCTGAGCATTGGCCTGGTCGCCAAGAGGCCTGAAGGCGGTCTCTCTGGGCCGTTAATCTCCGGACCTCATGACTGCGCCAGTTTGGTGAATATCCTGTAACAGTCTGATATTGCGTTGGTTTTTCCGAGTGCTGTCGTTAACTTCGATGAGGGTCGCGATCAGAAACATGGGCCAAGAATCGAATTCTTTTGGGGCCACATGGAACCCATTCTGGCACGTGAACGCCGCTAGAACCCACCGTTGTTGAGGCAGCAACAGACAGCAAGTTAGTGGAGGCGATAGCCTCTTTCTGTTCTTGGCTACCCTACGGGATAGTCGGCTTCACGCGAAGCGCGTTCGGCGGTCCGGGATTGTGCCGGCCAAAGACACGATTTCAAACCGCGGGTGATACTTCTCGTGGTTGACCTGCCGGGCCAGCATCAGTCATTGGACCCAAATATCTAGCAATACTCCTGACAATGCCAACGCTTGTTCATACGTTTCAGCCAGCACTACCCGGTTCAACTGGGTTGCCATCAGTTGCCGCTGAATCCAACATCGACCCTTCGGATGCGCTCGGTATGTTCTCATAGAGAGTTTCTGCCGATTGGGGGAAGTCGCGCTCGCGAAGGTTCTTGTAATTCCGCCGAGCGTCCTTCACGAACTGCTTGCTTGGCGGCGCAATATTGCAAATCAGCAAGTCAACGAGAACTTTCGAAAAGTCTGTCCCGCTCAAAATCTTATTCCCCTCCGCAGACCAGATCGCTGTCCATGGTGCTGAGTTCAGCTTCCAATCCAGTTCGGAGATTTTCTTCATGGCTCCGTTCCAATCGATAAGCTCCTGCTGGATACACTGAGCAACTGCTTTGGTGAGAGCTTCCTGGACAATAGGCCTCATAAACGGATGCCCTATCCCCTCATTTTCCTTAGGTGCCCTAACGTCACGAGCGCTATCGCACTTCAGAAGTTGATCGTTGATGGCACCAGAACTGTCGAGAAGGTCGTCAATTCTCGCTGACAGAACCACATATGAAGCGTCAAGCAGGTCATTGGTGGGTCGAGCCTTTTCGTTTCGGATTTCCTTCGGCTGATCAAATGCCAAGCTCCTCAGGATATTATAAAGGGTCATAATGCTCGTAATGGCCGACTTGTCCGCTTTGGGAATGCTCTTACCGGCAATCTTGAGTTTGCCTTCGCTGTCTTGGCCAAGAATTACACGCACCCTTCCTTCTTCTTTAAGGAAGTCATGCTCTTGTATAAGTCTCCTAGTAAGGATCGCGATTCCGTCGTCTTCATCGAGAACAATATTCTCTGCGCCAGAAGTTACTTTTGCATTCCTGTTTATGTTTGTGAACAATCTCCGAGTCCTTTGCCGCCCTTCTTCAGTATCGAAGTGCGATACCATGATGACGCAAATATCCTCTGTGAGGAGATCTTGGTTTTTTAGGACAGCTTCTTTGATCGCCTTCAGCCGATGCTGCCCGTCTAGCGCGAAGTACTGCTGATTTCCATCGAAGGTTAGCACTCCAAAGCCCTTGTCCAAGCCTTCAGTAAGCGAGTCGGAGTCGGTGATTTCAACAGGTGTGTAGTGTGGCTCACCACCCCACGCAGCAACAATCAAGGCGCCCAAGAAACGATGTGGTGAATTGATCAGATACTCTGTGATATCTTTGGTTCGATCAGAAAGGCCCCGTTGAATTAACTGATTGAGCTCGGTATTGCCTGCTAGCTCATGCGCAAAGTTAACCTCTCGCGCAACTTGCCCGTAGCTCATATGGCAAATATAGTAATTCCAGTCTGTTAATTTCCGCTGAGAAGTGACCCGGTATTTTCACCGAGATTTGACCCGCCCTTACAGCTTATCAGCGGTTATGTTTTGGTCAATGCGGGGGTCTCCTTTCGCTTTTGCTTTGCAGCCTCGGAGCTGGCCTTGAAGCG
>NZ_JAVKFX010000073.1:0-32572 GCF_040223625.1 Roseovarius sp. | reverse complement strand
CGCGGTAGTCGAACATCATCGCGTCGGAGCAGCCTTTCGCCTCGGCCGCGTGTTTCGACAGGGTGCAGATCATGTAGAGGCCGGCGGCCTTGGCGTGACAGGGGATGGTTTCCGGGCTCGGGCGTTTCCACTTGGAGATGTCGAGCTTGGCGCCCTTCATCTTGGCGTCACCGTAATAGGCGCCCCATTCCCAGGCGGCGATGGCGAGGCGCACCGGGTTGCGGGCGGAGGCGACACCCATGTCGGGGCCGGCCCCGCGCCATGCGACGGCGCGCACGTAGGCGTCGGTCAGGCCGTTTGCCTTGAGCACCTCGGCCTTTGCGGCCTCGATCTCGTCGACGGTGAAGGGGATCTCGAAATCGAGCTGTCCGGCGGAATAGTGCAGGCGCTCGGAATGCTCGCGGCTTCTGAAGATCTTGCCGTTATAGGCGCGCTCGCCCTCGAATACCGAACTGGCGTAATGCAGCGCGTGGGTCAGGATGTGTACATTCGCATCGCGCCAGTCGGCGAGCGTGCCATCCATCCAGATTTGTCCGTCGCGATCATCGTAGCCAGCCATCTTCGGTCTCCTCGTTCTAGGCCCGCGTTTCCATTTGTTGCGTTACTTACGTCCGGTCCGGACATAAAGTTGCGTGGAAACTGCGATTCGCTACCAGTTTGATCTTGGAATGTCAACAAAGCTGACATAATGTCGGTGGCGGAATGCGGAATTTGTGATTTGGAGGGGCCATGCCGGACGTTCAGGGCGGTGAAAACCTGCTGTTTCTGACCGACGAGCAACTTCGCCAGGGGATCGAGGCGATGTTCTTTGCCTATCGCGGCTTCACCGCCGATCCCGACCGGATCCTGGCGACGATGGATTACGGGCGGGCACATCACCGGGCGCTGCACTTCATCGCGCGGAGCCCCGGCACGACGGTCAACAACCTGCTTGGCATTCTCGGCGTGACCAAGCAATCTCTGAACCGGGTGCTGCGCACGCTGATCGAGAACGGGCTGGTGGAAAGCCGGATCGGGGCCACCGACAAGCGTGAGCGGAACCTGTTCCTGACGGAGGACGGGGTCGCGTTGGAGCGGAAGATTTCGGATGCGCAGAGGGCGCGTATGCGGGCGGCCTATCGTGCGGCGGGGCCGGAGGCGGTGGCCGGGTTCCGGCAGGTGCTCGAGGCGATGATGGAGCCGGAGTTGCGCAAGATGTATTACCGAATCCGGGAGAACGGCGCATGAGCGAGCCGGCGCCGCACCTGCTGATCGTGGATGACGACGAGCGCATTCGCGGGCTGCTGCGCAAGTTCCTTGCGCGGCACGGGTTCCTGGTGTCGGCGGCGCGGGATGCGGCACATGCGCGGCGGATCCTGTCGGGGCTGGAATTCGACATGATCGTGCTCGACGTGATGATGCCGGGCGAGGATGGCGTGGCGCTGACGAAGGCGCTGCGCGAGACGATCCTGACGCCGATCCTGCTTTTGACCGCGAAGGGCGAGACCGAGGACCGGATCAAGGGGCTCGAGGCGGGGGCGGACGATTACCTTGCCAAGCCGTTCGAGCCGAAGGAGCTGTTGCTGCGGATCAACGCGATCCTGCGGCGGATGCCGGCGGCGCCGGCCGAGACGATGGCGCCGAAGGTTCTGCAACTGGGCGCCGTGCGGTTCGATATCGAGCGATCGGAGCTGTTGCGGGGGGAGGAGCCGGTGCGGCTGACCGCGACGGAGGTGCAGCTCATGCGAATTTTCTCGGAACATCTGCGCGAGCCGGTGAGCCGGGCGAAGCTGGTCGAGGACCTGGGCCGGGACAAGGGGCAGGCGCAGGAGCGGGCGGTCGACGTGCAGATCACGCGGCTGCGGCGGAAGATCGAGACCGACCCGAAGCAGCCGCGTTACCTTCAGACGGTGCGGGGCGAAGGGTATATGCTGGCCCCGGACTGAAGCGGCGGGATTTCGAGTATTTCCGGAAAGATGAAAGGCGGGGCGGTGCCTTGCCGGGAGCGGGGGCCGGGTGATCTGGACATTCCGGCCGGCAAGTGGTTTGCCTTTGGTCAACCATTTTCCGGGAGGACCGACTGATGCCTGATACGACGAACCTGAAATCCCTGTTGAAAGATCCCAGCCTCGTGGCCGAGCAGGCCTATGCCGGCGGCGAGTGGGTCGATGGCGACGACGGCACGTTCGAGGTGACCAACCCGGCCCGCGGCGACGTGATCGCCAACGTGGCCGACATGAGCCGGGCGCAGGTGGCCAAGGCCATCGAGGCCGCCGGCAAGGCGCAGAAGGAATGGGCGCAGTGGACCGGCAAGGAGCGTGCCACCGTGCTGCGCAAGTGGTTCGACCTGATGATGGAGAACCAGGAGGACCTGGGCATCATCCTGACCGCCGAGCAGGGCAAGCCCCTGGCCGAGGCCAAGGGCGAGATCGCCTATGGCGCGTCGTTCATAGAGTTCTTCGCCGAGGAGGCCAAGCGCATCTATGGCGAGACCATTCCGGGCCATCAGCGCGACAAGCGGATCACGGTGATCAAGCAGCCCATCGGCGTGGCCGCGTCGATCACGCCGTGGAACTTCCCGAACGCGATGATCACCCGCAAGGCCGGGCCGGCGCTGGCCGCGGGCTGTGCCTTCGTGGGCCGTCCGGCGGCCGAGACGCCGCTTTCGGCCACCGCGATGGGCGTTCTCGCCGAGCGGGCGGGGATTCCCAAGGGGGTGTTCAGCATCGTCACCTCGTCGAGCTCGTCCGAGATCGGCAAGGAGTTCTGCGAGAACCCGGTGGTGCGCAAGCTGACCTTTACCGGTTCGACCGAGGTGGGGCGCATCCTGCTGCGGCAGGCCGCCGACCAGGTGATGAAATGCTCGATGGAGCTGGGCGGGAACGCGCCGTTCATCGTGTTCGACGATGCCGATCTCGACGCCGCCGTCGAGGGCGCGATCATGTGCAAGTTCCGCAACAACGGGCAGACCTGTGTCTGTGCCAACCGGATCTACGTGCAGGCCGGTGTGTATGAGGCCTTTGCCGAGAAGCTGAAGGCGGCGGTCGAGAAGCTGAAGATCGGCGACGGTCTGGAAGAGGGCACCACGCTTGGCCCGCTGATCAACGGTGATGCCATCGAGAAGGTGCAGGAGCATGTGGCCGACGCAACCTCGAAGGGGGCCAACGTGCTGATGGGCGGCGGCGACCCGATGGAGGGGCAGGGCTATTTCCTGCCGCCGACGATCCTGACCGGCGTGACGCAGGACATGGTGGTCAGCAAGGACGAGACCTTCGGCCCGCTGGCGCCGCTCTTCAAGTTCGATACGGTCGATGACGTGATCGAGATGGCCAATGACACGATCTTTGGCCTGGCCAGCTATTTCTACGCCAAGGATATGAGCCGCGTCACCAAGGTGGCCGAGGCGCTGGAATACGGGATCGTGGGCGTGAACACCGGCATCATCTCGACCGAGGTGGCGCCGTTCGGCGGGGTCAAGCAATCGGGCCTCGGCCGCGAGGGCAGCCATCACGGGATCGACGAGTTTCTCGAGATGAAATATATCTGCGCCTCGGTCTGAGGCGGGGTAACAGTCAGGACGGAACGCCCTCGCAGACACTGCGGGGGCGTTTCTTCGTGAGGGGTTGATGTGTCCTCCCAGAAAATCCTCAAAAAATCTTTCGGGTCCGCCAAGGATTGACCAATCCCGCGCGTCCAACAAACGTGATGCGCATGGAAACAAGTGATGAAAGCCTTGCAAGGGCCGCGGCGGGAGGGGACAGGCACGCCTTCACCCTGCTGCTCGAGCGGCATTACGACAGGGTTTTCCGGCTGGCGTTCCGCCTGACCGGGGCCGCGGCGGAGGCCGAGGACCTGACGCAGGATGTCTGCGCGGCGCTGCCCTCGCGGTTGCAGGGGTTTCGCGGCGAGGCACAGTTCGGCACCTGGCTGTGGCGGGTGGTGGTCAACGCCGCCCATGACCGGCGGCGCAAGGCCGCGACACGGGCGCGCCACGCCGAGGGCTGGGGCGACTGGGAAGTGAACCGGCGCGCCGCCCAGGACGAGGCGGCGGAGGCGGTTGACTGGCTGACACAGGCGATGCGGGCGCTGCCGGAAGAGCTGCGCGACACGCTGGCGCTGGTGCTGGACGATCTCAGCCATGACGAGGCGGCCGAGGTTCTGGGCGTGGCGCCCGGCACGGTGAGCTGGCGCATCTCGGAGTCGAAGAAGCGGTTGCGCGCACAGCGCGAGAAAGAGGATCAGGCATGACCGACGACCTCGACGATCTGAAGCAGGCGATGCAGGCCGCCACCCCCGCGCCCGACGCGGGCCGGAAGGCTGCGAACTTCACCATCGCGCAGGATAATTTCGACCGGCTCCAAGAAAGCCGGGCGGGGGTGCGTCTTACCTCTGATCGCCCTGGGAGGGGCTGGTTCAGAGGAGTAGCAAGAATGATAACGACACAACTTTCGTCGCGCGGGATGATGTCGGCGACTACCGCCTTGGTGGCGCTGGGCCTTGTCGTGGTGGTGCCCGACTGGCAGGCCGGGCGTGACATGTTCCGGCCGGGGCCGATGGTGCAGAAGACCGTGGCGACCGAGGAAGACCGGGCGCGGCAGGCGCAGGAGGCCGTGGGCGGGCTGGCCGAGATGGAAGCGGCCGAGTCGCTGGCCGCCGACGACATGGCAGGCGCCGCCCCGCCCAGCCCGGCGCCGCGGATGCAGGCCGCGCCGACCGAGGCGTTGCGCGGCTTTGCCGCCGAGACGCTGAACAACACCGCACCGGCCGGGCAGCGGGATGTGCTGATCCGCCCCGAGAACAATACGGAGGCGTATGCCCATGCCGAGCCCAACACGCTGAAGGTGACGGCGGAGGATCCGGTGTCGACCTTTTCGATCGACGTGGATACGGCCTCCTATGCCGTGGTGCGGTCCTCGCTGATCGGGGGCGTGATGCCGCCGCACGAGGCGGTGCGGATCGAGGAGATGATCAACTATTTCCCCTATGATTACGCTGCACCGGTTGAGGGCGAGGCGCCGTTCCGGTCGACCGTGAGCGTGACCGACACGCCGTGGAACCCCGACACGCAGCTTGTGCATATCGGCATCCAGGGCGAGTTGCCGGCGGTCGAGGATCGGCCGCCGCTGAACCTTGTCTTCCTGATCGATACTTCGGGATCGATGGAGCATCCCGACAAGCTGCCGCTGCTGAAGCAGTCGCTGGCGCTGATGCTATCGAAGCTGTCGGCGCAGGACCAGGTGTCGATCGTGACTTATGCCGGCAGTGCTGGGCAGGTGCTGGAACCGACCTCGGCGGCCGAGCGGGATACCATCCTGGGTGCGCTCGACAACCTGAGCGCCGGGGGCAATACCGCCGGGCAGGAGGGGCTGCAGCAGGCCTATGCCGTGGCCGAGGGCATGACCGAGGAGGGCGAGGTGAGCCGCGTGATCCTGGCGACCGATGGTGATTTCAACGTCGGCATCAGCGACCCGGACGAGCTGGAGCGCTACATCGCCGGCAAGCGGGAGAGTGGCACCTACCTGTCGGTTCTGGGTTTCGGGCGCGGCAATCTCGACGATGCGGTGATGCAGTCGCTGGCGCAGAACGGGAACGGGCAGGCGGCCTATATCGACACGCTGTCGGAGGCGCAGAAAGTGCTGGTGGACCAGTTCACCGGGGCGCTCTACCCGATTGCCGATGACGTCAAGATACAGGTGGAGTTCAACCCCGGTGTCGTCGCCGAGTACCGGTTGATCGGGTACGAGACGCGGGCGCTGAACCGGGATGATTTCAACAACGACTCGGTCGATGCCGGCGACATCGGCGCGGGCCATTCGGTGACGGCGATCTACGAGGTGACGCTGGTCGACTCCGACGGACGGCTGACCGATCCGCTGCGCTATGGCGATGCAGAGACGCAGAGCACGAGCGACGAGCTGGGCTATCTCAAGCTGCGCTACAAGGCCCCGGGCGAGGAGACGAGCCAGTTGATCGAGACGCCGATCGTGGCGGGGGGCGAGACCACCGACGACATGCGCTTTGCCGCCGCGATTGCCGGGTTCGGGCAGATCCTGCAGGACAGCCCCTACCTGAACGGCTGGAGCTATGAGGACGCCATCGCGCTGGCAAACTCTGCCAAGGGAGAGGATGCCTATGGCTACCGCGCCGAGGCGGTGCGGCTGATGCGGCTGGCGCAGAGCCTCGACCGGGACTGAGACAAGGGCCATATCGAGCAGCATCTGGCCCTCGTGGCAAGGCGGTGTAGCTCCGCCGTCTTGCCACCCCCGCGCGCGCCACTGTCCCGGCGCGCGCGGTTTCTTGCGAACGGACAATGGAACGGCCTTCGTCTTCAGGGGTTCAAGGCCTAGGTGGTAATTATGGAAATGATCCCTGTTGGAGATGTCACATGGTGCGATTTGCCCTGTCCCTTTTTCTTGCTCTGGTGCTGAGCCTGCCGGCGGGTGCGCAGGAGGGCGGCCGGACGATCTCTGGCCAGTTGAGTTACCTGCAACGGATCGCCCTGCCCGAGGGGGCGGAGGTGGTCGTCGAGGTGAAAGGCGCGCTTGATGCGACGCTGGGCGAAAGCCGGTTCACGACGGACGGACAACAGGTGCCGATGCCGTTCGAGGTGGAGGTGCCGGCCGGGCTGAGCGGGACGCTGACCGCGATGGTCCGGGTCGATGGCGATCCGATGTGGCTGGCGCAAGGCATTCGTGTCGGCGCGGGGGCCGAGGATGTCGACCTGGGCGACGTGAGGCTGCGGCAATACACGCCGCTGGCCTTCACCTCGTATTTCTCCTGCGGCGAGACGAGCGTGGAGTTCGGGCTGGTCGACGATACCCCCACCCTTCGGGTTGGCGGGCAGGATTACGCGATGGAGGAGGCCCCGGCCGAGGAAGGGTCGCGCTACGTGGCGCAGGCTGATCCGGAGGTGACCTTCTGGTCGCAGGGCACCGAGGCGACCCTGACGCTGGGATCGGAGCCGGAGCCCGGCTGTGCCAAGGTCGAGCATACCCCCGAGCCTTATACCGCCGTGGGCAACGAGCCCGGCTGGTACGTGACCATCGGCGAAGGCGAGGCCGAGCTCGTGGCCGATTACGGCGATCTGCAGCTGACCACCCCCCGGCCCGAGGTGGAGGTCGAAACCGGCGCCTATGTCCTCAACATGCCCGATATCGAGGCGCGGCTGCGGCTGGAGGAGGAAATCTGTCACGACGACGCCACCGGCATGCCCTATCCGCACCGCGCCGCGCTGGCGCTGGACGGGCAGGAGATGCGCGGCTGTGGCGGCGATGCCGCGAGCCTGCTGACCGGGGCGGAATGGCAGATCGAGGATGTCGGCGAGATGGGCATCATCGACAACTCGAACATCACCATCAGCTTTGACGCCGATGGCCGGGTGTCGGGCCGCACCGGGTGCAACCGGTTCTCGGGCATCTACATGCTGGATGGCGAAGGGCTGGGCTTCGGCCAGATGGCGGCGACGATGATGGGCTGCCCCGAGGCGATGATGACGCAGGAACAGCGGGTGCTGGACGCGTTGCAGCACGTGGTGCGGTTCGACATCGACGAGACCGGCGCGCTGCTGTTGATCGGGCCGGCGGGCGAGACGCTGCTGACGGCGCGGCGGCCGGCATGAAAAACCCGGCCGGGATGACCGGCCGGGCAAACATCTTGCGATCGGTGGCCGGGCGTTGCGCCCGGCCGGATCCCTTAGTTGACGGTTTCCGCGTCGACCACGTCTTTCCGGACCGAGTCGCCGCTGGCGATGGCGATGCGGCGCGGTTTCAGTGCTTCGGGCACTTCGCGGACAAGGTCGATATGCAGCATGCCGTCGGCATGGGACGCGCCGGTGACGCGCACGTGATCGGCAAGCTGGAACTTGCGCTCGAACGCGCGGGTCGCGATGCCGCGATGCAGGAAGCTGCGCTGGCTGTCATCCTCGGCCTTGCGGGCCGACACGACAAGCGCGCCGTCCTTGACTTCGACCATCAGGTCGTCGGCGGCAAAGCCGGCAACGGCGATCGAGATGCGATAGGCATCATCGGCGGTCTTCTCGATGTTGTAGGGGGGGTAGGTCGGTTGGTTGATGTCGGCGGCAAGTACGCGGTCCATCATGTCGGCGATCTGGTCGAACCCGACGGTTGCACGGTAAAGCGGTGCAAGATCGAAGTTACGCATGGGTCATCCTCCTTTGAGCGATCCCGTATGTGAATGCCTTCCCATCGGGACAGGCAGTGATATCACCGGCCCGCTTGGCGGCGCCGGTGCCGTTTATCTGGGAAAGTCTTCGGAGGATTTCAAGAGCCGCCGGGCTTGGCGAACTTCGCCCCGGTATCGCGGCGTTCGCCCAGGGTCGACATTTGCGGCGCGCCGGGTTGGAAGAACCCTTCTCCGGCATCCAGTGCGCTCTTGAGGTCGTGCAGGGGCTGGGTGAGCTGCGTGCCGAGAGAGACCTTGCGCCCCTCGACCTGCGCCATGGCCGAGACCACGGAGACGACACGGGGCTGGCCCGAGGTGAAGCTGAAGATCGGCGCGCCCGAGGCGCCGAAATCGACGTCGCAGGACATGATCAGCACGCCCTGCTGGCGTGCGACCACGTCGCAGATTTCCTGCAGCGACGGCGCCTCTGACCGGTCGCGGGCATAGGAGACGATGCCGATCTCCTGCCCCTTGTGCGGACGCTCGTCGGTCAGGAAGGGCACGACCTGGGTGTTCTGGATGGGGTGGAACAGCTCGAGCAGGGCCACGTCGTTGCGAACCCGGTCGGCCGAGACGGCATCCTCGAAGACGTAATCGGGATGCGGCACCGCCCGGCGGATCTTGCGGTAGGCCGAGGCGCGGCCGTTGCGCCAGCCGGCGAGGAAGTCGATGCGGGCATGATCGACGCGGTCGCCGGTGGTCTTGTCGTAGAGGCAATGCGCCGCCGTCAGCACGAGATCGGGCGCGATCAGCGCCCCGGTGCAGAAGCCGCGCCCGTCGATGTCGAGCCGACCGACCGCTTCCCACCCGCGGCCGTCATCGCCGGTGTCGAGCCGTTTGAGGCGGGTGTCGGCCAGCGCCGTGCCGACCGTCAGAACCAGGATGATAAGCGCCGCGACAGGTCTGAACATTGCCCCTCCGATTGGTGTTGTTTCGGAGGTGGCTAGCAATCCATTTGGGCCAAATTAGGGCGTGCCGCGCAGGTTCGGAACAGGTGTGTCGGCGTCGTCCAGGGCGGGCGGTTTCGGCCCGCCGGTGGCCCAGTCGAGCAGTTCCACGGTATGCACGACGGGCACCTCCGTGCCGCTGCCGATCTGCATCATGCAGCCGATATTGCCGGCGGCGATGATGTCGGGTTTCTTCGCTTCCAGCGTGCGCACCTTGCGGTCTTTGAGCTGCTTGGAAATGGCCGGCTGCATCAGGTTGTAGGTGCCCGCGCTGCCGCAGCAGAGATGGCTGTCGGCGGGTTCCGACACGGTGAAACCGGCCCGCTTTAGCAGGTCTTTCGGGTAGGACTTGATCTTCTGCCCGTGCTGAAGGGAGCAGGCGGCGTGGTAGGCCACGTTGATGCCCCTGTCCGGCCCCTCCGGTATATCGAGCGTCATCAGCAGTTCCGAGACGTCCATGGCGATATCCGAGACCCTTGCGGCATCCTCGGCCAGGGCTTCCTGCCGGAACATGTGGCCGTAATCCTTGACCGTGGTGCCGCAACCGGAGGTGTTGATGACGATGGCGTCGAGCCCGTCGCCATCCATCTCCGCCGCCCAGGCGCGGATGTTCTTCGCGGCGGTGGCGTGGCTCTCTTTCGTCTTGCCCATGTGATGGGTCAGCGCCCCGCAACAGCCGGCCCCCTCGGCCACGACAACCTCACAGCCCAACCGCGTGAGCAGGCGGATCGTGGCATCGTTGATGTCGGTGTTAAGCGCCCGTTGCGCACAGCCCGTCATCAGCGCCACGCGCTTGCGACGCTCGCCTTCTGCGGCAAAGGTCTGGGGGTCGTCATTGCGGCTGACGGGCGGGATGCGTTTCGGCGCCATCTCGAGCATCGCCTTGAGCCGTGCATCGGGCATCAGCCGCGCAAAAGGCCGCCCGATCTTGGCGCCCAGCAGCGCAAGGCGGAAGCGGGTCGGGTAGGGCAGGATCCTCGCCAGCGTCCAGCGAAGCGCCCGCTCGTAGAGCGGCCGCTGGTAGCGCTCCTCGATATATTCCCGCGCGTGGTCGACAAGGTGCATGTAATGCACGCCCGAGGGGCAGGTCGTCATGCAGGCGAGGCAGGAGAGGCACCGGTCGATATGCTTGACGGTCTTCTCGTCGGGCTGCCGGTCGTTTTCCAGCATGTCCTTGATCAGGTAAATGCGGCCGCGCGGGCTGTCGAGCTCGTCGCCCAGAACCTGGTATGTGGGGCAGGTGGCGGTGCAGAACCCGCAGTGGACACAGGCCCGCAGGATCTGGTTCGAACGGGCGGTGGCCGGGTCCTGAAGCTGGGCCTCGGTGAATTCGGTCTTCATTCGGCTGCCTCGTTTGCCTGGGCCATGAGGCCGGGGTTGAGCAGGCCCTTCGGGTCGAACCGCTTGCGCAGGCATTCCTGCAAGGCGGCGACGGGGGGCGCGAGCGGCTGGAACACGCCGCCGCCGCGCGTGCCGCGGATCAGGGTGGCGTGGCCGCCGGTCTCGGCAATGGCGGTGCGGATGTTGGGGCCGGCGGTGCCCTTGGGCACGCGCAGCCAGATCAGCCCGCCGCCCCAGTCATAGAGCGCCTCGGCGCCGCCGATGCGGGCCACGAGGCCCGGCGCATCGGTGGGTTTGACCGAAAGGCGCCAGATGTCGCCGTCCGTGCCGTGAAAGGGCTGCACATCGCGGATGGCGCGCCATGTGGCTTTCGTGCTGTCCGGGTCGGTGTCGATGGTGAACTCGCCGAACGCGGCCAGCACCTTCCGGAGTTCCCCCGCGCGGTAGGCGACCGAGGCCTCGGTGCCTTCGATGCGGATCATGGTACGTGGCGCGCCCTCTGGCCCCGCCTGCATATGCGCGGCCCCGGTCACCTCGTAGGGCGACCCCAGCGCGCGGCAAAGCGCGGCGATGGCAGTTTCGTCATCCAGCCCCTCGCAGGAAAGCGAGCCTGTTACCTGTGTCTTCGGCAGCACCTTCAGCGCCACCTCCGTCAGGATGCCCAGCGTGCCGTAACTGCCCGCCATCAGCTTGACGAGGTCATAGCCGGTGACGTTCTTCATCACCCGCCCGCCGTTCCGGATCACCTCGCCCCGTCCGTCGACGAAACGCACGCCCAGCAGGAAATCCCGCGCAGCCCCGCACTGGATGCGCCGGGGGCCCGAGACGTTGGCGGCGAAGACGCCGCCGATGGTCGGTTCTCCCTCGGTGCCCAGAAGGCCGCGATGATCCATCGGCTCGAAGGCCAGCCGCTGCCCCTCGGCCGCCAGCGCCGCCTCGATCTCGGCCAGCGGCGTGCCCGCCTTCGCGACCAGCGTCAGGGCGCCCGGCTCGTAGAGGTCGATGCCCGACAGCCCCGCGGTGGTCAGCGGCGCCCCGTTCACCCGCACCCCGATCGGCCGCGTGCCGCCGCCGCGGATGCGCAGCGGCTCGCTCGTGTCACGCACGATCCCGGCCAGCTCGGCCTCTGTCTCGGGTCTCAGATCTTTCATTGTTCCAAAAATACTCCGGGGTGAGCCCCGGATCCTGTCCGGGGCGAGGGGCAGCGCCCCTTACTCGGCGGCGATCCTGTGCGCGTCGGACGCGGCCAGCGGGAACACCTTGGCGGGGTTCAGCAGCCATTTCGGGTCGAACACGTCCTTCACGGCCATCTGCATGGCAAGGTCCCTTTCGCCATATTGATGCGCCATCAGGTCGCGCTTCTCGATGCCGACGCCGTGCTCGCCCGTCAGGCAGCCGCCCACCTCGACGCACAGCTTGAGGATCTCGGCGCCGAATGCCTCGCAGGTTTCGAGGTCGCCGGGCTTGTTGGCGTCGAAAAGGATCAACGGGTGCATGTTGCCATCGCCCGCGTGGAACACGTTGGCGACGTCGAGGCCGAACTCCTTCGACATCTCGCCGATGCGTTTGAGCACGTAAGGCAGTTGGCTGACCGGGATCGTGCCGTCGAGGCACATGTAATCGTTGATGTTGCCCATCGCGCCGAAGGCCGACTTGCGGCCCAGCCAGATCTTGGCGCTTTCCTCGGCCGAGCCGCTCTGGCGCAGTTCCACCGGGTCGTGGGTGCGGGCGATGCCCATGATGGTCTCGAGCTGTTCGTCGATCTCGGCCTCGCTGCCCTCGACCTCGACGATCAGCAGCGCCTCGCAATCGGGATAGCCGGCCTGGGCAAAATCCTCGGTGGCGCGGATGCAGGGGCGGTCCATGAACTCGATCGCCACGGGCAGGACACCGGCCTTGATGATGTCGGAAACACAGGCGCCCGCCACCTCGTTCGAATCGAAGCCGATCAGCACGGGCCGCGCGCCCTCGGGCTTGTGCAGGATGCGCAGGGTGGCCTCGGTCACGACGCCAAGCTGACCCTCGGAACCGCAGATCAGGCCGAGCAGGTCATAGCCCTCGGCGTCGAGATGCGCGCCGCCCAGTTCGATCACCGTGCCATCCATCAGCACCATGGTCACGCCCAGCAGGTTGTTGGTGGTCACGCCATACTTCAGGCAATGCGCCCCACCCGAGTTCATCGCGATGTTGCCCGCGATGGCGCAGGCGAGTTGGCTCGAGGGGTCGGGGGCGTAGAAATACCCGTCCTCCTCGACCGCGCCGGTGACGGACAGGTTGGTGCGGCCCGATTGCACGCGGATGAAGCGGTTGTCGTAATCGGTTTCGATCACGTCGTTGAGGCGGGCCACGCCGAGGATCACGCTGTCTTCGGTCGGAAGCGCCCCGCCGGCAAGCGATGTGCCCGAGCCGCGCGGCACCACCGGCACGCCCATCTCGTGGCAGATGCGCAGCACGTCCGAGACCTCCTGCGTCGTCGAGGGCAGGACCGCGGCCAAGGGCGGGCACTTGTAGGCCGTCAGCGCGTCGCATTCATAGGCGCGGGTTTCGGCGGGATCGGAGATGACGGCGTCGGCGGGCAGAATGTCCAGCAGGCGGGCGACAAGGTCGGCCTTCCTGGACAGGATGTCCGGATTGGGGGCGGGCATTTCCATGGGGACCTCCTCAATTGGTAAAGTAATATAACCAATTGCCGGGTTCGGCAAGGTCGGGCGTTTGGCCAAAAGGTCGCGCCGATCGCACACAAGGATGTGACCGCCTGACATACGATTCGGACCTAAGGTTGCCGCATGATGATGCGGTGGATTCTCCTGATCGCCTGTCTTGGCGCCGGCTCGGCTCTTGCCGGGGAACCGGTGGTCAAAGGCGTGACTGTCGAAAAGGTCGGCATGCTGTGGAACGTGCATGTGACGCTCGAACATGCCGATACCGGCTGGGATCATTATGCAGATGGCTGGGAAGTGCTCGACAAGGAGGGCAACCGGCTGGCCTATCGCGAGCTGATGCATCCGCATGTGAAGGAGCAGCCCTTCACGCGCTCGATCAGCGGCGTCGTCATCCCTGACGGGACGCGCGAGATCTTCATCAAGCCGCGTTGCTCTGTCCATGGCTGGGCCGAGACGCTGACGCGGGTCGAACTGTCGCCCTGAGCGCCTAGCGCCGCCCTTCCCTGAGCCAACCGCCGAGGATCAACGCCGCCGCCAGCGCCAGCACCAGCCATGCGGGCAGGAGCGGCAGCTGTGTGACGGCCCGGGTCTCGTAGGCGCCGCGCGGAGTGATCCCTATCCAGCCGCGCCCGGCGGCAGGCCGGCCTTCGCGCACCTCGCGGATGCGGGGCAGGCCATCGGCCAGTGCCAGCGCGCCGCCGCCGGTGGTGTCGATCACCTCGGACAGGGGCTCGGCGCTGGCGATGGTTTCCTCGAACTCCACCGGCGAGGCGGGGCCGAGGCCGATGACGGCGGTATGTTCGCCATTCTCGAGCCGGTAGAGGCCGATCTCGGGGCCGTCGAAGAGGGTCTCGAACCGGCCGGGTGACACCTCTTCCAGTTCCATCTCCATCACTTCGCCCGAGGGGGTGGTGATGGTGACCGGCCCGACGGTTTCCGACAGCGAGCGGCGGATGATGCGCATCTGCTGGCCGGTGGCCTCGGCCCAGAGCGCCTCTTCCTCCAGTTCCGGCTCCTTCATCATCCAGTGGGCGAGGCGGCGGAGCAGTTCGAGCTGTGGCCCGCCCCCCTCGAACCCGCGGTTCCAGAGCCAGGCGTGATCGGAGCCGAGCAGCGCCACGCGCCCTTCGCCGACCCGGTCGAGCACCAGAAGCGGGCTGTCATCGGCGCCGGTCATGACCACGTCGCCGTTGGGCTCGGTCAGTTCGATCTGGCGCATCCAGCTTCCCCAGCCATCATCGGTTTCGGGCTCCAGCCCGGCGGTGACCGGGTGGCGCTGGCCGAGGTCGGTGACCTGCGGACGGTAGCGGCGTTCGATGACCCGCGCCGTGGGGCGGGCGGGCATGACCGATTCCAGCGGTGTACGATACAGGCTGTCGGCGCTGGCGAAATCGGGGCCGGCGGCGATCAGCACCGCGCCGCCGGTTTCGACGTAGTCGCGCACGTTGTCGAGGTAGATCGACGGCAGGATGCCGCGCCGCTTGTAGCGGTCGAAGATGATCAGGTCGAAATCCTCGATCTTCTCGAGGAACAGCTCGCGCGTCGGGAAAGCGATCAGGGACAGTTCCCGCACCGGCACGCCGTCCTGCTTTTCGGGCAGGCGGAGAATGGTGAAATGCACGAGGTCGACCGAGCTGTCGGATTTCAGCAGGTTGCGCCATGTGCGCCCGCCCGGGTGCGGTTCGCCCGAGACCAGCAACACGGAAAGCCGGTCGCGCACGCCGTTGATCTGCACCAGCGCGGTGTTGTTGCGGTCGGTCAGTTCGCCCTCGGCCTCGGGCGTGGAGAATTGCAGCACGTTGCGCCCGCCATGGGGCAGGGTCAGCGGCAGGTCGATCTCCTGCCCGAGGGGCACCTGGTAGCGCTGCGGTTCGGCGCCGTCGATCGAGATGTCGATCGGCACGGTTCTCACGCCCTCGGGCGCGGCGCCGTCATCGTCGACCCGCAGGGTCATGGTGATCTCTTCGCCGAGGATGCCGAAGGCGGGGGCGTTGTCGACGGTCAGCTTGCGGTCCCAGTCCTCTTCCCGGCCGGTGTGCAGCAGGTGCAGCGGCGCGGGCAGGTTCGGGGCGCGGTCGAGGTCGTGCAGGCGGCCGTCCGAGAGCAGTATAGCGCCGGCGACGCGGCCGCTGGGCTCCTCGGCCAGCGCCTCGGACAGGGCGGTCATCAGTTGCGTGCCGGAATTGTCGGCGCCGTCCGGCACGGTGATGCGGCGGACCTCGGTGTTCTCGCGGGCTTGTAGCCGCGTGGCGAGAGATTCGGCGGCCTCCGTCGTCGTGGTTGCGCGGTCGGCGAGGCGCTGGCTGGCCGACTGGTCCTCGACCAGCAGGACGATATCGGTCAGCGGGTCACGCTCTTCCTGCTGGTAGGCCGGGCCGGTGAGCGCGGCGATCACCACCAGCGCCGCCAACGCGCGCAGGGGCCAGCCCGAAAGGCCGCGCAGGAGGGCCAGGGCGATGCCGGCGATGGCGATGCCGCCCAGGCAGGCGATCAGCCACCATGGCAGCAGCGGGTCGAAGACGATGGAACCGGTCATTGGCCAAGCCTGTCAAGCAGGGCGGGCACGTGCACCTGGTCGGATTTGTAGTTGCCCGTCAGCACGTGCATCACGAGGTTGACGCCGAAGCGGTAGGCCAGTTCGCGCTGCCGCTCGCCGGCATACCCGCGGCCCACGGGGAACATCGGCGCGCCGGTCTCGTCCATCGCCCAGGCCGCCGCCCAGTCGTTGCCGCCGATCACCACCGGGGTGACGTTGTCGTTGAGGTTGCGGAAGGGCATGCCCTCGACCTTCTCGGCATCGGCGGGGGCGGCCTCGACCCAGACGCCGCGGCCAGAGAAGCGGCCGGGGAAATCCTGAAGCAGGTAGAAGGTTCGGGTGAGCACGTGATCCTCGGGAATGGGTTCGAGCGGCGGGATGTCGAGCGGGCGGGCCAGGCGTTGCAACTTCTGCCCGTTGGGCGAGGAGGCGCCGAAGCCCGCGACGTTGGCGTCGCGGGTGTCGAACAGGATCATGCCGCCGGTACGCAGGTATTCGTTGAGCTTCACATAGGCCTCGGCGGTGGGGATCGGCTGGTCGGGGGTGACCGGCCAGTAGAGCAGCGGGTAGAGCGCGAGGTCATCCTCCTCGAGGTTGACGCCGATGGGCTGCGACGGTTCGACCGAGGTGCGGAAGTAGAGGGTTTCGCCAAGGCCGCGGAGGCCGGCATGAGCGGCCTCGTCAAGCTGGCTGTTGCCGGTCAGGACATGGGCCAGCACGACCTCGGAGGCGGCGGCGAGCGCCTTGTCCTGTTCCTGTGCCTCGCCCTGTTGGGGCAGGGCCATCAAGGCCGCGAGGATCAGCGCCGCGCGGGCGGGCATCAGCCGGCCGGAAAGGGCGAGAGAGGCGAGGATATCGGCCATCAGCAGCACCAGCGCCGCCGCCAGAAGCCAGCCGCCCAGCGGCGCCTCGGGCGGACGGGCGAGGCCCCTGACGGGGACATTGGCGGGCCATGTGGCGGGGCTGAGCGTGGTGTCTTCGTTGACGACATTGAGCGCGAGCCGCCGGTCCGGCCCTTCGTAGAGGCCGGGGCGGAGGTTGGGGCCGATCGGGTCGGTGATCAGGGTCTCGCCATCGACGCCGGGCAGGGTATCGGCGTCATTGAGCGTACCGAACCCGTCGAGCACCTCGATCGGCTGCCACGTCGTGCCCTGCATTTCCGACAGGTCGGGCAGGGCCACGGCGGAGGAGACAGCGAGGCGTTCGAGCATCTGAACGAAGAGGCCCGAAAGCGGCAGGGTGGACCATTCGGCGTTGGCGGTGACGTGGAACAGCACCACCTGCCCCGCGCCGATGCGCTTGCGGGTCACGAGCGGTGTGCCGTCGGTGAGCTGGGCGATGACGCGGGAGGCGAGCGTGGGGTCGGGCTGGGCCATGACCTGGGCCGAGACGGTGACATCGTCGCTGATCTCAAGGCCGAAGAAGGGGCTTTCCTCGGGGAAGGGGGCCAGCGACTTGGGCTCGCCCCAGCTCATCGCGCCGCCGACGGTGCGGCCCCCGGCGCGCAGGCGGACGGGCATGAGCGGTGCTTCCTCGTCGCGGGAGACGTCGCTGGCAGCGAGGCGCGGGCCGGCGAAGCGGAGGAGCAGGCCGCCGCCTTCCGCCCATTCGAGGAGTTCGGCCTGTTCGGCGCCGGAGAGGGTGGCGACATCGGCCAGCACGATCACGTCGGGGTTGGCGGGCAGTATGTCGATCAGCGCGCCGTCGAGGATGTCGGCGGAGGGAATCAATGCCTGTTCGAGGTAATGCAGCGGCGAGAGCAGTTCGAGGCCTTCGCGGTCTTCCCGCCCGGCGATGAGCGCTATCTCGCGGCGGCGCAGGCTGTCATCGGTCAGGGTGACGGCGCCGGCGTGGCGCTGGCCGGCGATCTCGAACCGGGTGAGGCGGGCGCGCAGTTCGGCGGGGATGGAAAGCTCGCCCGTGGCGGTGATGGCGTCGGCCTCGAAGGTGAGGGGCATGGTGGCCAGCATCCGGGGCGTGCCGGAGGGGTCGCGGCCATGCGCCTCGACGGTGACCTCGCGCGGGGTGCCGGCGCGGGCGCGGGTGGCGGTGAGCTGCACGGCGCCGTCGATGACGGTGGCGGGGGCAAGGGCGATCACCGGGGCGGGGCTTTCGTAGACGGTGACGGGGCCGTGGGATTGCAGTTCCGACAGGAGTTGGTCGCGCCCCTCTCGGGCCAGCCCGTCGGAGAACCAGCGCGTCTCGAAATCCTCCTCGCCCAGCATGGCGGCGGCTTCGGCCATGGTGCCCGGCGTCGCCTCCCACGCGGACGGGGCGAGGCCCGAGAGGCGGCTGCGCCAGGTCTCGGCGGCCTGGAAGTTGGGGGCCTGCGGTTCGGTCAGGCGGAGGATGGCGACCGGGCGGGTTTCGCGGCCCGCTTCGGCCAGCATGGCGTCGAGCAGGTCTTCCTGTGCCGGCCAGTCGCGAGCGGCGGCCCAAGAGCCGTCTAGCACGATCAGCAGCGGGCCGGTGGCGGCCTGTTCGCCGTCGTCCTGCGGGTTCAGGACGGGGCCGGCAAGGCCGACGATCAGCGCGGCGACGGCCAGCATCCGCAGCAGGAGAAGCCACCACGGGGTGCGGTCGGTGACGGTGTCGTCGTCGGACAGGCCCAGCAGCAGCGCAACGCCCGGGAAGCGGCGGCGGATCGGGGCGGGGGGCACGGCGCGGAGCAGAATCCACAGGATCGGCAGGGCCGCGAGCGCCAGGAGGAGCCACGGGGCGGTGAAGCCGATGGGGCCCAGCATCATCGTGACGGCCCCCCGTCGAAGGCGCGGAACAGCCAGAGCAGCGCGGATTGCGCGCTGTCGGAGGTGTGGTGGAGGCCATATTGCCAGCCGGTCGTGGCGCAGAGCGATTGCAGCTCGGCCTTCCGCCGGGCGAGGCGGGCAAGGTAGCGGTCGCGCAGCTCGGAAGCCTTGAGGGTTTCATGGGCCAGCGTGCCGCCGACGCTCTCAAAGATGGTGCGGCCGCGGTAGGGGAACGCCTCTTCCGCGGGGTCGAGCACCTGCAGCAGAACGCCCTGAACGCCGCGGTCGGCTGCGCTTGTCAGGGCGGTGCGGGCGGCGGCGATGTCGCCCATGAAATCGGAGATGAAGAGCGCCCGGCCATGGGGCAGCATGCCGGTGCTTTGCGGGTGGCCGTAATCGTCGGCGCCGTCCTTGACCAGGGCCTCGGCCAGACGCATCATCTGGGCCTCGCCGCGCCTTGGCGGGAGGTCTGCCCCGGCCAGCCCGACACGTTCGCCGGCCCGGTTCAGAAGGATCGCCACGGCCAGCGCCAGAAGGCGGGCGCGGTCTGATTTCTCGGCATATTTCGGGTCGGAGGCGAAGCGCATGGAGGCGGCGGCGTCGACCCAGATCACCACGCTCTGGGCGATCTGCCACTCGTGCTGGCGGACGAATTGCGCATCGGACCGGGCCGAGCGGCGCCAGTCGATATAGCGGCGTTCATCGCCCGCCTGAACGGGGCGGTATTGCCAGAAATCGTCGCCCAGCCCGGCGCGGCGGCGGCCGTGTTCGCCCAGTAACACGGTGCCCGCCAGGTGCTCCGCCCGTGCAAGAAGCGGGGGGAGGCGGGCCGCCTCGTGTTCGGCCCGCGCGCGAAGGGGGGCGACGTTGGTCAAGCGGCGGCCTCGATCCGGGTGACGTCGGCCACGGTGTCGGCGATCAGCCCGTCGAGGCTTTCGCCGCTGGCGCGGGCGGCGAAGGTGAGGGCCATGCGGTGGGTGAGCACCGGCTGGGCCATTGCCGCCACGTCGTCGGCATCCGGCGCGAGGCGGCCCTGCAGCATGGCGCGGGCGCGGACGGTGAGCATCAGGGCCTGTGCCGCACGCGGGCCGGGGCCCCAGGCGACGGTGTTGCGCACGGTCTCGGACGCTGTTGCATCGTCGGGCCGGAAGGCGCGGACGAGGTCGAGAATCATCTCCATCACCCGTTCGCCCACGGGCATCCGGCGCAGCAGGGTCTGGGCCGCGATCAGCTCTTCGGGGGTGAAGACCTGATGCGCCCTGGCCTCTTCCGCGCCGGTGGTGGCGAGAAGGATGTCACGCTCGGTGTCGCGGTCGGGGTATTTCACGTCGATCTGCACGAGGAAGCGGTCGAGCTGGGCCTCGGGAAGGGGGTAGGTGCCCTCCTGCTCGATGGGGTTCTGGGTGGCCAGCACGTGGAAGGGCGGGGCGAGCGGGCGGTCTTCGCCGGCGACGGTGACCTGCCTTTCCTGCATGGCCTGAAGGAGAGCCGACTGGGTCCGGGGGCTGGCGCGGTTGATCTCGTCGGCCATCAGGTGCTGGCAGAAGACCGGGCCGGCGATGAACTTGAAGCCGCGGCTGCCGTCGGCGCCGGTTTCCAGAACCTCTGAGCCGAGGATGTCGGAGGGCATCAGGTCGGGGGTGAACTGGATGCGGTTGCTGTCGAGGCCCATGACGGTGGCCAGCGTTTCCACCAGCCGTGTCTTGCCCAGCCCCGGCAGGCCGATCAGCAGGCCGTGGCCGCCGCAGAGCAGTGCCGAAAGCGCGAGGTCGACGACCCGGGGCTGTCCGATGAACCGGTGGGTGATCGAGGCGCGCGCCTCGGCCAGCTTGGCCTCGAGCGTCTCGATTCCCTGGACCAGATCGGCATCATCTGACATGGCAAAACTCCTGTGCAGGCTATATCCCTTGGGGAGAGTGTATCGCGCGGAACGCAAATGGCAAAAGCAATGAGCAAAGAAACGATCAACTCCCCGTCAACGGAAAGCCTGGCCGAGGCGGCCAAGGCGGCACAGGGCAAGGGCCTGCCGCCGGTGCACCTTTGGACCCCTGATTTGTCAGGCGATATGGACATGCGGATCGCCCGTGACGGCACGTGGTTTCACGAGGGCACGCCGATCAATCGCGAGGGGCTGGTGCGGCTGTTTTCGACCATCCTGAAGCGGGAGGGGGACGCCTATTTTCTGGTCACTCCGGTCGAGAAATGGCGGATCGAGGTGGAGGATGCGCCCTTTGTGGCGGTGGATTTCGAGGCGGAGGGCGAGGGCGAGGGGCAGAGCCTGATCTTCGAGACCAATGTGGGCGACCGGGTGGTCGCCGGGGAGGACAACGCGATTCGGGTGGAGCGGGACGAAGAGACCGGGGAGCCGGCGCCCTATGTCATGGTGCGCGACGGGCTGGAGGCGCTCATTGACCGGAAGAGTTTCTATCGGTTGGTGGAGATCGGGGCGGAGGCCGAGGGCTGGTTCGGGCTGTGGTCGGATGGCGTGTTTTTCAAGGTCATTCCCGCCGAGGAGATGAAGGCGGGGGGTGAGGAATGAACCATCGTCCGGGCGCACGGCTTCGGTGACCTGTGCCGGTGGGACAGGTCGGGCGTTGAGAACGGGTTAACGGGCCGGCGAATGGGCATCGCGGGACCGGGCGGAATGGGCCGGGGAGCAGATTGCGCCAGAGGCGTTACGGCGAGGTTAAGACAGGGGACGCACGCCTAGCTGCGCACCACGTAGACCGAGCATTCCGCGTGGGTGACCACGTGGGAGGCGGTGGTGCCGAGCAGGTAATCCTGCACCTTGGGGTTCGCGGCCTCCATCACGATGAGGTCGACCTTGCGCTCGTCGGCGAGCTTGACGATCTGGCGATGTACCGCGCCCTTGCGGACGATGAGCTCGACATCGACCCCTTCGGCGGGGTGGGCCTTGAGGAAGATCTTGAGCTGTTCGCCCCAGTAAGTGTCTGAATTGTATATGTTCATGTTGCGCTCGATCTCGGGCGCGACGGTGGCGAGAATGAGCTTTGCATCGCGGCGGCGGGCCATGTCGACCGCTTCGGAATAGGCGTTGTACTCGATCTTGGCGTGGCGAAGGTTGATGGGGCAGAGGATGAGCCGGGTGGGGCGGGGCATTTCTATGGTCCGAATCGATGTATTGGCCTTGCAGGGTAGCCGATCACGCCTTTCCAAGAGGTATCACAGCGACCGATCAGGGGCCAAAACGGACCATCGGCGGGGCCGGGAAAGGCCGGATTTCCGACGTCGGTATAACGTCGGTATTTTGTCGGTATTGCGTCGGTGCGGTGGGGTCAGGGTTTGGTGAGGAATTGGCGGGAGGGTGCGTTCCGGTGACGAGAAGGAGAGCGGCCATGGCCCGGAAGACCAAGACGCAGCGCATCGCGCAGGAGCGGCTTATGCATGACATGATCTACCTGATGCAGGACAGCTGGATCCCTAAGCAGGTGGCCGAGGCGGTGCCGGAGGCGTGGCACACGCTGGAGCATGACCTCGACGTGACGGAGGGGAAGGAGAAGGTGACGCTGTATCTCGATGCGTCGGTGGCGAAGTTCTACCGGGCGATGGGGAAGGGGTACCAGCGGCGGATCAACCGGCTTCTGGGGACCTATGCGCATATGAAGGTGGCGGAAGAGGTGCGGGTGGAGGCGGCGTTGCGGAAGCGGTTGGGGTGAGGGGGTAGATCATGACAGAAAATCAATCTTCCGAGGGCCACCGAACTCGCGGATGATCGTTCGTATCCGGTTCTCTACCTGGTCCTTGGTCGGCATCATGCCAGACTGACGTATGAAGCCCTCGGCGTCATCCTTGAGTTTCTTACGGACTTTCGTTGCCTGGTCTTCACTCAAGGATGATAGTCGCTGGAGCGCAGTTGCGTTTCTGTAGAATCTCACGCTGTCATCATTGATCTGGAGAGAAAAAATTTCGACGTCCGGTAACCGGATGGAATTGGGTCCGACGTATTCGATTTTCTGTGTGTCAATCCCCACAAATGCAGTCACAACACCAATCCCAATGTAACTATCGGACCCAAGAAGAACGCTTGTCTCTTCGCTGGCCACTACAACCTGCGTCGTGATCTTATTTGTCACAAGCAATGAAACAGACTCATTGCTCAAGATCTCAGGTAGAGTAGGAATGCGTTTTGATGACGATATCTGCGGAAGCCAGATGGCGCCGACGATCAGAATAATTGCGATCAAGGCCCACCTGGGTGCTTCACGATAAAATCTATTGCTCATCAATTTCTCCTAGATCGGCACAAATCTTGCGAAACCGAACAGGAGTATCACAAACGCGATTAACAAGATGATCTTCATTTAACGTATACCTTTCTAATGTGGCGAGTGCCAAAGCGTCCCTTGTTCAAGTGAACAAAAGTTCGTGTGTGCACCTAGATGATACGCATCGAAAAGATTGAAGTATAGAATGCAGATAATTGGGCATGCACCGTTCCCAACGGCCGCGCATTCTCGCTTTTTCCGCCCTGGGCCTGACCCGGGGCCTCTGGTCGGCGCGAGGTCCCGGCTCGGGGGCCGGGACGGGGAGTTCTGCGAGATGGTGGGAGAGGTGGGTTTCATCTACCCTACGGGGTACACGCCCGGAACACGGCCGAAGGCCGCCGGGCGAGCGCCGGCCCGTATGGGCGGGCAGGCGCTTTCGCGGGTGTTGCGTGAGGTGTTTAGGTAGGATGTTCCTGGCGCCATAAATTGCCAGTCACATCCGTTGCAGCGCCTACCCACGGGCCGGCGCCCGCCCGGCGGGTGGCGGTGGGTCTGGCGAGGGGTGCGGTGGCGCGAGGTCCCGGGTCGAGCCCGGGACGGGGAGGTTGTGAGGGGCGCCGGGTCAGGCCCGGGGCGGGAAGGTTGTGAGAGGCCCCGGGTCAGGCCCGGGGCGGGGTCAGTGGGCCTCGGCCCAGTTCATGCCCTGGCCGGCGTCGACGACGAGCGGCACGTCGAGGTGGACGGCCGGCTTGGCGGCGCCTTCCATGATCTCCCGGGCGGCGGTGATGACCTGCTCGGCGGCGCCGGCGTCGACCTCGAAGAGCAGTTCGTCGTGGACCTGCAGGAGCATCTTGCAGGGCAGCCCCTCGATCGCCGCGGGCATGCGGATCATGGCGCGGCGGATGATGTCGGCGGCTGTCCCCTGGATCGGCGCGTTGATGGCGGCGCGGCGGGCGAAGCCGGCGCGGGGGCCCTTGGCGGCGATCTCGGGCGTGTGGATCTTGCGGCCGAAGAGGGTCTGGACGTGGCCGTGTTCCTTGGCGAAGGCGACGGTGTCGTCCATGTAGGTCTTGATGCCCGGGAAGCGCTCGAAATAGCGGTTGATGAAATCCTGCGCGTCGCCGCGGGGGATGCGGAGCTGGCGGGCGAGGCCGAAGCCGGAAATGCCGTAGATCACGCCGAAATTGATCGCCTTGGCGCGGCGGCGGATCTCCGGGGTCATCTCGGCCAGCGGCACGTCGAACATCTCGGACGCGGTCATGGCGTGGATGTCGAGACCGTCGGCGAAGGCCTGCTTGAGCTGGCCGATATCGGCGATATGGGCGAGGATGCGCAGCTCGATCTGGGAGTAGTCGAGGGACAGGAGCGTCTTGCCCTCGGGGGCGACGAAGGCCTCGCGGATGCGGCGGCCTTCCTCGGTCCGGACAGGGATGTTCTGGAGGTTCGGGTCGGTCGAGGCGAGGCGGCCGGTGCTGGCGCCGGTCTGGACATAGGAGGTGTGGACGCGGCCGGTGTCGGGGTCGATGTGATCCTGCAGCGCGTCGGTGTAGGTGGATTTCAGCTTGGAGAGCTGGCGCCAGTCGAGGATGCGGGCGGGGAGCTCATGCATGGTGGCGAGGTCTTCGAGCACGTCGGCGCCGGTAGCATAGGCGCCGGTCTTGCCCTTCTTGCCGCCTTCGAGCGCCATCTCGTCGAAGAGGATTTCGCCGAGCTGCTTGGGGCTGCCCACGTTGAACTTGCGGCCCGCCAGCGTGTGGATCTCCTCCTCGAGCTGGGCCATCTTCTGGGCGAACTTGCCGGACATGCGGGAGAGCGTGTCGCGGTCGACCTGGATGCCGTGGCGTTCCATCTGGGCGAGCACCGGCACGAGGGGGCGTTCGAGGGTTTCGTAGACGGTGGTGACGCGGGCCGTGTGCAGCTGCGGCTTGAAGATGTGCCAGAGGCGGAGGGTGATATCGGCATCCTCGGCGGCGTAGCCCACGGCCTTGTCGATGGCGACCTTGTCGAAGGAGATGGCGGATTTGCCGGTGCCGAGGAGGTCCTTGATGGGGATCGGCACGTGGGAGAGGTAGCGTTCGGAGAGCGTGTCCATCCCGTGGTTGTGGATGCCGGAATTGAGCGCGTAGGACATCAGCATCGTGTCGTCGATGGGGGCGATGGCAATGCCGTTCTGCGCGAAGATCTTGGCGTCGTATTTCATGTTCTGGCCGATCTTGAGGATGGCGTCATCCTCGAGGATCGGTTTGAGGGCGGCCAGCACGGTGTCGGGGTCAAGCTGGCCCTCGGCGCGGGTTTCGGAGTTGAAGAGGTCATCGGCGCCGCCGGAGCCGCCCTCGGTATGGCGGAGCGGGATGTAGCAGGCCTCGCCGGGCGTGACGGCCAGCGAGATGCCGACGAGGGCCGCCTGCATCTCGTTGAGCGAGGTCGTCTCGGTGTCGATGGCGACATGGCCGTGGGCGGTGATCCGGTCGATCCAGACCTGCAGCGCCTCCATGGTCTGGACGTGCTCGTAGGCCGAGGGGTCGATGGCGGGCCAGTCGGGGGCGTGGCCCTCGGGCCCCGCGGGGGCGGGTTCGGGGATGACCGGCGCCTCGACCTTGAGCGTGTCGGCGATGCGCTTGGTGAGGGTGCGGAATTCCATCGCGGTGAGGAACTCCATCAGGGTCTGCGGATCGGGTTCCTTTATCTCGAGATCGTCGAGGGTGAAGGTGAGGGGCGTGTTGCAGTCGAGCTGAACGAGGCGTTTCGAGAGCTCGATCTGGGCGCGCTTCTCGATCAGGGTTTCGCGGCGCTTGGGCTGCTTGATCTCGTGGGCGCGATCGAGGAGTTCCTCGAGCGAGCCGAACTCGTTGATCAGCAAGGCGGCGGTCTTGATGCCGATGCCGGGGGCGCCGGGCACGTTGTCGACGCTGTCGCCGGCGAGCGCCTGCACGTCGACCACGCGGTCGGGCTTGACGCCGAACTTCTCCTCGACCCCTTCCACGTCGATGCGGCGGTTCTTCATGGCGTCGAGCATCTCGACCCCGTCGCCCACCAGCTGCATCAGGTCCTTGTCGGAGGAGACGATGGTGACCCGCCCGCCGAGGTCGCGCGCCTGGCAGGCGAGGGTGGCGATCATGTCGTCGGCCTCGAACCCTTCCATCTCCTCGCAGGCGATGTTGAAGGCGCGGGTGGCGTCGCGGGTGAGCGGGATCTGCGGGCGCAGGTCCTCGGGCATCTCGTCGCGGTTGGCCTTGTAGAGGTCGTACATCTCATTGCGGAAGGTGTGGCTGCCCTTGTCGAAGATCACCGCCACGTGGGTCGGCGCATCGGCGCCGTGATCGTCGGAGACGTAGCGGAAGAGCATGTTGCAGAAGCCCGAGACCGCGCCGATGGGCAGCCCGTCGGACTTGCGCGTGAGCGGCGGCAGGGCGTGGTAGGCGCGGAAGATGAAGGCCGAGCCGTCGATCAGGTGCAGGTGGCAGCCTTTGCCGAATGTCATGCGCGCGCTCCGTGGTCGGTGGGTTGGTTGCCCGCAGATATGCCACGGGTGCGGGCCGGGGGCCAGTGGGCAATCGGGCGGGGGCATGGGGGGGCTGACAGGGGGTGTCAGGGGGGCGGTTTACCTTTGGTTCACCTCGGCGGGGCATGTTCGGGGTTCAGGATAGGAGCCGGGACAGGAGAGAGAGCATGGCCGAGAACACGATGCCGGACGGCGCCGATTGGGACATACGCGGCGAGCGCTACTTCCGCGATTTCGCCGAGACGCTGCACGCGCTGGAGCTTGTGGACAGCCCGCCCGAGGAGGTGTTCGACAAGTTCACCCGGCTGGTGGCGCGGGTGCTGGCGGTGCCGGTGTCGCTGGTCTCGATCGTGGACGAGGCGCAGGGGCGGCAGTTCTTCAAGAGCGCGCTGGGCCTGACGGGGGAGTATGCCGAGCGGCGCGAGACGCCGCTGTCGCATTCCTTCTGCCGGCTGGTGACGGGCGACAACCGCCCGCTGGTGGTGGAACATGCGCCCAGCGATGCGCGGGTCTGCGACAACCATGCGGTGCCGGAGCTTGGGGTGCGGGCCTATCTTGGCGTGCCGATCCACGGGCCGGGGGCGCGGCCGGTGGGGGCGCTTTGCGCGATCGACACGGTGCGGCGGTCCTGGCGGGAGGAGGATGTGGACGTGATGGTGGATATCGGCGCCTGTGTGTCCGACCTGATCCGGCTGCGGGCGATGATCGAGCGGCGGTTCAGGGGCGGGTAGGCCGGGCGCGGGGCGCGGTCAGGCGAGGAACTTGTCGTAGAGCGCGGCCAGCCAGAGCAGGCCGGGCACCAGCGCCGCCAGTACCACGGCGAGCGAGCCGAGGTCCTTGGCGATGCGCGACAGTTCGTGCCGTTCCGGGCCGATCCGGTCGATCGCGGCCTCGATGGCGGTGTTGAGCACCTCGACGATCAGCACCAGCAGGACCGAGGCGATCAGCAGGGCGACGTGCAGCGGGTCGCGGGCGATCCAGGTGGCGGCGGGGATCGAGAGCAGGAGGAGGGTGAACTCGATGCGGAACGCCTCTTCCCCGCGCCAGGCGTCGCGGAACCCGGTCAGCGAATTGCGCGAGGCGGCGGCGAGGCGCGGCAGGCCGCTGAGCTTCTTCTTTTCCATGCCTGTCCCCTTGGTCCTTGCCCGTCCCCGGCGCAGGTTAGTCAGCGGCGGGCGGGCTGTCGAGGGCGGGGGCGAAGCGGGCGAGCGAGAGGGTGACGGCGTAGGGCGTGGGCGTCCAGGCGCCGAAGCGCAGGCCGGCGGCGCGAAGCATGGCGGCGACCCAGGTGTTGCAGGTGCGCAGGATGTCGAAGCGGCCATGGGCGGCGAAGAACCGGTCGGTCGGGCCGAAGCCGGGGGCGTCGATGGGGATCGGCGCGCCTGTGGCGTCGCGGCGGAAGCTGGCGGAGATGGCGGCGAGGAGTTGGGTGTATTGCCCGGCGGTGAGGGTCAGGGCGGGCAGGTCGAGCCCTGCGCGCAAGGGGCCGGTGACGTCGGCCCGCAGGACGGAGGCATCGCCGGTGAAGCTGCGCCAGATGGCGGCGGCGGAGAGGTCGGCATAGCTGCCGGTGGTGGTGTAGAATTCCCGCGCGCCCCAGCCGATGATCAGCCAGCGGGCGCCGGGCGCCTCCAGCGGCAGGCCGTGGCGGGCCAGCGGCGCGAAGGCGGCGCGGGTTTCGGGGGTAAGGGGGAGGAGGAGATCGTAGTGGATCGGGCCGGAGACGAGGCGGATCGTGACGGGCGGGCCGGGCCTCTCCGGCGCTTCCTGTACCGGGCCGGGGATCAGCGCGCCGGCGGCGGCGGCCAGCAGGTAGGCCGTGACGAGGGCCACGAGTGCGAGGAGGGCGTTGCGGATCAGGCGCATGGGGCCGCCGGCGGCGCGCTTGGGGCCGCGTCGTTAGGGGGCGCTGCCCCCCGCGTTGAAACCCTGCAGGTTTCAACGCTCCCCCCGGGAGTATTTGAGCCAAGAAGAAGCACGGGGCGGGTCACCCCGTTCCCCGGCCAGGTTGATTGGCTGCCACGGGCGCGGGAAACGGGGCTTCACCTTGCACGCCCATCGGCTTTCCAGCCTGTGACGCGGGACCACTCAAGCAGATCCCGGTTAATGGGTGGTGAACGCCGAGCTTCATCTTGCCAGAAATATTCCCGCCGGAGGCTCCCTCACTAACCGCATGCGCTGCCGTGCCGGTTCTTTTCCGAACCGCCCCACGGGCGCCCCGTTTTCTTCCCACAAGAAGACGGCCCCGGAAAATCCTGTTTTCCGAGGCCGTCGAGGGGTGTCTTCGGGGCGTCACGAGGTCGGCAGGATGACGATCTCGACCCGGCGGTTCTGGGCGCGGCCCTCGGGGGTGAGGTTGGAGGCGACGGGCTGATCCTCGCCGCGGCCGAAGGCCTGGATCCGGTCGAAGGAGACGCCGCCCGACATCAGCACGTCGGCGACCGAGTTGGCACGGCGTTCGGAGAGGCCCTGGTTGTAGGCGGCGCTGCCGGTGTTGTCGGTGTGACCGATGACCTGAACGCGCGAGCGGGGGTAGTCGCGCAGGCTGCTGGCCACGGTCAGCAGGTCGCCGCGGAGCGAGCTGTTCACGGTGGCGCTGTCGACGGCGAAGAGGATGTCCTGCGGCATGGTCACGATCAGCCGGTCGCCGGTGTTGCGGATGCCGATGCGGTCATTCTCGAGCTGGCGGCGGAGGTCGGCCTCCTGCTGGTCGAGGAAGCTGCCGGCGATGGCGCCGGTGGCGGCGCCCGCGAGCCCGCCGACGACGGCGCCGCGGCCCTTGTTGTCGGAGGTCAGCGCGCCGACGCCGGCGCCGAGGATGCCGCCCAGCAGGGCGCCCTGCTTGGTCTGGCGATTGGGGTCGTTCGGGTCCATCTGGAGCTGGCCCGGGTCGGTACAGGCCGTCACCGCCAGAAGCGAGGTGGCGGTCAGGAGGGTGAGAGATGTGCGTGCTCGGGTCATGTGGTGGCCTCGTTCCATTGTCCGGTATTGTTCCGGGTGTCCGTGCATAATAGGCGAGCGCCCGCCGTTTCCCAAGGGGCGGGCGATAAAGAAATTGGCATAACTCCGCGCAGGGGCGGGCCAATCGGGGCGCGGGTGGCCCGGGAGCGGCGCGCGCGGCTGTCAAGGCGGGGCGACCGGCGGAAAAGCGCCAAGCTGTTTGGGGGTGGGTGTAAATCGCTCGGCGCGTCGCCATCTTCCGCGTGATCTCGGCCGGGCCCGGAGTGCCCCGCCGACGCTATCGGGGACCCCTGACATGCCAAAGGAAACGCGCAGTTTCGCCGTGCTCGGACTCGGCGGTTTCGGCAGTACCGTCGCGCTGGAGCTGGCGCGGTTCGGCAACCGGGTGATGGGGGCCGATCTCGACGAGCGCAAGGTGTCGCGGATGGTGCCGCACCTGCAATCCGCCATCATCCTCGACGCCACCGACGAGGGGGCCATGCGCGAGGCCGGCATCGACCGCTACGACGTGGCGCTGGTGGCCATTGGCCGGGACATCAAGGCGAGCATCCTGGCGACGATGAACCTGCGGCTTCTGGGGGTCGGCACGATCTGGTCGAAGGCGTCGGACCGGACCCATCACCGCATCCTGTCGAAGCTGGGCGCCGACCGGGTGATCCTGCCGGAGCAGGAGATGGGCCGGCACAGCGCGCAGATGCTGCACAACCCGGCGGTGCAGGATTACGTGAGCCTCGGCAACGGGTTCAGCGTGGTCAGCATCGTGGTGTCCGAGAAGCTGGACGGCAAGGCGGTGGCGGCCCTGTCGATCGGGACGGAGCACGATATCCGCCTGCTGGGGGTGATGCGGGGGACCGATTACCTCGAAGGGGTGGGCGCGGAGACGGGGCTGGCGGCGGGCGACAAGCTGATCCTGCTGGGCCGGCGCGCCGACCTGTGGCAGTTCGGCCGGCGGCTCTGAGCGGCGGTCCGGGCGATGCTGCGCCTTCCGTCCCGCGTGGTGCTGCGCCTCAGGCGGATGCCGCCGCCGCTGATCCTGGCCGCGGTCTATGGCGTGCTGGTGCTGGCGGGGGCCGCCGCGCTGAAGCTGCCGGTGTCGCACGCGGTGCCGGTGAGCTGGTCGGACGCGCTGTTCACCGCGACCTCGGCGGTGACGGTGACCGGGCTGGCGGTGCTCGATACCGGGGCGGACCTGACCTATGTCGGGCAGGGTGTGGTGATGCTTCTGATCCAGCTTGGCGGGCTGGGGCTGATGACCTTTGCCGTGCTGGTGCTGGGGGCGCTGGGGCTGCCGGTGGGGATCACCGGGCAGATCTATCTGCGGGAGGACCTGAACCAGACCTCGTTCGGGCGGCTGAGGAAGCTGGTGCGGACGATCCTGAAGGTGGTGCTGATCTGCGAGGGGGCGGGGGCGGGGCTGCTGGCGCTGGTCTTCGTGCCGGAATACGGGCTGGCGAGGGGGCTGTGGGAGGCGGTGTTCCACTCGGTCTCGGCCTTCAACAACGCGGGGTTTTCCACGTTTCCGCAGGGGCTTGTGCCCTATGCGACCGACCCGGTGGTGAATATCGTGATCCCGGTCCTCTTCATCACCGGGGGGATCGGTTACGTGGTGTTGCAGGACATCTTCCGGGAGCGGTGGTGGCAGGGCTGGAGCCTGCACACGCGGATCATGCTGATCGGGACGGGGGTTCTGATCGTCTGGTCGGTGGCCGGGTTCGCGGTGCTGGAATGGTCGAACCCCGGCACGCTGGGCCAGCACGAGAGCGCCGCCGCGCGGCTGACGGTGAGCTGGTTCCAGGGGGTGACGACGCGGACGGCGGGGTTCAACACCACGGATATCGGCGCGCTGCATGACAGTACGGCGCTGATGGTGATCTCGCAGATGCTGATCGGGGGCGGTCCGACCTCGACCGCCGGGGGGATCAAGGTGACGACCTTCGTGGTGATGCTTCTTGCGACGCTGGCCTTCTTCCGGCGGCAGACGCAGCTTCATGCCTTCGGGTGGAGCATCGGGCTGGACCAGGTGCTGAAGGTGATGGCGCTGACGGCGATCAGCGTGCTGATCGTGTTCGTGGGCGTGTTCCTTGTCACCGTCTCGCATGACGGGCATTTCCTCGACATCGCCTTCGAGGTGGCGAGCGCCTTCGGCACGGTGGGGCTGTCGCGGGGCTATACGCCGGAGCTGTCGGAGTTCGGGCGGGCGGTGATCGAGGCGATCATGTTCATCGGCCGGGTCGGGCCGCTGACGCTGGGCTATTTCCTGGCGACGCAGGTGGCGCCGCGGGTGCGCTATCCGGAGGGGCAGGTCTACCTGGGTTGACGTTCACGGGTCAGCCGGCATCGGCGCGGGCGGATTCCCAGGCGAGGATGGCGCGCTTGACGGGCAGGCCCCAGTGATAGCCGCCAAGGCCCCCGGATTTGCGCAGGGCCCGGTGGCAGGGGATCAGGAAGCTGATCGGGTTGCGACCCACGGCGGTGCCGACGGCGCGCACGGCGCGGGGCTTGCCTATGGCCTGGGCGATCTCGGAATAAGTGGTGACGTGGCCCGAGGGGACCTGCAGCAGCGCCTCCCAAACCTTGATCTGGAAGGGGGCGCCGATGAGGTAGAGGGGGGCCACCTCGCGCTCCTGCCCGTTGGCGCCGAAGGCGGCGAGCGCCCAGGGGCGGAGCATCATCGGGTCTTCCACGAAGCGGGCGCCGGGCCAGCGCGAGATCATGTCCTCCATCGCCGCCGCCTCGCCGGTTTCGCTGGCGAAGCCCACGCCGCAGATGCCCTTCTCGGTGCCCATGACGAGGGCGAGGCCGAAGGGGCTGTCGAACCAGCCCCAGAAGATGGTGAGCCCCTCGCCGCGGCGGGCGAAATCGCCGGGGCTCATGCATTCCCAGCGCAGGAAGAGATCGTGCAGGCGGCCCGAGCCCGAGAGGCCCAGCTCGTGCGCGGTTTCCAGCGTGGTGAAGCGCTGGGCCAGAAGGGCCTTGGCCTGGCCCAGCGCCAGGTATTGCTGGTAGCGCTTGGGCGAGACGCCGGCCCACTGGGTGAAGAGGCGCTGGAAATGAGCGGGGCTCATGTTCATTTCCGCCGCGAGCTCGGCCAGCGAAAGCGGGCCCTCGGCGGTGTCGATCAGGTCGATCGCGCGGCGCATGACGTGGTAGTGGTAGCTTTGCTGCGGCTCTGCGTTCATCGTGGCGTTTCCTTGGGCTCTGGCCAGTATATCTATCCGCTGGCCCGGCGACGGGCGACCCGAATGTTGCGCATTGCCCCGATTGCGGGCATGAGAGGGGGCATGGCCGCACAGCTCGATTATCATACGATGCGCGAGATCTTCACCCGGTTCCGCGAGGCGGAGCCGGAGCCGAAGGGCGAGCTGCATCATGTGAACGCCTTCACGCTGGTGGTGGCGGTGGCGCTGTCGGCGCAGGCGACGGATGCGGGGGTGAACAAGGCCACCGCGGAGCTGTTCAAGATCGCCGATACGCCCGAGAAGATGCTGG
>NZ_JAVKFX010000072.1:0-143523 GCF_040223625.1 Roseovarius sp. | reverse complement strand
CCGCGATGCACATCGAGCAAGTCGATGTAATTGCCCTTGAGCCCCCAGGTGGTGCAGACCGAGTAGTCATTGGATTCGCCCGGCACCGAGGCGGTATCCCAGCTCTGCACGATGGCCTCGTAGTCTTTCCGGCGCAGGTTTGCAGGGATGGTCCCGAACCACTCGGGCCGAATGATCGAGCCGCCGGCCGGGGTGGGGGATTGCTGATACTGCGCCTCGAAGGTCTTGGACCCGACTTCCCGTCGCACCCGGTCGAGTGTCTCTCGGTCCATATGCGTCGGTGCCAGGATGTCATCAGGGCAGCGTGTCCAGGTCGCCCCTCCGGGAAGGGGGACCTCCCGGACTCTTGTCTCGATGGCAGGCAGCTCGAGGATCTCCCAGTCGCCTGAGGGCAAGAGACGTCCGGCCAGATCATCCTCATGGAGCCGCTGCATGATCAGAAGGATGGCGCCATGTATTGGCTTATCAAGGCGGCTTACTGTGGTCTCGCTATACCGCTTGTAAACAGCGTCGCGTTGAGTTTCCGATTGGGCGTCCTCGGCTTTCATCGGGTCATCGATGATTGCGAAGTCGCCTCCGAAGCCGGTTATTGCCCCGCCCATCGAGCGGGCCATTCGGTACCCCCCTGCTGTCGTCCGGAGTTCCGAAGCCGATGCACGACGCGGATCGAGCAAAAGTTCGGGAAACACAGCTCGATGCCACGGCGCCTCGATCAATCTGCGCACGTCCCGACTGAACCCTTCGGCGAGATCGCTTCCATAACTCAGGGACAAGATCCGCGCTCCGGGATGGCGCCCCATCAACCAGGCAGTGAAGGCCACATTGGCTATTGTGGATTTGAGGTGGCGCGGTGGCATGAGGATCATGGCGCGCTTGACCTCCCCGCGCTCGATGCGTTCCAGCAAATGGCAGATGGCCCGCATGTAGAGTGCGACGTCCAATGGCACGTCGCCGCGCAGCTCGCGAAAGGCACGGATGACGTAGCTCATGAGATTGTCGCGGTAGAGAAGCCGGGCGGCCTCAGCTGGGGGTATCAGTGACGTCATCGTCGTCCTCCGTCGGGTGTTCGAGGTCATGTTCGCTCTGGGCGTCCTCCAGAAGTTTCAACCAGTCTGCATGCGCACTCATCGCTTCGAGATCAGCTGACGTCAGCTGAAGCTGTTGGGGATGACTGGTCTCCGAGACATCGACTCCGATATAATCGGAAATAAATTTGATGGCCGGAAGGTCCCCTTTGAGAGCCTTTGCAAATACCGTAAACACCATGGCGTCGAGGTGCGTCATGGCCTGTGATTTCCCGTTTTTCTGGACGGTGATGTCCTCACTCGCAATCTGCATCAGCTTGGCCTTGATGCTGGTCTCCTTCTTACTCTTGCCCGACGGGTTGCCGGACTGGCCCTTCTGGAACTGGGTATGTTTCGGGGGCTTGCCGTAGCCGACTTCGTAGTCGGGTACCCCCTTTGGGTTCTTCGCCATCAGAAGGTCTCCTTGTCGGGGACGCCAGGAGCCTCAGAGGTCTCGCCCGACGTGCCACTTGCGATTTCGTTGAAAGAATGGCCGCTCTCGGCATGGATCGCGTCGCGCCCAGTCAGCTTCTGCCAGCGGCGGATCGACAGATCGACATAAGCCGGCTCGATCTCGACACCCACGCAGCGCCGCCCCGTGCGCTCGGCGGCCATGAGCGTTGTGCCCGATCCCAGAAATGGATCCAGCACCAAGTGGTCCGGTGCCGTGACATCAAGAAGCGCATCCATCACCAGCCGGACAGGTTTGACCGTTGGATGCGCCGCCCAAGCATCATCCGGGTCCTTGGCGCCACCTGTTGCCCCGGCGTATTCCCAGACATTGGTGCGGTTCCGGCCAAACTGCCCCAGTTGGACATTGTTCATATGTGCTGCCCCGGGTTTTCTGGCGACAAAAACGAACTCGTGGCGGCTGCGGTAAAGGCTGCCCATCCCGCCATTGCTCTTGGCCCAGACGCAGATGTTGAGGATGTCGAGGCCGAGCTTTTCGAGCGCCTCGTCCATTTCAACGTGATGCCGCCAATCCATGCAGGAGAAGACAACAGCGCCCGGTTTGATGTAGGCGACGGCCGACCCCAGCGCATCGACAAGCAGGGCTAGGAACTCGTCCCGGGACATCTCACCCGAGCCTTCCGCGAATTCCTTGAAGCCGCCTTTCTTGCCGCGCACGTGGCCGTTGACTTTCACGTTGTAAGGAGGGTCGGTGAAGACCGCGTCCGCCACATCACCGTTGAGGCATTTGGCAATGCTGTTGCTGTCGCGCGATGATCCGCAAACGATCCGGTGGTCGCCCAAAATCCACACGTCGCCCAGTTGGCTGACGATGGGTTCACCATGCGCCGCGACGTCATCGAGGTTATCGGCCGGGTCATCCTCGCCGACGTCATCTCCGCCGAATTTGATCGCTTCGATCTCGGGAAGCTCGAAGCCAGGGAGCTCGAAATCACCGTCGATCTCAATAAGTTCATTTATCTCGATGTGTAGCGCGTCGTCGTCCCACGCACCGGTTTCCTGAAGCTTGTTCAGGGACAATCTAAGACGACGGACTTCTTCGTCGGAGAGATCATCTACGATAATGCAGGGCACTTGTTCAGCCCCGAGCAGGCGCGCTGCCGCCAGCCGCGCGTGCCCGTCGATGACGTGGTACTTGCCATCGATCAGAATCGGAATGCGGTTGCCGAAGCGCGCGATGGACTGCTTGACAGCCTTCTCTTGTTTTTCGAGAGCCTTCCGAACTCGGCGCGGAGCGTCTTTGATTTTCCCTATCTCGACCCAAACAATTTCCACTGGCGGGAAGGGATCATTCTTGCCGTGGGTCGGCTTCGCTTGTTTGATGTGAACTGACATGGTCTCTCCGTACGCAATGTTAATTTCTGCGATGGAGAGAAGCGCCCTAGACGGCATGCTTCGACCATCGCGTTGAGAGCGATGAAGTCGGAAGCTTGCTGTATTCGAGCTTCGAATTTTGTATCTTTTCAATCGCAAGATCGCCTAAAGATGTCAATAGCTAATAATTGCGTAACTTATTGAACATAGTAGACAAACGGCCTGAAGGTCCTTAGCAAAATCCCCGCAGTTTGGACTGGACTTGGCGCGCGAACAGAGCGCCATTGCCGTGGGCGTGATGCGGTTCGAAGGTTGATTGAAGATGGGCGGAAAGGTTTGGGCCTTTGTCTCGGTCGGCTCGCTTCAGGCCGATGCCGATGTGCGACACGGGTGCATGCGCTGACATGGACAAGACGCTAGCCAGTGGCAAGCGTCGGACACGGAAACCGGTCATAGGCGCGCATTGGTGGCCTGCCAAGATCTGTCGAATTGGCAGAACGGTGATCTTCGAGCTGCCAAGTTCCTCGACGTGTCTGCGCCAAGAATATTTGAGAGGAAGGCCGGCGTCCTCCTCCTTGGTTGACCTTCAAAGAACTCCAGATAACAAGCCTTGACCATTCCCTGCAAATTCCCTGCTCGGACAGCCAGGGAAATCCTCGTAACTGCCTGATATCAGGAAACGTTCCTCGGGACTTTTCTCGTTGTTCGAAGAAATTTGAGAAATTTCCCTGCAAAATTCCCTGCGACCAGGGAAATCTCAGCAAAACCGAAGCGCGCCATTTGGCCAACTGAGACGCGGCCCGATGTTGCGCGGGAGATCAGGGAAACGGTGCGTCTCTGTTTCTAGATGCCGTCTGCAAGACCGGGAAAACACGCGGGAATTCGCAGGGAAAATGCACACGGGAAATGAGACTGGTCTGGGTGGCGGAGGAGGTGGGATTCGAACCCACGGTACGCTTTCACGTACGCCGGTTTTCAAGACCGGTGCAATCGACCACTCTGCCACTCCTCCGGGCCGTCGTCTCCTTAAGGGGGCGCGCGCGATTCTGAAAGGTGGCAATTCACGGGGAATTTCGCCAAGGGGCGCGCGGCGCACTTTTCTTGTGCCTTAACTGGCGCTAGACTGCATCCAGCGGGGCCCGCGTCGCGGGCTTGCGCGTGGGGCAACAGCGGAAAAATCCGGGTCAACCGGGAGGGCGCAGGGCAACGCGCCGCGACAGGCAAGGAAACTGGGATGGCGTATCACGATACAGGGCGCAGTTTTTCGAGGATGGGCACGGCGTTCGCGTTTGCAAGCGGGCTGGTCCTTGGCGGCTGCGGCGAAGGCACCGAGGGCGGGGCCTTCGGGTTCCTCAAGCCCAAAGCGGGCGAGGAAGAGGTCGCCGACATGCAGGACACCTCGACCACCAAGCTGGTCGAGCGCGATGTCGAGGCGCCCGAGATCTTCCAGGTCACCGACAGCGGCTTGTGGGACGGGCGGCCGTCGCTGGGCGGCGTCTGGGTGGCGCACCCGGACGTGAAGGAGCCCGAGCGGGTGATCATCCGCAACACCAAGAATTCGAAATTCGTGATTGGCGCGCTGTTCCGGCGCGAGCGCAGCAATCCGGGCCCCTCGATCCAGGTCTCGTCGGATGCGGCCTCGGCGCTGGGGATGCTGGCCGGGGCGCCGGCTCCGCTCAACGTGACCGCGCTGCGGCGCGAGGCGCAGCCCACGGCCGATGACGTGGCCGCCGCGCCGTCCGACCTGACCGCTCCGGACGCCGTGGAGGAAAGCGCGCTCGACCCGGTCGACACCGCCGCCGCCGCCACGACCGACCAGGTCACGGCCACACCGCCCACGCCCGAGCCCGCCCCCGCGCCCAAGCCGGCGCAGTCCTCGTCGCTCGAGAAGCCCTACCTGCAGATCGGTATCTTCAGCGTCGAGGAGAACGCGCTCAACACCGCCGAGGCGATGCGCCAGAACGGCATGGTGCCGACGGTCAAGAAACAGAGCGCCAAGGGCAAGACCTTCTGGCGGGTCATCGTGGGCCCCGCCGCCAACACCACCGAGCGCAACGCGTTGCTGCGCAAGGTCAAGGGCGTCGGGTTCGACGACGCTTATCCCGTAACAAACTGAAGCTGATGCCTATGCCCCGACTTCTTCCCTTCCTGGCGCATATCGTGCTTATCCTCCTGCTGGCGCTGCCGGCCCGTGCCTTCGACACCACTGCCAAGGCCGCCTTCGTGCTCGACATGACGACCGGCACCGTGCTTTTGGAAAAGAACGCCGATACGCCGCTGCCGCCGGCCTCGATGTCGAAGCTGATGACGCTCTACGTGGCCTTCGAGGCGATCCGCGACGGGCGGCTGTCGCTGGACGAGAAGCTGCCGGTATCGGAGCACGCGATGAGCTATGGCGGCTCGACCATGTTCCTCGACACGACCGACCGGGTGAGCGTCGAGGACCTGCTGCGTGGGATCATCGTGCTGTCGGGCAACGACGCCTGTGCCGTGATCGCCGAAGCGCTCAGCCCCAACGGCACCGAAGCGGGGTTTGCCCGCTACATGACCCAGCGCGCGCAGAAGATGGGGATGACCAACTCGACCTTCCAGAACTCCAACGGCTGGCCCGCCGCGGGCCACCTGATGAGCGTGCGCGACCTTGCCCTGCTGGCCCGGCGCACGATCGAGGATTTCCCGGAATTCTACCAGATGTTCGCCGAGACCGAGTATTCCTTTGACGGGCGGGCGCCGCAGAACACGCAGAACCGCAACCCGCTCCTGCGCCTCGGGATCGGCGCGGACGGGCTCAAGACCGGCCATACCGAGCGGGCGGGCTATGGCCTTGTCGGCTCGGCCAAGCAGGGCGACCGGCGGGTGATCGTCGTGGTCTCGGGCCTCGACACCGCGAGCCAGCGCGCCGAGGAATCCGAGGCGCTGCTGACATGGGCCTTCCGCCAGTTCGTGCAGAAATCGGTGGTCAAGGCCGACACGCAGGTCGCCAGCGCCGATGTCTGGATGGGACAGGCCGACCGCGTCGGGCTGGTCCCGGGCGAGGATGTTTCGGCCTTGCTGCCGGTGCTGTCGGACGAGGAAGTGCAGGCGCAGGTGGTCTATACCGGACCAGTGCGCGCGCCCGTGGCACAAGGGGATGAGCTGGCCCAGCTTGTCTTCGCGCCCGAGGGGCTGCCCGAGCGGAGCGTGCCGCTTTATGCCGCGAACGACGTGCCGTCGGGCGGCTTCCTGGTGCGGCTGAAGACGGTGTCGGGGCTTTTGCTGGAACGGCTGAGGCAGGGCCCCGAGGGCCAGCTTTGACGGGCGGCGCCCGGTTCATCACGCTGGAAGGAATAGACGGGTCCGGCAAGTCGACGCAGGCGCGGCTGCTGGCCGAGGCGTTGCGCGGGCAGGGGCACGAGGTGCGGCTGACCCGCGAGCCGGGCGGCAGCCCCGGCGCCGAGGAGATCCGCAAGCTGCTGCTGGAGGGCGACCCGGACCGATGGTCGGCCGAGACGGAAATCCTGTTGTTCACGGCCGCGCGGCGGGACCACCTCGAGAGGGTGATCGCACCGGCGCTGGAGCGCGGCGAGGTGGTGATCTGCGATAGGTTCGCCGACAGCACCCGCATGTACCAGGGTCTGCGGAGCGGCGAGGGGCGGGCGATGGTCGACCAGCTTCACGACCTGATGATCAAGCGCGAGCCGGACCTGACCCTGCTGATCGACCTCGATCCGCAGGCGGGGCTCGACCGGGCGTTGTCGCGCAAGGGCAGCGAGGAGCGGTTCGAGAGCTTCGGCACCGATTTGCAGGCGCGGATGCGCGAGGGCTTTCTGGCGCTGGCCGAAGATTTCCCCGACCGGATCGCCGTGATCGACGGGGGCCGGGCGCCCGAACAGGTTGCGCAGGATATCCTGGGCGTCGTAACCTCGCGCCTCAGATGAGCGACGATCCCACAGCGAAACCAGACCAGATTGCCGGCGCCCCGCACCCGCGGGAAACGCCCGAACTCTATGGGCAAAAGCCCGCGGAGGAGGCGTTCCTGACCGCCTTCAACTCGGGCCGGATGCATCATGGCTGGTTGCTGACGGGGCCGCGCGGGCTGGGCAAGGCCACGCTTGCGTGGAAGATCGCGCGGTTCCTGCTGGCCACGCCGGAGGCCGATGATGGCGGGCTGTTCGGGGAGGCGCCGCCCTTGCCGGAAACGCTGGACATACCCGAGGATCACCCGGTCGCCCGCCGCCTCTTGGCCGGATCGGACCCGGGGCTCTACCACATCACCCGCCGGGTCAACGAGAAGACGGGCCGGCTGCGGGACATGATCGTTGCGGAAAACGTGCGTGATTTGAACCGCTTCCTGCACATGTCGGCGGCCGAGGGCGGGCGGCGCGTGGTGATCATCGACAGCGCCGACGAGATGAACACGCAGGCCGCCAATGCCCTGCTGAAGATGCTGGAAGAGCCTCCGGCGCGGACGACGCTGCTGCTGATCAGCCACCAGCCCGCCCGGCTTTTGCCGACCATCCGGTCGCGGTGCCGGGACCTGCGGCTGGTGCCGCTGGCGACGGAAGACATGGCCGCCGCGCTCCGGCAGGCCGGGGTGGAGCCGGGGGCGCAGACCGAGGCGATTGCCGAGCTGTCCGGTGGGTCGGTGGGGGAGGCGGTGCGGCTGCTGAACCTCGATGGGTTAAAACTTTATGAAGAGCTGGTCGGATTGGCAACGAGCCTGCCGCGGCTCGACCGTCCGAAAGCCAACGCGCTGGCGCAGGCCGCCGCCGCGCGGGGGGCCGAGGAAAAGCTCGACCTGCTGTTCGGCCTGACCGACCTGATGCTGGCGCGGCTGGCGCGGACAGGGGCCACGGGTGCCACGCCGCCCGAGGCCGCGAAAGGCGAGGCCGAGGTGCTGGCGCGCCTGTCGCCCGGCCCGCACCAGGCTCGCGCCTGGGCCAGCCTCGCCGTCGAGATCGGCGAACGCGCGCGGCATGGCCGGGCGGTGAACCTTGACCCTGCCGCCTTGGTGCTTGATACGGTCTTCAAGCTGCAAAACTGTGCCAGAGCCTGAGGTTTCATGTCAGACCCCGTCGCGATTACCGACAGTCATTGCCATCTCGATTTCGACACGTTCGATGAAGAACGTGACGATATCGTTAAACGCGCGGTCGAGGCCGGGGTCACGAAGATGGTGACAATCTGCACCAGGCTGCGGCTGGAGCCGCAGGTGCGCGCCATCGCCGAGACTTACGCCCCTGTCTACTATGCCGCCGGCACCCACCCGATGAGCGCCGCCGACGAGCCGATGGCGACGGTGGACGAGCTGGTGAAGCTGGCCGAGCATCCGAAATTCGTGGGCATCGGCGAAACGGGGCTCGATTACCATTACACCGCCGACAGCGCCGAGGTGCAGAAGGAAAGCCTGCACGTCCATATCGCCGCCGCGCGCGAAACCGGGCTGCCGCTGATCATCCATGCCCGGGATGCCGACGAGGACATGGCGCGCATCCTGACCGACGAGTACAGGAACGGCGCGTATTCCTGCGTGATGCATTGCTTTTCTTCCGGTGAGGCGCTGGCGAAATCGGCGCTCGAGTTGGGGTTCTACCTGTCGATGTCGGGCATCGCGGCCTTTCCGAAAAGCCAGGAGCTGCGGGATATCTTCGCCGCCGCCCCGGCCGACCGGATCCTCGTGGAAACCGACGCGCCCTACCTTGCCCCGCCGCCCTATCGCGGCAAGCGGAACGAGCCGGCCTATACGGTGCATACCGCCAAGGTCGGTGCCGAGGTGTTCGGCATGGACTGGCCCGAGTTCGCCGCGCAGACACAGGCCAATTTCCGGCGGCTGTTCTGGAAGGCCGCCGCATGACCGAAACGCGCTTTACCATCCTCGGCTGCGGATCGTCGGGCGGGGTGCCGCGGCTGGGCAACAACTGGGGCGATTGCGACCCGGAGAACCCGAAAAACAACCGCCGCCGCTGTTCCATGCTGATCGAGCGGGAAGGCGAGGGGGGCACGACGCGGGTGCTGATCGACACCTCGCCCGACCTGCGCAGCCAGCTTCTGGGCGCGGGCGTGGGCGAGCTCGACGCGGTGGTCTATACCCATGACCACGCCGACCATGTGCACGGGCTCGACGACCTGCGGATGATCGTTTTCAACATGAAGCGGCGGGTGCCGGTCTGGGCCGATGGCGACACGCAGAACACGCTCTATTCCCGGTTCGGATATGCCTTCATGCAACCTGAAGGCTCGCCTTATCCACCGATTCTGGAGATGCACACCATCAAGGGCGACGTGGTGGTCGAGGGCGCAGGCGGGGCGGTGACGCTCAGCCCGTTCAAGGTGAACCACGGCTCGATCGACGCGCTGGGCTTTCGCGTGGGCGACCTCGCCTACCTGCCGGACGTGGCGGAGATCCCGGAGGAGACGTGGGGCGCGCTGGAGGGCCTGGATTGCTGGGTGCTCGACGCGCTGCGCCGCACGCCGCACCCGACACATGCGCATCTGGAGCGGTCGCTGGAATGGATCGCCCGGGCCGCGCCGCGCCGGGCGGTGCTGACCAACATGCATATCGACATGGATTACCAGACGGTGGCGGACGAGACGCCCGAGCATATCACCCCCGCCTATGACGGCATGGTGATAACCTATACGGAATAAGGCCTTGCAGGCTCTTCTTGACGTCATCCTACCGGTCTTCCTGGTGATCGGGTTCGGCTATGTCGCGGTCTGGCGCGGCTGGTTCAGCCAGGCCGGGGTGGACGGGCTCACCAAGTTCTCGCAGAACTTCGCGATCCCCTGCCTGCTGTTCACCGCCATCGCGCGTCTGGACCTGGGGCAGAGCTTTGACTGGCGGCTTCTGGTCAGCTTCTACGCCGGGTCGCTGGCGGGGTTCGTGCTGGGAATGTTCGGGGCGCGCTACCTGTTCGGGCGGGACTGGGAGGATTCCGTCGTCATCGGTTTCTGCTGCCTGTTTTCCAACTCGGTCCTGCTGGGGCTCGCGCTGACCGAGCGGGCCTACGGGGCCGACGCGCTGGAAGCGAATTTCGCCATCGTCGCGGTGCATTCGCCGTTCTGCTACGGCATCGGCATCTCGGTCATGGAGATCGTGCGCGCCAAGGGACAGGCGGGGGCGGCCGTGGCCGGACGGGTGCTGAAGGCGATGTTCTCGAACGCGCTGATCATCGGCATCGGGGCGGGATTCATCGTGAACTTCTCGGGCGTTACGTTGCCCGGCGTGTTCAACGACGCGCTCGACCTGATGGTACGGGCGGCGTTGCCGGCGGCGATCTTCGGGATGGGCGGCGTGCTGGCCAGCTACAAGGCCGAGGGGGATTTCCGCATCGTGCTCTATGCCTGCCTGATTTCGCTGGTGGTGCACCCGGCGATCACCCGCAGCCTTGGCGTGGCGCTCAGCCTGCCGGTCGAGCCCACGCGCTCTGCCGTGCTGACGGCGGCGATGGCGCCGGGGGTGAACGCCTATATCTTCGCCTCGATGTATGGCCGCGCAACGCGCGTTGCGGCGACGACCGTGCTGGTGGCCACGGCGTTAACAATTGGTACCGCGTGGGTGTGGCTGAGCTTCCTTCCGTAGACCGTGACGCTGTCGACAATCCTGGCCCGGTTTCCTTAAGATTTCGCAAACGTGCCGCGATCACTCTTCCGGCGGCGCGCCCCCGGCGAAGCTGTTGCCGTTGACATAGTCGCAGGGCGCCTCCTGCATCTGCAGGTGCAGCCCCTCGCCGGTATAGGGGTGGGCGCGGGCGAAGTCTTCGTCGACCTCGATGCCGAGGCCGGGCGCCTCGGGCGGGGTGACGAAGCCCTGTTCGACGCGGATCGAGCCCTTGATCAGCCGGTCGTGGAACCCGGTCTCGATCGTCTCGCACATCAGCAGGTTGGGGATCGAGGCGGCGAGGTTCACGTTGGCCGCCCATTCCACCGGCCCGGCATAGAGGTGCGGGGCGAGCTGTGCGTTGTAAACCTCTGCCATTGCAGAGACTTTCTTCATTTCCCAGATGCCCCCCGCGCGGCCCAGGGCGGGCTGCAGGATGGCCGCCGCGCCCTCGCGCAGGAGGGGGGCGAACTCGGCCTTGGTGGTCAGGCGCTCGCCGGTGGCGATGGGGATGCGGACCTTTGACGCCACCTGCGCCATCTGGCCCACGCTGTCGGGCGGCACCGGCTCCTCGTACCAGAGCGGCGAGTAGGGCTCGATCGCCTGGCCGAGGCGGATGGCGCCGGCGGTGGTGAACTGGCCATGGGTGCCGAAGAGCAGGTCGGCACGGTCGCCCACGGCCTCGCGGATGGCCTTGCAGAAAGCGACGGAGAGCGAGATGTCGGACATGGCCGGCATATGCCCGCCGCGCATCGTGTAGGGGCCGGCGGGATCGAATTTTACCGCGGTATATCCGCGGCTTACGCAGTCCAGTGCACTCTCGGCCGCCATCTCGGGCGAGGTCCAGAACGCGGAGATGTCATGGTGCGGCAGGGGGTAGAGATAGGTGTAGGTGCGGATGCGGTCGTTCATCTTTCCGCCGAGCAGGGCCCAAACGGGCCGGCCACGCGCCTTGCCGAGGATGTCCCAGCAGGCGATCTCGAGGCCCGAGAAGGCGCCCATCACGGTCAGGTCGGGGCGCTGGGTGAAGCCGGAGGAATAGGCCCGGCGGAACATAAGCTCAATGTTTTCAGGGTTTTCGCCCAGCATATGCCGCTCGAACACGTCGCGGATGACGGGCTTCATCGCCTCGGGCCCGATGGTCGAGGCATAGCATTCGCCCCAGCCGGTGATGCCGTCATCGGTGGTCAGCTTCACCAATATCCAGTAACGCCCGCCCCAGCCCGGCGCCGGCGGCGAGGTGACGAAGATATCGAGGTCTTGCAGCTTCATGGCGGGGCTCCGGAAAGGGGCATTTCCAACGTCGGTATAACGTCGGTATTTTGTCGGTATTGCGTCGGTGCTAGATCGGCGCGGGTTAGCGCAGCATGATCACGTTCCGCCGCGCGCCGCCCGCCTTGGTGTCGGCGAAAGCCTCGTTGATCTGGTCCAGCGACCAGCGGTTCGAGATCAGCTCGTCGAGCTTCAGCCGGCCCTGCGCGTAGAGGTCCATCATCCACGGGATATCGCGCTTGATCACCACCTCGCCCATCTTCGAGCCGATCATGCCCTGGCCGGCCGCGGCAAAATTGGCGGGCTCATAGGTCGAGGCGGCCCCCGAGTGGGGCATGCCCACCATGATCACCCGGCCGCCCCCGGCCAGGTAGCGCGGCGCCTGGTCATAGGCGGGCACGGCGCCCACGGTGACGAAGACCGCATCGGCCCCCCGGCCCATCGCCGCCTTCGCGGCGCGCCACGGCTTCGCCTCGGTCGCCAGCACGCCGTCGGTGGCGCCGAAAGCGCGGGCGTCCTCCAGCTTGGCCTCGCTCATGTCGACGGCGACGATGCGGCGGGCGCCGGCAATCCGGGCGCCCTGGATGGCGTTCAGACCCACGCCGCCCGCGCCGATCACCACCACGTCCTGGCCCGCGCGCAGGCCCGCGGCATTCACCACCGCGCCGATGCCGGTGATCACCCCGCAGGCCAGCAGGCAGGCGGCGTCCATCGCCATCTCCTCGGGCATCTTCACCACCTGGCTGTGATGCACGACGACCTTCTCGGCGAAGGCGCCGCAGGCCATGGCCTGGAACAGCACGCCGCCATCGGCGGTGGAAATCGCGCCCTGATCCCCGTCGAAGGCGGTTTCGCAGCCCGTCGGCCGGCCGCCGCCGCAGCTTGGGCATTCGCCGCAGGCGCGGATCAGCGTCACCACCACCGGGTCGCCCTCGGCCAGCCCGTTGACCCCGGCGCCGACGCCCGTCACGCGCCCCGCCGCCTCGTGACCGTAGACCGCCGGCAGCGTGCCGCCCCAGGCGCCCTCGGCATAGGAAATGTCGGAATGGCAGATCGCCACGGCGTCGAGCGTCACCTCGATCTCGCCCATCTCGGGGGCGCGCAGGCGGATATCCTCGATGACGAGCGGTTTGCCGAACTCGTGGCAGACGGCGGCCTTGATGGTTTGCATTTGCGTCCCTTCCGCAGGTTTTGAGGCCCAGCCTGACCCGGATTCCGTCCGGGGTGCAAGCCGGAAAAACGGGCGGCAGGCGGGCACGGTGCGGCACCCCGCGCCCCCGGGCTTCTTCTTGGTCAAAATACTCCCGGGGGGAGCGTTGAAATCCCGCAGGATTTCAACGTGGGGGGGTGGCCCCCCTGTGCGCCGGTTCAGATATGCCCCGTCTCGCGCAGGAAGTCGGCCAGCAGCGCCGCGTATTCCTCGGGCTTCTCGACGCAGGGCAGGTGCCCCGCCCGGCGCATCAGGTGGAAGGACGACCCCGGCACCAGCTCGACCGTTTCGCGCACGAGGTCGGGCGGGGTGGCGCCATCCTCGGCGCCGGCGATGCCCATGACCGGCAGGCGCAGCCCGCTGGTGGGGGTATAGAAATCGGTGCCGGCGATGGCGGCGCTGCAGCCGATGTAGCCCTCGTCGGGCTGGCTGACGAGCATCTCGCGCCATTGGGCGAGCTGGTCGGAGGCGAGGAAGTCGCGCGAGAACCAGCGTTCCATCACCGCGTCGGCCAGCGCCTCGATCCCGCCCGCGCGCACCGCGTCGATCCGGTCCTGCCACATCTCCTGCGTGCCGATCTTGGCGGCCGTGTTCGACAGCACCAGCGCGCGGACCTGGTCGAGCCGCTTGACCGCCAGCCCCTGGCCGATCAGCCCGCCGATGGAGAGGCCGACGAAGACGGCATCGCGCACCTCCAGGTGGTCGAGCAGCTGTTCGGCATCCCGCACCAGCGCGCCCATCCGGTAGGGGGCCGGCGGGACGGTGCTTTGGCCATGGCCGCGCTTGTCGTAACGGATGATCCGAAGGCCCTGGGGCAGGTGGGGCAGAATGGAATCCCACAAATGCAGGTTGGTGCCGAGCGAGTTGGCGAAGACCACGGGCGCGCCGGTCGGGTCGCCGTCTTCTTCGTAATGCAGGGTGACGTCGTCGAGGGGCAGCTCGGGCATGGGGCCTCCGGTGGTCTTGTGCTTCGCGCCCGGGCCGGGCCCGGGGCCCTGTTGTCGGCTGCGCGAGGTCCCGGGTCAAGCCCGGGACGGGGGGCGTCAATAGGGCAGGCCCACGTAGTTTTCCGCCAGCGCCCGCTGGGCCGCCTCGTTCTCCGCCAGGAAGGCCAGTTCGGCCGCCTGCACGTGCAGGTCGAATTCCGACTGTTCGGGAAAACGGTGGAGCAGGTTGGTTATCGACCAGCTGAAGCGCTGGGTCTTCCAGATGCGTTTCAGCGCGGTCTCGGAATAGCGGTCGAGCCCTTCGCTCTCGCCATCCCGATAATGGGCGACCATGCCGTGATAGAGGTAATGCACGTCGCTGGCCGCGGTGTTGAGCCCCTTGGCGCCGGTGGGCGGCACGATATGGGCGGCGTCGCCGCAGAGACACAGCCGGCCCCAGCGCATCGGCTCGCAGACGAAGGAGCGCAGCGGCGCGATGGATTTCTCGATCGACGGGCCGGTGACGAGCTTTTCGGCGGTGTCCTCGGGCAGGCGGCGCTTGAGCTCGGTCCAGAAGGCGTCATCCTCCCAGTCCTCGGGCCGGTCGGAGAGGGCGCACTGGATGTAATAGCGGCTGAGGTTCGCGTTCCGCATCGAGCAGAGGGCAAAGCCGCGCTCGGAATTGGCGTAGATCAGCTCGTGGTCGACGGGGGGCGTTTCCGACAGGATGCCGAGCCAGCCGAACGGGTAGGTTTTCTCGTACTCGGTGCGCACCGCTTCCGGGATGGCCTGCCGCGAGGGGCCGTGGAAGCCGTCGCAGCCGGCGACGAAGTCGCAGTCGAGCCGGTTGACCCTGCCGCCCTGCAGGAAGGTGATGTAGGGCGCGTCGGTGTCGAGGTCATGCGGCGTGACGCCCGCGCATTCGAAGAGCGTGGTGCCGCCGCCCGCGTCGCGCGCGTCGTAGAGGTCGCGGGTCACCTCGGTCTGGCCGTAGACGATGACGTGATCCCCGGTGAGCTTCTCGAAATCGATGCGGAAGAGCCCGCCCTCGTGGGCGATGCCGGTGCCCTCGTGGATGATGCCTTCCTTGTCCATCCGCGCGCCCACCCCGGCCTCGCGCATGAGCCGGGCAAAGCCGGTTTCCAGCACGCCCGCGCGGATGCGGGCCAGCACGTAGTCGCAGGTCTGGCGTTCGAGCACGACCGTGTCGATGCCCTGTTTCATCAGAAGCTGACCGAGCAGAAGGCCGGACGGCCCCCCGCCGATGATGGCGACCTGCGTGCGCATGGCGTGTCTCCCTTCCCGTCTTCGCCGGCCCGCTTCGGGGGGCCGTTATCCGCTGTATAGGTCCATATGCGCCATCACCTGTCCATGGTCCGACGCCAGCTTGTTATAGGGCGCTTCGGGGTGCGATCCATCGGTGAGGTGATCGTTGAAGGCGCTGAAATAGGTCATTTCGCCGATCCGGTCGTCGAAATCGGGGTGGAAATGGCGCGACAGGAAGATCTGGTCGATCGATTCGAAGACGCCGCCGAAGGCCGCCGTGTAGACCATGTCGCGCAGGGATTTGCGGACGAAGAGCTTTTCGGCGGAATGCAGGCGGACGCGCTCGATATCCTCGGTGATCTGGAGGTTTTCCTGTTCGCTGTAGCGGTCGGTGGGGCTTTGGGCGTCGTGGCGCAGCATCCAGGCGTAGTTGCGGAACGGGGTCTCGCCGGTGATGATCTCCGAGCTGACGGCGTGTTCGCCGTCGTTGAAATCGCCCATGGCCATGACCGGGTTGCCGGCCTGCAGCTCGGCCACGATCTCGCGCCGGAGCACCCAGGCCTCGGCCATGCGGCGCAGCGCCGAGCGGAGGGAGCCCATGGCGCGGCCGACGGGGTCGTATTTCGTGAGGTCCTCTTCCGGGGCATAGGCCGCGCCCTCGGGCTTGATGTGTTCGCCCAGCTTGGATTTCAGGTGGCAGTTGAAGACGGTGATGGTCTGGCCGCCGATGGGGATGCGGGCCTTGAGGATCGGGCGGGAAAGGCGGCGGAGCGTGTAGTGGCCCGCGTCCTGCGCGTCGAGGCCGCGGAGGGGCTGGAACGGGATGTGGAGCGGTTGGAGCAAATCCTGGATGATCTCGGGCGGCTCGGCGAAGCCGAAGCGCGACAGCAGCGCCAGGCCGGGGCGGCGCTTGCCCGGTTGGCCGGTATCGGCGGAGTTGGGGGCGAAGGCCAGCTCGGCCTCGCCGTAGGGGTCGACGCGGATGCGGTCGAAGATGACCTTGCGGTGATAGCGCTTGGACTTGTCGGGGACGGTGGCGGCGTTGAGCACCTCGGCCCGTTCCGAGGCCTCCTCGATCACGTCGATCAGCGGCTCTTCCTCGAAGATCTCCTGAAAGCCCACGATATCGGCGTTCATGGTCAGAAGCTGGTCGGCCAGCCAGTCGGTCTTCCAGGCGTATTCCTCGGGCGTGTATTTCTGGAACTGGTAATATTCCTTGTCGGCGCCGATGAGGTTCTTGACGTTGAAACTGGCGATGGTGAAGCGGGGCATGGCGGACCTTTGGGCTTTGGGTCAGTCGGATGATTGAAAGGATTTGGGGGAAATCTGGGGATAAGCTGCGCGGTTTGGCGCTGTGTAGGAAAGGTGGCAACGTTTTCCGCGCGGAAAACGGGCTGGAGAATGCGCATTTTCCAGCCCGGAATTGGCGCGAATTCCGGGGCGGGGAAAGCTGCGGGCCATGCGCTCAGCCCTTCTTGTCCGGCAGGACGACGAGGGCATGGTCCTGCCCTTCCAGCGCGGCGTCGATGATCGGGGCGATCTCGTCCCAGTCGCCCCCGGCCATGCCCGCGCCGATCAGCGGATAGCCGACCCGGGCGTCGGGGAAGTCCTTGGCGATCGCCTCGAAGGCGGATTTCACGGCGTCGTAATCCACCTTCTTGCCGCGGCCGCGATAGTCGAACTGGGTGTAGGCGTTGACGATGGTCAGCGTGTGATCGTCGCACTCGACCGTGGCATGGGTAATGGTGCCGAGCTTGTCGCGGTCGCCCTTTTCGGTGGCCTTGTCGGCCTTCTCCGCCTCGGGAAACTCTTTCGCGATGATCTTGGCGATGCCCGCGCCCATCTCGTTCTGGCAGTTGCAGCCATGCACGATGACGTCGAACCGCCCGGATTTGCCGAGCTCTACCAGGTCGCCCTCGATGGTTTTCATGGGGTCTCCTCCAATGTGGCCAGCGCGCGGCCGAAGATGGTGGCATCGACATTGCCGCCGGAGATGGTGCAGATCACCGTATCGCCCTCGATCTCGTCGCCGTGGTAGAGCGCGGCGGCCAGCGCCGCGGCGCCACCGGGTTCGGCCACCAGCTTCAGACGCTGGAAGGCCACGCCCATGGCGCGCAGGCAGTCCTCTTCGCTGACCGCGATGCCGGGGCCGCAGAGGCGTTGCAGGATCGGGAAGGTGATCTCGCCCGGCGAGGGCGTGAGGATGGCGTCGCAGATATTGCCCGAGGCGCGGGCGTTGCCCTCGCGCTGGCCGGATTTGAGCGAGCGGGTGACGTCGTCGAAGCCTTCCGGCTCGACCGGGCGGGCGCGGAGGCCCGGCGCCTCGGCCTCGCAGGCCATGGCGATGCCCGAGGTCAGCCCGCCGCCGCCGCAGCAGACCAGCACGTCGGCGCGTTCGATGCCCGCCTCGCGCGCCTGTTCGACGATTTCGAGCCCGCAGGTGCCTTGCCCCGCGATCACCAGCGGCTCGTCATAGGGCCGGACGAGGGTCAGGCCCCGCTCGGCTTCGAGCGCGTCGCCCACCGCCTCGCGGCTTTCGCCGCCGGCGCGGTCGTAGAGCACCACCTCGGCGCCCAGGGCGCGGGTGTTGTCGATCTTCAGCTTCGGCGCATCGGCCGGCATGATGATGACCGCCGGCACGCCGTATTCGGCGGCTGCCTTGGCCACGCCCTGCGCGTGGTTGCCGCTGGAATAGGCGAGGACGCCCTTGGCGCGCGTCTCAGGGTCGAGCCCCGATAGGGCGGAGCGGCCGCCGCGATACTTGAAGCTGCCGGTGTGTTGCAGGCATTCGGCCTTCACGAAGACGCGGCGGCCGGCAATTTCGTCAAGGAAGGGGGAGGAGAGCAGGGGCGTGCGCCGGGCGTGGCCTTTCAGCCGCTCGGCGGCGGCGCGGATCATGGTGATGTCGCTCAAGTGGTTCTCTCCAGCAGGGCGCGGATCGCGGTGAGGGATTCGGGTTCGTCGAGGAAGGGCACGTGGCCCCTGCCGGGGACGACGGCGGTGATCATGTCGGGGTGGCGGGCCTTCATCCTGCCTTGCGTCTCGGCGGTAAAGAGGTCGGAATTCTGCCCGCGGATCGAGGCGAGCGGCTGGTCCTTCAGCCCGTCGAAGAGCTGCCAGAGGTCGGGCGCGTCGCCCGCGCCGGCCTGGCCGATCATGGCGTCGCGCAGGCGCGAGTCGTAGCGGATGCCGATGCCGCCATCGTCGGGCTTTTCGAACCACATGAACTCCGCCTGCTCGCGCCAGCGTGTCAGCGGCACGCCGGGAAAGGCGGCCTCGTTGCCCGCTTTCAGCGCCTCGGCGGCGCTGTCGAGATCGGGGAAGGGGGGCGTCTTGCCCACGTAATCCATGATCCGCTCGATGCCGATGGGGGCGACCTCGGGGCCGATATCGTTGAGCACCACGCCGTTCAGCCGGTCGGGATGGGTGTGGGAGAGGGCCATGGCAATCAGCCCGCCGCGCGAGGTCCCGATGATGGTGGCCTTGTCGAGCCCGAGGTGATCGAGCAGTTCGACCGCATCCTGCCCTTCGCGCAGGATGTTGTAGGTCATGTAATCCTCGGCATAGTCGGATTGCCCGCGCCCGCGATAATCGAGCCTTATCAGGCGGGTCCCGGCCATGTGCGGCACGAGGTAGGTGAAATCGGTGGTGTTGCGGGTGAGCCCGGCAAGGCAGAGGACGGGCGGGCCCTCGCCCTGATCCTCGTAGAAGAGCGACAGGCCGTCGGAGGTGGTGAAGCTGGGCATCAGGCGGCAATCTCCGGTATGCCGGTGAGGTCTTTCATCACCGCCTCTGGCCGGGCGGGCAGGCGGTCGATGGGCTGGCCGGCGCGGTTGACCCAGGCGGTGCGGAAGCCGTAGCCCGCGGCGGCCGCGGCATCCCAGCCGTTGGAGGAGACGAAGAGCACCTCCTCCTTGGCGCAGCCGAAGCGCTCGCCCACGAGGTCATAGACGGTGCGGGCGGGCTTGAAGATGCCGACGCTCTCGACCGAGAGCACGTCGTCGAGCAGCGCGCCGATGCCGGCCGATTGCACCGCGCCGTCGAGCATGGCGGGCGAGCCATTGGAGAGGATGGCGGTGGTTTTGCCGTTATCCTTCAGGGTTCTGAGCATGTCGGGCACTTCCGGGAAGGCCTCGAGCTCCCAGTAGAGTTGCAGCAGGCGTTCGCGCAGCTCCGGATCGCCCGCCAGCCCCTCGGCCTCGAGCGCCCAGTCGAGCCCGTCCTGCGTGACCTGCCAGAAATCGGTATGCTCGGCGGTGATCGCCCGGAGCCAGGTGTATTGAAGCTGTTTCGCGCGCCAGTGCTCGGCGATGGCGGGCCAGTGGGTGCGGAACGCCTCGCGCCCCGGCTCCTCGGCGGCGGTGCGGGCGGCGGCGGCCACGTCGAAGAGCGTGCCGTAGGCGTCGAAGATGCAGGTGGTGATGGCCATGGGTTTCCTCCCCCTCACGGGCGGCAGGTTGGCATGTCTGGCGGGCGGGTGAAAGGCCCATTTCTTTCAAGAAATATCGGGTCTACGGTTGCGCGCGGGCGCGCGTCGGTTTGCAATTCGGGTTCGGCGTTGCTACGTTGAGGTTTGTCGAGACAAGCACCCGCGCAGACCGCGGCCTTGTAAACCCATTCCCAAACCGATCGGATTCCATATGACCCAGGCAAAGACGGGCGACACCGTACGTATTCACTACACCGGCACCTTGACTGACGGTTCCACCTTCGACAGCAGCGAAGGGCGCGACCCGCTGGAATTCACCGTGGGCTCGGGCCAGATCATCCCCGGCCTCGATGCCGCCCTTCCGGGTATGGAAGAGGGCGAGAAGAAGACCGTCGAGGTTCCCGCGGACGAGGCCTATGGCCAGCCCGACCCGAATGCCAAGCAGGCCGTGCCGCGCGCCGACATTCCCGAGGATATCCCGCTGGATATCGGCACCCAGCTGCAGGTGCAGACGCCGCAGGGGCAGGTGATGCCGGTGACGGTGGCGGAAGTGACCGAGGAGCAGGTGATCCTCGACGCCAACCACCCGCTGGCGGGCAAGGACCTGACGTTCAACATCGAGCTGGTCTCGGTGGCCTGACGATATACGCCGGTTTCTTCTGGTGAAGTGAAACGCGCGCAAGGCCGAGGGGCCTTGCGCGCGTTTTTCGTGTGGGGGTGAGGAGCCGGGCGAGGGGCTGCCCGTGGGGTGGCGCCTCCGACGCTGCTGGCAGGCACTTTCATGGTGCCTTGCGAATCTTCATTCTCGAGGAAAGACTGGCCTGTCGAAAGCGCCAGCCCGTCGGGACGGGCAGCCGCTCGCCCGGCGGGCTTCGCCCTTGTTCCGGGCGGGGTGCCATTCCTAGATCGGGCGCTCGCCCGGCGGTTCTCTATCCTAACCGAGCTCCAGCAGAACCGCCCCGGCGCGGCCCGGTTCCAGCACGATGTCCTGTGCCTCGGCGGCCTTTTCCAGCGGGAGGACATGCTCCACCTCCGGTTTCAGCGACCCGTCGGTCAGCGCCTTGTGCAGCCGGTCGATGGCCTCGAAACGGGGGCCGTCGGGCAGGATGTAAATCAGCGTGATATCGACTTTCAGCGCCTTGAACAGGAACGGCCCGAAGGGCAGTTCCGGCGTCATGTTCTTGACCGAGCCATAGGCGGCGATGGTGCCGAGCGGCTTCATCACCTCGGCCAGGAGCGGGGCGTTCACGCCGAATTCCACCTCGACCGCCCGGTCGATGCCTTGGCCGCCGGTCAGCTCGGTGATCTTCGCGGCCAGTTCGGGGTCGGCATAATCGAGCACGTGGTCGGCGCCCGCCGCCTTGACCCGGTCGGCGCCGCCCGAGGAGCAGGTGGCGATGACCGTGGCGCCGCCGGACCTGGCAAGCTGCACCGCGTTGTGGCCCACGGCACCGGCGCCGCCGCTGACCAGCAGGGTCTGCCCGGCCACGTCGCCGCCGCCGAAGACGGTCTGCGCCGCCGTCAGGCCGGGGATGCCCAGCGTGGCGCCGGCCTCGAGCGAGACGCCCTCGGGCAGCGGCACGGCCTGCGCCTCGGGAAGGGCGATATATTCGGCGGCGGTGCCGAAGGGGCGCTGCCACTGGCCGTTCCAGATCCAGACGCGCTGGCCCACGCGGGCCGCGTCGACACCCTCGCCCACCGCCTCGATCACGCCGCTGCCGTCGGAATGGGGGATGATTCGGGGGTAGGGCGGCTTGGTGACCCCGGGGCGAGAGCCGGCGCGGGCCTTGGCATCCGACGGGTTTACGCCCGAGAAGGCCACGCGGACAAGCACCTCGCCCGGCCCGGCGGAGGGGGCGTCGGCCTCGCCCGTTTCGAGGACCTCGGCGGCGGGGCCGAAACGTTCATACCAAGCGGCGCGCATGTCGCTCTCCTTGTCGCTGAAATTCCAAGTGAATCACCGGCTTGCGGGCATGTGTAAAGGATTTGTTTACCATGCGCACCTAATGGTCGGGGTCCTGAAAGTAAACGGACGGTGGCACATGAGCATTGAAAGACGACCTGCACTCTACATCGCGGCCCTCGCGGTATCGGCCGGGCTGGCCGGTTGCGGCACGCCCGAAAGCATGACCGAACCGATCGTGTCGGCCTTCAACGAGGCGAGCGTGGAAATTCAGGTGGGGCAGGGCGACATGGGGTTCATGTCGGAGGAGCTGCGAACCCAGGCGATCGCAAGGGCCGATGCAAAGGCGGTGGAGATCTGTGCGCGCGGGCCGAACCGCCGGGCGGAGTTCGCAAGCCAGAGGCGCGTGCCCATAAACCAGTATGTGTCGGTGACGAAAAGGCTTTACCTGTGCCTTAAATAACGCGGTCGGCGGCCCGTTCGAGATACGCCGGGCCGTCGCACCTATCCCTTACTTCCCGGTGCGGCGCAGGCGAATGACCACGTCGACGCTGGCCACCTCGGCCCCTTCCGGGGCCTTGGGCAGGCGGGCGATCTCGAGCTCCTCGGCCGGGGCGTCGGTCAGTTTCTGGTCGTCTTCCCAGAAGAAATGCGGGTGATCGTGGGTGTTGGTGTCGAAATAGCTTTTCGAGCCGTCCACCGTGATCTCCTGCACGAGGCCGGCGTCGCAGAACGCCTTGACCGTGTTGTAGATCGTCGCCAGCGACACTTTCTCGCAGGCCTCCTGCGCCGAGGCGTAGAGGCTTTCGGCGGTGAAATGGCGGTGCCGGCCGTCACCGATCAGCAGCGTCGCGAGGGCGACGCGCTGTCTGGTCGGTCTCAGGCCCGAGCCTGCTAGCCACGCTTTCGCACGTGTGTTCGCTTGCGTTTCGGTCATTTCGTACCTCTTCGATCGGGTGCAATATAAGCAGTGGGACCGGGGGATTTCAAACAGATTTCATGGGTATGGCCTTCTGTCGCGGGGGTTTCGCGGGCTTGCAAGGCGCTTTGCCGCGATGGTAAGCAGCGGGGACTGTGCCGTATCCAACATGAAAGGGTCGCCTGAATGGCCGACTACCCGAGCAGCTTCGACAAAGATGACCTGCTGAAATGTGCCCGGGGGGAATTGTTCGGCCCCGGCAACGCCCAGCTGCCCGAGCCGCCGATGCTGATGATGGACCGGATCACCGATATTTCGGCCGATGGCGGGCTGCATGGCAAGGGGCACGTGGTGGCGGAATTCGACATCACCCCCGACCTGTGGTTCTTCGAATGCCACTTTCCGGGCAACCCGATCATGCCGGGCTGCCTGGGGCTTGACGGGCTGTGGCAGCTGACCGGCTTCAACCTCGGCTGGCGCGGCTGGCCCGGGCGGGGCATGGCCGTGGGCGTGGGCGAGGTCAAGCTCAAGGGCATGGTGCGGCCCGACCGCAAGATGCTGACCTATTACGTCGATTTCACCAAGGCCGTGCAGACCCGCCGCCTGACCATGGGCGTGGCCGATGGCCGGGTCGAGGCGGATGGCGAGGAAATCTACCAGGTCAAGGACATGAAGGTGGCGCTCAGCGAGGGCTGAGCGCCTTCGGCGACAGGAGCCGCCCCTGCCATCTTGCACCACCCTTCCCCAATGCCCTACAAGGCGTTGAGACAGCTAGGGAGGCAATATGCGCCGTGTCGTCGTCACCGGGCTGGGGATCGTCTCCAGCATTGGCAACAATGCCGAGGAAGTCCTTGCGTCGCTCAAGGGCGGCAAGTCCGGAATCACCGCCAACGAGGAGATGGCCGAGCACGGCTTTCGCAGCCGGATCGCGGGCGATCTGAAGATCGACCTGTCCGAGCATGTCGACAAGCGGACCCTGCGCTTCATGGGGCCGGGGGCGGCCTATGCCCATATCGCCATGCAGCAGGCGATTGCCGATGCGGGGCTCGATGAGGGCGATATCGTCAACCCGCGCACCGGGCTGGTGGCGGGGTCCGGCGGGCCGTCGACCTCTGCCATGCTGAGCGCGCACCAGACCGTGCTCAAGACCGGCGGGACCAAGCGGATCGGGCCCTTCGCGGTGCCGAAATGCATGTGCTCGACCGTGTCGGCGAACCTGTCGACCGCCTTCAAGATCAAGGGCATCAACTATTCGATCACCTCGGCCTGCTCCACCTCGCTGCATTGCATCGGCAACGCGGCCGAGCAGATCATGATGGGAAAGCAGGACGTGATGTTCGCCGGCGGCGGCGAGGAGCTGGACTGGACGCTGTCGTGCCTCTTCGACGCGATGGGCGCGATGTCGTCCAAGCGCAACGACACACCCGAGGCGGCGAGCCGGGCGTTCGATGCCGACCGCGACGGGTTCGTGATTTCCGGCGGCGGCGGGATGTTGGTGCTGGAGGATCTCGAGCACGCACAGGCCCGCGGCGCGAAAATCTATGCCGAGGTCACGGGTTACGCCGCCACATCGGACGGGCATGACATGGTGGCCCCCTCGGGCGAGGGTGGCGAGCGGGCCATGCGGCTGGCGCTCGATCAGCTCGGCAGCGACCGCAAGGTGGGCTACATCAACGCCCATGGCACCTCGACCCCCGTGGGCGATGCCGGCGAGGTAGCCGCGGTGCGCCGCATCTTCGGCGAGGGCAACGTGCCGCCGATCAGCTCGACCAAGTCGATGACCGGCCATGCGCAGGGCGCGGCCGGCGCGCTCGAGGCGATCTTCTGCCTGCTGGCGCTGGAGCATGATTTCATCATCCCGTCGATCAATGTCGACACGCTCGACCCGGAGATCAACGAGGGCGAGATCGCCACGGAATGCGCCGAGAATGCCGGGCTCGACACGGTGATGACCAATTCCTTCGGCTTCGGCGGCACCAACGGCTCGATGCTGATGAGCAAGTACCACGGATAGGCAATAACAGATGAACAATTCGATGAAGGGCATGCGCGGGCTGGTCATGGGCGTTGCGAATGAACGCTCGATCGCCTGGGGCATCGCCCGGGCCATGCACGAGGCGGGCGCCGAGCTGGCGTTCTCCTACCAGGGCGAGGCCTTCGGCAAGCGGGTGCAGCCGCTGGCGGCGACCTTGGATTCGGACGTGCTGCTCGATATCGACGTGACCGACGAGGCTTCGCTCGACGCGGCGTTCGAGAAGCTGGGCGAGACCTGGCCCACGATCGACTTCCTCGTTCATGCCATCGCCTATTCGGACAAGTCCGAGCTGACCGGCCGGTTCCTCAACACCAGCCGGCACAATTTCAAGCATTCGATGGACATCTCCTGTTATTCCTTCATCGAGGTCGCCCGCCGGGCGCATCCGCTGATGACGGAGAAGGGCGGCACGATGCTGACCCTCACCTACCAGGGGTCGAACCGGGTGGCGCCGAATTACAACGTGATGGGCGTGGCCAAGGCGGCGCTGGAGGCCACGACGCGCTACCTTGCCAACGACCTCGGGCCGGAAGGCATCCGGGTCAACGCCATCTCGCCGGGGCCCATGAAGACGCTGGCGGGCGCGGCCATCGGCGGCGCGCGGCGCACCTTCCGGCATACGGAAGAGAACGCGCCGCTTCGCGCCAACGCCACGCTCGAGGCGATCGGCGGCACGGCGGTCTACCTCGCCTCGCCCGCAGGGGCCTGTACCACGGGCGAGATCATCCATGTCGATGGCGGCTATCACGTGCTGGGGATGCCGCAGGCCGAGAACCTCTGAACGGGCGGCCCGGGCCTGTCCACAGGCCCGATTCCCGCCATCGTTCGGTCGCGCTTTGGCCAAACCGGCCTGTTACGCGGCGGGCATGGATTACATTCAGAAAGCCCAGGAACGGTATACCGAGAAACCCCATGTGGGGCGCTCGACACGGGCGCGGCGCTGGGCGCGCACGGTGTTCGCGCTGCTGATCTTCGCCTGTCTCTTCGGCATCTGGCAGGAGCGGGCGCTGGCCCCGCCGGTGCATGACGGGATGCACAGCATGGTCGACCACGTGATCTATGCCATGGAAAACTCCGACGATATCCGCGGCTTCGTGAAACAGACCTTCGGCAGCCCCTCGGGCACCAGCGTCCAGCAGGAGTTCGACCCGATCACCCGCTGGCTGCTGAAATGGACAAGCTGAGCCGGGGCGACTGACAGCTGAAAGCGGGCGGGCTTGACGGCCCGCCACGGCGACCCCACCTCATATCGGGCCATGCCGACGCAAAAACGCTCCCACCCGAACGTGCCGGGCATCGACCAGAGCGACAGGCTTGTTCCGGTCAACCTGCGCCAGAGCGGGCAGACGCCCGTTCAGATGCTGATCTCGACACGGGTCCGCAAATCCCCCTTCTGGCACCTCTCGGTCGAGGCGGGCGCGTGGCGCGCCACCGTCTACAACCGCATGTATCACCCGCGCGGCTATATTCGCCCCGAGGATGGCGGCGCGATGGCCGAATACCGGGCGCTGGTGCATGGCGTGACCCTGTGGAACGTGGCGGTCGAGCGCCAGATTCGGGTGAAGGGCAAGCAGGCGGAAGACTTCGTCAACTACGTCATCACCCGCGATGCCAGCCGCATCAAGGTGAAGCGGGGCAAATACTGCATCCTGTGCAACGAGAAGGGCGGCATCCTGAACGATCCGGTCGTGCTGCGCCCCGCGCGCGACGAGTTCTGGTTCTCCTTGTCCGACAGCGACCTGATGCTGTGGCTTCAGGGGGTGAACACGCCCAAGCGCTGGGACGTGGAGATCGACGAGATCGACGTGGCGCCGCTGCAGATTCAGGGGCCGCTGTCGGAGGACATGATGGCCGAGCTGATTGGCGAGGACCTGCGCAAGATCCCCTATTACGGGCTGATGGAGGCCGAGATCGGCGGCGCGCCGGTGCTGATCAGCCAGACCGGGTTTTCCGGCGAAAAGGGCTACGAGGTCTATGTCTACAACGCCCACGAGACGGCCGAGCAGGTCTGGTACGCCCTGCGCGGCGTGGGGGCGCGCTATGGCCTGCGGGTGATCGCGCCGGGCCACCACCGCCGCATCGCCGCCGGCATCCTGAGCTGGGGGCAGGACATGGATCACGAGACCTCGCCCTTCCAGGTCAACCTGGCTTTCCAGGTGCCGAAGAAGAAAGAGGCCGACTATATCGGCAAGGCCGCGCTGGAGAAGCAGCGCGAGCAGATCGAGGCGGGCAGCTACCCGTTCAGCCTCAAGCTGGTCGGCATGAAGATGGGCGGCCGCCCGATCACCGATTACGCGCCGGATTTCTGGCTGATCCAGAACGGCAAGGGGATACGCTGCGGCTATGTCACCTCGCCCTGGTGGTCGCCGGAGCTGGAGACGAACATCGCGCTGGGCTACGTGCCGTGGTCGCTGTCGAAGGTGGGCACCGGGTTGAAGGTGGAACTGCCCGAGATCTATGCCGAGCAATCCGGCGTGCCGGTGGACGCGGTCGTCTCGGAAGTGCCGTTTGTGGCCTCGGAGCACCCCAGCGCGCGGGAGCAGAAGAAGGGCGGGTGAGGCGTTTTCTTGAAAAGAAAACGGGCCGAAATCTTTCAAATATTTCGGGGCGTTGCGCCTAGAACCACTGTCCCGGCTCCATCAGCCCGAGGTCGAGCAACTGGCGCGAATGCCACTCGAACGGGGCCGAGTTGTGCCAGCGGAAATCGTGGATGTCGAAGGTCGAGCCCGGGTTCGTCTTGAGCGCCTTGGCGGTGCGGAAGGACACCACCGCCGCCGTCAGGTTGTTGTGCCAGGGGCAGGCATAGGTGTTGTATTCCTCGTCCGAAAACGTGTGGTTCTCGCGCAGTGTCAAGCCCGGCTTGGCCCGGAACAGCGAGATCCGGTCGATCTTGCGCCGCTCGGGCGGGATATGCTCCTCGTAGCGCCAGCGCAGGCCGCCGTAGAAATCGAGCTGCCGCTCCTTGGGGTGGTTGTGGTTGTCGGGATCGTTGCGGGCCAGCGCGTAATAGCCCGACTTGTCGAGATTGGCATCCTCCAGCGCGACCGCGTTCTCGTGGCGGTCCAGGTCGCCCGCGTAGATGTCGATCACGTAGGTGAGCATCGCGTCGCGCCGTTCCTCGCCGTGGAAGGTGGCCAGCTCGCCCACGGTGCGGGATTCGCAGAACGGGAAGAACAGGTACTCGGCATTGAAGCAGTAATAGAGCCAGATGCCCGGCGCCGCCGCGATCACCCGGTTGACCACGTCGGTGAACCCCGCCGCGCGCTTGACGTCATGATCGACCCGGATGACCTTGCGCGCGACATCCGCCGCCAGCGGGAAGGCTGGCGGCATCAGCGCCACCACCTGCCTGAAGCCCAGGTCGACATGGTGGCGCAGGGTGCTGTCGATCTCGATCTCGTCCTCGATGAAGATCAGCGCGACCGGCCCTTTGGCCAGCAGCGCGGCACCGTTCGACAGGAACGCGTTGAGGCTGGAATGGCGCATGTGTCTTACCTGTCTGTCCTCTGGCGGCCCGGCCCCGAGACTCGGCCAATTCGCGATGCATTGCAAGTGACCCCGGCCTTGATGTAGGGAAACGCCCTGATCCTTTCACAAGCTCCGGGGCGCGCGATACGATGGCCGAGGCGAAGAAACTCTACATCAAGACCTATGGATGCCAGATGAACGTCTATGACAGCGAGCGCATGGCCGAGGCCATGGGCGGCGCGGGCTATGTCGAGACGCAATCGCCCGACGATGCCGACATGATCCTGCTCAACACCTGTCATATCCGGGAAAAGGCCGCCGAGAAGGTCTATTCCGAGTTGGGCCGGTTCCGCGGGCTGAAGGAGGCGCGGCCTGACCTCAAGATCGGCGTGGCCGGTTGCGTGGCCCAGGCCGAGGGCGAGGAGATCATGCGCCGCCAGCCGATGGTCGACCTCGTGGTGGGGCCCCAGAGCTATCACCGCCTGCCCGAGCTCGAGGCCAAGGCGCGGGGCGGGGCCAAGGCGCTCGACACCGATTTCCCGGTCGAGGACAAGTTCGACGCGCTGAAGCGCCGGCCCAAGGCCAAGCGCGGCCCGACCGCCTTCCTGACCGTGCAGGAGGGCTGTGACAAGTTCTGCGCCTTCTGCGTGGTGCCCTACACCCGCGGAGCCGAGGTCAGCCGGCCTGTGGCCCGCGTGCTGGACGAGGCGCGTGACCTTGTCGAGCGCGGCGTGCGCGAGATCACCCTGCTGGGCCAGAACGTCAACGCCTATCACGGGCCGGGCCCGGATGGCGGCGACTGGTCGCTGGCGCGGCTGATCTGGGCGCTGAACGACATCGACGGGCTGGAGCGCATCCGCTTCACCACCTCGCATCCCAACGACATGGGCGACGACCTGATCGCGGCCCATGGCGAATGCGAGAAGCTGATGCCCTACCTGCACCTTCCCGTGCAGTCCGGCAGCGACCGGATCCTCAAGCGGATGAACCGGAGCCACACCGCCGAGAGCTACCTGCGGTTGATCGAGCGGATCCGCGCGGCCCGCCCCGATATCCTGATGTCCGGCGATTTCATCGTCGGTTTCCCGGAGGAGACCGAGGCGGATTTCCAGGCGACGCTCGACCTGATCGAGGAGGTCCAGTACGGGTATGCCTTCTCGTTCAAGTATTCCCCGCGCCCCGGCACGCCGGCCGCGGAACGGGCGATGGTGGACGAGGACGAGGCGTCGGAGCGGCTGCAGCGGCTGCAGGCGCTGATCACCCGCCAGCAGCGCGCGGTGCAGGATTCGATGGTGGGGCGCCGGGTGAAGGTGCTGTTCGAGAAACCGGGGCGCCTGCCGGGCCAGATGGTGGGCAAGTCGGACTACCTGCACGCCGTCCACGTGGCCGAATCCGATGCGCAGCCGGGCGAGCTTGCGGAGGTCGAAATCGTCGAGAGCGGGGCCAATTCGCTGGCCGGAAAGCCGGTTTCACAGACCGCGCGGCCCGTCGTGGACGCCTCTTAAACCGGTGATTCAAGACTGTCGGCTAAGGCCGTATTGTCAATGAATAAACCCTGAATCGCCCCTTCCGGCCCCGGATCGGAACGGGGTTGTTTCCCGTGTGGCGACAATGTGGCTTCATTTAGGCTTCACAACAAAGGGAAACTTGTTACACTCAAACAATAATTTCATTTCGCACGGATTCTCTGCTCATTTCTCCGTGCGATCTGGGGGGTTAACATAAGGACAGTGGCTGTGACCGAATATCTTTCGAAAACAGTTCGCGGCATCCTCGGCGGGCTTGCTGCCGCCGTCATTGGTTTGTCAGTGACGGCAAGTTATGCCGAGGCCCAAAGCGGCCAGCGCGTGGTTGTCGGCGAACGGTACGTTCCTACCATCTGGGTCGATCCCGACGGATGTGAACACTGGGTGATGGACGATGGCTGGGAAGGGTACATGTCCCCCCACGTGACACGTCAGGGCATTCCCGTCTGCCGCCGCGGCAACGTGTGCGGGGTGATGAACACGGATCAGCTTTTCGCGACCGACAGCGCCCATATCAGCTCCGCCGGACGCCAGCGGCTGGCCGGCTTCTTCCAGCAGACCCAGGCGATTTCCTACATCATCGTCGGGCACACCGACAGCCGGGCCTCGGACGAGTACAACCTCGACCTGTCCCTGCGCCGTGCCAACTCGGTCGCCTCCGTCGCGGCCTCGACCGGCGCGCGGATCGCGGATGTGCGCGGGTATGGCGAGCGTATGCCGAAGGCGCCGAACTCGACGGCCGCCGGCATGCAGCAGAACCGCCGCGTCGAAATCATCTGCATCCGCTAGGGGGATACCATGAAGATCGTGAACATCTGCGCCATTCTTGGTGCCGCCGTGCTGGTGACCGGCTGTGTCGGCTCCAAGCAGAACAAGACTGTCGACCGTGGCTTCGACAGCAAGCACCTGAGCCAGCTTCAGGCCGGCATCTGGGTCGACCCGAACGGGTGTGACCACTGGATCATCGACGACGGGATCGAGGGCTATCTCTCGCAGCGTCTCGACCAGTATGGCAAGCCCGTCTGCTCGGGCACAGCGCCGCCGAACGTGGCGACCGGCGCCTTCAAGCGGGGCTCGCCCGTCTCCGACCCGATCTGATCGGGGCCGGATAGGCATCGAAAAGCCGCAGGCCGGGCGCCTGCGGCTTTTTTTGTGCCAGCGCGATGACAAATCCTCCCTTTATCTTGCAGTTGCGCCGCCATCTTGGCACCATATATTCCACACGCTGGTTCAGGAGATCTGTTTGGCTACAACCGCGCTGCCCCCGATGGACGACTCTTCCGCCCTGCATGAAGAGACCGTTGAATTTCCCGATAATTTCCTCCTCATCGACCTGTGCGGCGAGCATGACCGCAACCTTGCGGAGATCGAGCGCCAACTGGGTGTCCAGATCATGCGGCGCGGGAATCAGCTCTCGGTCGTGGGAGAGGAGCCGCTGGTGAAGGAGGGCGTGGGCGTGCTGACCGCGCTCTATGCCCGGCTCGAGGCGGGGCGACCGGTGGAAGCGGCCGATATCGACCGCGAGCTGCGCATGGGCGGCGGACGCCCCGAGCCGCAGACGGAAAGCTGCGACGGCGACCAGCTCGAGATGTTCAAGGGCGGCCCGGTCGAGATCAAGACGCGCAAGAAGCTGGTCGAGCCGCGCACGGACGCGCAGAAGGCCTACGTGCTGTCGCTCTTCAACAACGAAATGGCCTTCGGCATCGGCCCGGCGGGCACCGGCAAGACCTATCTTGCCGTGGCGGTGGGCGTTTCGATGTTCATCGAGGGCCATGTCGACCGGATCATCCTCGCGCGCCCGGCGGTCGAGGCGGGCGAGAAGCTGGGCTACCTGCCCGGCGACATGAAGGAGAAGGTCGACCCCTACATGCAGCCGCTCTACGACGCGCTGAACGATTTCTTCCCGGCGAAACAGGCGGCCAAGCTGATCGAGGAAAAGCGGATCGAGATCGCGCCGCTGGCCTTCATGCGGGGCCGGACGCTGGCCAATGCCTTCGTGGTGCTGGACGAGGCGCAGAACGCCACCTCGATGCAGATGAAGATGTTCCTGACCCGCCTGGGCGAGGGCAGCCGCATGGTCATCACCGGCGACCGCAGCCAAGTCGACCTGCCGCGCGGCGTGACCAGCGGGCTGCATGATGCCGAGCGGCTGTTGAAGGAAATCCCCAACATCTCGTTCAACTACTTCACCTCGAAGGACGTGGTGCGCCACCCGCTGGTGGCGAAGATCATCGAGGCCTATGAAAAGGACGTGTGAGGCGGGGCGCCGTTTTCTTCGAAGAAAACGGGCCGGAAAATGCGCATTTTCCGGGGCCCGGCGGTAAGCGATGCAGATCGACATTCTCTACGAGGACGACCGCTGGGAGGCGGCGGGGCTCGGCCCTCTGGCCGAGCGCGCGGCGGAGGCCACGCTCCTGCACCTCGGGCTCGCCCCCGACGACTGGGAGGTCTCCCTCCTCGCCTGCGACGATGCCCGCATCGCCGTGCTGAACGCGGATTTCCGCGACAAGCCCACGCCCACCAACGTCCTCTCCTGGCCGTCGGAGGAGCGGGCACCGGAAGACCCCGGCGCCGTGCCCGAGCGGCCCGAACCGGGCCTCGACCCGGAACTGGGTGACATCGCCATCGCCTATGACACCTGCGCGCGCGAGGCCACGGCGGCGGGCAAGCCGATGGCCGACCATGTCACCCACCTGATCGTTCACGCGCTGTTACATCTTCTGGGCTATGATCATGTCCGTGACCAAGATGCCACTTTGATGGAAGCAACCGAGGTGGCGATACTTGGCAAGCTGGGTCTGCCTGACCCATATTGAAACATCAGCGGGGCGCGTGTATGCACGCCCCACCTTTTTTTGGACCAAAAGACGATGGGCGACAGTACAGACGGATCTTCTAACGCGGCGCGTTGCGCGCAGGCGGACAGCCAGGAGAGCGAGGAAGAACAGGGCGGATTTTTCCGCCGCATTTTCGACGCGTTCAGCACGGGCGAGGAAAACGGCGAGGGCGAGGGGGCAAGCGCCCCGCGCTCGGGGGCGCTGGGCCTCGGCAACCTGCGGACCCTGACGGTCGAGGACGTGTCGGTGCCCAAGGCCGATATCGTGGCCGTCCCGCTCGACATCACCAAGGACGAGCTTGTGAGCGTCTTCCGCGACAGCGGCAAGACCCGGCTGCCGGTGTTCGACGGCACGCTCGATTCGCCCGTGGGCCTCGCCCACCTGAAGGATTTCGCGCTGAGCTACGGGTTCAACGGCAAGGGCGGCAGGTTTTCGCTCAGGCCGCTGGTGCGGCCGCTGCTCTACGTGCCGCCCTCGATGCCGATCGGCGTGCTGCTGCAGAACATGCAGAGCGAACGCCGGCACATGGCGCTGGTGATCGACGAATATGGCGGGGTCGACGGGCTGGTGACGATCGAGGACCTGATCGAACAGGTCGTGGGCGAGATCGAGGACGAGCACGACACCGGCGACGATACCTACTGGATGCAGGAGAAACCGGGCACCTACCTCGCCCAGGCCAAGACCCCCCTCGACGAGTTCGAGGAGGAGATCGGCCAGTCGCTGACCGAGGCCGAGGAGGTGGACGAGGAGGAGATCGACACGCTGGGCGGGCTGGTCTTCATGCTGCTGGGCCGGGTGCCGGTGCGCGGCGAGATGGTCGAGCACCCGGGCGGCACGGTCTTCGAGGTGGTCGAGGCCGACCCGCGCCGCATCAAGCGTCTGCGCGTGCGCCTGCCCGGACATCAGGACGCCTAGGCCGGATGCGCGCCCCGGAAACCGTTCGGGCGCTGGGCGCGCGCGCGCAGGTGGCCCTTGCGGTTCTGGCCGGCGCGCTGGGCGCGCTGGGGCAGGCGCCGCTCAACATCTGGCCGGCCACGTTCCTGTCGCTCGCGCTGGTCTACGGGCTGGGCCGGGCGGCGCCGGGCTGGCGCCGGGCCGGCCTGCTGGGCTGGGCCGCGGGCACCGGCTATTACATGCTGGCGCTCTTCTGGATCGTCGAGCCCTTCTTCATCGACGCCCCCCGCCATGGCTGGATGGCGCCCTTCGCGCTGGTCTTCCTCGCCATCGGGCTGGGCAGCTTCTGGGCCGGCGCGCTGGCGGTGACCCGGGCGCTGGGCGGGCGGGCGGCGCCCTTCATCGCGAGCTTCATGCTGATCGAGGCCGCGCGCACCTACCTTCTGACCGGCTTTCCCTGGGCGCAGATCGGCCACGGGCTGATCGACACGGGGCTTCTCTACTGGGCGTCGTGGAGCGGGTCGCTCGGCCTGACCGCGCTGGTGCTGGCGGGCGCGGCGGGGCTCTGGATGCTGATGGCCGGGCGCTGGCGGCCGGGCGTGCCGCTGGCCGCGCTGCCGCTTCTGCTGTGGGGCGCGGCGATCCCGCTTGTGCCCGAGGCCGGCGCGAATGCCGATGCCGCCACCATCCGCCTTGTCCAGCCCAACGCGCCGCAGGACGAGAAATGGGATGGCGAGAAGGCCGTGGGCTTCTTCCGCCGGCAGCTCGACTACACCGCCGCCGCCCCGCAGGAGAAGGCGCCCGACCTCATCGTCTGGCCCGAGACGTCGATCCCCTGGGTGCTCGAACGCGCGGGCCCCGCGCTCGACGCGATCTCCGAGGCGGCGGGCGAGACGCCGGTCGTCCTCGGCCTGCAACGCTTCGAGGGGCGGCGCTATTTCAACTCGCTCATCCGCCTCGACCAGGGCGGCGAGGTCACGGCGCTCTACGACAAGCATCACCTCGTGCCCTTCGGGGAATACATGCCCTTCGGGGATTTTCTTGCAAATTTCGGCATTTACGGCCTCGCCTCGAACGAGGGGAACGGCTATTCCGCCGGCCCCGGCCCGCAGGTGATCGAGCTGGGCAAGCTGGGCCTCGCCCTGCCGCTCATCTGCTACGAGGGCGTTTTCCCGCAGGATGTCGGCGCCTATGACCGGCGGCCCGACCTCCTCCTGCTGATCACCAACGACGCGTGGTTCGGCAACATCCTCGGCCCCTACCAGCACCTGGCCCAGGCCCGCCTGCGCAGCGCCGAACAGGGGCTGCCGATGATCCGGGTGGCCAATACCGGCGTCTCGGCGATGATCGACGCCAACGGGCAGGTGACCGCGCATCTGCCGCTGGGCGAGGCGGGGCTGATCGACACGGCCCTGCCGCCGGCGCTACCGCCCACGGTTTACGCCCGCACCGGCGACGCGCCGATCGCCGGATTTGCCCTTTTTCTCCTCCTCCTGTCCTTTCTCCATCACAGGCGCAGGGGCGAAACCGTTTAGGCGTTGACGCTCCGACAGGGCCAGCCTAATCAGTCTTGACCCGTCACAACGGCTTCCTGACGTGACGGGAAAATCTTAATGGAGCGTTATTCATGTCCCGTCAGAACTATACCTTCACCTCCGAGTCGGTTTCGGAGGGGCACCCCGACAAGGTGTGCGACCGCATTTCCGATGCCGTGCTCGATGCCCTTCTGGCCGAGGATCCGCTGGCGCGCGTCGCCTGCGAGACCTTCGCCACCACCAACCAGGTCGTGATCGGCGGCGAGGTGGGCCTGACGGACCAGGACAAGTTGCGCGACTACATGGACCGGATGGAGGATATCGCCCGCGACTGCATTCGCGATATCGGCTACGAGCAGGACAAGTTCCACTGGCAGACCTGCAACGTGCTTAACCTGTTGCACGAACAGTCGGCGCATATCGCCCAGGGCGTCACCGGCGAGGGCAACCGCGACGAAGGCGCGGGCGACCAGGGGATCATGTTCGGATTTGCCACCAACGAGACCGACGCGCTGATGCCGGCGCCGATCCAGTTCTCGCACGCGATCCTGCGGCGGCTGGCCGAGGTGCGGAAATCGGGCAAGGAACCGGCGCTCGGGCCGGATGCCAAGTCGCAGCTTTCGGTGCGCTACGAAGGCGGCAAGCCGGTGGGCGTGACCCAGGTCGTGCTGTCGACACAGCACCTCGACGAGAGCCTGAGCAGCGACGATATCCGCGAGATCGTGGAGCCGTATATCCGCGAGGTGCTGCCGCAGGACTGGCTGTCTGACGAGACGGTGTGGCACGTGAACCCCACGGGCAAGTTCGTGATCGGCGGACCGGATGGCGACGCGGGCCTCACGGGGCGCAAGATCATCGTCGACACCTATGGCGGCGCCGCGCCGCACGGGGGCGGGGCGTTCTCGGGCAAGGACCCGACCAAGGTCGACCGTTCGGCGGCCTATGCTGCGCGCTACCTTGCCAAGAACGTGGTGGCCGCCGGCATGGCCGAGCGCTGCACGATCCAGCTTTCCTATGCCATCGGTGTGGCCGAGCCGCTGTCGATCTACGCCGAGACCCATGGCACCGGCGAGATCCCGGAGGAGGAGATCGAGAAGGCGATCCGCGCCTCGATGAGCCTGACACCGCGCGGCATCCGAGAGCAGCTCGAGCTCAACAAGCCGATCTACCAGCGCACCGCGGCCTATGGCCATTTCGGCCGCGAGCCGGAGGCCGATGGCGGGTTCAGCTGGGAACGCACCGACCTTGTCGAGACGCTGAAGAAGGCGGTCTGACCTTTCGGAGCAGGATGCAAGGGGCGGCGCCGGGCGCCGCCCTTTTCCGTGGAGGATGCATGGGTGAAGCTGGAAAACATCAAGGAAATTGGATTAATCTCCGGATTTGTTGGCTTTTAATGTTCGGGATGTGCAATTCCCGGAGGCCGATATCCTGCAGCAGCGGGGTCGCTCATGGCGGATAAATCCCATCCCTCCGGCGCGCCGTGGCGCAATTTCTACGGGCGGCTGAAGGGCAAGTCGCTGCGGAAATCGCAAAAGGTCTATATCGACGAGGACCTCGCCGCGCTGTCACCCGGCAAGGTCGACTGGGACGTGAACCCCGAGCGGGAAGCGATTGACCTGCAAGGGCTTTTTGGCGACCGGCCGGTCTGGCTGGAAATCGGCTTCGGCGGCGGGGAGCACATGGTGCACCAGGCCGCGCGGAACCCCGGAACCGGGCTGATCGGCTGCGAGCCGTATATCAACGGCGTGGCGATGCTTCTGGGCAAGATCCGCGACGAGGGCTGCGAGAATATCCGCATCCATCCCGGCGACGTGCGAGACCTGTTCGATGTTTTGCCAGCGAAATCAGTGGATCGCGCCTTTCTCCTCTACCCCGATCCTTGGCCGAAGAAGCGCCATCATCGCCGCCGCTTCGTGACGCCCGAGCACCTGGAGCCGCTGGCTGAGGTGCTCAAACCCGGCGCGATCTTCCGGGTGGCGACGGACATCCCCGATTACGTCCGCCAGACCCTGCAGCAGGTGCCGAAACACGGGTTCGAGTGGCTGGCGGAGGGGCCGGCGGACTGGCGCGAGCCGTGGGATGACTGGCTGTCCACCCGCTACGAGCAGAAGGCCCTGCGCGAGGGCCGCGTGCCGCATTACCTGACGTTTCGCCGGGAAGGTTAGGGTTTCAGGTCAAGGGCTTGGCGGGCGGTGCTCACCCCCCCCCGTCCCGGGCCTGACCCGGGACCTCCGCGTTCCGGCAAGAGGCCCCGGGTCAAGCCCGGGGCGCGGGGCCGTCAGGCCGCGAGCTTGCCCCCCAGCCGGTCCAGCATGTCGAGGCATTGCTGCAACTGGTCGATCGAGACGAACTCGTCGGGCTTGTGCGCCTGGTCGATCGAGCCGGGCCCGCAGATCACCGACGACATACCGAATGTCTGGAAGATCCCCGCCTCGGTGCCGAAGGGCACCACGTCGACCGAGTTGGCGCCGGTCAGCTCCATCACGATGTCCTTGGCCTCGTTTTCGTCAACCGGTTCAAGGCCTTCCACCTCGCCGATCACCTCGGTGACGATGTCGGCATCGGGGCAGACGGCCTTCATCGCAGGCAGCAGGTGGGTCAGGCAATACTCCCGCAGGTCGTCCTTTACAAAATCCGCATCCGACAGCTGCACGGGCCGCATTTCCCACTGCACCTCGGCATGGCCGGCGATGACGTTATGCGCCACGCCGCCCTGCAGGCTGCCGGTGTTGATGGTGGTCCAGGGCGGGTCGAAGCGGCTGCCGGCCGGGGCGCGGGCGCGCAGGGCGTCCTTCAGCTCCAGCAGGCGGTTCACGTAGCGCACCGCGTATTCCACCGCGTTCACCCCCCGGTCGGGCGCCGAGCCGTGGCCCGCCAGACCGGAGAAGCGGGTGGTGTATTCATAGCACCCCTTGTGGCCTTCGATGATCCGCATCGAGGTGGGCTCTCCGATCACCGCAACACCGGGCCGCAACCCCTTGGCCTTCAAGCTTTTCACCAGCGATTGCGCCCCGAAACAGCCGACCTCCTCGTCATAGGTGAAGGCGAAATGCACCGGCCGGTCCTTCACCCGCTCGGCAAAGACCGGGGCCATGGCCGTTGCGGCCGCGATGAACCCCTTCATGTCACAGGTGCCGCGCCCGTAAAGCCGGCCCTCGTGCTCGATCATCTCGAACGGATCGGAGACCCAGTCCTGCGGGTCGGCAGGCACCACGTCGGAATGGCCCGACAGCACGATGCCCCCATCAACTTCGGGGCCTATCGTGGCGAAAAGATTGGCTTTATGCCCGATCTCGTCGTGAAAGATATCAACCCGGGCGCCGGCCTCTTCCAGCCGGTAGGCCAAGAAGGCGATCATGTCGATATTGCTGAGTTCGGAAACGGTGGGAAAGGCGATCAAATCGCCCAGGAGCGCCACCGTATCGGAAAGCTGTGTTGTCACGCGCACCCTCCCGGCTGTTGGAAAACCTGATCGACTGTGTTGAGGCGGGGCTGCCCCGTCAAGTCAAATCTGGACAGAAATGTACGCCAGCGGGCGGAGAGGCGGGCAGGTGACAAAAGAACCATCGCCGGGCCCGGTGGATGCTCTGCCCGCGTACCGGGCGCGCCGGCCATGTCGCATGCCCGGCCGCGCGATGTCGATCCGGGATAGGCGGGGCCGGGCGGGGCGTGTTAGAGCGGCTCCGACTTCCCCGAAGTTTCAAGAGAATTGCGCGCGCCCCGTGCCGCGCAACAGGAGACGACATGGCAGAGTTCGACTGGCACGCCGAGCGCGCCGATCTGCAGGGCCTCGCCCAGCTTGACCGCAGCCCCGAGGACGAGGGCATCGATCTCAAGGCGGTGCGCCAGTACCGCCAGGCGCAGGTCCGCCGCGAAATGGAGCGCCACGGCATCGACGCGGTGATCCTGAGCGATCCGGTGAACATCCGCTACGCCACCGGCACCCGCAACATGCAGGTGTTTTCCATGCGGAACACACCGTCGCGCTACCTTCTGCTGACCGCCGACCGCTCGATCCTGTTCGAGTTCACCGGCTGCCTGCACCTGGCCCACGGGTTCGAGACGGTGGACGAGGTGCGCCCCGCCAGAACGGCGAGCTACGTGGCCGCCGGCCCGAAGATTGCCGAGCGCGAGGTGGCCTGGGCCAGGGAGATGGCCGGGCTGGTCGAGGAGCTGGCCGGCAAGCGCGCCACCCTCGGGCTGGAGCGGATGAACGCCGGCGCCGCCATCGCCCTGCGCGATGCGGGCCTTCATATCGTCGACGCGCAGGCCCCGGTCGAGATGGCCCGCGCCATCAAGTCGGCCGAGGAGATGAAATGCGTCAACGCCTCGCTCCGCGCCACAGAGCGGGGCGTGGCCAACCTGCGCGCCGCCATCCGCCCGGGCCTGACCGAGGCGGAACTGTGGTCGGTGCTGCACCAGTCGGTGATCGCGCAGAACGGCGATTACGTCGAGACCCGGCTTCTCAACGCCGGGGCGCGGACGAACCCGTGGTTCCAGGAGACGAGCGACAAGGTGATCGGGGAAAACGAGCTGATCGCGCTCGATACGGACGTGGTGGGCTGTCACGGCTACTACTCCGACTTCTCGCGTACCTTCCATTCCGGGCCGGGCAAGCCCACGGCGGAGCAGCGCGAGCTGTATCGCGTGGCGCATGAGCAGGTGTCGCACAACCTCGGGATCCTGCGGCCGGGCATGTCGTTCCGCGATTATGCCGAGGCCGCCTGGGACATTCCGGAGAAGTACCACGCCAACCGCTATTACCTGTCGGCCCATGGCTGCGGGATGACGGGGGAGTATCCCTACCTGTACCACCGGGGTGATTTCCCGGATGCGGGCTATGACGGCGAGATCAGGCCGGGCATGACGCTCTGCGTCGAGAGCTACATCGGCGAGGATGGCGGCAAGGAGGGCGTGAAGCTGGAGCAGCAGGTGCTGGTGACGGAGAGCGGGGTGGAGTTGCTGTCGCGGTTTCCGTTCGAGGAGGAATTGCTGGGGTAGATAAGCCGCGCGATTGCCAGACCGCGGGGTGGCGACCGACAGAAGTGGATGCCACTTTATATCTCCGCCACGATGAAACCTGCCGACGAAGCGCTCACCTCTCTCAATCGCCAGCCCGGGGGGCGGCCCCCCTCTCGGCGATTGCCTTGCAATCGCCTGCCGGGCAGCGGGCGATCGTGCGGCGGTGCGCCCATGGCGCACCTTGATTCCGCACGGTGCTCTGCGCCTTGTAGTGTATGAGCTGAAATATGCGCGGAGGGCCTGTAAGCCGGATTCTGTCCCGGGTTGCCCCGGGGATGACCATTCATCTGGGCCTGCTGTCGCCAACAGGCTCGTGCTGCCAACCCGGACCGCGGGGCCAAGGCCGGCCCAAAATGCGATCCCTATTCGGCATTGCTCCCGGTGGGGCTTGCCGTGCCGGTCCGGTTGCCCGTCCCGCGGTGGGCTCTTACCCCACCGTTTCACCCTTACCCGCGTGATCCGCGAAGCGGATTGCAGGCGGTCTGTTTTCTGTGGCGCTTTCCCTCGGGTTGCCCCGGCCGGGCGTTACCCGGCACCGTCGCCTTGTGGAGTCCGGACTTTCCTCCGTGCGATCCGCGTCAGCGGATTGCAGGCGGCCATCCGGCCCTCCGCGCATCTGTGGCAGTTAGGCGCTCGGCGCGTCCCGGTCAACGGGAAAGCGGCGGGCAAGGTCCGCGGCCATCGCGGCGTCGGTTTCATCGGCCGGCCCACTGGCCCAGGGGCGAAAGCGCAGGCGGAAGGCGGCGAGGGTCGCCTCCGGCGTGGCGTCGGGCGGATAGCCGAAGCGGCGCGCGGCGTCGAGGAAGTCGCCACCGCCAGCAGGCTCCGGCCAGACCGACAACCCCGACAGCGCCAGCCGCCGCCAGTCGAAGCGCGGGCCGGGGTCGGCCTTGCGCGCGGGCGCCATGTCGGAATGGGCGATCACCCGGTGCGCCTCGATCGACCAGCGCGCCATGATGCCCCGCATCAGCTCCTCGAGCACGGCCATCTGCGGCTCGGGGAAAGGCGCGTCGCCGGTATTGACCAGCTCGATGCCGATGGAGCGCGAATTGACATCCGTCACCCCGGCCCAGTGCCCCGCGCCCGCGTGCCATGCCCGCTGCGCCTCGGGCACCAGTTGCCAGAGCTTGCCGGTCTCGGAAATCAGGTAATGCGCAGAGACCTCGGCGCCCGGGTCGCACAGCCGCTCCTGCGCCGCGGCACAGCTTTCCATGCCGGTGTAATGCAGCACGATCATATCCGGCAGGGCACCTCGCCGCCGCTCCCCGCAATTGGGCGAGGGGTGGGGGGTGGCCGACGGGTGGTCGGGCGTCACGTCAGCCGTTCACCGCGATGCGGAAGGGCGCCGGGTTCCAGGCACAGGCATAGCCGTCGCCATCGGGGTCGAGGCCCATCTTGTCGCGGTTCGGGCCGCCATTGGCGAGGAAATCGATCTGCGCGCGGTCGGCCGAGGAATACTTGGCGCAGTTGCGTTCGAACCGCGCCTGCTTGTTCAGGCCGATGCGGTTGTAGACCTTGGTGCCGACCGGGTGGTTGGTGGCCAGCGCGTATTCCACGATGTTGGGCCCGGTATCGCCCGAGCGCGCGGGCAGGGCGGTGGGCTGGATCACCTGGTATTGCTCGCGGTTGCGGGCGATCAGCGCGGCATCGCTCTCGATCGAGCGGGCGTCGCCCACGGCGTTGAAATCGTTCTCGGTCGAGATGCCGGAGGCGGATTCGACGGTTTCCGGGGGCGGGTTGTTGGGATTGGCGCGCAGCGGTTCGTCGGCGGTGCCCGTTGTGCCGGACGTGCCAGAGGTTCCGGTACGGGTCGCGGCCAGCGCGGCCTGCGTCTCGCGGGCGAGGTCCTCGCTGTTGTCGGAGGTGCCGGTGGCGATGCGGCCGGACGTGTCGGTGCTCTCGTCCGACATGGCCCCGGCCGGCGGCACGGCGCTGGCGCCGGTCAGCAAGACCTCGCGCTCCTGCCGCCTGGCCTCGTACTCGCTGTAATCGTCGAAGCCGACGCCTGCCGCACTGTCGGGAATGCCGGGCGAACAGGCCGAGACGGCCGCAAGGGCCGCGACGAGGATCGTGAAACGCATCTGCTTAAGTCCTGCCATCTATCGTTTTCGACAGTTTACCACCATTTGGCCGGTTTTGCCACATATCCTGCCGCCTGCTCGAGCGCGTAGGCCGTGTTGAGCAGATCGCCCTCTTCCCACGGCCGCCCGATCAGCTGCAGACCCAGCGGCAGCCCCTGCCGGTCGAGCCCCGCCGGCACGGCGATCCCGGGCAGCCCAGCGAGGTTCACGGTCACGGTGAATACGTCGTTGAGATACATGCTGACGGGGTCCGCCTCGGCCATCTCGCCCAGCCCGAAGGCGGCCGAGGGCGTCGCGGGCGTCAGGATCGCGTCGATGCCCTCGGCGAAGACATCCTCGAAATCCTTCTTGATCAGCGTCCGCACCTTCCGCGCCTTGTTGTAATAGGCATCGTAGAACCCCGCCGACAGCACGTAGGTGCCCACCATCACGCGGCGCTGTACCTCGTGGCCGAACCCCTCGGCGCGGGTCTTCTCGTACATCTCGGTGATGCCGTCGCCCTGTTCCAGCTTGGCGCGGTGGCCAAAGCGCACCCCGTCATAGCGGGCGAGGTTCGACGACGCCTCCGCCGGCGCGATCACGTAATAGGCGGGCAGGGCATACTTGGTGTGCGGTAGGCTGATATCGCGGATCTCGGCGCCTGCATCCTTCAGCATCGCGGTGCCGTCGGCCCAGAGCTGCTCGATCTCCTCGGGCATTCCCTCCATCCGGTATTCCTTGGGAATCCCGATGACCTTGCCCTTGATATCGCCGGTCAGCATCGCCTCGAAATCCGGCACCGGGATATCGGCGGAGGTCGAATCCTTCGGGTCATGCCCGCACATCGCCCCAAGCATGATCGCCGCGTCGCGCACCGACTTGGTCATCGGCCCCGCCTGGTCGAGCGAGGAGGCGAACGCCACGATCCCCCAGCGCGAGCAGCGGCCATAGGTGGGCTTGATGCCGGTGATGCCGGTGAACGCGGCAGGCTGGCGGATCGACCCGCCGGTATCGGTGCCCGTCGCGGCCAGGCACAAGTCGGCGGAGACGGCAGACGCCGAGCCCCCGGAAGACCCGCCGGGCGTCAGCGCCGTCTCGTCATTGCCGCGCCGCCACGGGTTCACCGCGTTGCCATAGACGGAGGTCTCGTTCGACGAGCCCATGGCGAACTCGTCCATGTTGAGCTTGCCCAGCATCACCGCGCCCGCGTCGAACAGGTTCTGCGTCACGGTCGATTCGTATTCCGGTTTGAACCCTTTCAGAATCCCGCTCGCCGCCTGGCTCGGCACGCCCTTGGTGCAGAACAGGTCCTTGATCCCAAGGGGAATCCCGCACATGGGCGCATCGTCGCCCTTCTGCAGCCGGGCATCGGCAAACTTCGCCTGCTCCCGCGCGATCTCCGGCGTGTTGTGCACGAAGGCATTGAGCGCGCCCGCGCCCTCGATGGCGGTCAGGCACGCCTCGGTCAGCTCGCTCGACGTCACTTCGCCCGCGCGCAGCTTGTCGCGCGCCTCGGCGATGGTGAGGGTGTTCAGATCGGTCATGCTTACTCCACCACCTTGGGAACCGCGAAAAAGCCTTCGCGCGCGTCCGGCGCGTTCGACAGCACCTTCTTGGGCTGGTGCCCGTCGGTCACCTTGTCCTCGCGCCGTTTGAGGCGCATGGGCGTCACGCTGGTCATCGGCTCGACACCCTCGACATCCACCTCGTTCAGCTGTTCGATGAAGCCGAGGATGGTGTTGAACTCGCCCGCCAGCGCCGGCAGGTCCTCCTCGTCCACGCGGATGCGGGCGAGCTTGGCCACGCGGGCGGCGGTTTCCAGATCGATCGACATTTCGGGCCTCTTCGCGGTGCTCGGGTCTGACGCCAGCGTTTACCGCCCGCGCGGGCGGCGCGCAAGCATGTGACGGCGATAGACCTCGATCATCCAGCCCAGCAGCAGACCGTTGAGCAGATGCCACGTGAAATGGGTGCCAACGGGCCAGCTTTCGCAGAGCGGCATGTCGAGGCTGCGCAACGTGATCGACAGGAAGAGCAGCCCCGCGCCGAGGGCGAGGCCGCGCGCGGTTTCCGGCGCCCGGCGGGCCAGCACGACCGCGTAACCGGCGATCAGCACGACCACCGGCAGATACCCGGCCGAGGCCGAGAGCACCGGCACCTGCGCGAAAAGCGGCACGAGGATCGCGGCAAAGGGAAAGAACAGCCCGACCGACACCAGCGACCACAGCTTCGACAGCCCGTGATAATCGCGGCTCGAGGCATAGAGATAGACCAGGATGAAGGCCAGGATCGGCGTGGTATCGGCCAGCGCGGCCCAACGCTCGGCATGGGTGTGGAACAGGTAGCTGCCGATCCCGATCAGCGCCAGCAGCACCACCATCGCATTGGCCAGCGGCAGCTGCGCCCCGCGCAGCCGCCATGCCATCACCGCCGCCGCCACGAGGAAAGCGAGGTTCGTGACCGCGTTCACCGGCTCGGCCCAATAGGCGGGCCCGAGCCGTTCGCAATATCCGTCGATTGACGCAAACCAGTCCATCGGGCTTTCCTCGCGCGCAGGAGTCGCTACGTTACCTGCCAAAGATAGGGAGAACATCATGCAAATCACATTCCTCGGACACGCGTCCTTCAAGATCGCCATCGGCGGGCAGGTCCTGCTGATCGACCCGTGGCTGACCGGCAACCCGATGCTGACCGAGGATCAGCATGACGCGGCGGTCGAGGGGGCGACGCATATCCTGCTGACCCACGCGCATTTCGATCACGTGGCCGACACGGTCGGCCTGTCCCGCAAGCTCGATATCCCCGTGGTCGGGCAGTACGACCTGATGGGCCACTGGGAGGAGAAGGAGAAGATCGCCACCGTCGGCTTCAACAAGGGCGGCACGGTCGACCTTGGCGGCGTCAAGGTGACGATGGTCCATGCGGTCCATTCCTCGAGCTTCGGCAGCGACAAGGGCCCCAACGTGCCCGGCACGGAATGCGGCTTCATGATCGAGGGCGAGGGGCACACGATCTACGTCTCGGGCGATACCGACGTGATGGCCGACATGAAGGTCTTCCACGACCTGCACAAGCCCGATATCGGCATCCTCTGCGCCGGCGGGCATTTCACCATGGACATGAAACGCGCGGCCTACGCGGCCAAGACCTTCTTCAAGTTCAAGACGGTCATCCCCTGCCACTACAAGACCTTCCCCTTCCTCGAACAATCGGCGGAGGCGCTGACCAAGGCGCTGCCCGACGTGAAGGTGATCGAACCCGAGGTGATGAAGACGTTTGAACTCTAGGGGAAATTCGGGGCTCTGCCCCGGACCCCGGAATATTTGGGGCAAGATGAAGCACCTCCCGAAGCGCTTTCATTGTTCCAAAAATAATCAAAATCCGACGGCTCAACGCCGCGCGGCGAAGAAGGTCCGGAGCAACGCCTCGGCTTCCTCCGCCGCGATCCCGTCATAGACCTCCGGCACGTGGTGGCATTGCGGATGGGTGAAGATGCGCGGCCCCTGCGCCACGCCGCCCGATTTCGGGTCGGCCGCGCCATAGTAGAGCCGGGCGATCCGGGCAAAGGAGATCGCCGCCGCGCACATCGGGCAGGGCTCCAGCGTGACGTAAAGGCTGTAGCCGGGCAGCCGCTCGCTCCCCGCCAGTTGGCAGGCGGCGCGCAGAACCAGGATCTCGGCATGGGCCGTCGGGTCGTTCCTCTCGCGCGTGCGGTTGCCCGCCTGCGCCACGACGGCGCCCCAGGCATCGACGAGCACCGCGCCCACCGGCACCTCGCCCCGGTCGCCCGCCGCGCGCGCCTCGGCCAGCGCGGTCTCCATATGGCTCGTGAAGGTCATGCCCTTCCATGCCCCGCGCATGACGCTTTCGCAAGCGCGGCTTTTGCGCTAAGCGGCCTTCTATGAACAGCAAGACCCCAGATGGCGAGCGCATCGCCAAGGTGATCGCCCGGGCGGGCGTGGCCAGCCGGCGCGAGGCCGAGCGGATGATCGAGGCCGGCCGCGTGACGGTGAACGGCAAGGTGATCGACCGCGTCGCGCTGAACGTGACCGACAAGGACAAGGTGACGGTCGACGGCAAGCCGCTCGACGCGCCCGAGCCGCCGCGGCTCTGGCTCTACCACAAGCCCACCGGCCTCGTGACCACCACGAAGGACGAGCAGGGCCGCGCCACCATCTTCGACGACCTGCCCGAGGACATGCCGCGCGTCCTCAGCGTGGGCCGGCTCGACATCAACTCCGAGGGGCTGCTGCTGCTGACCAATGATGGCGGGGTGAAGCGCAAGCTGGAACTGCCCTCGACCGGCTGGATGCGCCGCTACCGCGTGCGGGTGAAGGGCCGGCCCAAGGACGAGACCTTCGAGCCGCTCCGCAAGGGGCTGGAGCTTGACGGCGAGCGGTTCCAGCCGATGACCGTGACGCTCGACCGCCAGCAGGGCGCCAACGCCTGGGCCACCGTCTCGATCCGCGAAGGCAAGAACCGCGAGGTCCGCCGCGCGATGGAGGCCGTGGGCCTCTCCGTCAACCGCCTGATCCGTGTCTCCTACGGCCCCTTCCAGCTCGGCCAGCTCAAACCCGGCGAGGTGGAGGAGATCCGCCCCCGCGTGATGCGCGAGCAATTGGGGATGAAAGAGGACAGGCCCGGCAAAAGTGGCAAGCCCGACGCCAAACCCGTCCCCCAGCGCACCCGCCGCCCGAAACGCCGGTAACTCAGCCCCCCGGCACCAGCTGCGTCCACCCCTTGCGATAGGCGCTCGGGCTCTTCCCGTACCGCTTCCGGAACCGCTGCGACAACTGCGACGAACTGGTGAACCCCGTCGCCGCCGCCACGTCGGCCACCGTCATGTTGGTCTCGTTCAGCAGCGCATGCGCCCGCGTCACCCGCAGGTCAAGGTAGAACTGCGCCGGGCTTGCCCGGATATAGCGCTGGAACAGCCGCTCGAGCTGCCGTTTCGACAGCCCGATATGATCCGCCACGTCCGCCATCTCCACCGGGTCCTCGAGATGCGCCCGCATGAACTCTACCGCCGCGATCAGCCGCGGATTGCGGCTGCCGATGGCCGAGGCATAGGCCGTCCGCTGCGGCACCGCGCGGTTCTCGGACCGGCTGTGCAGGCACATGTCGGCGGTGATCGTCGCCAGCTCGCTGCCGAAATCCGCCTCGATGATCGCCAGCATCATGTCCGTCGCCGCGCTCCCCCCGCCGCAGGTCAGCAGGCCGTCGTCGTTCTCGTAGAGGTTCTCGGTCGGCTCCAGGTCGAGGAAGGTCTCGACAAAGGCCGGCTGGTTCTCCCAATGCAGGGTGAACCGCCGCCCCTCCAGCAGCCCGGCGCGCGCCAGTGCAAACGCACCGGTACAGATACCGCCCACCCGCGCGCCGAAGGTCCGCTGCCGGCTGACCCAGCCCACCGTCCGGCGCGAGGTGCTCTCGTTGGGCTCGATCCCGCCACAGACGAACGCCGCCCCGCCGCGCGGCACGTCGCGCAGGGGGGTGTCGGGCGTGATGGTCACCCCACAGGAACAGGTGACCGTGGCATCGTCCTCGGTCATCACGTACCACCGGTAAAGCTCCTTGCCCGTCACCTGGTTGGCCACCCGCAACGGCTCCAGCGCCGAGGTGAAGGCCAGAAGCGTCAGCTTCGGCAACAGCAGGAAATGATAGTCGCGGGGCGGCCCGTCATAGGCGATCTTGAGGCTGGCGGCGCCCCGGGGCACAAAAGAGCGGTCTTGCATGGCAATGGCTTAGCACCCCGGCGCGGGAAAGTGCAAAATTCCTTGCGCCTACCGGGCGGCTTGGGCATGGCTGGGCGAAACAGGCTGTTGGCGGAGGCACTTGTGGGCACGATCAACCTAGCGGAAAAACTGAAGCGGTTCACCACGCACTGGGATCCGCACGTGGTGGCCGATTACAACGACAACGACGTGATGGTGGTGAAATTCCAGGGCGAGTTTCCCTTTCACAAGCACGATACGAGTGATGATTTCTTCCTCGTGCTCGAGGGCGAGATGGTGATGGAGTTCGAGGACCGCCCGAACCAGACCCTCCGCGCCGGGGAAATGATCGTGGTGCCGCAGGGCGTGGTGCACCGCCCGCGCGCCGAGCAGGAGGTCAGCGTGCTGCTGATCGAGCCCAGGGGCGAGCCCAATTCCGGTGATGCCGATCGCGCGCCGGCCCCGAAGCCGCGGATCTGACATGCGGGCGCTGCTGCAACGGGTGGCCCATGCCTCGGTCACGGTGGAGGGCGAGGTGATCGGGCAGACCGGTCCGGGGCTGCTGATCCTCGTCTGTGCCATGCAGGGCGATGGCGAGGCGCAGGCCGATCAGCTGGCGGCGAAGATCGCCAAGCTGCGGATCTTCCCCGACGCGGCCGGCAAGATGAACCTCTCGGTGCGCGACACGGGCGGGGCCGCGCTGGTGGTCAGCCAGTTCACCCTGGCCGCCGACACCAGCCGCGGCAACCGTCCCGGCTTTTCCGCCGCCGCGCCGCCGGAGGAGGGGGAGCGGCTCTACGCGTATTTCGCGGATCAACTGGCCGCACAGGGCGTGCCGGTGGAAACCGGGCAATTCGGCGCCGACATGAAGGTCGAGCTGCTCAATGACGGGCCGGTGACCATCTGGTTGGACGTCTGAGGCCCGCGCGGATTGCCGCGTTTCCCTTTTCGCGATCCACGCTAGGATAGACCCCATGCCTTACGAGTGGAGCGCCACCACAGACCCCCGCGGCACCGTGCGCCGCCTGCGCCTCTGGCCGCACCGGTCACTGCCGCGCCGGGGGTTTGCCGCCTTCATCCTGGCGACCTTCACGCTGATCACCATCCCGCTCTACCCGCTTCTCGGCACGATCGTGCTGTGGGGGCTTCTGCCCTTCCTGCTGATGGCGGTGGCCGGGGTGTGGTGGGGACTCGAGCGGTCCTATCGCGACGCCCGGCTGAACGAGGATTTGACGATCGACGCCGAACAGATCCGCCTGACCCGCACCGACCCGCGCGGTGCGACACAGGAATGGGAATGTCAGAGCTACTGGGCCACGGCCACGATGCACGAGAAGGGCGGGCCGGTGCCGCATTACGTGACGCTCAGCGGCAAGGGCCGCGAGGTCGAGATCGGGGCCTTCCTGTCGGAGGACGAGCGCAAGGCGCTCTACGGCGAGCTCTCCGATGCGCTGCGGCAGGCGGCACAGCCGTAGGGGGGAACGCTCCCGAGGACACGCGCGCCTTCTCGTACCCCCGTCCCGGCCCGCGAGCCGGGACCTCTCGCCGGCCAGAGGCCCCGGGTCAGGCCCGGGGCGGGCAGGGATGCGCAAATGCCGTTGTACGAACGAAATCCGCAGCGTTCCAGGCGTAAGGCATATCGGGAGGACACGCGCGCCTATTCGCATCCCCGTCCCGGCCCCCGAGCCGGGACCACGCGCCGGCCAGAGGCCCCGGGTCAGGCCCGGGGCGGATAGGGTGGGTGAAACCCACCACTCTCTGGACCAAAACGCTCCGTAAACCACCGAATTCTTTAAAAGAATTCGCCCCGATATCTTTTCAAGATATCGAACCACCCCCACAACGTCCGGAAAAAACACCGACAAAATACCGACGTTATACCGACGCGATACCGACGTGGCGTTCACCGCCGAATTCGTTAACGCGGCACGACGCCCGGCCCGGTCAGGCCAGCCGTTCCTTAACCTTCGGACCCACCGCGCCGAAATCCATCTGGCCGGTGTATTTCTCCTTCAGCCGGCCCATGATCTTGCCCATGTCCCGGATCGACGTGGCGCCGGTGTCCTGGATCGCCTTGTCGATGGCGGCATCCACCTCGGCCTCGTCCAGCGGGCGGGGCAGGAACTCGGCGATGATCCCGATCTCCTGCTGCTCGCGCTCGGCCAGGTCGAGCCGGCCGCCTTCCTCGTAGGCGCGGACGCTTTCCTGCCGCTGCTTGGTCATCTTGCCGAGAATGGCCATGATGTCGGCATCGGACAGGTCGGTGTCCCCGTCGGCGCCGCGCCGGGCGATGTCCTGGTCCTTGATGGCCGCGTTGATCAGCCGCAGCGTCGCCAGACGCGCGGTGTCCTTCTCTTTCATGGCCTGTTTCAGCGCAGTGTTGACCTGCTCTCTCATTCCCATCGACGTTTTCATCCCCATGGCCGCTGGCAAGACCGTCAACCTATCGGAAAGCGCAAGGGGTGGCAACCGCGCCCGACGCCACGGCATGCGGCGCGTGGACGCGGATGGCAGCGGTGCAACAGCGCGGTTGTGCCCTTGACCCTCGGGGGCGGCGACCATAGTTTCCGGCCAATTTGCACCCCCCGGAGATTCTTTCGCCATGGCCCACTCGCCCCAAAAGCGCCCGACCGCCTGCCTTGTCCTGGCCGACGGGTCCGTCTTCTATGGCAAGGGGTTCGGGGCGACGGGGCAGGTCACGGCCGAGCTGTGCTTCAACACCGCCATGACCGGCTACCAGGAGATCATGACCGACCCGTCCTATGCGGGCCAGGTGGTCACCTTCACCTTTCCGCATGTGGGCAACGTGGGCGTGAACCCCGAGGATGACGAAACCGCCGACCCGGTGGCCGAGGGCATGGTGGTGAAATGGGACCCGACCGAGCCCAGCAACTGGCGCTCGGCCGAAAACCTGTCGGACTGGCTGGCGCGGCGCGGCCGCGTGGCGATCGGCGGGGTGGATACCCGCCGGCTGACCCGGGCGATCCGCCAGCAGGGCGCGCCGCACGTGGCGCTGGCCCATGATCCGGAGGGGAATTTCGATGTCGGCGCGCTGATCAGCCACGCCCGCGGCTTCGCCGGGCTCGAGGGGATGGACCTCGCCAAGCGGGTGAGCTGTGCACAATCCTACCGCTGGGACGAGATGCGCTGGGCCTGGCCCGATGGCTATGCCCGCCAGAAGGAGGCGCGGCACAAGGTCGTGGCGGTGGATTACGGCGCCAAGCGCAACATCCTGCGCTGCCTGGCCAGTGCCGGCTGCGAAGTGACGGTGATGCCCGCCACCTCCACCGCCGAGGACGTGCTGGCGCAGAACCCCGATGGCGTGTTCCTGTCGAACGGCCCGGGCGATCCGGCGGCGACGGGAGAGTATGCCGTGCCGATGATCCAGGGCGTGATGGACAAGGGCCTGCCGATCTTCGGCATCTGCCTCGGGCACCAGATGCTCGGGCTGGCGCTGGGGGCCAGGACGGTCAAGATGAACCACGGCCACCACGGCGCCAACCACCCGGTGCAGGAGCTCGAAACCGGCAAGGTCGAGATCACCTCGATGAACCACGGCTTCGCGGTCGACAGCCAGACCCTGCCCAAGGGGGTGACCGAGACGCACGTGTCGCTCTTCGACGGCTCGAACTGCGGCATCCGCCTCGATGGCCGCCCGGTTTTCTCGGTCCAGCACCACCCCGAGGCCAGCCCGGGGCCGCAGGACAGCTTCTACCTGTTCGAACGCTTCGCGGCCTCGATGGACCGTTAACCTTTTCGCTGATTTGGCGTTAACCCCTTGTTTACCCTTCCTTAACCAAGTCCCTGCATCCTCTTGCCTGTTTGAGACCGCCAGGAGCGGCCCATGGGCATTTCGGAACTACGTCACCTTGGTCCAGTAAGACTCGCCGCCGGCACCGCGCCGTCGGCGCTGGAACGGGATCTTCTGACCCGGGGTACCGTCAGCCGGGACGATCTCGAGCGGGCGGGCTGGGTGCGGGCGCGGTCGGACGCGTCGCTCGACCGGATCCTGAGCGCCGAGGGGCTGGCGAGCGAGGCGGAGTTGCTGGAGGCGAATGCGCGGGCGTTCAAGTCGCGCTGCCTGACGGCGAGGGAGCTGACCCGGCTCACGCAGTTTCACGTCGACACGCCGGTCGAGACGCTGATCCGGCACGCGGTGCTGCCCGTGGTGGACCGCGACGGGAAGGCTGCCATCGTCTGCAGCGACCGGCGCAGCAGCGAGGCGATCCGGCCGCACCTGCCGGTGGCGCTGAAGCCGGCGCGGGTGCTGTTCGCGCCGCGGCCGGTGATCCAGGACCGGCTGGCGGAACTGCACCGGCCTGCGCTGACGCAGGCGATGGTGACCCGCGTGCCGGAAGAGGAAAGCTGCCGCAAATGGGGGCAGCGGCGGGAAGCCCGGCTGGTGGCGGTGGCGCTGCTGTTGCTGGCGCTGGCGCTGGTGACGGTGGTCTATCCACGGCTTGTTTTCGGGATGCTGGCGGGCTGGGCGGTGGTTACGCTGATCATCTCGGCGCTGTTCAAGATGGCGGCCTTCGTGACCGGCCTGGTGGTCGGCCCGCCCGAGCCTCCGGCGCCGCAGCCATTGCGGAAGCTGCCCCTGCCGCGGGTGTCGGTGCTGGTGCCGCTCTTCCGGGAAACCGAGATCGTGCACGAGTTGGTGGCCCGGCTGACGCGGCTGACCTATCCCAAAAGCCTGCTGGACGTGATCCTCGTGCTCGAGGAGGAGGATGGCGCCACGCGTGCGGCGCTGGCGGGGATCGACCTGCCGCCGTGGATCCGGGCCGTCGTGGTGCCCGATGGCACGCCGCGGACGAAACCGCGGGCGATGAACTATGCGCTCGATTTCTGTGACGGCGATATCATCGGCATCTATGACGCCGAGGATGCGCCGGCGCCCGACCAGATCATGCAGGTGGTGCGGAAGTTCGGCGCCTCGCCGCCCGAGATGGCCTGCGTGCAAGGCTATCTCGACTATTACAACCCGCGCCAGAACTGGCTGGCGCGGTGTTTCACCATCGAATACGCCACGTGGTTCCGGCTGATCCTGCCCGGCATGGCGCGGATGGGGCTGGCGATCCCGCTGGGGGGGACAACCGTGTTCTGCCGGCGGGAGGCGCTGGAACGAGTGGGGGCGTGGGATTCGCATAACGTGACCGAGGATGCCGACCTTGGCTTCCGGCTGGCGCGGCATGGCTACCGGACGGAGATGCTGGCGACCGTGACGGGAGAGGAGGCGAATTGCCTGCCATGGCCGTGGATCAAGCAGCGCTCGCGCTGGCTGAAAGGGTACATGACCACCTACCTTGTCCATATGCGGCGGCCGCGGGAGCTGTTGCGGCAGCTCGGCACGTGGCGTTTCCTGGGGTTCCAGGCGCATTTCGTCACGGCGTTGTCGCAGGTCATGCTGGCGCCGCTGCTGTGGTCGTTCTGGCTGGTGCTGGTGGGGTTGCCGCATCCGCTTGACCCGGTGCTGCCGCACTGGGTGATGGTGGCGCTGGGCTCGCTGTTCCTGACGATCGAGGTGATCAACCTGACGATCCATGCCACGGCGGTGGCGCGCGCACGGCACAAGCACCTCATTCTCTGGACGCCGAGCATGCATTTCTATGGCCCGCTGGGGGCGGTGGCGGCCTACAAGGCGCTCTACGAGCTGGTGCTGAAACCGTTCTTCTGGGACAAGACCACGCATGGGGTCTCGCAGGGGGTCGGTCACCTCCGGCGGGCGCTGCCGCGCGGGTCAGACGGTGCTTTCGACTTCCCCTGAATCGAGCTTCAGCCGCGTCACGAACGCCTTGGAAATATGGGCGCGCAGGGCCTCTCCGGCGGTGTCGGCGTCGCGCGCCTCGATCGCGGCGACGATGGCGTCATGTTCGCGCAGCGCGTCCTCGCCCCGGCCCCGTGCGGCCAGCGAGGTGGTCGCCATCAGGGCCATCGACCGGTGCACGAGGTCAAGCTGCTGGACGAGGAAGCGGTTGTGCGAGGCAAGGTGAATCTGCTTGTGGAACCGCCGGTTGGCGCGGGCCAGCGCCTGCGGGTCGCCGAGAAGCTGGCGGTCGTCATCGACCATGTCGCGCAGCACGCGGACCTCTTCCTCGGTGGCGTGGCGGGCGGCGAGGCTGGCGGCGAGCCCCTCGAGCTCGGCCCGCACCACGTAGAGCTCGGCCAACTGGTTGTGGTCGAGCGAGGCCACGATCAGGCTGCGGCCGTCGCGGGCCAGCAAAGACTGGGTTTCAAGCCGCTGCAGCGCCTCGCGGATCGGCGTGCGGGAGACGCCGAACCGCTCGGCCAGATCGCTTTCGACAAGGCGGTCGCCGGGCTTGAAGATGCCCATGTCGATGGCTTCGAGGATGAGCGTGTAGGCGTCCTTGATCGGCGATTTCATCGGCTCTGGTGTCCCTGCGGTGCGTTGGCATTATCGTTATCCGCCGGACCTTACGCGCGGGGCTGCACGGCAATCAAGCCTTGGCGTTGCAGCGGGCGGCGCGCGGGCCTATCCTGAGGCCATGCCGAAGCAGTATTTCACACATGTCGAAACCTGGGTTTTCGACCTCGACAACACGCTTTACCCGCCCCGCGCGCGGCTTTTCGACCAGATCGAGGTGCGGATGACGCAGTTCGTGATGGACGCGCTGAAAGTGGGCCGGGCCGAAGCGGACCGTTTGCGGAAGCAATACTGGGCCGAGCATGGCACCACGCTGGCCGGGCTGATGCGGGTGCACGGGGTCGATCCGGGGCCCTACCTGACCCATGTGCACGACATCTCGCTCGATCATCTGGAGGCCGATGCCGACCTCAATTCCCATATCCGGAGCCTGCCGGGGCGCAAGATCGTCTATACCAACGGCACCGCGCCCTATGCGCAGAAAGTCGTGGAAAAGCGGGGGCTTGGCGGGGCGTTCGACGCGATTTACGGGGTCGAGCACGCGGGCTTTCACCCCAAGCCCGACCGGGCGGCGTTCGACGCGGTCTTCGCACTGGATGGCGTCATGACCGAAAAGGCCGCGATGTTCGAGGACGACCCCCGCAACCTGACCGAGCCGCACGCCATGGGCATGCGCACCGTCCACGTGGCCGAGGCGCCGCACGTGGCCGATCATATCCATCACCATACCGATGACCTCACCGGCTTCCTCGCGCGGCTGATCTGAGGGCGTGCCTGCGGCGAAACGCGCATTTCGCACGGGCGGAAAGAGCTTATCTGTGCCCCGGGACAAACGCGAAGATGGAGAGTGAAATGGCGTATCTCGAAACGGCGGACGCGGTGGACATTCAAGGCCATGCGCAGGAGAACGAAGGGCGGACGGTTGCCTTTGTCCTGCTGGGCCTGCTGCTTGTGCTGGCGGCCTGGGCCGCGGCGGTGGTAACATGGAGCCTGCCGGGGCTTTACATTCCGGCGGTGGCCATGGTGCCTGTCTGCATGTTGACCATCGTGCGGATCACGCTGGGCTAGCAGGGCAGGGCGAAAGGACGCAAACGGCATGGACGCGGATTTCCTGATCTCGGGCGGCGGTGTGGCCGGGCTTGCGGCGGCGGCGATCTTCGGCCGGGCCGGGTTCCGGGTGATCTGTGTCGATCCCGCCCCGCCGGTGACGGAGCGGGATGCGGACGGGTCGGATTTGCGGACCACGGCGTTCCTGCAGCCGGCGCAGGCGTTGCTTGAGGAGGCCGGGCTGTGGGCGCGGCTGGCGCCGCAGGCCGAGCCGTTGCAGGTGATGCGCATCGTCGATGCCGGGGGCGAGGTGGCCGAGCCGCGGATCGTCAAGGAATTCGACGCCGGGGATATTTCCGAGAAGCCGTTCGGGTGGAACCTGCCCAACTGGCTGCTCAGGCGGGAGATGGTGGCGCATCTGGAGGGGCTGGAAAGCGTGGAGTTCCGGCCCGGAACGGGGGTGGCGTCGGTCTTTACCCGCGAGGCCGAGGCGCGTGTTGGCCTGTCGGACGGAGCGCGGGTGCGCTGCCGGCTGGTGATCGCGGCGGACGGGCGGAACTCGCCGGTGCGCGAGGCGGCCGGCGTGCCGGTGAAGACCACGCGCTATGGCCAGAAGGCGCTGGCCTTCGCGGTGACGCATCCCATTCCGCATGGGAACGTGTCGACCGAGATTCACCGCTCGGGCGGGCCGTTCACGCTGGTGCCCCTGCCGGATTACGAGGGGCGGCCCTCCTCGGCCATCGTGTGGATGGAGGACGGGCCCGAGGCGGTGCGGCTGAAAGACCTGCCCGAGGCGGAGTTCGAGGCGGCGATGAACGAGCGGTCGTGCCTGATGTTCGGGCCGTTGAAACTGGCCTCGCGGCGGACGATCTGGCCGATCATCAGCCAGGTGGCGGAGCGGATGTCGGCCGAGCGGGTGGCGCTGGTGGCCGAGGCCGCGCATGTGGTGCCGCCGATCGGGGCGCAGGGCTTGAACATGAGCCTGGGCGACATGCGGGTGCTGCTGGAACTGGCGCAGGCGGCGCCGGAGCGGCTGGGCGACCGCGAGATGCTGGACGCGTATCACCGGCGGCGGCATCCGGAGGTGCGGCTGCGGGTGACGGGGATCGACATGCTGAACCGGGCGTCGATGGTGCATGCGCAGCCCTTGCGGGATGCACGCGCCATGGGGCTCAAAGCGATCTATTCGCTGGCGCCGGTGCGCAAGACGCTGATGCAGATCGGGCTGGGGGCGCGGGGCTGAGCCTGCGGGGCGGCATAGCGCTGCTGAAGGGGCATTGGCAGTTGCTGGTGCTGGTGGTGCTGATTGCCGTGCTGTGGCGGACGCCGGTGGTTATTCCCTTGAAAATACTCGTTGTTTTCCTGCACGAGCTGTCGCACGCGGTGGCGACGGTGCTGACCGGCGGGTCGGTGGTGGGAATGACGCTGGACCCGATGCAGGGCGGTTCGGTCACCTCGCGCGGGGGATGGCGGTTCGTGATCCTGAGCGCGGGCTACCTGGGGTCGTTGCTGATCGGGGTGGCGCTGTTCCTCGCGGCGGTGAAAACGCGGTGGGACAGGGTGATCCTCGGGGGCCTGGGCGTTGTGCTGCTGGCGGTGACGCTGCTGTACTTGCGGAGCCTTTTTGCCATCGGGTTCGGGGTGGTGACGGGCGTGCTGATGATCGGGGCGGCGAAGTACCTTCGGCGGGACGTGAGCGACCTTGTTTTGCGGGTGATCGGCCTGTCCAGCATGATCTACGTGCCGCTCGATATCTTCAGCGACACCATCGCGCGGTCGCACCTGCGGTCGGATGCCCGGATGATGGCGGAGGAGTTTGCCGGCCCCACCCTGTTCTGGGGCGGGGCGTGGCTTTTGCTGAGCCTCTGGGTGATCTGGCTCTGCCTGCGCCGGGGCTTGGGGCAGAGCAGCAATATCAAGTGGCGGTGAGTGGTCAGAGCACCTTGTCGATCACGGCCTGAAGGCGGGCTTTGGCGGCGTCGGTATCGTAGAGCTTGTCGAGGCCGAAGAGGCCGAGGCGGAAGGTCATGAAGCCCTCGGGTTCGTCGCAGGCCAGCGGCACGCCGGCGGCGATCTGCATGCCTTCCGCTGCGAATTTCTTGCCGTTCTGGATCTCGGGGTCGCTGGTGTAGCTGACCACCACGCCCGGCGCGCCGTAGCCCTCGGCGGCGACGGAGGTCACGCCCTTTTCGGCCAGCATGGCGCGGACGCCGTTGCCGAGACCCCATTGCGCCTGACGGAGCTTCTCGAAGCCGTACTCCTTGGTCTCGAGCATGGTGTCGCGGAAGGCGCGGAGGGCGTCGGTCGGCATGGTGGCGTGGTAGGCGTGGCCGCCACCCTCATAGGCCTGCATGATCTGGTGCCATTTCTTGAGGTCGATGGCGAAGCTGTTGGAGGTGGTTTTATCCAGCCGTTCCAGGGCCTTGTCGGAAAACATCACCAGCCCGGCGGAGGGAGAGGCGGACCAGCCCTTTTGCGGGGCGGAGATCAGGACGTCGACGCCGGTGGCCTCCATATCGATCCAGGCGCAGCCGGAGGCGATGCAGTCGAGCACCATCAGCGCGCCCACGTCATGGGCGGCCTCGGCCAGTTGAGTGATGTAGTCGTCGGGCAGGATGATGCCGGCGGAGGTTTCCACATGGGGGGCGAAGACGGCGTCCGGCTTGGCCTCGAGGATCTTGGCGGTGACCTCCTCGATCGGGGCCGGGGCGAAGGGGGATTGCGCGCCGTTGCCGGTCTGGCGGGCCATGCAAACGGTTGTTTCGGCGGTGAATTTGCCCATGTCGAAAATCTGCGACCAGCGGTAGGAGAACCAGCCGTTGCGCACGATCAGGGCGTGGGAGTCGGCGCCGAACTGGCGGGCGACGGCCTCCATCGCGTAGGTGCCGCCGCCGGGGATAATGGCGGTGGCGCGGGCGTTGTAGACCTCCTTCAGCATGCCGGAGATGTCGCGCATCACCTGCTGGAAGGATTGGCTCATGTGGTTGAGCGAGCGGTCGGTGAAGACGACGGAATATTCGAGCAGGCCGTCGGGGTCTACAGTGTCGAGAAGGGCGGTCATGGTCAGGCTCCTGTCGGGCAAGAGGGGTTTGGCGGGAGGCTTAGCAGAGGCGGCGGGCGGTCACATCCGAAAAAAGGCGGCAGGGCGGGTGCGGTTTTCGACAGCGGGCGCGGTGGGGCCGAAATCTTGAAAAGATTTCGGGCGATTTCTTTTCAAGAAATCGTGTCCGGACAGATAGTTAGCCGATGGGGCCGGGGCGGCGTTCCTCGGAGAGCATGACGTTGGCTTCGACATCGCCCACGCCCGGCAGCATCATGATCCGGCGGCGCAGGACGCGTTCGAAATCGGAGATGTCGCGGGCCACCACGCGCAGGCGGTAGTCGTAGAGGCCGAGGATGTGCTCGACCGTCTGGACCTCGGGGATGGCCGAGACGGCGCGTTCGAAATCGTCGATGCTGACCCGGCCCTTGGTGGCGAGTTTCACGCCGAGGAAGACGGTGACGCCGAAGCCCAGCTGGTCATGGTCGAGATCGAGGCGCTGGCCCTTGATGACGCCGCTGTCGTAGAGGCGGCGGATGCGGCGCCATGTGGCGGGCTGGGACAGGCCCAGCTTGCGGCCCAGCGTGCTGGCCGGTTGGGTGGCGTCCTGGACCAGTTCGCGCAGGAGGCGGCGGTCGATGGTGTCGAGCTCGATCATAGGGGCAGGATTTCGTCGGTCTTGATGCGGGCCACGTGCATCAGACCCTCGATATCGGCGATATGGGGCAGGGAGAGGATCGCGGTGCGGTAGAGGTCCTGGTAATGGGCCATGTCGCGGGCGATGACGGACAGGCGCAGGTCGACACGGCCGAGGAAGGTCTGGATTTCCACGACCTCGGGCACCTCGCGCGCGGCGGCGAGGAATGCGTCAAACGCGCGCGGCTCGGATTTTTCGAGCGTGACGCGCAAGCTGACCTCGACCTCGTATCCCAGCGCGCGCCAGTCGATCACCGCGCGGTTGGCGCGGATGATGCCAGCCCCCTTCATCCGGTCGAGCCGGCGGGCGCAGGTGGCAGGCGTGACGCCCGAGGCCTCGGCCAGGTCGGCCACGGGCTGGGCCGCGTCGTGCTGGTAATGGCGCAGGATGCGCCGGTCGATGTCGTCGAGCATGAAAATTCACGTATCCGGGTTAACGGAGAATGAATACCACGTGGTTTTTCGAAAAGCACGGGTAAATGATGTGATTTTCCACGCTGACCGGCAGAGAGTGCGGCGAGAGTGTTAAAGGAGACTGAACCATGCGTGTCTATTACGATCGCGATTGCGACATCAACCTGATCAAGGACAAGAAGGTGGCCATCCTGGGCTATGGCAGCCAGGGCCATGCCCACGCGCTGAACCTGCGTGACAGCGGGGCCAAGAACGTGGTCGTCGCGCTGCGCGAAGGCTCGGCCTCGGCCAAGAAGGCCGAAGGCGAGGGGCTGAAGGTGATGGGCATCGCCGAGGCTGCCGCGTGGTGCGACCTGATGATGTTCACCATGCCCGACGAGCTTCAGGCGGAGACGTGGAACAAGTACGTCAAGGACAACATCAAGCCGGGCGCGGCGATTGCCTTCGCCCACGGCCTGAACGTGCATTTCGGCCTGATCGAGGCGCCCGACAGCGTTGACGTGATCATGATGGCGCCGAAGGGCCCGGGCCACACGGTGCGCGGCGAATACGTCAAGGGCGGCGGCGTGCCCTGCCTCGTGGCGGTGCACAATGACGCGTCGGGCAAGGCGCTGGAAATCGGCCTCAGCTATTGCTCGGCCATCGGTGGCGGGCGCTCGGGCATCATCGAGACCGATTTCAAGGAAGAGTGCGAGACCGACCTCTTCGGCGAGCAGGCGGTTCTGTGCGGCGGCCTGGTCGAGCTGATCCGGATGGGGTTTGAGACGCTGGTCGAGGCGGGTTACGCGCCCGAGATGGCCTATTTCGAGTGCCTGCACGAGGTGAAGCTGATCGTCGACCTGATCTACGAGGGCGGCATCGCGAACATGAACTACTCGATCTCGAACACGGCCGAGTATGGCGAGTATGTCAGCGGCCCGCGCATCCTGCCCTATGACGAGACCAAGGCGCGGATGAAGGCGGTTCTGGACGATATCCAGCAGGGCCGGTTCGTGCGCGACTGGATGAGCGAATGTTCGGTCGGCCAGCCGTCGTTCAAGGCGATCCGCCGGAACAACGACGCCCACCAGATCGAGGCCGTGGGCGAGACGCTGCGCGGCATGATGCCGTGGATTTCCGCCGGCAAGATGGTGGACAATGCGAAGAACTGAGGGCTATGCCTTTCACGAGCAGAGGGGCGCCCTTGCCGGGCGCCCCTTTTTCATTCCGGGACAGGTGAGACCATGCAGGATATCAGGCCGGTCAACTGGCTTCGGATCGTCGTTCTGGCGGCGATCTGGGGGGCGTCGTTCATGTCGGTTTCCGTGGCGCTGGAAGGCGTCGGGCCGCTGACGGTGGTGGCCGTGCGGCTGGGGCTGGGGGCGGCGTTCCTGGTGGTGCTGTCCTTTGCGCTGGGGCACGGGTTGCCGCCGGTCAGGGGGCGGCCGGCGGGGCGGATCTGGGCCTTCGTGCTGGCGATGGCGGTGTTTTCCAATGCGTTGCCGTTCCTGTTGCTGAGCTGGGGGCAGCAGGTGGTGGCCTCGGGGTTTGCCGGGGTCTGCATGGCCGTGGTGCCGCTCTTGGTGTTGCCGCTGGCGCATGTGTTCGTGCCCGGCGAGGTGATGAGCCTGCGGCGGCTCATCGGGTTCTGTATCGGGACGGCGGGGGTGGTCGTGCTGATCGGGCCGGGGGCGTTCGCGTCGACGGGGGAGAGTTTCGAGAGCCTGGCAAAGCTCGCCTGCGTGGGGGCGGCGTGCTGTTACGCGATCGGGGGCATCTTCACGCGGCTCTGCCCGGCGGTGGACCTGCTGGCGCTGGCGGCGGCGGTTCTGCTGGTGGCGGCGGTGCTGTTCGCGCCGGTGGCCTTGTATGTCGAGGGGTGGCCGACGGATGTGCCGGGGTTGAGCCTGGCGGCGCTGCTGTATCTCGGGCTGTTGCCGACGGGAGTGGCGCAGATCCTGTTGGTGATGGTGATTAGGGATGCGGGGCCGGTGTTCCTCGGCCTCGTGAATTACCAGGTGCCGGTGTGGTCGGTGATCTTCGGCGTGGTGCTGCTGGCCGAGCCGCTGCCGCCGAGCCTGCTGTTGGCGATGGCGTTGATCCTCGCCGGCGTGGCGCTGAGCCAGTGGGGGGCGCTGAGCCGGTTGTTCCGGCGTTAGGGGAGGCGGCCGAGGGTCGCGGCCTGCCAGAGGCGGAGGGCCTCGGCCGTTTCGCGGACGTCGTGGATGCGGAGGAGTTGCACGCCCTGTGCCACGCCCGCCAGCGCCACGGCGACGGAGCCGGGGGCGCGGTGGCGGGCCGACTCGGAGCCGCCGATGGTGCCGATGAAGCGTTTGCGCGAGGCGCCGAGGAGGACGGCGCAGCCCAGCCCGTGGAAGAGGGCGAGGTTCTGCAGGAGCGTCAGGTTGTGCTCGAGCGTCTTGCCGAAGCCGATGCCGGGGTCGACGATGATGCGCGAACGCGGGATGCCGAGGGTTTCGAGCGCGGTGACGCGGGCGGCGAGGTGGTCGTAGACGTCGAGCGCCACATTGTCGTAGCGGGGGTCCTTCTGCATGATGTCGGGCGTGCCCTGGGCGTGCATGACGCAGACGGGCAGGTTTTTCTCGGCGCAGTAGGGGGCGAGGGCCGGGTCGAAGGTGAAGCCCGCCACGTCGTTGACGAGGTCGGCGCCGTCTTCATGGGCGGCGCGGGCGACGGGGGCCTTGCGGGTGTCGATGGAGATGGGCGTGGCCATCTCGGCCCTTATGGCGCCGATCACCGGGGCGGTGCGGCGGATTTCCTCTTCGATTTCGACTTCGGTGGCGCCGGGGCGGGTGGATTCCCCGCCGATGTCGAGGATGTCGGCGCCTTGGTCGACCATCGTCCGGGCATGGGCGAGGGCGGCGTCGGGGGAGAAGTGCTCGCCCCCGTCGGAGAAGCTGTCGGGGGTGACGTTGAGGATGCCCATGAGGCGGGGCGTGTCGAAGCCGAGCCCGGCGATCGGGGGGCGGGGTTTGGTCAGGTTTTCAAGGGCGTCGGCGGGGATGTCGGCCGCGGGGAGGAGGCGGGAGGGGGCGTCGCGGTGCAGGGCCTCGACGGTGTCGAACCAGGCCCAGCCGCCGGCGAGGGGGAAGGCGCCGGTGGGGCGGGCGCGGTCGGTGTTGGGGATGGGGCGGTAGTAGGTCATGGGGGGCTTTTTCGGGCGTGGTGTGCGCCCCGGGCCTGACCCGGGGCCTCTGTGTGTGGTTCTGGTCGGTGCGAGGCCCCGGCTCGGGGGCCGGGGCGGGGAGTTTTGTGGGTCGGGGCCCCGGATCACGTCCGGGGCGGGTATCGTTACAGCCCCGACTGGGCGATGTCCTGCACCAGCACGGGGACGGGCGGGTTGGCGGGGGGTGTTTCGCCGATGAGCAGCAGGTCGGAGGCGTCGATATGGCCGGCGAACCACGAGGCGAGCGCGACCGGATCGTCGGGGCCGGTGGTGGGGCCGTCGACCGCGTCGAGGACGATCTTCGAGGGGGCCCAGACGCTGATCTGGCCGTTTTTCATGGCCCAGTCGAGCTCGGTCCGGCTGCCCACGACGACGCAGCGGTCGTCGCGCCCCGCAAGGACCCAGGCGTTCTGTTCCAGCGCCAGCAGGTCGACGCGGCGCTGGGTCATGCGGTGGCCGGTCTGCGGGGCGGGCGTGTCGGCGTGGCCGACGCAGAGGATCACCGGCTCGGCGCGGGCCTGGAGCTGGTCGAGCCAGCGGGCGAGGTTGGGCGAGCGGATGGCGGCGTTGGTGAGGTAGACCACGTGGGGGTGCGGCGCGGTGTCGGGATGGGGGGTGACCGGCTTGGTCTTGAGGTCCGAGACGGAGCGGACGATCTCGACGCCGAGGGCGCCCGGGCCGCGGTCGAGCTTCTCGATGCGGACGAAGGTGCGCACCGCCTGCGGCTCCCACAGGATGCGCTCGGCGATGCGCTCGGCCAGTGTTTCAAGGAGGTTCAAGCGTTCCTCGGCCAGCGCGGCGTGGATCGCCTCGGTCACCTTGTCGTAGCTGAGGATGCGGTCGACATCGTCGTCGATCGGGTCGGTGAGGGGGCGCACCTCGACCACGACGTTGAAGGCGACGCGCTGGGTGGTGCCGCGCTCGGACTGGAAGGCGCCGATCTCGACCTCGACCACGTGATCGCGGACGGAAATGCGGTCGAGCGGGCCGTCGGGCGCAGTGGCGTCGGCGCGGGCCGAGGGGTGGGCAAGGCGAGGCGGATCTCGTTGGACATGGGGTGTCCTCTGGCAGGGTCGGTGAGGCGGGAGATAGCATGGGGGGCGGCGGATGGGGAGGGGCGAATGCGACGGGGCGGGAGGCGGAGGCGGCAGGTGGAGGCGATTCGAAGGTTAACGGCGTTGTTTTGAAGGGAAGGGGACGTCGGTATCACGTCGGTATTTCGTCGGTATCGCGTCGGTTTCGGGGTCTGTGAAGCGGTTGGTTGATGTGGCGTTCCGGGCGCAACAGGCGAGATGTTGTGTGGCGCGCAACGGGGGGTGGGGCCGGGCGGCGGCCGACCGCGGGTGGGCGAGGCGTTTATTGGGGCGTCTGCGCGGAACAAAGGGCTTCAGCCCGCCGCGCATCGACGGGCCGCCCCGTCGCACCGGAGGTGCGCCGCTCATGTACGGCACGCCTCCGGCGTGACGGCACGGCGATTTGGCGGGTGGAGTGGCACGCTCGCAGGTTTGATGTGCTTGGCAGGTATAAACTGCCTGCCACTCCCGTTGGTTCGCCGCACCACGGCCCGTCGATGCGCGGCTTCGCACCGGGGGTGGCCGCGCGGCGTACGGCGCGAGATGCTGCGGACGGAGGCGAAGAAGCCACGCCTCGTCACACCCGCCGATCACGCTATGCTATGCTGCAGACAACGCCACGCAACACACCGGGAGGTTCCCACATGACGACCAGACGCAATTTCCTCATTGGCAGCGCTGCCGCCGGAACGGTCACGGTTCTGCCGACGCTCGGGTTTGCGGCCGAGGACGGGACGAGCCTGTATTTCATGGACGGCAAGCTGACGATCCACCCGATCTCGCACGCGTCCTTCGTGATGGAGACGGCGGCGGGGGTGATCTATGTCGATCCGGTGGGCGAGGCCGCGGCCTATGAGGACCTGCCCGAGCCGGATCTCATTCTCGTCACGCACCGGCACGGCGACCATTTCAGCGCCGACCTGCTGGGGGTTCTGCCGAAAGCGCCGATCCTGACCAACGCGGATGTCCTCGGCATGATGCCGGAGGACATGCAGACACGGGCCAACGTGATCGACGCGGGCGACAGCACCGAGAAGATGGGCGTGGGGATCGAGGCGGTGCCGGCCTACAACCTCACCGAGGGGCGGCTGGATTTCCACCCCAGGGCGCGGGGCGATCTCGGCTTCGTGCTGACGCTGGACGGGGCCCGCGTGTATATCTCGGGCGATACCGAGGGCACCGAGGAGATGCGGGCGCTGGAGGATATCGACCTTGCCTTCGTGTGCATGAACCTGCCCTTCACGATGACGGCGGAGCAGGCGGCGGAGGCGGTCGCGGCCTTCGCGCCGGGGTTCGTGGTGCCCTATCACTATCGCGGCCGCGATGGCGGCACGCAGGACCCGGAGGCCTTTGCCAAGATGCTGGAAGAGGCGGGGGCCGAGACCGAGGTCACGATCTATGACTGGTATCACGGGGAGTTGGGTTAGGCGGTGAGGTGCATTCCCCCGGTACGGCTTGGCACTTGCCCGGAACAAGGCCGAAGGCCGCCGGGCTATCGGCGATTGCAGGCAATCGCCTGCCGCAAGTGAATTGCGGCGCAACTCACGACAGGCGAGCGCCGGCCCGTACCGACGGGCAGGCGCTTTGGCGGATGTGCCGTGACGTTCTTAGGGACGATGTACTTGGCGACATAAAGTGCCTTCCACCACCGTTGCAGCGCCTCCCCACGGGCCGGCGCTCGCCCGGCGGGGCAAAGGTAGGGCGGTTCAGGCACGATGACGGCGTTTGACCCGGCGCCTCTTGCGGCGCGAGGTCCCGGCTCGGAGCCGGGACGGGGGGCGGTGCGTTGGCATACGACGCCGGCTGCCTGCGGACCGGTGCCGGAAAAAGGGAACGCCCGCCCCGGTGAGGGGGCGGGCGTTCGCTGTGGTCGGAAAGGTCCGAAGCGGCTTACTTGCCGCCGAGCTTGAACGAGACCCGCAGCAGCGCCTGGAACGTATCCGGCGAGACGGTGTAGGGCACGTCGTATTGCATGACCGTGCTGTCGAACTCGGCCCAGCGGGCCTCGGCACCGACATGGATCCGGTCAGTCACGGCGTATTCGAGGCCGAGGCCGTAGGTCCAGCCGTCGATACCGCTCGAGTCCGCGAAGCGCGTCGCGGCGTTCTGGGTGTAGCCCGAGTATTCCATATGGGCGTAACCGGCCGTGGCGTAGACCAGCGTGCGGTCGAAGGTCACGCCGGCGCGGGCGCGCACCGTGGCCATCGAATCCATCCCGGCGTTACAGTTGAAGGCCGGGTTGAAGCACGGCACCGTGCTCGACATGTCGGCCGAGCCAGTCCGCTTCGACACCGAACAGGAAACGGTTGCTGAACTGGTAGTCGTAGCCGATGAAGACGCCGTAGACGGCATCGTCGGAGTTCGGCTGGATCAGGTTGGCGGCGTTCGAGTTCGGCTCGAGCTCGCCGTATCCGACCATGGCGCCGCCATGGAAGCCTGTCCAGTCATGTGCCGATTGTGCCTCGGCCGCCTGGCCGAGGAAGAGCCCTGAAACCAGGGCAATTGCGGTATTCGTTATTCCTTTGAGCATATCAATATCCACCCGTTTTCCGGTTCCGGAGTCCCCACTCCGCCTGGGATTATGCATCAGCAGGTCCAGTTTGTCAGAAAAAATGCTTACCCCACGTCAACAGACCCGCAGGCTGTAGCAAAAAGGCCCCGGCGCGATGCCGGGGCCTTTGTCGTCCGTCGAGCGGGTCGGGCGCCTAGTGGGCGTGGCCCTTGTCCCATTCCTCCTGCTTGGGGAGGATTTCGAACGTGTGCTCGGGCGGGGGCGAGGCCACCGTCCATTCCAGCGTGTCGGCGTATTCGTTCCAGTAGTTGTTCTGGGTCACCTTGGCGCCCCGGAACAGCGAGTAGAACACGATGCCGAAGAAGAAGATGAACGAGGCGAACGAGATGAACGCGCCGAGCGAGGACCACCAGTTCCAGACCGCGAAGGCCTCGGGGTAGTCGATGTAGCGGCGCGGCATGCCCTGGCGCCCGAGGAAGTGCTGCGGGAAGAAGGTCAGGTTCGCGCCGAGGAACATCGTCCAGAAGTGCAACTTGCCCGCCCATTCCGGGTATTGCCGCCCGGTCATCTTGCCGAAGTAGAAGTAGACCCCGGCGAAGATGGCGAAGACGGCGCCCAGCGACATCACGTAGTGGAAGTGCGCCACCACGTAGTAGGTGTCGTGATAGGCGCGGTCGATGCCGGCCTGCGACAGCACGATGCCGGTCACGCCGCCCACGGTGAAGAGGAACAGGAAGCCGAACGCCCAGAGCATCGGCGTCTTGAACTCGATCGAGCCGCCCCACATCGTGGCGATCCACGAGAACACCTTCACCCCGGTCGGCACGGCGATCACCATCGTGGCCAGCATGAAGTAGGACTGCTGGGTCAGCGACATGCCCACGGTGTACATGTGGTGCGCCCACACGACGAAGCCGAGAAGGCCGATGGCGATCAGCGCCCAGACCATCGGCAGGTAGCCGAAGATCGGTTTGCGCGAGAAGGTCGCGATCACGTGGGAGATGATGCCGAAGCCGGGCAGGATGATGATGTACACCTCCGGGTGGCCGAAGAACCACAGGATGTGCTGATACAGGATCGGGTCACCGCCGCCGGCCGGGTCGAAGAAGGTCGTGCCGAAGTTCCGGTCGGTCAGCAGCATGGTGATGGCGCCCGCCAGGACCGGCAGCGACAGCAGGATCAGCCATGCGGTGACGAAGATCGACCACGAGAAGAGCGGCACCTTGAAGAGCGTCATGCCCGGGGCGCGCATGTTCAGGAAGGTGGTGATCATGTTGATCGCGCCGAGGATCGAGGAGGCGCCGGAGACGTGGACCGCGAAGATCGCGAGGTCCATCGACATGCCCGCCTCGGTCGAGGAGAGCGGCGGGTAGAGCACCCAGCCCACGCCCGAGCCCAGCTGGCCGTTGCCGCCCGGCGAGAGCAGCGAGGCCACGCCCAGCGAGGTGCCGGCCACGTAGAGCCAGAAGCTGAGGTTGTTCATGCGCGGGAACGCCATGTCCGGCGCGCCGATCTGCAGCGGCATGAAGAAGTTGCCGAAGCCGCCGAAGAGGGCGGGGATCACCACGAAGAACATCATCAGGACGCCGTGATAGGTGATCATCACGTTCCAGAGGTGGCCGTTCGGGGTACATTCGCCCGCCGCCGCCGCGATGAAACGCGCGCCTTCGAGGCACATGTACTGAACGCCCGGCTCCATCAGTTCCATCCGCATGTAGACGGTGAACATGACCGAGATCAGCCCGACGATGGCCGAGGTGATCAGGTAGAGGATACCGATATCCTTGTGGTTGGTGGACATGAACCAGCGGGTGAAGAACCCGCGGTTGTCTTCATGGCCGTCGCCGTGAATGGCCGCATCTGCCATTGGCTGCCTCCTGCTGCATCTTACTGTGGCGCGTCACCGGTCGAGTCACGCACCGGCAATTGTTGCAGGTTTTAGAATGCATCCGTCACAGGGGCAATGCATGAGTTTGATATGCATCAATGAATATTGTCGCACCCCCGTCCGGCCGGTTCCGCGTGATCACGCGGATTTGTGCGGCGGACACGAAGCGGTGAGACCGGGCCCGCAGGCGCCGATTTGCGTTTGTCATCAGCGCGATGCGCCACAGGTGTCAGGGCACAGGTCCGGAACAATCCCATGCGGGCCACGTTGAAGGTTCACGAGATAAAAACTTGAGAGGAGTTACTATGAGACATTGGAACACGATTACCAAGGCCGGCGCAGCCGCCACGGTCGCGCTGCTGGTCGGTCTTCCCGCAAACGCCATGACCTGCGAGGAATTCACCGCGATGAGCGAAGACAGCCAGCGCGGCTGGATCATGGGTCTTGACGCCGGTCGCATGGAAGCGCGCGAAATGGCGCGCGGCGACATGGCGGACGCGTCGGCCGAAGGCGTGTCGACCAAGCAGGACGACAGCACCGATGGCGGCCGCGAGGAAGCGCGCGAAGACGCCCGCGGCGCCCCTGACGTGTATGTTCAGGTCGTGGAAGATTGCCAGGGTTCCCCCGGCATGAACGTGACCGAGGTATTCCCCATGGCGGATCCGAAGGGGATGGGCGAGTAACGCCCGACTGATCCGTCGCTTTTTCAAGGTTGCCGGCCCTTTCGCACGACTGTGCGGAAGGGTCGGTTCTTTTTGGGGGGTCATTTTGCGGGATCAGTCGGCGGTTCGCTTGGCGCGGGCGTCCAGCAGGATGAGCCCGAGGCCGCCCGCCGCGATGATTCCGGCGCCGAGCCAGACTGGCCAGCCCGGCACCGTGCCCCAGACCACCCAGCCGATCAGCGCCGCCCAGAGCAGCGCCGTGTAGTCGAAGGGTGCGACCGCCGCCGCATGACCGATGCGGAAGGCGTGGGTGATGAGCGCGATGGCCAGCGTGCCGGTGACCGCCATCGCCGCGAGCAGGGCGATGGCGGCCGGGCCGGGCGGGGACCAGTCGAGCGCGAGGGTGGCCGCGCAGAAGAGGCCCGAGAAGAGGGTCATCCAGAAGGTCATCGTCCAGAACCCGTCGCGCGGGTCGATCAGGCGGGCCGAGAGCATCACCAGCGCGTTGACCAGCGCCGCCGCCAGCGCGAGGAGGGCGGCGGGCTGCATCGTCTCGGCGCCGGGGCGGATGGCGATGAGGGCGCCGAGGAAGCCCAGCCCGATGGCCGCCGCGCGCAGGGGGCCCACATGCTGGCCGAGCAAGGGCGCCGACAGCAGCGCCACGAAGATCGGCGCGGTGAAGATCAGCGCCGTCGCCTCGGCCAAAGGCAGGTCGGCGAAGCTGCGGATGAAGAGCCAGGTGGCGCCCACGGCGAGGGCCGCGCGGACGGCGTGAACGCGCAGGCAGGTCGAGCGCAGGCCGCCCGGCCCGTCGCGCCACAGGATCACCGCCGCGATCATCGGCAGGGCCAGCGCGCTGCGCAGGAGGAGGATCTGGAACGGGCCGAACGTGGCCACCAGCAGCTTGGCGATGGCGTCGTTGATCACCAGCAGCAGCACGCCTACGCACATCACGAGGATCGCGCGGCGGTTGTCCTGCGGCGGGGCGGGGTGGGTCATCGGGCGGGCAACCCCGGGTTGGTTCGAGAGACACGATAGCCGGGCGGGGGAAGGGTCGCCAGCCGAAACGGCGCGGTCAGGCTGTAAGGGTTCGCCACTGGCCCGGAGCAAAGCCGCGCCTTGGCGCGGCGCCGGGCAGCGCCCGACCGCCCGGACGGGCGGGCGCTTCTGCAACGTGGCCATGCAGAGCAATCGTCGGATGTGTGCGGGACGATAAAGCAACCATCTCCAATGTTGGCGCGCCCACCCGCGGTCGGGCGCTGCCCGGCGGGGCAAACGTCCGGCAGGGAAGCGGCATAGGCCGGGCGCAGGCCGTGTTCAGGCCGGGGCGAGGGCCGGGAAGATCGCGGGGAAGGTCTTTTTCAGCGCCGTGTCGACATCGCCCATCTCCACGGGCAGGCCGAGATCGACCAGCGAGGTGACGCCGTGCTCGACGATGCCGCAGGGGACGATGCCCGAGAAATGCTCGAGATCCGGCTCGACGTTGATCGAGATGCCGTGGAAGCTGACCCACCGGTGCATCTTTATGCCGATGGCCGCGATCTTGTCCTCGGGTTTTTCGCCGGTGGCGGTGAGCGGCCCGTCGTCGCGGGTGACCCAGACGCCGACCCGGCCGGGGCGGATTTCGCCCTTCACGTTGAACTGGTCGAGCGTGGCGATGACCCAGGTCTCGAGCTGTTCGACGAAGCGGCGCAGGTCGCGGCCGCGGCGGCCGACATCGAGCATGACATAGACCACGCGCTGGCCCGGCCCGTGATAGGTGTATTGCCCGCCCCGGCGGGTCTTGTGAACCGGGAAGCGGTCGGGCGCGCGCAGGTCGGCGGGGTTGGCCGAAGGGCCGGCGGTGTAGAGTGGCGGATGTTCGACCAGCCAGACTGCCTCGTCGGCGCGGCCTTCGGCGATGGCGGCGGCGCGCGCCTCCATCTCGCGGCAGGCGTCGTCATATCCGGTCAGGCCGGGGGAGGTGATCCAGTTCACCATGGTGTGGCCAGCCCCTTTGCTGTGACCGGCGATTCGCCGGTTCTTGCCCCTCGGGAATGGAGTATCGCATTGAGCCGAAAGTGCAAATTGGCGCGCAAAAAAGCGTGACGGAATCGCGAAAGCCCATGATAGCATGGCCGGCATCAAGGAATTTTTGAACCTGGAGGGATAATTACAATGACTTTCAAGAGGATCACGGGCGCGGCGGTGATGACCGCCATGCTGATGGTGCCGGTCGGGCGCGCCCAGGCGGACGAGTTCGTCGGCGGGCTGGTCGGCGGGATCATCGGCGGGGCGATCGGCAGCGGCCTCGCCAACCAGCAGCGCAACAAGACCCGCACGACGCGCACGCGCACCGTCTATGTCCAGCCGCGCGCCACCTCGGCGCAGCGGCAGCAGGCGCGGGAGATCCAGACCTCGCTGAACTATTTCGGCTTCAATGCCGGCGCGGCGGACGGGGTTCTGGGCGGGCAGTCGCGGGCGGCGATCTCGCGCTACCAGGGGTACATGGGATACCCGGCGACCGGGCAGCTTTCGGAATACGAGAAGACCATGCTGCTGGGCGCCTATCACCGGGCGCTGGCGGGCGGGGCGGAGGTCAACCAGCTCATCGCCAAGTCGAACGAGGGTGCGCGGGCGGTGCTTATCGCGCAGCGTGACGGCACGACCGGCACGCGCACGACCGGCTATGCCGGGCTGCCGATGGCGGTGTCGGAGGCGGTGGACGAGGTGGCCGACAGCTCCGACCCGTCGGCCGAGCAGCTTCTGCAGCGCTCGGGCTTCATCCAGCTGGCCGACCTCAACGGCGACGGCAGCACCGATTACATCATCGACACGGCGCTGGCCGGCAGCAGCTTCTGGTGCAACGCCTCGCAGTGCAAGACCATGGTCTTCGCCTCGACCTCGGACGGGTACCGGCGCAACGACCTGCTGCTGCACGCGCCGAAGCCCGACAGCTTCGACTGTATCGGCGGCACCTGCCAGGTGAAGGCGGCGCCCGCGGCGCAGCCCGAGGCCAACACGATGATGGCCAAGGCCGAGGAGCCCGAGACCGGTGCCACCGCCGGGCTGACCCTGCCGGTGTTCAATACCGCGCCCAAGCAGAAATCGCTGTCGAGCCATTGCAGCAAGGTCAACCTGCTGACCAGCGCCAATGGCGGGTTCACCACGGTGGCCGATGTCAGCAACCCGGATTTCGCGCTGAGCGAGCAGCTTTGCCTGACGCGGACCTATGCCGTGGCCCGCGGCGAGGACATGATCGCCTCGGTCCAGGGGGCGAGCCAGGCGGCGATCGAGCAGCAATGCGACGCGTTCGGGGCCAGCATGTCGGTGCATCTGGGCGCGCTGGGCTCGAAGCCGCCCAAGGCGGTGCTGAACGATGTGAGCGGGCTGGTGCTGGAGAGCGGCATGACGCCGGAACAGCTTCGGACCACGGCGCAGATCTGCATGGCGAGCGGCTACCAGTCGGACAAGATGCCGGCGGCGCTGGGCGGGGCGCTGCTGCTGACCGCGCTGGGCGAGCGGCCCTATGCCGAGCTGGTGGGGCATCACCTGCATGGCGGGTTCGGCACGGAGGGCGATGCCGACATGGCGCTGGCGTGGTACGAGGTGGCGATCTCGGCGCTGGATGGCGGGGCGGCCCCTGTCTTTGCCCCGAGCCAGGCCGACCGGGTCGAGGTGCTGCGCAAGGCGGCGCTGGGGCTGGCGGGCGGCGACGTGGCGATGCCGGTGCCGGCGTCGAGCACCGGGTCGTCGATGCCGGTGTTCACGCTGTCGGAATAACGATCGCAGCCGGGAGGGCGCTCCTGTGTAACCCGGCTGTAGCCTGTGCGCCGCGGGGCTTCATGCTAGCGGCCCCGCGGAGGGCACAGGCGATGCGCGGCATGGGGGAAACCCCGTGCCGCGTCTTCGTTTGCGTGCGGACGAAAAAGGCGGAATTTTCCTCTTCACAAGGGGGCGGCAATTGCGTATACGCCGCGCACCTACCTGATCACGTGCGGTCGTGGCGGAATTGGTAGACGCGCAGCGTTGAGGTCGCTGTGGGGTAACACCCGTGGAAGTTCGAGTCTTCTCGACCGCACCAGTCACTCCCTGACATCGAGGAAGCTTGACGCGCTTTCGGCGCGGGTGAGGCGTTTTCTTCGAAGAAAACGGGCCGGAATTTTGCAAAATTCCGGTTGGGCCGCGCGTCAGGGGCTCGTGTCGTCCGAGGCGTCGGGTATGCGTTTTCCGGTGGCGATCTGGGTGGGTGATGTCGGGCGGGCAACCTGTGGCTCGACTATCCCCGCCAAACATGCTTCCTGACCAAGGGTAGCGTGTGCGAGGGCCGGGATGACGGGCAGGACCGACAATGCCGTTCTGGGCATTCTGATCAGCATCGTGGCGCTGGTGCTGTTCGACCTGATGGGCCTGATCATCAAGGCGATGTCGGTGCGCTATGGCGCGGCGGAGCTGTCGGCCTATCGCAACCTCTTCGGGCTGGTGCCGAGCGCCGTGGCATTGTGGATGACGGCGGCGTGGCGGCGGGGCGACCGGAGCCTGCGGATGCGGCAGTGGCGGCTGGCCGTGGGCCGGGGGCTGGCGGTGACGCTGGCGCAGCTTCTGTTCTACATGTCGCTGGGGCTGATGGCCTTTGCCACGGCGACGACGATCTCCTACACGACGGCGCTCTTCACCACCGCTTTGGCGGTGCCGCTTCTGGGCGAGCGGGTGGGGGCCATTCGCTGGCTGGCGGTGGCCATCGGGTTCGTGGGCGTGGTGCTGATCATGCGGCCGGGCACGGTGGATTTCGCCTGGGTCATGCTGCTGCCCTTCGGAGCCTCGGCGCTTTACGCCTATACCGGCGTGACCGCGCGGCTGGTCGACGAGGGCGTGCCGACACCGCTTTTCAACCTCTATTCCTCGGGCGCGGCGGCGGTGGGGTCGGTCGTGCTGGCCCTTGCGCTGGGCGGGTTCACCCCGCTGGCGAGCTGGCAGGATGCGGGGATGATCCTGCTGATGGGGATCTTCGGGGGCTCGGCGGTGCTGTGCCTGGTGATCTCGTTCCGTATGACGGAGCCCAGCAACCTGGCGCCGTTCAGCTATTTCGGGATTCCCATCGCGTTCGTCTTCGGCTGGGTGTTCTTCGACGAGGCGCCGTTCGACACGCTGATGCCGGGGGCGCTGTTGATCGTCGGCGGGGGGTTGATGATCGTGGTCCGCGAGCGGCGGTTGCGGCGGGGTGGGGGTGCTTAGGGGCGCCTAGCGCGGAATCCAGGGCGTAAGCCCGCCGCGCATCGCTGGGCCGTCCCGACGGCACGGCGATTTTGCAAGTGGAGTACCACGCTCTTGGGTTGGATGTACTTGGCGGGGATAAAATGCCCCTCACCAATGTTGGCTCGCCGTACCACGGCCCGTCGATGCGCGGCTTCTCACCGGCGCATAAAGAAAGGGCCGCCACGGTGGTGACGGCCCTTTTCGTATCGCAAGTCGGCCCTGCCTACCCGTAGACCAGCCTTGGCAGCCAGGTGATGATCTGCGGGAAGAGCATGCAGGCCGCCAGACCCACCACCTGCAGGAACAGGAAGGGCAGGGCCGAGCGGAAGATGTCGCCCATCGGGATCTCGGGCGGGGCCACCCCGCGCAGGTAGAACAGCGCATAGCCGAAGGGCGGCGACAGGAAGCTCATCTGCATGTTGACGAGGTAGAGCACCCCGAACCACAGCACCAGGTCGCTGTCCGAGCCGAGGCCGAAGGCCTGCGCCCCCAGCGCCTTGATGATCGGCACGAAGATCGGCACCGCCAGAAGCAGGATGCCGACCCAGTCGAGGAACATGCCCAGCAGGATCAGGATCACCTGCATCAGGATCAGGATGCCCCACGGCCCGAGGCCGAGGCCGGTCATGGTGTCCTCGACGAATTGCTGGCCGCCCTCGAGCACGTAGAGCCCGACGAAGATGGTGGCGCCGAACATGATCCAGATCACCATGGCCGAGGCCTTGAGCGTGGTCAGGCAGGCCTCGCGCACGGTGGCCCAGTCGAGCTTGCGGTGGATGGCGGCGACGATGAAGGCGCCGAAGGTGCCGATGCCGGCGGCCTCCACCGGCGTGGCGACGCCGGTGAAGATGACGCCGAGGACCACGGCGATCAGCGTGAGCGGTGCGGCCATGTTGCCCAGCAGGCGCATCTTCTCGGCGGTGCTGACCCGTTCCTCGACCGGGATGGGCGGGCCCTTCTGCGGGTTCACGTAGCACATCACCGTGACGTAGAGGATGTAGAAGCCCGAGAGCATCAGCCCCGGCAGCACCGCGCCGATGAACAGCTCGCCCACCGATTGCTCGGCCACCACCGCGTAGATGATGGCGAGGATCGAGGGCGGGATCAGGATGCCCAGCGTGCCGCCCGCCATGATCGAGCCCATGGCGATCTTGGGATCGCAATGGCGCTTGAGCATGGCCGGGAGCGCGATGATGCCCATGGTCACCACCGCCGCGCCGATCACGCCCACCATGGCCGCAAGGATCGTCGAGGCGATGATCGTGGCCGAGGCGAGCCCGCCCTTCACGCCGCCCAAGAGCTTGTAGATGACGTCGAACATCTCGTTGATTATGCCCGCCCTTTCCAGCATCGCGGCCAGGAAAATGAAGAGCGGGATGGCCGAGAGCTGGTAGTTGGTCATCAGCGGGAAGATGCGTGACGGCACGATGTTGAGCGTGCGTTCGTCGCCCAGGATGAACAGGAAGACGCAGGCCAGCCCGCCGGTCACGAAGGCCAGCGGCAGGCCGGCCATCAGGAGCACGATGAGGCTGCCGAACATCAGCAGCGTCAGCCATGCAATGTCAATCTCGATACCCATGGCTTACCCCGCCTGCATGCTGTGACGAACGGTTGCGACATCGCGGGCGAGCTTGGCGACCCCTTGCAGGATCAAGAGCACCGCGCCAACGACGATGGCCCATTTGAAGGGCCAGTAGGCGATCGTCCATTCCGAGAAGGAAATCTCGTTCACCACGGTCGCGTCCATCGCGAAGATCCAGCCGGTGACCAGCAGGGTGCCCGCGAAGATGAAGAAGAAGATCGAGGTGAAGAGATCGACCAGCGCTTTGCGCCGCGGCGACCATTCGGCATAGAACACGTCGACCTTCACATGCGCGTCGGTCATCGCGGCATAGGCGCCGGCGATGAGGTATTGCATCCCGAACATCAGGAACATCCCTTCGTGCACCCAGATGGTGGGCGAGTTGAAGACGTAGCGGGCGACCACCTCGAAATAATAGGCGAAGACCGCGATGACCGCCCAGTAGGAGACGAACTCGCCGCAGAAATAGGAGAGCCGGTCGATCGCCCCGGTCCAGCCGGTGCCGATATGGTCGTGGTCCTTCTTCTCTTCCTCATGCTCGATATGTTCGAGCCGGGCCTCGGCCGGGGCGGCGCGGGACGGCTCGGCATCGGCGCGGGCCTGGGCCTTGCGGACCATGCCGGGGATCAGCAGGGCGTCGATGGCGATGAGCGCGCAGAGCAGCATCAGGGCGTAGAAGGCGAAGTCGGACCATTGCTGGCGGGCGGCGCGGGCGTCGTCGAGCGCGGGGCCGGCGGCGTCGAGATCGGCCTGGGCCTTTTCGAAACGCTCGGCGTCGGTGACCTTGGCGGCCTCGGCCTTTTCCAGCTCCTTCTCGGCGCGGATCTGGGCGAAGGAGCCTTCCTCGGCCTCCTCCAGCTCGGTCCGGAGCCGGGCGATGCGGTCGTCGGCGCCGGTGACCTTGGGTTCGAGTCGGTCGACGATGCGCTGGGCGCTGGCGACCTCGTTGGCGGTTTGGCTGACCACCTCGCGGGCCTCGCGGCCTTGCGCGTTGAAGACGAGGATGGCGAAGAAGATCGGCAGGAACACCAGCCCCCACAGGTTGCGGAGGTAGAGCCGGTGCAGGCCGAGCAGGCCGCCGGTGACGAGGATCATGTAGGCGATCGGCACGGAGTAGCCCCGTGTCCGGGTTCGGCGGGCCATCACCATGGCGACCAGGGGGAAGACGATAAGGCCCCCCCAGTACAGCCAGTGCGGCAGGATGAAATCTATGCTGGGCATTGTCTATCCGCTTGTAAGCGCAGGCCGGGCCCCCGCGCCGTGGCGGGGGCCCGATGTTTCAGTCCGTCACGGCAGGCCGTGGCTCAGAGATCGAGTTCCTGGCCCTCGACCATCTCGGGGGTGACGTAGCCCAGTGAGCCCGACATCATGTAGTCGAGCTGGGTTTTGAAGACGCGGGCCGCGTTCTTGTCGCGGTTGGCGTACTTGTACCAGATCGGCACGGCGACCTCGGTCATGATCTCGACATCGGTCTGGCTGAGGCGGGTGACCTCGGTGCCGTCTTCCTCGAATTTCGCCCAGGCTTCCTGGTCGGCCTTCTGGATGGCGGCGTGGTGCGCGTCGGAATAGGCGTGCACCTCCATCTCGACGAATTGCTTCATCTCGTCGGACAGCGCGTTCCAGCTTTCCATGCCCACCGTCAGGTCCATCAGGTCGACGGGCTGGTAGACCGACATGAAGCCCGGCGGGCCCATGGAGATGTAATCGGTCACCTGGCTGAAGCCGAGGGCGTAGTTCACCGCCGGGCCCACGTAGTCGGCCACGTCGATGGTGCCCTTTTCCAGCGCCGGGAAGATTTCCGAGCCGGGCAGGAGCGTGGTCTTGGCGCCGAGCGCCGAGAAAAGCTCGGCCACCATGCCGCCGGGCGCGCGCATCTTGCGGCCCGAGAAGTCGTCGACCGAGCGGATCGGCACCTTGGAGTGGATGATGTTGGGCCCGTGGTGGATGGGGCCGACGAAATGCATGTTCTGTTCGGCATAGAGCTCGCGGGCGATCTCGAGCCCGCCGAGGCCGTAGTAGAACACGTCGAATTCGTGCGGGTTGCGCAGGCCCATCGGGTAGCTGGTCAGGAACATGGCCGCCGGGATGATCCCTTGCGCGTAGATGGTGAAGGGGTTCACCGCGTCGAGCACGCCGTTCTTGACCGCGTCGTAAAGCTGGAAGTCGCCCACGACGTCATTGGCGCCGAAGGGTTCGAAGGCCAGCTCGCCGCCGCTCTTTTCCTGGATCGAGGCGGCCCAGTCCTTGAAGATCTGCAACCCGATGCCGCCGGGCCAGGATGTCTGGATCTTCCAGGTGGTGGTCTGGCCCTGCGCCGTGGCGATGGCCGGGGCCGAAAGCCCGGCCGCGCCCGCCGTGGCAAGCCCGGTCAGCGCGGCGCGACGTGAAATCGTCTTGTCGTGTGTCATCATATCCTCCCTGTTGTCTGGCAAGCTGCGCAAGGCGCCCTCCCAGACGCCGGCCGCAGGCCTTGCCGCGTGGCCCAAACTAAAGCCTCACTCGAATTGGTAAAGGTTTTTTTCCAATTTGGGGGTCTCGCGTGGCGGGCAAGGGCTCTGGCGGCGGTCGGGTGGTCTGTTAGCGTGCGGTGAAATGGAATCGGAAAGGAACGGGACGTGGTCAAGAAGGTATGCATGATCATCGGCGGGGGCCGCGGCATGGGCGCCGCCACGGCGCGGGAGATGCACGGGCGGGGCTATCGGCTGGCGCTGATGTCGCCGTCGGAGAGCTGCGAGGCGCTGGCGGCGGAGCTGGGCGGCGTGGCCCGGCGCGGCAAGGCGGAGAACGCCGAGGATACGCAGGGCCTGTTTGATCTGGCGATGGAGACATATGGCCGGATCGACGCGTTGCTCATTCACGTGGGCGGACCGCCCAAGGGCGACCTTCTGGAGATTGCCGAGGAGGAGTGGGACCGGGCGCACGAGATGGTGCTGAAGCCGGTGATCCGGATGGCCAAGCTGGTGACGCCGGTGATGGAGCGCCAGGGCGGCGGCTCGATCGTGGCGATCACCACGTTTTCGGCCTTCGAGCCGAGCCTGACCTTCCCGACCTCGAGCGTCTACCGGGTGGGGGTGTCGTCCTTCGCCAAGCTCTACTCCGACCGGTACGGGCCGGCGAATATCCGGTTCAACTGTCTTCTGCCGGGCTTTACCGACAGCCTCGACCTGCCGCAGAAGTTCGCCGAGATGTCGGCGCTGGGGCGGCTGGGAAAGGCCGAGGAGCAGGCCAAGGCGGCAACCTTCCTGCTGAGCGAGGACAGCGGGTTCATCACCGGCCAGTCGCTCAGGGTCGACGGGGGCGTGACGCGGCATATGTGATGGGGCAGCGGGGCCGGCCTGGCTGGCCGCCCGCTCATGGAAGGAGAGAGTGCCGATGATCCTGCGCGCGTTTGTTTTGCTGATGATGCTGGCCGGCCTGCCGATGGCGGCGGGCGCGGTGGACCGGGCCGCGGTGGAGCGGCAATACCAGAACTGGCTGGAACAGGTGGTCTGGCCCCGCGCGCAGGCCGAAGGCGTGGCGCGGGGCACGTTCGAGGCGGCGTTCCGGGACGTGACGCTGGACTGGGACCTGCCGGACCTCGTGCCGCCGGGCAGCGCGGCGCGGACGCCCGAGACGCAGTACCAGGCCGAGTTCGGCGTGCCGGCGGCCTATTTCGGGCGCGGCAAGGTCGAGGGCGCGGCCGAGGTCGGGCGGGTGATGGCACGGCGTCATGCCGGGGCGCTGGCCGCGGCGGAGGCGGCGACGGGCGTGCCGGGGCGGATCGTGCTGGCCGTCTGGGGCCGCGAGAGCGGCTATGGCCGGGTCGCCATCAGGTACGATGCCTTCGAGGTGCTGGGCACCAAGGGGTTCATGAGCACGCGGGCCGAGTATTTCACCGACGAGCTGATCGCCGCGCTGAAGATCGCCGAGGCGGGCCATGCGCCGGGCGACGGGCTGAAGAGCAGCTGGGCCGGGGCGCTGGGCCAGCCGCAGTTCATGCCCTCGCGGTACCTGCAGTTCGCGGCGGATGGCGATGGCGACGGCAAGGCGGATATCTGGGGGTCGGAGGCGGACACGATCGCGTCGATCGCGCGCTACCTTGAACATTTCGGCTGGGTGCCGGGGCGCGACTGGGGCTTCGAGGTGGCGGTGCCGGCGTCGGTCTCCTGCACGCTGGAGGGGTCCGACCAGGGGCGGCCGATTGCCGAATGGGTCGAGATGGGCGTGACCCGCGTGTCGGGGCGACCGTTTCCGGAGCACGACATGGCGGGCGAGGGGTTCCTGATGATGCCCGCCGGGCGGCAGGGGCCCGCCTTCATCGTGACGCCGAATTTCTACGTGCTGAAGAAGTACAACGAGAGCGATCTCTACGCGCTCTTCGTGGGGCATGTGGGGGATCGCATCCAGTACGGGATCGGCGATTTCCGGGGCGACTGGGGCCGCGTCGGCGGGCTGAAACGCTCGGACGTGGCGGCGATGCAGGCTGCGCTGGTGGAGATGGGCCACGATGTCGGCGGGGTCGACGGGCTGGCGGGGTTCAAGACGCGGCGGTCGATCGGGCGCTGGCAGGAGGCGGAGGGGCAGAGGGCGACATGCTTTCCGGAGGCGTCAATGAAAGGGGCTTTGGTGCGGTAAGTGGCCGTTTTCTTTAAAGAAAACGGGCCGAAATCTTTTGAAGATTTCGGGGCCGGCGCGCGGGATGGCAAAGGTTCGGGCCATTGTGGCGCCCGGGGGCCGGCCGCATGAGGCAGACCGCAGCCGGAACGCGGCGGCCGCGGCCGCGTTGGGGTAGCATTGCAACGCGGGTTTGGGGCCGTCGCCATGTTCGAATCCTTGTCGCTTCCGCTGGTCTTCGGCGCCTTCGCGCTGGCGGCGCTGGTGGTGCTGGTGCTGGGCACGAAGATGGCCGGGCTGGCCGACCGGATCGCCGACACGACCGGGCTGGGCGAGGCGGTGACCGGCGGGCTTCTGCTGGGGGCCGCGACCTCGCTTTCGGGCACGGTGGTGTCGCTGACCGCGGCGCTGGACGGGCGCGCGGGGCTGGCCTTTTCCAACGGCATCGGCGGGATCGCGGCGCAGACGGCGTTCCTGGCGCTGGCGGACACGGTCTATCGCAAGGCCAATCTCGAGCATTCGGCGGCGGATGTGACCAACGTCTTCCAGGCGGCGCTGCTGTCGCTGATGCTGGTGGTGCCGCTGGGGGCGGTGCTGACGCCGGACATGTCGGTCTGGGCGGTGCACCCGGCCTCGGTGATCCTGCTGGTGATCTACCTTCTGGGCGCCTACCGCACGGCGGACATGAAGGAGAACCCCATGTGGCGCGCGGTCGACACCAAGGAGACCCGCCACGACACGCCCGACAAGGAAACGCAGGCCAGGGAAAGCCCGGTGGCGCAGATCGCCCTCTTCGTGGCGATGATGCTGGTGCTGGGCGTGGCGGGCTGGGTGATTGCCCAGTCGGCCGAGCAGATCACCGACCGGATGGACCTGTCGGCGGCGCTGGTGGGGGCGTTGATGACGGCGGTGGTGACCTCGCTGCCGGAACTGGTGACGACGCTGGCAGCGGTGCGGCGCGGCGCGCTGCAACTGGCCGTGGGCGGGATCATCGGCGGCAACAGTTTCGACGTGCTGTTCCTGACCCTGTCGGATTTCGGGTATCGCGAGGGTTCGCTCTACCACGCGATCGGGCAGGGGGACCTGTTCTGGCTGATCGTCGGGCAGGCGATGACGGCGATCCTGCTGCTGGGCCTGATCGTACGCGAGCGGCAGGGGCCGGGGGGGATCGGCTGGGAAAGCGTGCTGATGCTGTCGATCTATGGCGGCGCGGTGGGGTTCCAGGCGTGGTCGGGGTGAGGGGCGCCGGCGGGCGGCGCGCCTCCCTGCTGGCGCTACGGGCTCAGTTTCCGCCGTCGGCGGCGGGGCTGACCGAGACGAGGTAGGCCCACAGATCCTGTGCGTCCTCGGCCTTGCGGACCTTGAAGGTCATCTTGCCGCGCCCGCTTTCGCCGGTGGCCTCGTTGAGCCAGGCGGTCGGATCCTGCACGTAGCCGGCGAAGCTGTCCGCGTCCCATGTGACGCCCTGCTGTCCGGCGGTGACGAGGAGGTCGGAATAGCGGAAATCCTCGACCGAGCCGGCCACCCGGCCCGGCAGGCCGTAGAGGTTGGGCCCGGTGCGGCCGCCGCGGAGGATGGTCTCGTCGGCCGAGGCGATGGTGTGGCAGGCCTTGCACTGGCGGAAGGCCTTTTCCCCGGCCGCCGCGTCGCCGGCCGTCTCGGCATGGGCGGGCAGGGCAAGGGCGATGGTGGCGGTGAGGGCTGCAATCGTGGATTTCATCGGGATGCCTCCTGGCTTTTGATGGCCGGAGTGTTCGCGGCGGGGGCCTGCCCGTCAACGCAACGCGGTGTCGCAGGTGCTGGCATCCGGGCGGGATGGGCGTTACATGGCGGCGGAACGTGAATTGCAGGACGATGACCGACGCCATGGCCGCAGCAGAGACAGTGACGCCCGACATGATCCCCGCCTGGGTGGAGGGGGAACTGGTGCCGGTGGAGAAGATCGAGGCGCATCGCCGGGGCCTCCTGCACAAGGCGGTGTCGGTCTTCGTGCTGTGCGGCGAGGAGGTGCTGATCCAGCGGCGGGCGCTGGGCAAGTACCACACGCCGGGGCTTTGGGCGAACACCTGCTGCACCCATCCGCATTGGGACGAGGCGCCGGAGGCCTGTGCCCATCGCCGGCTGCGGCAGGAGCTGGGACTGGAGGGGCTCGACCTTTTGCACCGCGACCGGGTCACCTATCGCGCCGATGTGGGTGGCGGCCTGACCGAGCACGAGCGGGTGGATATCTTCGTGGCGCGGGTGGCCGAGAAGCCCGAGCCGGTGCCGAACCCGGCGGAGGTGATGGCGGTCGACTGGGTGGCGATGCGCGACTTGACGGACCAGACCCGCAAAACGCCGGAGCTGTTCACGCCGTGGCTGCGGATCTACCTGGCCGAGCATGCCGACCAGATATTCGCCTGAGCCCTGCGCCTGCCCAATCTTCGGGCCAAGCGGCGGCCGGGGTGGCGGCTTCGCGCGGTTTGCGGCACCGGTTGTTTGACATGATCGCTAAAACCTTGAAAAACAAGGCTTGACCCAAGGCGCCCCGGGCGGGCGCGGCACAGGCAGGAGGCAAGCGGGCACGTGCCCAGCAGACCCAACCCATTCGATGCACGGCTGCGCGCGCTGGTCGGCCGGATCTACCCCGAGGCCGATCAGAGGGCCATCTGCGCGCAAATCTGCGAGGCGTTCTGGCCCGAGGGCACGCACCGGCGCAAGCGGTCGCGGGCGCCGTCGAACCGGCTCTGGTCGGAACAGGACGCGGTGCTGATCACCTATGGCAACTCGATCGTCGACGGCTCTCACAAGCCGCTGGACCTGCTGGAGGATTTCCTGACCGAACGGATGCGGGGGGTGGTCAACGGGGTGCATATCCTGCCGTTCTTCCCGTTCAGCTCGGATGACGGGTTCGCGGTGACCGATTACCGCGCGGTCAACCCGCAGCTTGGCGACTGGACGGACATCACCCGCATCGCCCGGCGGTTTCACCTGATGTCGGACCTGGTGCTGAACCACGTGTCGAGCCAGGGGACATGGTTTCACGACTACCTGCAGGGGCGCGAGCCCTATGACCGGTTCTTTTACGAGGGCAGGCCGGAGGACGACCTGAGCCAGGTGGTGCGCCCGCGCACGACGCCGCTTCTGCGCGAGGTCGAGACGCGGGACGGGGTGAAACATGTCTGGTGCACCTTCAGCCATGACCAGGTCGACCTCGATTTCACCAACCCCGAGGTGCTGCTGGAGATGCTGCGCATCATCCGGATGCATATCGATCGCGGCGTGCGCATCCTGCGGCTGGATGCGGTGGCCTTCCTGTGGAAGGAGCCGGGCACGCCCTGCATCCACCTGCCGCAGACCCACGCCATCGTGCAGCTCATGCGGCTTCTGTGCGATTACGCGACCGAGACGGTGGTGCTGCTGACCGAGACCAACGTGCCGCGCACCGAGAACCTCAGCTATTTCGGCAACCGGAACGAGGCGCACGCGGTCTACAACTTCCCGCTGCCGCCGCTGATCCTGCACGCGGTGCAGTCGGGGACGGCGCGATTCCTGCATCGCTGGCAATCGGCGATGCCGCCGGCCCAGCTTGGCTGTGCCTATCTCAACTTCACCGCCAGCCATGACGGGATCGGGATGCGCCCCGCCGAGGGCGTGCTGCCGCCCGAGGAGCAGGCCCGGATGATCGAGGCGGTGACCGCCGCGGGGGGCCTCGTGTCGATGCGCACGCTGCCTGACGGGCGCGAGGCGCCCTACGAGCTGAACTGTTCGCTCTTCGATGCCATGCGGCAGACCTTCCACGGCGAGGACGCGTATCACCACGACCGTTTCCTGTGCTCGCAGACCATCGTGATGTCGCTGGAGGGGATCCCGGCCTTCTACATCCACGCGCTGCTGGCCACACCCAACGACCACGACGCGGTGGCGCGGCGGGGGATGAACCGGGCGATCAACCGGCACCGGTGGCATTACCCCGATCTGCTGGAGAAGCTGGGCGACGCGGGCTCGGACCAGGCGAGGGTGATGGCCGGCATGGCCGAGCGCCTGAGGCTGAGGGCGAAGCAGAAGGCGTTCCACCCCAACGCCACGCAGTTCACGCTGGCGCTCGACGAGCGGCTCTTCGGGGTGTGGCGGCAGAGCCTCGACCGGCACCAGTCGATCTTCGCCATCCACAATGTCAGCGCCGAGGAGGTGCGGGTGAGCCCCTACCGGTTCAACATGATCGAGGGCGAGCGCTGGGTCGATCTGCTGTCGGGCGAGGATATCGTGACCGAGGGCGACGACATCGTCTTCGCCCCCTACCAGTGCCGGTGGATCTCCAACCGGGGGTAGCGCGCCCCTGCTTCTTCTTGGCCCAAATACTCAACCGGAATTCCCGGAATTCCGGCAGGAAAACCGCGTTTTCCTGATCGTTTTCCGTTCGGAGAACGACCCCCTCAGGCAAACTCCGCCGCGTCCTCGTTGCCGGCCTGCCGGAGGTCGCGCAGGAAGGCCGGATCGGCGGCGTGGACGCGGTTCCAGGTGGGGATGAAGGGGCTCTCGTTGGGGTTCTCGAGGAAGATCTGCCCGGCGCGGATGATGTTCTCGGCAAACAGCTCGACCGATTTCTCCTCCTTGTGGCGGTCGACGCGCAGGCCGTTCATCTTGGCGTCGTTGTAGTAGCTTTCCAGCAGGTCGAGCGCCTGGCGGTAATAGGTGGCCTTGAGCGTGCGGAAGAGGTTGGGCGTGAACACCGTCCCGTCGGAGGCGAGCTTGCGGAAGACCGCCTTGCAGATGTCGGTGGACATGCGGCTGAGGCCCTTGCTTGCATCCTCTTCCGAGAGGTCCTGGTGCTTGTGGTCGTAGGCGTCCGAGATCTCGACCTGGCAGACCGATTGCGGGGCGAGGTTGCGCCACGCTTCGGAGAGGACGCCGATCTCGAGCCCCCAGTCGGAGGGGATGCGCAGGTCGGGCAGGGTCTGCGTGCGCATGGCAAACTCGCCCGAGAGCGGGTAGCGGAAGCTGCGCAGGTAATCGAGGTAGTCGCGGTCGCCCACCACCTTCTTGAGCGCGATGAGCAGCGGGCTGACCAGCAGGCGCGTGACCCGGCCGTTCAGCTTGCCCTCGCCGATGCGGGGATAGTAGCCCTTGGCCATCTGGTAGGGGAAGGTCGGGTTGGCGACCGGGTAGACCAGCGAGGCCAGCATCGAGCGGTCATAGGTGAGGATGTCGCAATCGTGGATCGCCATGACCGAGCTGTCGGCGCAGGCGATGAGGTAGCCCATGCAGGTCCAGACGTTCTTGCCCTTGCCGGGCTCCTGCGGGTAGAGGCCGTGTTCCTTCAGCCGGTCGCCGAGGGCCAGCATCCGCGGGCTGTCGTTCCAGAGCACCGTGTGGTTCTGGGGCAGCTCCGAGAAGAACTCGCGGGCATGGCGGAACTGGGTCTCGTCGGCCTGGTCCAGCCCGACGACGATGCGGTGCAGGTAGGGCACGGTCTTGAGCTCGTTGAGGATGTTGGGCATCGCCGGGCCTTCCAGCTCGGAATAGAGGCAGGGCAGGACCAGCGTGATGCGGCGGCTTTCGGCAAAGGCCTGAAGCTCGTATTCGAGGTCGTCGAGGTTGCGGGTGCGCAGGTTGTGGAGAGTGGTGATATTGCCGTTCTGGTGGAAGTCGCTCATGCCCTGACCTGCTTTCAGTTATGGGAGTATTCAAGCCCGAGCTTCTGCATCAGCGCAAGGACGGCGTGGCACCAGCCTGTCGGGCCTTCCTCGGCGGTGCGGCGGATGCGGCCCCCGGCCTCGCCCGGCAATTCGGGCAGGGGCGGGGCGGCGTCGTTGCGGATGATGACGCCGAAATCGGCGCGTTCGAGCATTTCGGTATCGTTCGGGGCATCGCCGAGGGCGATGGTGTGGCGGGGGCGGTAGGTGTCGATGATCTCGTCCATGCGGCCGGCCTTGGTCCCTCCGAAGGAAAATGTCAGGAAGCGGCCGCCGCGCCGGGCGGAGAGGCCGGCCGCCTCGGCGGCTGTGAGGAAACGTTCGAGGCCGGCGTCGGTTCCCGTCCAGACGCCCGGTTCGGAGAAGCGGCGCTGCCGGGCCAGCGCAGCGGCGGGTTCGGGCAGGCCGGTTGCCTTGGCCACCTCGGCCGCGTCCATGTCGCCGAAGCCGCGGAAGCCTTGTGGCAGCGCGGCGAGGCGCGCGCGGAGGTCGGTATAGGGGCTGTCGCCGGTCTCCGTCACCGCGTCGCCGGGGGGCAGCAGGCCGCTGCCGTTCTCGACGATGGCGGGCCAGTCACTGAGCCCCATCTCGGCCCGGAGCGGGGCGATTTCGGCGGCGGTCTTGCTGCTGGCGAGGATGACGCCACAGCCGCGCGCCCTCAACGCGTCGAGGGCGGGTCGGGCGGGCGCCCAGGAATAGTCGTCATGCCCCAGCAGGGTGCCGTCGAGATCGGAGAAGACCAGAAGGTCGGGGGTGTTCATCATGCCGTCTTGCTGTCTTGCCTGTCGGGGAGGACGATAGCCCGGCCCCCACCGGAGCGTAACCGGATTCTCAGGAAACGGCGAAGCCGGTGATGAGCTGGCGCAGGCCGATGGCGGCACCGATGAAAATTGCGGCGAAGGTGACGGGCGCCGAGAAGGCCAGCACCGAGAAGGCCGAGAGCCCCTGTCCGATGGTGCAGCCGAAGGCCAGCACCGAGCCGAAGCCCATCAGCACCGCGCCCAGCACCTGGCGGCGGAGTTCGCGGGGGTCCTCGCAGGCTTCCCAGCGGAAATGGCCCTTGATCAGGCTGCCCGCGAAGGCCCCGGCGAGCACGCCCGCGACCGACCCCACCCCGAAGCTGAGCCCGCCGCCGCTGGAGGTCATGACGTAGAGCAGGGTTTCGCCCAAGGGGGCCGAGTAGGTGTGCGAGACCACGGGCAGGGCGCTGAGATGGCTTTGCACGACGGCCGACGTGCCCCACCAGCCCGAGACGATGGCGAGGCCGACGAGCGCGCCCCAGACAAGCGGGGCGGGTCTGGAAAGGGCGTCCTTCGAGGCCAGCGCGGCCACGGTGATGGCAAGGCCGGCGACGAGGCCGGGGCCGATGGCGCCGCCGCCCGCGATCTGGCCGATGACGCCAGCGATGGAGAGGGTGTCGAGGCTGACCTCCGTGCCGGAGATCAGCGCCACGCGGGCGGCGGCAAGGGGGCCCGACAGCATGATGTAGGCCGAGATGCCCATGACCAGCACGATCACGAAGGCGCGGAAATCGCCGCCGCCGGTGCGGGCCAGCGCGCCGAAGCCGCAGGTGCCGGCGATGGACATGCCGTAGCCGAAAATGAGCCCGCCGAGGATGCTGGCGACGGGCGACCATGGCGAGGCGAGGTAGAGGGTTTCCGAGAGGTCGATCGCGCCCAGCCCGGCGAGGAGATGTACGCCGGTGGCCGCCACGCCGATGGCCAGCACCCACATGCGCAGGCGCAGGGCGCTTTGCTGGTAGAGGACATCCTCGATGGCGCCGAGGGTGCAGAAGCGCCCCAGCCGGGCGGCGAGGCCCAGCAACCCGCCGCCGAAAAGGCCCACGAGGGCCATCAGCGCCGCATCGGAGATGCCGTCGAACACGTTTTCCTCCTCCCGGTGCCCGGACCTCAGCGCTTGCGGCAGAAGAGATCGTGGACAGTGTCGAGTATTCGGATCGCGCGGTCGTCTGTCAAACGGTAGTAGATCGCCTTGCCCTCGCGGCGCGGGGCGACGAGGCCTTCCGCGCGCAGGCGCGAGAGCTGTTGCGACACCGCCGCCTGCCGGGCGGAGAGCAGCCGTTCCAGCTCGGTCACCGATTTCTCGCCCGTGGCGAGGTGGCAGAGGATCATCATCCGCCCCTCGTGGCTGATCGCCTTGAGGAAGGTGGCCGCCTCGGTGGCGCTTTGTACCATGCGGTCGAGCTCGGCCTGCGTGGCCGGGGTCTCCGTCGCGCCGGTGGTATCGGAGGGCAGGCCGGGGCTCACGAGCCTTCCCCGGTGGCGTCGGGGTGGGCGTCGAGCAGTTGGGTCAGCATCGGCCAGAAAAAATGTTCGCCCGGGTAGCCCTCGATCCGGCCGAGTTCGGCGCCGTCGTCGACCAGCACGAAGGTGGGGGTGTAGACGGGGGTGGTGGCGAAGTCGATTTCGGGGGGCAGGTCGCCGATGCGGACGCGGCGGAGGGGCGCGCGGCTTGCCTCCTCCGTCTTGTCGTAACTTGCGCCGATTTCCTCGTGCCAGAGCTGGCACCAGTGGCAGCCGGGCCGTTCGACCATGACCAGCTCTGCCGCTTCGACCGCGCGCAGGGGCAGAGCGGTGATGACGGCCAGACCAAGGGCCGTGACAATTGCGGGGCGAAAGGGCATGAAGGCTCCGGTTGACGGGATCGCGACATATAAAATAGTTTGAATATGAACCGCGATCAAGAATGACGGGCGTGGATTATGCTGGATGTTTCGCTGATTGGCGCCTTTCTTGGCGGGTTGATCGTTTTCTTCTCGCCCTGCGTGCTGCCGATCGTGCCGTTCTACCTGAGTTACATGGCCGGCGCCTCGATGCAGGAGATCAGCGGCGCGGGCGAGCTGGCGCCGGGTGTGCGGCGGCGGGCGTTCTGGGCGTCGGTGATGTTCTCGGCCGGGATCATCACGGTCTTCGTGCTGCTGGGCGCCGCGGCCTTCGGCCTGAGCCAGGCGTTCCGGTCGGTGCAGACGGAGTTCCGGCTGGTGGCGGCGCTGATCGTGTTCATCCTCGGGCTGCATTTTTTGGGCGTGCTGAAGATCGGGTTCCTGAACCGGGTGTTCCAGATGGAGGCCGGCTCGACCCAGAAGATGTCGGTCACAGGGGCCTACGTGGTGGGGTTCGCCTTTGCCGCGGGGTGGACGCCCTGCGTGGGCGGCGTGCTGACGGCGGTGGTGTTCACCGCCTCGACGGAGGCCACGGCGCTGCGGGGGCTGGTGCTGCTGCTGGTCTTCGGGCTGGCGATGACGACGCCCTTCATGATCGCGGCGCTGTTCATCGGGCCGTTCCTACGCTTCGCCGCGCGGTTCCGGCGGCACCTGCCGAAGGTGGAAAAGGCGATGGGGTTGCTGCTGATCGTGTTTGCGGTTCTGATCGCGACGGATAGTGTCAACTATATCGCGCAATGGATGCTGGAGGCCTTTCCGGCCTTCCAGAATATCTGACGGAGGAGAGATGTGATGACACGGCTGCTGACCATGATCGCCGCCCTGATGCTGGCCCTGCCGGTGCATGCCGCCGAGCTGGGCGATGACGGGCTGCACAAGACCGACTGGATGCGGGACACGTTCAAGGACCTGAACGAGGATCTTGCCGAGGCCAATGCCGAGGGCAAGCGGCTGATGATCCTGTTCGAGCAGCGCGGCTGTATCTACTGCACGCGGATGCACGAGAACGTCTTTCCGATGGAGGTGATCGAGGACTACATCGAGGCCAATTACTTCGTCATCCAGATGGACCTTTACGGCGCGACGGAGGTGACGGATTTCGACGGAGAGCTGATCTCGGAACGCGATGCGGCGCGGAAATGGGGGGTGATGTTCACCCCCTCGATCCTGTTCATGCCCGAGGAGGTCGAGGAGGGCGAGACCGCCGCGCAGGCCGCCGTGGCGGTGATGCCGGGCGCCTTCGAGGCGGGCACCACGCTTGACCTTCTGACCTGGGTCAACGAAAAACGGTATGAAGGCGGGAACGCGGAGGATTTCCAGCGCTACCACGCGCGGATGGTTCGTGAGCGGGACGTCGACCTGGGAGACTGAGCCGGACATGATGTTTCGTCGAATTCAAGAATTCGAATTTATTCTTGCCCGGCCGCGGCCTGCCAAGCTATGGTATATAAAAACATGAATGTGTAACGGGAGGACACATGCGGATACTCACAGCAACTTGCGCGGCCGTTCTGATGACGGCGGTCAGCGCGGCAGCCGACGAGGTGGCCCCTGACGACGTGACCTATGGCGAGTACGGCGCGGTCGAGACCTCGCTGAGCGGCGCCGAGGGCAACGCCGAGAACGGCGCCGAGGTGATGAAGGCCCGGTCGATGGGCAACTGCGTGGCCTGCCACCAGGTCAGCGCGCTGAGCGATGCGCCGTTCCACGGCGAGATCGGCCCGGTGCTGGACGGCGCGGGCGACCGCTGGACCGAGGCCGAGCTGCGCGGGATCGTGAGCAACGCCAAGAACACCTTCCCGGAATCGATGATGCCCGCCTATTACAAGAGCAGCGGCTTCATCCGCCCCGGCGACGCCTTTACCGGCAAGGCGGGCGAGGAGCCGCTTCCGCCCCTGCTGACCGCACAACAGATCGAGGATGTCGTGGCCTTCCTGATGACCCAGAAGGAAGAGTGACGTCCTGCGACCGAGACACCCAGAGGAGATGACAATGGAATTCACGAGACGCGAAACGCTGGTGATCGGGGCGGCCGCCGCCACGGTGGCCGCGCTGCCGCTGCCGGCGATGGCGGCGACGACCGACGAGTTGATCGCCGAGTTCACCGGCGGGGCCGACGTGGCCGAGGGCGGCGTCGACCTGAACGCGCCGGAGATTGCCGAGAACGGCAACACGGTGCCGATCGAGGTGGGCGCCGAGGGCGCGACGGCGATCATGGTTCTGGCGGCGGGCAACCCCGTGCCGCCCGTGGCGACGTTCAATTTCGGCCCGCTGGCCGGGGCCACCCGCGCCAAGACCCGCATCCGCCTTGCCACCTCGCAGGACGTGATCGCGGTGGCGAAACTGGCCGATGGCAGCTTTGCCAAGGCCACCAAGGCCGTGAAGGTCACCATCGGCGGCTGCGGCGGCTGAGGCAGTAGGAGACAAGACAGATGGCAAAAGGTGTACGCCCCCGCGTGAAAGTTCCCTCGTCGGCCTCGGCCGGGGAGGTGATCACGATCAAGACCCTGATCAGCCACAAGATGGAATCGGGTCAGCGCAAGGACAGCGACGGCAACAAGATCCCGCGCTCGATCATCAACCACTTCACCTGTACCTTCAACGGCGAGACCGTGATCGACGTGAAGATGGAGCCGGCGATCTCGACCAACCCGTATTTCGAATTCGACGCCACGGTGCCCGAGGCCGGCGAATTCAAGTTCGTCTGGAACGACGATGACGGGTCGGTCTACGAGGAAACCAAGGCGATCGAGGTCGGCTGAGGATCTGCAAGCCAGTTCCGCGCCCCGGCAAAGAGGGCGCGGGACCACGCCAGGGAGGATAGGATTAGATGAAACTCAAAGCACTCACCGCCGCCGCCGCGCTGCTTGTCGCGCCGGGGCTGGCGCTGGCCGGGCCGGATGACGACACGCTGGTGATCAACGGCGAGACCGAGATGGTGACCAAGACCGAGGCGCCCGCCCACATGGAGGAGACCGGCATCCCCGAGATCATCTCGGGCTGGCATTTCCGCTCGGACGAGACGCAGGCGCTGGAGATGGACGATTTCGACAACCCCGGCATGGTGTTCGTCGATATCGGCATGGAACAGTGGGAAACGGTCGAGGGCAGCGCCGAGAAATCCTGTGCCAGCTGCCACGACGCCCCCGAAGACAGCATGACAGGCGTCCGCGCCGTCTATCCGAAGTGGAACGAGGCCGCCGGCGAGGTGCGCACGCTGGCCCAGCAGATCAACGCCTGCCGCGAAGACCAGATGGGCGCCGAGCCCTACGGCTATACCAGCGGCGAGATGGCCAACATGGAGGCGCTGATCTCGGTCCAGTCGCGGGGGATGCCGGTGGACGTGGCCATCGACGGCCCGGCCCAGAGCACGTGGGAGGCCGGCAAGGAGCTCTACTATACCCGCACCGGGCAGCTCGAGCTGAGCTGTGCGAATTGCCACGAGAACAACTATGGCAACATGATCCGCGCCGACCACCTGAGCCAGGGGCAGATCAACGGCTTCCCGGTCTACCGGCTGAAGAACGCCAAGCTGAACACGGTGCACGCCCGCTTCAAGGGCTGCGTGCGCGACACCCGCGCCGAGACCTACAGCCCCGGTAGCCCCGAATTCGTGGCGCTGGAACTGTATGTCGCAAGCCGCGGCAACGGCCTGTCGGTCGAGGCACCGTCGGTTCGTAACTGAGTGGAGCCCCGCATCGCGCGCGCGGTGCGGGGTTTTCCTTGTCTGAACACATTCAATATTCCGCATGTCAAGGCGGGTCAGGAAGCGCATAACATGATTTCACGCCGCGATTTTCTTCAGGTCGGGATGGCCGCCTCGGCGCTGGTGGGGGCCAGCGGGTTCGGCAACTGGTCGAAACTGGCCGCGCAGCAGGCGCTGACGCAGGACGATCTTCTGCAGTTCGACACGTTCGGCAACGTGAGCCTCATCCACGTCACCGATATCCATGCCCAGTTGAAGCCGGTCTATTTCCGCGAGCCGGACGTGAATATCGGCGTGGGCGCGAACAAGGGAGAGGTGCCGCATGTCACCGGCGCCGCCTTCCGCCGGCTGTACGGGATCGAGGATGGCAGCCCCGCGCATTACGCGCTGACCTATGACGATTTCACCGCGCTGGCGCGGGCCTATGGCCGAATGGGCGGGATGGACCGCGTGGCGACGGTGGTGAACGCCATCCGCGCCGACCGGCCCGACGCGATCCTGCTGGACGGGGGCGATACGTGGCACGGCTCCTACACCTGCCATCACACCGAAGGGCAGGACATGGTCAACGTGATGAACGCGCTGAAGCCCGACGCGATGACCTTTCACTGGGAGTTCACGCTGGGCCAGGACCGGGTGCGCGAGCTGGTCGAGGGGCTGCCCTTCGCGGCGCTGGGGCAGAACATCTTTGACGCCGAATGGGACGAGCCTTCGGAGGAGTTCGCGCCCTACCAGTTCTTCGAGCGCGGCGGCACGAAGATCGCCGTGATCGGGCAGGCCTTTCCCTACACGCCGATCGCCAACCCGAGCTGGCTGTTCCCGGATTTCAGCTTCGGCATCCGCGACGAGCGGATGCAGGAAATGGTCAACGAGGTGCGCGGGCAGGGGGCCGAGCTGGTCGTGCTGCTGAGCCATAACGGCTTCGACGTGGACAAGCAGATGGCGACCGTGGTCGAGGGGATCGACGTGATCCTGTCGGGCCACACCCATGATGCCCTGCCCGAGCCGGTGCTGGTGGGCGAGACGATGATCGTGGCGAGCGGGTCGAACGGCAAGTTCGTCAGCCGGGTGGACCTCGACGTGCGCGACGGGCGGATGATGGGCTTCCGGCACAAGCTGATCCCGGTCTTCTCGGACGTGATCGAACCGGATGCCGGGATGACAGCGCTGATCGACGAGCAGCGCGCGCCCTTCGAGGCCGAGATGGGCGAGGTGATCGGCCAGACCGACAGCCTGCTCTACCGCCGGGGCAATTTCAACGGCACGTGGGATGACCTGATCTGCGACGCGCTTTTGTCGGAGCGGGAGGCGGAGATCGCGCTGTCGCCCGGCGTGCGCTGGGGGCCGAGCCTGATCCCCGGCGACGACATCACGCGCGAGGATATCTGGAGCGTCACCTCGATGAGCTATCCCGAGGCCTATCGCACGGAAATGACGGGGGAATTCCTGAAAGTGGTGCTGGAGGACGTGGCCGACAACATCTTCAACCCCAACCCCTATTACCAGCAGGGCGGCGACATGGTGCGCACCGGCGGTCTGGGCTACCGGATCGACGTGTCCAAGCCGCAGGGCGAGCGGATTTCCGACCTGACCCTGCTTGGCAGCGGCGAGGCGATCGAGGCGGAGCGGAGCTACGTTGTGGCCGGCTGGGCCAGCGTCAACGAGGGCACCGAGGGGCCGCCGATCTGGGACGTGGTGGAGAACCATATCCGCAAGCTGGGCACGGTCACGGTCGGCGGGGCCGACAGCGTGACGGTGACCGGCGTCGAGGGCGAGTGAAGGAGGGCGGGCGATGTCCGACAGTTTCGCAAGCAAACCCACCTCGCGCCGCGCGTTCCTTGGCGGCAGCGCGGCGGCGGCGGTGGCGGCGGGGACCGGGGCGGCACGGGCCGCCGGGCCCGACCCACTGATCACCGAGGTGCAGGACTGGGCCGCCGGGCTGGGCCAGGGGGTGGATGCCACGCCCTACGGCCTGCCGATCCGGTTCGAGGATGACGTGATCCGGCGGAACGTGGAATGGCTGACCGCCGACACGATCAGCTCGATCAACTTCACGCCGATCCACGCGCTGGACGGCACGATCACCCCGCAGGGCTGTGCCTTCGAGCGGCACCATTCCGGCGCGATCGAGCTGCGCAAGGAAGATTACCGGCTGATGATCAACGGGCTGGTCGAGACGCCGCTGGTCTTCACCTACGAGGATCTGACGCGCTTCCCGCGGGAGACCCACGTCTATTTCTGCGAATGCGCGGCGAATTCCGGCATGGAATGGGCGGGCGCGCAGCTCAATGGCGCGCAGTTCACGCACGGGATGATCCACAACATGGAATATACCGGCGTGCCGCTGCGCACGATCCTTGCGGAGGCGGGATATAAGGGCGAAGGCAAATGGGTCTATGTCGAGGGCGCCGATGCCTCGTCGAACGGCCGGTCGATCCCGATGGAAAAGGCGCTGGATGACGTGCTGGTGGCGTTCAAGGCCAATGGCGAGGCGCTGCGCAAGGAACATGGCTACCCGGTGCGGCTGGTGGTGCCGGGCTGGGAAGGCAACCTCTGGATCAAGTGGCTGCGCCGGGTCGAGGTGATGGATGCGCCGGTCGAAAGCCGCGAGGAGACCAGCAAGTACACCGACACGCTGGCCGACGGCACGAGCCGCAAGTGGACATGGGAGATGGACGCAAAATCCGTCGTGACCTCGCCCAGCCCGCAATCGCCGATCCCGCACGGGCCGGGGCCGCTGGTGATCACCGGGCTGGCGTGGTCGGGGCGCGGGGCGATCACCCGTGTGGACGTGTCGAAGGACGGCGGCCGAACTTGGGAGACGGCCCGGCTGGCCCGGCCCGGCGAGGCGCGGGCGCTGACGCGGTTCTACCTCGATACCGAGTGGGACGGCTCGGAGATGCTGCTGCAATCCCGGGCGATGGACGAGACCGGCTACGTGCAGCCGTCCAAGGCGGCACTGCGCGAGGTGCGGGGCGAGAACTCGATCTACCACAATAACGGCATCCAGACATGGTGGGTGCGCGAAAGCGGGGAGGCGGAGAATGTCGAGGTATCGTGACTGGGTTGTGCTGGCGCTGGGCCTCGGCGTCGCCGCGCCGGCGGTGGCCGGGCAGTACGATCTCGGCCGCCCGGCGCTGCCCGAGGAGATCGCGGCGTGGGACTTGGATGTGCATCCCGACGGCACCGGGCTGCCCGCGGGGCAGGGCTCGGTGAAGGATGGCGAGCGGCTCTTCTCGGCCCGCTGCGCGTCCTGCCATGGCGAATTCGCGGAAGGCGTGGGCAACTGGCCGGAACTGGCCGGGGGCGAGGGCACGCTGGCCGACAAGGATCCGGTGAAGACCGTGGGCTCCTACTGGCCCTACCTGTCGACCGTCTGGGATTACGTGCACCGCTCGATGCCCTTCGGCGACGCGCAGAGCCTGTCGGATGACGAGGTCTACGCGATCACGGCCTATATCCTCTATTCCAACTACCTGGTGGAGGAGGATTTCGTTCTGTCGGAGAAGAATTTCCTCGACGTGGCCATGCCCAATGCCGACGGGTTCATCGTCGACGACCGGGAAGAGGCGGAGGCGCATTTCTGGACCGACGCGCCCTGCATGGAGGATTGCAAGGACAGCGTCGAGATCACCATGCGCGCCCGCGTGCTGGACGTGACGCCCGAGGATGAAGGCGGGGATGAGGCGTCCGAGGAGGCCGTCGAGGTGGCGGCGACCGATGCGGGGGGGCCTGACCCGGAGCTGGTGGCCGAGGGCGAGAAGGTGTTCCGCAAGTGCAAGGCCTGTCACCAGGTGGGCGAGGGCGCGACGAACCGCGTGGGCCCGCACCTGAACGGCGTGATGGGCAGGGCCGCCGGGGCGGTCGAGGGGTTCCGGTACTCCAAGCCGCTCGAGGCGGCGGCGGCCGAGGGGCTGGTCTGGACCGAGGACGCGCTGGGTGCGTTCCTGGCCGATCCGCGGGGGTTCCTGAAGGGCACGAAGATGGCCTTTGCCGGTTTGAGATCGGAAGAGGACCGGGCGGCGATCGCGGCCTACCTGGCGACGTTCGAGTGATGGGCTGGCCGGTGGCGCCCGGTTTGCGGCGGTGGTTCTGCGACGCGCCTTCGGATGCCTCCGGCGGGGATATTTGGGGCCAGAAGAAGCCGGGGGTGTGGCTGGCATGACCGGGGCGTGTCTGGCATGATGGGTGCGGGTGCGACGAAAGGAGCGGGCATGAGATATCTGGTGGCAGCGCTGATGCTGGCCGCGGCGCCGGCGGCGGCGGACGATGCGGTGACCTACGATTTCGAGGGCAGCTACGAGGATGCCACCTTCGCGCTGGAAAACGCGATCATCGGGCAGGGGCTGGTCGTCGATCACGTGAGCGACGTGGGCGAGATGCTGGCCCGCACGCGCGAGGACGTGGGCAGCGATGTCGTGCTCTATGACGGGGCGGTGGTGATGCAGTTCTGTTCCGCCAGCCTGTCGCGCAAGATGATGGAGGCCGATCCGCTGAACATCGCGCATTGCCCCTACGGGATCTTCGTGATCGACCGGGAGGGCGCGGTGCAGATCGGCTATCGCACCTTCCCCGAGGGCGAGATGCAGGAGGTGCAGGCCTTCCTCGACGCGATCGTGCAGGAGGCGCTGGACTAGGCGCGCCGCGTCATTCCCATTCCATCTGCTCGTAGACCCGGCCGGCGTTCTTGGTGGCCAGTTCGTCGAACGTGTCGAGATGGGCATAGGGGGATTGATCGACGTAATAGGCATCCGCCAGCTCGCCGCCCGCGTCGATATGCGCGCGGATCTTTCCCCTGAGATAGACGAGGTAGTCGCGCGTATACCGGCGGACCTGCGCCATGTTGGTCGGATGGCCGTGGCCGGGGATCACGTAGGTGGCGCCGAGCGGTTCGAACGCGGTCTCCCACGTCTCCAGCCAGTCGGCGGTATGGGTGTGCTGAAAGATCGGCAGGAGCCGTTCGTGGAAGGCCATGTCGCCCGAGATGACGAGGCTTTGCCGGGGCAGCCAGACGATTATGTCGCCGGGGCTGTGGGCGGGGCCGAGATAGCGGGCCTCGATGCGGAAATCACCCATCTCGACGATATAGGCGTCGGAGAAGGTTTCCGTGGGGCCCTGCACGGTGGTGCCCTCTGCCTTGTCGCGGTTGTAGCGTTTCATGCCCTCGAGCACGGTGCCGCCATACTCCTCGATTTCCTGCGCCGCGTCCTCGTGGGCGACGATGGGCACGCCCTGTTCGGCCCAGTAGCTGTTGCCCAGCATGGCGTGGCCCTGGCCGTTCTCGTTGAAGACGAGCGTCACCGGCTGGTCGGTGATGCGTTTGATCTCGTCATGCAGCGCCTTTGCAAGGCCGTAGGCCGCGCCGCCATTGATGACGACCACGCCCTCGCCGGTGACAATGAAGCTGAGGTTGTTGTTGTGGCCCGCGTTCTCGTAGGTGGGCGGAGCGGTCGCGCCGATGGCCGACCAGACGCCGGGGATGACCTCCACCGGGGCGTCGTAGAGCATCGAGCCGGGGTACTTGTCGGCGATCCGCTCGCTGGCCGTGGCGGCGGTGGCGAGGAGGAGCGCGGCGGCGACGGCCGCGAGCCTCACGCCGCCTCCTCCACGAAACGGAAGGCGCCGCCCGTGCGCTCGACCCGGCCGATGCCGCCGCCGGGCAGGTGGAAGCCGATCAGGCGCAGCCCGTCGGCGGCGGCCCGGTCGAGCAGGCGGGCGCGGGTTTCGGCGCCGCGCTCGGGGTCCTGGTCGGAGCCGCTGGGCCAGCCGGGCTGTTCGAAATTCACATGCGCGTTGGTCACCGCGTCGCCCGCCACCAGCACCGGGTCGCCGCCGGTGGCGATCTCGAAGGACATGTGGCCCGGCGTGTGGCCGGGGGTGGCATGGGCCATGATGCCGGGCAGCACCTCGTCGCCATCGGTGAAGAAGCCGGTCTTTTCGGCGATGGCGTCGAGCCGGCGCCGGGCGCCCACGGCGAAGGCGGCGCGCGCCTCGCCGATGGTGTCGACGGTGTCGGGGTCGGACCAGTATTCCCATTCCGCCTGCCCGAAATGAAAGGCGGCCTCGGGGAAGAGCAGCTCGTCGAAATCGTCGAGCACCCCCCAGAGGTGGTCGGGATGGCCATGGGTGAAGACGATGTCGGTCACGTCTTCGGGCGCGATGCCGAGCCCGTCGAGCGTGAGCGCCAGATCGCCCGCGCTGGGCATGAAGAGGGGGCCCGCGCCGGCGTCGAACAGGATCACCTTCTCGCCGTCGCGCAGCAGGGTGACGTTGCAGGGCTGGCGGATCTCCTCGCGCGAGATGTCGTGGCGCTCGAGGATCGGGGCGAGCTGTTCCTCGGGCATGCCGTCGAAGACGAAATCGCCGGGCAGGACGAGGTGGCCGTCGCTTGCTGTGATGACCTCGCGGCCGTCTCCGGCGGCGATGACCCGGGTGGCGAGGCCCGCGAGGCCGGAGGCCATGGCCGCCATGCCCAGCCTGTTCAGGACTTGCCGTCTGGTGATGGTCATTGCTGTCTCCCTCCCGTTTATATTCGGTGTTGTGAATGTTTTAACCCTGCGCGCCGCGCCGGGCAAGCCCGGACACCGGATATGGTCAGCCGGCGGCGGGGGCGCTAGGTTTGCGGCATGACAGAACTTCTGATCGTTTACCACTCGAAGACCGGGGGCAGCCGGCAGATGGCCGAGGCCGCCGCCGAGGCCGCCGAGGGCGAGGCGCCGACGGTGCTGAAACCCGCGGCGGAGGCCGGGCCGGAGGATATGTTGCGGGCGGACGGGTATATCTTCTGCGCCCCCGAGAACCTGGCCGCGATTGCCGGGGTGATGAAGGATTTCTTCGACCGTTGCTATTACCCGGTGCTCGGCCGGATCGAGGCGCGGCCGTATGCGCAGATGGTCTGTGCCGGGTCGGACGGCACCAACGCCGTGCGCCAGATCGCGCGGATCGCGCAGGGCTGGCGGCTGCGGGAGGTGCAGGAGCCGCTGATCGTCTGCACCCATGCCCAGACGCCGGAGGAGATCCTGGCCGAGAAGACGATTGCCGAGGCGGAGCTGGCGAAATGCCGCGACCTTGGGCAGGCGCTGGCGGCGGGGCTGAGCATGGGGGCGTTCTGAGGTGGCGCGCGTGCTGATCCTGTCGAGCGTGGTGGCGATGGGGCATGTGGGGCTGTCGGCGGGGCAGCCCGTGTGCCAGCGGCTCGGGGTCGAGGTGACGGGGGTGCCGACGATCGTGCTGTCGAACCATCCGGCCTGGCCAAAGGTGGCGGGCACGGCCATCGCGCCCGAGCGGATCACCGAAATGGTCGGGGCGCTGGAGGCGAATGGCTGGCTGGCCGGGCATGCGGGCGTTCTGGTGGGCTACATGCCGGGGGCGGGGCATGTCGAGGCGGCAGTCGGGATGGTGGAGCGGATGAGGGCGGCGGCGCCCGGCGTGCGTGTGGTGGTCGATCCGATCCTCGGGGATCATCCGAAGGGGCTGTACGTGAAAGAAGAGGTGGCCGAGGCGGTGCGGGACCGGCTGGTGCCGCTGGCCGATGTGGTGACGCCGAACCTGTTCGAGCTGGGCTGGCTGACGGGGCGGGATTGCGCGGATTTGGCCGGGGCGAGGGAAGCGGCAGCGGCGCTGGGCGCGCCGGTGGTGCATGTGACCTCGCCGCCGCTGGGCGATACGGAGACGGGCGTGCTGTCGGTGACGGCGGACAGGGCGGAGCTGTACCGGACCGCGAAGGTAAGGGACGTGCCGCATGGCATCGGCGACGTGTTCGCCGCGCTCATCGCGGCCGGTCTGCCGGTGGGCCAAGCGCTGGGGCACGTAGCGGCGCTGGCGGAGGCCTCGCGGGGATGCGATCATCTTGCGATCGTCGCGGGCGCGCCGCGGTGGACCGCCGCCGCGCCGATCGCTTCGGAAAGGGTTTGACCGATGGCGTTCAACTTCATCCTCATGCTGACCGAAAATGACCGGACGATCCCCGACGCGGCCGAGCGGCTGGAGGAGGCGCTGGAGGGCGGGGCGCGGCATATCGGGTTCAAGGATGTGGGCCTGCCCTTCGAGGAGCTGCGCGGGCTGGCGCGGACCATCCGGCAGGCCGGCGGGCGGTCCTATCTCGAGGTGGTGAGCCTTGACGAGGAGAGCGAGCTGAACTCGGCCCGGGCGGCGGTGGCGCTGGACGTGGATTGCCTGTTGGGCGGCACGCGGGCGGCGGCGGTGACCGAGGTGATCCGGGATCACCCGCTGCGCTATTACCCGTTTCCGGGGCGGATCACCGGCCATCCCAGCGTGCTGGAAGGCCCGGCGGAGGAGATCGTGGCCTCGGCCCGCGCGCTGGCGGATCTCGAGCATGTGCACGGGCTGGACCTTTTGGCCTTTCGCTTCGACGGCGACGTGCCCGGGCTGATGGCGCAGGTGGCGCAGGCGGTCAGCAAGCCGGTGATCGTGGCCGGCAGCATCGACAGCGAGGCGCGGATCGGCGCGGTGGCCGAGGCGGGCGCGGCCGGGTTCACCGTGGGCACTGCGGCCTTTGCCGGCGCGTTCCGGGCGGGGGAGAGCTTCGTCGAGCAGGTGCGCGCCATCCTGTCGATCACGGCCCGGGCGCAGGCCCGTTCGACCGCGCCGCGCAGGTTCGCGCTGGTGGCGCATGACGCGCGCAAGGCGCATCTGCGGGCGTGGGTCCTCCGGCACCGGGCGGCGCTGGCGGGGCACCGGCTGATCTGTACCGGCGGCACCGGCACGATGCTGGCCGAGACCTGCCCGGAACTGCAAGTGCAGCGGCTGCAGCGCGGCTCGATGGGCGGCGACCAGCAGCTTGGCGCGCTGGTCGCCAATGGCGAGCTTGACGCGGTGGTGTTCTTCGCCGACCCGATGGCGCCGCATGGCAGTGACGTCGACCTGCAGGCGCTGACGCGCCTGTCGATCGTGCATGACATTCCCATGGCGCTGAGCGGGGCCGCGGCCGACCTCGTGGTCCTTGCCTTCCTGGCAAAGGGATGAGGGCGGCGCGGTCGCTCGCGCGTCAGGGGGTTCTGGTGTCCGGGTGGGCCGGTGGCGGCGTCAGGCGACGTGCGGCCGGCGGGTGCGGGCGGTCATTTGACCGTACGCACGAGGGCCAGCAGCAGGCCACCGACGGCAACAAGTCCGACTAGGATAAGAGCGCTCGACATGGGTTGTCCCTTTCTCATGCTGAGCATTGGCAACAGACACCTGCTTACGGGCGACTCACCCGTTGCGGCAACGGGGTGTTGCAGGGCCGCCCTGGAAGTGTTGCGGGAATGTCAGGGGGCTTGGGCGGAATGGCGCCTAGGGTCGGGTCCGGGTGCAGTCCGGCGGGCCGGCCACGCCGCTTGCCTCACCCCTCCAGCAGGCGTTTCTGGTCCTTGCGCATGGCGAAGATATCGTGGTCCTCGGTGATCTCCACGTCCGCCAGCGTGATGACCTGGTCGCGCTTGACCGGACGCTTGAGCTTGATGTGATGGGCCAGGCCGATGGGCAGCGCGTCCTCCGACGCCGCGAGGCGGGCGGGGATGGCCTTGGCCCAGACCTTGTAGCCGCCCTCGCCGTCGAGCATGTCGCCCGCCTCGAAATCGCCCTTCGCCGTGGCCACGGCATCGGCGCGGTAGCGGGTGGAACTGCCCGTCGCCTCGCCCCGCAGCACGGCGGAGAGGACCGAGACGGAGGTTTCCAGCCCGATCAGGTGGAACGGCCGCCACATCGAGCCGTACCAGCCCGAGGCGTCGGTCAGCAGGCCATATTGCCGGAAACAGGCGCGGGTATACTCATCCGGCGCGCGGAAGGTGACGAACATGCCCCACTGGATGTTATTGAGCACCACGCGCCCGTCGGGTTCGCGGCTGGCGGCGATATCGACAAGGCCGGGCTTGTCCAGCTGCCCGCCCTCCGATTGCGGTTTGAAGACGGTGGCAAGATCCTGAAGCCCGGCGGGGTGAAAGGCCAGCCCGTCCTCGGGACAGTCGAGCCCGGTGGCGTTGGCGACGGCGGCCATCTCGATCGCCGCCTTGGTGCCATCGGTGAAGGAGTTGTACATTTTCGGGTTGAAGTCGCCCTTCGCCACCTCCTCCTCGGACCAGCCGAAGAAGTCCCAGACCGTGTCGGGGGTGGAGTAGCGATAGGGCGGGGCGAAGTTCATGCCCTTGCCCGCCGCCACCAGCTCGAACCCGCTGGCATGGACCCAGTCGACAAGCTCGCAGATCGCCGCGGGCTGGTCGCCATAGGCCATGGAATAGACCACCCCCGCCGCGCGGGCCTTCTCCGCCAGGATCGGCCCGCAGAGCACGTCGGCCTCGACATTGACCATGACCACATGCTTGCCCGCTTCGATCGCGGCCAGCGCGTGGCGGATGCCGGCGAGCGGGTGGCCGGTGGCCTCGATCACCACCTCGATGCCGTCGAAATCGAAGAGTGTCGCGGCGTCGTCAGTGAGGTGGGTGGCGCCGGTCTCATAGGCGTCGGCGAGGGAGGGGGCGGCATATTGCGCCTCGTCCCAGTGGACGCGGGCGAGCGACTCGCGGGCCTTGGCCGTATCCAGATCGGCCACGCCGACCACGTGGTAGCCCTCGATATGCTTGGCCTGCGCAAGGATCATCGAGCCGAACTTGCCTGCGCCGATCAGGCCGATGCGGACGGGCCGGCCTTCGGCGGCGCGGGCGGCGAGCATGGCGGAGAGGTTCATGGGGGCTGTCCTTTTCCGTGCGGTTCGCCCGGACCATAGCCAAGGGGGGAAACGCCAAACCATCATTATTTCGAACGCAAATGTTAAGTTCTGCTTCACACCCCTTAACCAGACCTCGCTTGCCAGACGGCGCGTCACGGGGCTTTTTGCGGGCATCCGGCTTAGGCGTCAGGGGAGGGACGGCGTGCAGACCCGAAGCGAGACATCCGGTTCCAACGTGAGCCTGCCGCGGCGGGCCTGGGCGATCCGGCGCAACGCGCTGCTGATGGGAGAGGTGCAGGGGCAGGGCTATATCGGGCAGGCCCTGGGGGTCGCCGACGTTCTGGCGACCTCCTACTTCCACGCGATGACCTACCGCGCCGACGACCCGGAATGGGAGGGGCGCGACCGGTTCTACCTTTCGATCGGGCATTACGCCATCGCGCTCTATGCCGCGATGATCGAGGCCGGGATCCTGCCCGAGGAGGAGATCCCGACCTACGGGATGGATGACAGCCGGATGCCGATGTCGGGTATGGCCGCCTACACGCCGGGAATGGAGATCACCGGCGGCTCGCTGGGCCACGGGCTGGGCATCGCCGTAGGGGCGGCGCTGGGGCTGAAGCGGAAGAAGAACCCGGCCTTCGTCTACAACATGCTGTCGGATGGCGAGCTGGGCGAGGGCTCGACATGGGAGGCGGTGATGTCGGCGGTCCAGTGGAAGCTCGACAACCTGATCGCCATCGTCGACTTCAACAACCAGCAGGCGGACGGGCCGACGCGCGACGCGCTGGCCGTGGGGGCGGAGGCGCCGAAATGGGCGGCCTTCGGCTGGTACGCGCAGGAGGTGGACGGCAACGACCTCGAAGCTTTGGTCGAGGCGTTCGACAACGCCCGCACCCATGCCGAGGCCAAGCCGCGCGTCATCATCTGCAACACGAAGATGTGCAAGGGCGTGCCGTTCCTCGAAGCGCGGGAATCGAACCATTTCATCCGGGTCGAGGCGGATGAATGGGCCAAGGCGCTGGCCGTGCTGGACGAGGGGAAACCGCTGTGACCATACCCGCCCACTCCCGCCGCAAGTCGAAATACGAATCCCGGTCCGTGCCGGAGGGGGAGAAACTCGCCACCTCGGCGATGATCGCCTCGCTCGATTCCGAGGGGCGCGAGACGGTGGCGGCGCCCTTCGGCCATGCGCTGGTCGACCTGGCGAAGACGCGCGAGGATATCGTGGGCCTGTCGGCGGACCTGTCGAAATACACCGACCTGCATGTCTTTGCCCAGGCCCACCCCGACCGGTTCTACCAGATGGGCATGGCCGAAGCAGTGCTGATGTCGGCGGCGGCGGGGCTGGCGCGGGAGGGGTTCACGCCCTTTGCCACCACCTATGCCGTCTTCGCCTCGCGCCGGGCCTATGACTTCATCGCCATGGCGATCGCCGAGGAGAACCTGCCGGTCAAGATCTGCTGTGCGCTGCCAGGGCTGACGACGGGATACGGCCCCTCGCATCAGGCGACGGAGGATCTGGCGATCATGCGGGGGATGCCGAACCTGACGGTGATCGACCCCTGCGACGCGGTCGAGATCGACCAGGCGACGCGGGCCATCGCCGAGACGCCCGGGCCGGTCTACATGCGGCTACTGCGGGGGAAGGTGCCGGATGTGCTGGGCAGGTACGGGTACCGGTTCAAGTTGGGTCGCGCGCAGACCATTCGCGACGGGTCGGACGTGCTGTTCATCTCGTCGGGCTTCATGACCATGCGGGTGCTGGACGCGGCCGAGGCGCTGGCGCGCGACGGGGTGTCCTGCGCGGTGCTGCATTCGCCGACCATCAAGCCGCTCGATGCCGAGACCATCGTGGCCGAGGCCCGCAAGGGCGGGCGGCTGGTGGTGACGGCCGAGAACCATTCCGTGACCGGCGGTTTGGGGGAGGCCGTGGCGGGCGCGCTGATGCGGGCCGGGGTGCACGTGCCGTTCCGGCAGTTGGCGCTGCCCGACGAGTATCTCGACGCGGGCGCGCTACCGACATTGCATGAGCAGTACGGGCTGTCGGTCGTCAGCATCACCGCGCGCGTCAAGACATGGCTGGAGGAGTGAACATGCCGGGCACCGCGATCATCGGGCTGGGAAACATGGGGCAGGGGATGGCCCGCAACATCCTGAAGGCCGGGATCGGCCTGAAGGGGTTCGACCTGTCAGAGGGGGCGGTGGCGCGCTTCGCCGGGGACGGGGGGACGCCCTCGGCAAGCGTGGCGGAGGCGGCGGAGGGCTGCGACCTGCTGTTGGTGATGGTGCAGACCCCGGCGCAGGCGCAGGACGTGCTGTTCGGCGCCGGCGGGGCTGCGGCGGCGCTCGATCCCGGATCGACGGTGATGCTGTGCTCGACGGTGGCGCCCTCGGATGCACGGGCGCTCGGCACGGCGCTGGAGGAGGGCGGGCACCTGATGCTCGACGCGCCGGTGTCGGGCGGCATGAAGGGGGCCGAGGCCGGCACGCTGACGGTGATGGCCTCGGGCGCGGCGGAGGCATTCGAGCGGGCCGGCCCGGTGCTGGAGGCGGTGGCGAAGACGGTGCACCGGCTGGGCGACGCGCCGGGGATGGGGGCGACCTACAAGGTGGTGCATCAGCTTGCGGCGGGCGTGCACCTCGCCGCCGCGGCCGAGCTGCTGGCGCTGGGCGCGAAGGCGGGCTGCGACCCGCAGAAACTCTTCGAGATCGTCACCGGCTCTGCCGGGCAGAGCTGGATGCTCGAGGATCGCGGCCCCCGGATGATGCAGGCCGACCCGGCCTGCACCTCCTCGGTCGATATCTTCGTCAAGGACGTGGGGCTGGTGCTGCAGACGGGCCGCGAGAATGCCGTGCCCCTGCCGCTCGCCGCCGCCGCGCACCAGATGTTCCTCGGCGCCTCGGGGCTGGGCCACGGGGCCGAGGATGACAGCAAGGTGGTCCGCGCCTACGCGGCGCTGACCGGCAAGCAGGTGCACGAAAGCTGACCGGCCACGGGCCGCGGGACAGGAGGGACGGATGGGACTTCTCGACGGACAGACGGCGATCATCACCGGCGCGGCCAGCCCGCGGGGCCTGGGCAAGGCCACGGCGCGGCTCTTTGCCGAGCATGGCTGCCGCGTGGCGATCCTCGACCTCGACCTGGGCCAGGCAGAGGAGGCGGCGGCCGACCTCGGCGAAGGGCATATCGGGCTGGCCTGCGACGTGACCCGCCGGGCCGATTGCGACGCGGCGGCGGCCACGGTGATCGAGGCGTTCGGCCAGATCGACATCGTGGTGAACAACGCCGGCATCACCCAGCCGCTGAAGATCATGGATATCCGGCACGAGAATTACGACGCCGTGCTCGACGTGAACCTGCTGGGCACGCTGCACATGAGCCAGGCGGTGATCCCGCACATGCGGGGCCGGAAATCGGGCAAGCTGGTGAACATGTCGTCGGTCTCGGCCCAGCGGGGTGGCGGCATCTTCGGCGGCCCGCATTACTCGGCCGCCAAGGCCGGGGTGCTGGGGCTGACCAAGGCCATGGCGCGCGAGCTGGCGCCGGACGGCATACGCGCCAACGCCATCTGCCCGGGCTTCATCGCCACCGACATCACCCAAGGCAAGCTGACGCCCGAGATGAAGGAGCAGATCCTGGCCGGCATCCCGATGGGCCGGGCGGGCGAGGCGTCGGACGTGGCGGGCTGCGCGCTCTTCCTTGCGTCGGAGCTGTCGGCCTACGTGACCGGCTCGGAGGTGGACGTGAACGGCGGCTCGCTCATTCACTGAGGCGCGGCGCCTCAGGTTTGCCCGATGCGGCCCGAAGGCCGGTCCGCCTCGAGCGAGACATCCTCGATGAAAAGGCCATGCCGGTCGAGCACCGCGTGCAGCTCCGCCTCGTGCGCGGCGACCTGTTCGTCGAGCCAGCCGAGGAAGCGGCGCACCGCCCGGCGGTTGAGGTTCCGGGCCGGGCAGATCGCCCAGTAGGCCGGGAAGCGCAGAACGGGCAGGGACGGCGTGACCGGCACCAGCCGCCCCTCGGCCAGTTCGGGCAGCGCAAGCGCCAGCGATTCCAGCACGATGCCCGACCCGTCGAGCGCCAGTTGCAGCGCCATCGACGAGCGGTCCATCAGGATGGTCTTGCGGTTGGCCCCGGTCTCGACCCCGGTGTGCATCAGCCAGAAATCCCACTGGCAGAGGGCGCGGGCGCTGTCGATCAGCCGGGCCCTGTCGAAGCGCTCTCCCGGTGTGCCACTGCCGAGACCTTCGAGGTAGTCCGGGCTGCAGAGCGGCAGCACGTGGTCCTGCACCACCGCCTGCGCATGGTAGCCCGCCCATTGCCCGGTGCCGTAGCGGATATCGAGATCCATCACCTCGCGGTCGAAATCGGTGGGGTCGGGCGCGGCGTCGGCGCGCAGGTCCCAGTCGGGGTAGCGGGCGACGAAATCCGACAGGCGCGGACCCAGCCAGCGCACCCCGAAACTGGGCGAGACGCGTAGGTTGAGCCGGTAGGTCTCGCGCGTCTTGCCGAGGTGGCGGCGGGCGTCGCGCAGCATCCGCAGGGCGGTGGCCGAGGTCTGGAACAACTGCTCGCCTTCCAGCGTCAGGCTGAGAACCCGCCCCTCGCGACGGAAAAGCCGGACGCCAAGCTGCTGTTCCAGCAGCTTGATCTGCTGGCTGACCGCCGAGGGCGAGACCGACAGCTCCTCGGCCGCGCGGGTGATGGTGCCCCGCCGCGCCACGGTTTCGAAATAGAGGAACCCGTTGAGGTTGGGAGTGCGGGGCATGGCGCTCTCCGGCTCAGTCGGCGGCGACCGTCTCCTGCCGCTGGGTGCCGAGGCCTTCGACGGTCAACTCCATCACGTCGCCGGGTTTCAGGAAGCGCGGCGGCTTCATGCCCAGCCCCACGCCCGAGGGGGTGCCGGTGGCGATGATGTCGCCCGGCTGCAGCTTCATGAAGCGGCTCATGTAGGCGATGATCTCGGCCACGCCGAAGATCATGTCGTCGGTGCTGGAGTTCTGGACCACCTCGCCGTTGAGCGACAGGCTGAGGTCGAGCGCCTGCGGATCGGGCACCTCGTCGGCGGTGACGAGCCAGGGGCCGGTGGGGCCGAAGGTGGGGGCGGATTTGCCCTTGATCCACTGGCCGCCCCGCTCGGCCTGGAACTCGCGTTCCGAGACGTCGTTGATGACGCAGTAGCCTGCGACATGGGACAGCGCGTCGGCCTCGCTGACATAGAGCGTTTCGCGGCCGATGACGACGCCCAGCTCGACCTCCCAGTCGCCCTTGACCGAGTTGCGGGGGATGATGACGGGATCGTTCGGGCCGGAGAGCGCGGAGCTGGCCTTGGAGAAGAGGATCGGCTCCTTCGGCGGCTGGGCGCCAGTTTCGGCGGCGTGCTTGGCGTAGTTGAGGCCGATGCAGAAGAAGTTCGGCACCGAGGCCAGGCAGGCGCCGATCCGGCCGGGGTTTTCCACCACGGGCAGGCTGTCGAGGTCGAGGCCGCGGATCGCGTCGAGCGCCTCGAGGGAAACGCCGCTGCCGGCGAAATCACCGGCCTTGCCGGACAGGTCGCGCACCTGTCCCTCGCTGTCGAGAATGCCGGGCTTTTCCTGACCCTGCGGGCCGAAACGCAGTAATTTCATGAAGTTGTCTTCCCTCGCGCTGCTGGCCGCCGGTCAGGGGGCCGATGTGTTGTCGGGTTCGGGGGGCAGGTTTTCCTGCCCGTGTTCGAAGTAGTCGCGCACGTTTATCACGAGGTGTTCGAGGTGGCTATGCAGGTGGCGCTTGACCATCTCGACGTCGCGGTTGCACAGCCCCGTGGCGATGGCGTTGTGCTGTTCCAGCACCCGGTCGCGCGAGCGTTTGCGGCTGGCCGACAGGTAGCGCGCGCGCCAGAGCCGGGCGAGGATGGCGCCATGGGTTTCGGCAAGCACCCGGTTGTTGGCGGCCCGCACGATCGTCTTGTGAAACTCCATGTCGAGCTCGAACACGTCGACCATGTCGAGCTCGTCATAGAGCTGTTCCATGCGGCTCTGGGCCTCCACGATCTCGCGGATCTGCTCGTCGCTGGCGCGTTCCACGGCCAGTTCGCCGGACAGCATTTCGAGCGAGGTCAGCACCTCGATATTGTCCTCCACCTCGCGCAGGGTCGGCTGGGCGACGATCGGGCTGCGGGCGGGGCGGAGGATGACGAGCCCGTCCTGCGCGAGGATGCGAATCGCTTCGCGCATGGGCGTGCGGCTGACCCCCATCTCGGCCGCGTTGTCGCGTTCCTTGATCGAGGCCCCCGGCGCCAGCTTGCCGCGCAGGATGTCCCGTCGCAGCTGATTGGCGATCTGTTCTGCCAGAATTCCCTCGGCCATGCCGGCGCTCCACCTGATCCAGTCAAAAGTCTTATAACCCCTTGGAACGTAAGGCCAAGGGAGGCCAGTTCAATCACTTTAGCAGATTTGGTATACCAAAATTTGTTGATTGTCGAGGGAGCAGTCGGTAGCCTCCGCCTTGATGGTATACCATCTGTGGCGGCGTGCCAGAGGATGCGCGCCGTGAAACCGGTGCTGCCAAGGCATCGCCAAGGGAGGAGAGAAAAATGAAACGCACGAGTTTTCTGATGACGGCCGGTGTGGCGGCGCTGATGGCGGCGCAGGCCATGGCCGAGCCGGTCACGCTGCGGGTGCAGACGCATTACGCGACCGAGCACCCGACCGGCAAGCAACTGGCCGAATGGGCCGATGACATCAGCGTCATGTCGGGCGGCGATATCACGGTGGAGATGTTCTATTCGTCTTCTGTCGTCGCCTCGACAGAGACCTTCGACGCCGCGATCAACGGGATCATCGACTGCGACGCGACCAGCGGCGCCTACCAGACCGGCAAGAACCCCGCCTTCCAGTTCGTGGGCGACATCATGGGCGGCTACGAGACGCCGTGGCAGCAATATTCGTGGCTCTATTACGGCGGCGGCTACGATGCCGCGCAGGAGCTTTACAATGCCCAGAACATGCAGCTTGTCGGCTGGTCGATCTACGGTCAGGAATCGCTGTCCTCCTCGACGCCGATCGCCGGCATGGAGGATATGAAGGGCTGGAAGTTCCGCTCGCCGCCCGGCATGGAGACCGAGATCTTCGAGAAGCTCGGCGCCTCGCCCATCGTGATGGATTTCACCGAGATCTTCACCGCGCTGGAGACGGGGATCATCGACGGCGCGGATGCCTCGGGCCTCTACAACAACGTGGGCCTCGGTCTCTACGACATCGTCAAGCATGCCACCTACCCGGGCTTCCATTCGATGCCCTCGGACCACCTGGCCTGCAATCTGGACGTGTGGAACGGCCTGACCGACCAGCAGCGCCGGATCATCGACACCGCATGGCAGAAGGTGTCGTTCCAGATCGCGCTCTCCAACGGCAAGAACAACTCGGCCGCGGCATCGGAACTGCGCGAGCAGGGCGTGACGCTGCATGACTGGTCGGAAGAGGACCGGGCGGCGTTCCGCGAGGCGGCGCAGGAATCGTGGGAAGAGTGGGGTTCGCGCTCGCCCGAAGCGGCGGCGATTCTCGAAAGCCACAAGACCTATCTGCGGCAGCTCGGGCTGATCGACTGAGGCCGTGACCGGGGCGCCTGTCGCCCCCGGCGGGGGGCGGACCCGGAGCCGGGTTCGCCCCGACGGCGGAAAGCCCGCCCGGGTCGATTTGGTATACCAAAATTTGTTGATTATCGAAACGCCATTCGTTACCGTCACCAGAGATGGTATACCATCTCTGGCCGCGCGATCGAGGATGGGCGGCAGTGAAACAGACGGCGCAAAGTCGCCGCAAAGGGAGGAGAGAAGAATGAAATCCACGAACCTACTGATGACGGCGGGCGCGGTGGCGCTGACGGCCGCCTCGGCCATGGCCGAGCCGGTCACGCTGCGGGTGCAGACGCACTATGCCACAGAGCATCCGACCGGCAAGCAGCTGGCCGAATGGGCGGATGACGTGCAGGTCATGTCGGGCGGGGACATCACCGTCGAGATGTTCTATTCGTCCTCGGTCGTGGCCACGACCGAGACGTTCGATGCCGCCATCAACGGCATCCTGGATTGCGACGCCACCGGCGGCGCCTACCAGACCGGCAAGAACCCGGCCTTCCAGTTCGTGGGCGACATCATGGGCGGCTACGAAACCCCCTGGCAGCAGTATTCGTGGCTCTATTACGGCGGCGGCTACGACGCCGCGCAGGAGCTCTACAACGCGCAGAACATGCAGCTCATCGGCTGGTCGATCTACGGGCAGGAATCGCTCTCGTCGTCCAAGCCCATCGCCGGGATGGACGACCTCAAGGGCTGGAAATTCCGCTCTCCCCCGGGCATGGAAACCGAGATCTTCGAAAGCCTCGGCGCCTCGCCCATCGTGATGGATTTCACCGAGATCTTCACCGCGCTGGAGACCGGGATCATCGACGGGGCGGACGCCTCGGGCCTCTACAACAACGTCGGCCTCGGCCTCTACGACATCGTGAAACACGCCACCTATCCGGGCTTCCACTCGATGCCGTCGGACCACCTGGCCTGCAATCTGGACGTGTGGAACGACCTGACCGACCAGCAGCGCCGGATCATCGACACCGCGTGGCAGAAGGTCTCGTTCCAGATCGCGCTGTCGAACGGCAAGAACAACTCGGCCGCAGCGGCGGAGCTGCGTGAAAAGGGCGTCACCCTGCACGACTGGTCGGAAGAGGACCGGGCGGCCTTCCGCGAGGCGGCCCAGGCCGCGTGGGAAGACTGGGGCACCCGCTCGCCGGAAGCCGGGGCGATCCTGGAAAGCCACAAGACCTATCTCAAGCAGCTTGGCCTGATCGACTGAGGCCACAGGCGGGCCGCGTGCGGCCCGAAGACACGGATGCGCCCCCCGCCGGGCGCATCCGACCGGTGCGGCGCACAATCAACTGGGAATGACGGGGAGATCGCGCATGGAGAAGGAAAGCCTCTGGCTCGGGCCGCTGCGACAGCCGGTTCGCATGGCCATGCTGCTGTTCACCGGCATCGTCGTGCTGCTTTACATCTGGCTGGTGGCCAACGCCCTGATATCCGAAACCGCGCTCGGGATGCACGAGATGATCCGGCCGCACGGGCGACCCCTGGTCTGGGCGATGCTGCTGTCGATCACCGGCGCCGTGCTGTTCGCCGCGCTCTACCTGTCGGATTTCCACGGCGCGCTCGAGAACCGGCCGGGCGGGTTCTTCGATATCGTCTCGCTGATCACGTCGCGAATGGCGATGATCATGACCGCGCTGATCGTCCTCGTGATGTTCTACGAGGTGGTGTCGCGCTACGTGTTCTCGCGCCCGACGCTTTGGGCCAACGAGCTGTCGCTGTGGATCGCGGCGCTGGTCTTCCTCTTCGCGGGCCAATACGCCATGCAGCAGCGCAGCCATATCCGCATCTACGTGATCTATGACATCATGCCCCGCTGGGCACAGAAGGCATCCGACGTGCTGTCGGTGCTGCTGATCGTGGGCTTCACCTTCGCCCTTGTCTGGGGCAACTACGCCGACGCCCAACGCCGCTTCCTGCGGATGGAGACGTTCGGCACGGCCTGGGATCCGCCGATCCCCGGAACCATCAAGCCGGCGGTGCTGATCATCATCGTGCTGGTGGCGATACAGGCTGTGTCGAACCTCATCGCCGACTGGAACAAGGCGCCCGAGCATCACTCGCCGCTCGACGAGATCGACGAAACCGAGATCAAGCAAATCCGCGAAACGCTGGAGAAGAAGTAGATGGAATTCCTCGAGCTTTTCGCGTGGATGAAGGTCGACAGCATCGCCACCCTGTCGATCCTGCTTCTGGTCGGGATGTTCGCCCTGCTGGCCATCGGGATGCCGCTTGGCTTTGCCTCGGCCTTCCTTGCCGTGGCGGTCATCGTGATGAAATTCGGCCCCGAAGTGTCGTTCGGGCGGTTCGGCAGCGGGCCCATGTCGGTACTGGCACAGGCCGTCTACCGGCAGATGACGAATTACGTGCTGATATCGGTGCCGCTGTTCATCTTCATGGCCTCGCTGCTCGAACGTTCGGGCATCGCCAAGGACATGTACGAAGCGCTCAACCAGTGGCTCTCGCGGACCCGGGGCGGGATCGCCATCGTGACCTCGATCATGGCGGTGATCATGGCGGCCATGTCGGGGATCATCGGCGGCGAGGTGGTGCTGCTGGGGCTGATCGCGCTGCCACAGATGCTGCGGCTGGGCTACAACCAGAACCTCGCCATCGGGACGATCTGTGCCTCCGGCTCGCTGGGCACGATGATCCCGCCGTCGATCGTGCTGATCTTCTACGGGCTGGTGACCGAGACCTCGATCAAGGCGCTGTTTACCGCGTCCTTCCTGCCCGGCTTCATGCTGGCCTCGTTCTTCATCATCTACATCATCATCCGCACCAACCTGAACCCGTCTCTGGCGCCCCTGCCGGAAGAGGACCCGACCGCGCCCAAGGGGATGGAGAAGTTCCTGCGCTTCGTAGGCTTCCTGTCGCGCTTCGCGCTGTGGATCACCGGGTTCCTGCTGCTCCGGGCGGTGTTCTTCACGATCACCGGCGACAACCAGGTGCAGGAGGGGCTCGAGCCGATCGCGCTGGGGATGGTCTCGGACATCCCGTATATCGTGGGCGCCTTCGTCATCGCCGCCGCGCTGATCCTGTTCGTCGTGGGCCGCGAGCGGGCCGCGGAAGGCTGGCAGATGGGCAAGGGCCTGATCGCGCCGGTCATCGTCATCGGCGTGGTGCTGGGCTCGATCTACATGGGCATCACCGGCATCACCGAGGCCGCGGGCATGGGCGTGGTGGCGGTCTTCGTCATCGGGCTGATCCGGCGCGAGATGACCTTCGAGATCGTGTGGGACAGCCTGATGCGCACGCTGAAATCGACCGGCACGATCATCTGGGTCACCATCGGCGCGGCCTCGCTCGCCGCCGCTTACACACTGGCGGGCGGGCCGACCTACGTGGCCAACATGATCGTGGCGGCGGAACTGCCGACCATGGGCATCATCCTGGTGATGATGCTGATCTTCCTGATCATGGGCATGTTCATGGACTGGATCGGCATCGTGCTGCTGATCATGCCGGTCTTCCTGCCGATCGTGCTGAAGCTGCCGGTCGAACAGATCGGCGTGTTCGGAGAGTTGAACCCGCGCGACGTGGCGATCTGGTTCGGCGTGGTGTTCTGCATGAACATGCAGGTCAGTTTCCTGTCGCCGCCCTTCGGCCCGGCCGCGTTCTACCTCAAGTCGGTGGCGCCGCCGCATATCTCGCTGACGGCGATCTTCCGGGGGTTCCTGCCGTTCATCGTGCTGCAGCTTCTGGCGCTGTCCGTGCTGCTGATCTGGCCGCCCATCGTGACGCTGTTCCTCTAGGGCGGCCGGCCTGAAAGCTTTCCCGAAGGGGGCGGGCGGGCCCGCCCCTTTCCACGCCCTGACCAGCGCGCGGAGGCGCCATGCTTGACCAATCCCAGATAGACGCGTTCCACCGGGACGGGGTGATCGTGGTGCCCGACGTGCTGCCACCGCAGGTTCTGGCGGCGGTCCGGGCAGAGTATGCGCGGCTGCTCGACGGCCTCTACGAGGGCTGGCACCGCGAGGGGCGCGTTCCGACGCCCGAGGGGCGGGATTTCCAGGACAAGCTGCTGACCAGCTACAAGGCCGGCTGCGACTGGTTCCAGCCGATGGATATCTCGCTTCCGGGCGACGCGGTGACGCCCGAGACGCCCTTTCATTTCGGCCCGGCGGTGTTCGACATGATCACCTGCACGCGGCTTCTGGACCTCGTGGAAGGCCTGATCGGGCCCGAGATCACATCGAACCCGATCCAGCACGTGCGGCTGAAGCCGCCGGTGGGCGATCTGCACAAGGACGAGATCCGCGCGCATGTGGGCGGCACCGACTGGCACCAGGATCGCGGCGTGGGGCACGAGGAGGCCGACGGCACCACGATGGTGACGGTCTGGCTGGCGATCACCGACGCCACGGTCGAGAACGGCTGCCTGCAGGCGATCCCCGGCACGCCGCAAATGTACCCGCATTGCCCGAAGAAACAGACGGCGATTGCCGATGGCTGTCTCGATCTCTCGCAGGCGCGGCCGCTGCCGGTCAAGGCCGGCGGCGCGGTCATCTTCCACCCGCTGACGCCCCATGCCTCGCTCGACAACCGGTCGGACCGGTTCCGCTGGTCCTTCGACATCCGCTACAGCGTGACCGGCCAGCCCACCGGCCGCGCGCATTTCCCCGACTTCGTCGCCCGGTCCCGCGCCAATCCGGAGGCGGAGCTGCGCGACTGGCGGACATGGCGCGAGATGTGGCAGGCGGCGTGCGCCCGCCTGTCCGGCCAGCCGCACATCCCCATCCACCGCTGGCGCGCCGACAGCCCCTCCTGCGCCTGAGGTCAGCCATGCAGACCGTCCAACTGTCCGACGCCGACAACGTGGCCACCGCCATCACCCAGCTTGCCCCCGGCGAGGGCGGCGCCGCCGAGCTGATACCGCGCGGCCACAAGCTGGCCACCCGCCCCATCGCCCGCGGCGAGGCGGTGCGGAAATACGCCCAGGTCATCGGCTATGCCTCCACGGACATCCCCCAAGGCGCCCACGTACACACCCACAACCTCGAATTCCGCAATGTCGACACCGCCTACGAATTCTCCACCAACCTGACCCCCGCCACGCCCGCGACCACCACCGACACCTTCATGGGCTACCGCCGCGCCTCGGGCCGGGTCGGCACGCGCAACTACATCGCCGTCCTCACCTCGGTGAACTGCTCGGCCACCGCCGCGCGCATGATCGCCGACCACTTCACCCCCGAGCGGCTGGCGCCCTATCCCGATGTCGACGGCGTGGCCGCCTTCGTGCACGGCACCGGCTGCGGCATGGCCGGATCGGGCGAGGGGTTCGAGGCCCTGCAGCGGGTCATGTGGGGCTATGCCCGCAACCCCAACGTGGGCGGCGTGCTGATGGCCGGGCTGGGCTGCGAGACCAACCAGATCGACTGGCTGGTCGAGGCGTTCGGCCTGACGCCGGGGCCGCTCTTCCAGACCATGAACATCCAGGACGTGGGCGGCATCCGGAAGACCGTCGAGGCCGGCATAGCCAAGATCGAGGCGATGCTGCCCCTGGTCGACGAGGCCGAGCGCGAGCCGTGCCCGGCCTCGGAACTGATGGTCGCCCTGCAATGCGGCGGCTCGGACGCGTGGTCGGGCATCACCGCCAACCCGGCGGTCGGCCATGCCTGCGACCTGCTGGTCGCGCAGGGCGGCACCGGCGTGCTGGCCGAAACGCCCGAGATCTACGGGGCCGAACACCTGCTGACCGCGCGGGCGGCCAGCCGCGAGGTGGGCGAGAAGCTCATCGCCCTCATCCGCTGGTGGGAGGATTACACCGCCCGCAACCACGGCAGCATGGACAACAACCCCAGCCCCGGCAACAAGAAGGGCGGGCTGACCACCATCCTCGAAAAGTCGCTCGGCGCGGCGGCCAAGGGGGGCACGACGCCCCTCACCGGCGTCTACAAATATGCCGAGCCGGTGACGGCCAGGGGCTTCACCTTCATGGACAGCCCCGGCTACGATCCGGCCAGCGTGACGGGGCAGATTGCCAGCGGCTGCAACCTCGTGGTGTTCACCACCGGGCGCGGCTCGGCCTTCGGCTCCAAGCCCGCGCCGACGCTGAAGGTGGCGACCAACAGCCAGATGTACGAGCGGATGACCGAGGACATGGACGTGAATGCCGGCCGGATCCTGACCGAGGGCGCCAGCGTCGAGGAGGTCGGGCGCGAGATCTACGAGGCGTGGCTGCGGCTGGCCTCGGGCGAGGTGTCGAAATCCGAGGCGCAGGGGCTGGGCGATCATGAATTCGTGCCGTGGCAGATCGGCGCGGTGATGTAGGGCGCGCCGCCCCGCGCGGGCGGTGCCGGAACAGGGAGAGTGAGAGATGAGCAAACCGACGATCGGATTTATCGGGCTGGGCCTGATGGGCCGCGCCATGGTGGGATGCCTGCAGGATGCGGGTTACGAGGTAAGCGTGCTGGGCAACCGCGACCGGAGCGGGATCGAGGAGGCCGTGGCACGCGGCGGCCGCGAGGCCGGCTCGGCGCGGGAGATGGCCCAGGGCTGCGATATCGTGATGCTCTGCGTCGGCACGTCGGAGCAGGTCGAGCAACGGATCTACGGCGACGACGGCGTGCTGGCCGGGGCGAAGGACGGCCAGGTGGTGATCGACTTCGGCACCTCGCTGCCGTCCTCGACGCTGAAGATCGGGGCCGATCTGGCCGAAAAGGGCGCGGTCTATCTCGACGCGCCGCTGGGCCGCACGCCGGCCCATGCCAAGGATGGCCTCCTGAACATCATGTGCGCGGGTGACGAGGCCGCCTACAGCCGCGTCAAGCCGGTGCTCGACGTGCTGGGCGAGAATGTCTTCCATCTCGGCAAGCTGGGCAACGGGCACACGATCAAGCTGATCAACAACTTCTTCGCCATGACCACGGCGACCGCCATGTCCGAGGCCTTCGCCGCGGCGGATGCGGCCGGCATCGAGCGCGAGGCGCTGTTCGGCGTGATGTCCGCCGGGCCGCTCAAATCGGGGATGATGGAGTTCATCCGCAACTACGCCGTCGACGGCAAGATCGACCTTGCCTTTTCGGTTGCGAACGGCGCCAAGGACGTGGGCTATTACCGGCAGATGACGGCGGACCTCGGGCTGGAAAGCCGCATGTCGACCGCCGCCGACGCCACGCTGCGCGAGGCGCGGGATGGCGGCGATGGCGGGATCATGATCCCGGAAATGGTCGACTGGATGGGCAAGCATCTCGGGAGCGGACGATCATGAGGCTGAAAGGCAAGCGCGCCTTCATCACCGCCGCCGGGCAGGGCATCGGCCGCGCGAGCGCCGCGGCGATGGCCCGCGAGGGGGCGCACGTGATCGCGACCGACCTGAACGGCGACCTGCTGGCGGGGCTCGACGTGGCCGAGGCCTTTGCGCTCGACGCGCTGGACAAGGCCGCGCTGGTGAAGGCGGTGGGCGCTGCGGCGCCGGACATCCTCGTCAACTGCTCGGGCATCGTGCATTCGGGCACGGTGCTCGACGCCACGGACGACGAGTTCGACCTCGCCATGAACCTCAACGTGCGGGCGCATTTTCACGCGATCCAGGCGGCGGTGCCGGGGATGCTGGAACGCGAGGCGGGGGCCATCGTCAACATCGCCTCGGTCTGTTCCAGTATGCGGGGCCTGCCGAACCGGTTCATCTACGGCACGTCGAAGGGCGCCACGATCGGGCTGACCAAACAGGTCGCGGCCGATTACATCACGCGCGGCATCCGCTGCAACTGCATCGCGCCGGGCACGGTCGACAGCCCCTCGCTTCAGCAGCGGCTGAAGGACACGGGCGATTACGACGCGGCGATGAAGGCCTTCGTCGCCCGCCAGCCGATGGGAAGGCTGGGCGAGGCCGAGGAGATCGCCGACCTCGTGGTCTATCTCGCCAGTGACGAGACGCGCTACATGACCGGGCAATGCGTGGCCATCGACGGCGGGATGACGATGTGACCTCGAAGCGGATGACGATGTGAGCCTGCCGCAGCCAAGGGAAGAGCGCACCGCCGCGGGCGTGCTGACCATGTTCTTTGCCGTGGTCTTCTTCACCTGCATCGACAGCTCCGCCAAGTGGCTGACACTGGCGGGGATGCCGGTGCTGCAGGTGGTGTTCGCGCGGTATTGCGGGCATTTCGTCTACGCGACGCTGATCTACCTGCCGCAGGAAGGGCTGTCGGCGTTCCGGTCCCGGGCGCCGTTGAAGCAGCTCTTGCGGTCGAGCTTCCTGTTCGGCTCGACCGTCTGCAACTTCTTCGCGCTGCAATCGCTGCCGATCACGGTGACCACGACGATCATGTTCGCGGGGCCGATCGTCGTGACGCTGCTGGCCATTCCGATCCTTGGCGAAAAGGTCGGCCTGCGCCGGATCGCGGCGGTCTGTACCGGGTTCGTGGGCGTGCTGGTGGTGATGCAGCCATGGGGGGCCGAGTTCCACCCGGCGATGCTCTATTCGCTGGCGGCGCTGGTGATCGCCTCGCTCTACTTCATCATGACGCGGATGCTGGCGGGGGTCGAGACCAACGCCACACAGCAGGTCTGGTCGGCGGGGATCGCCTCGGTCGTGCTGGCGCCGTTCGCGGCCTCGGTCTGGGTCTGGCCCGAGGGGCGGACGGAATGGCTGGTGATGTTCCTGATCGGCGGGTTCGGAATGACCGGGCATATCTTGGCCACGACGGCTCATCGCTGGGCCGATGCGTCGATCCTCGCGCCGATGGTCTACAGCCAGATCTTCCTGGCGGCGGTGGCGGGCATCGTGGTGTTCGCCACGTGGCCCACGGTCTGGACGCTGGGCGGGGGCGTGATCATCATCGGCGCGGGTCTCTATATCTGGCACCGCGAGCGGCAGAAGGCGGGCGCGCTGCGCAAGTCGACGCGGGTGCCCTGAGCGCGGGCGTCGGCAGAAACACCGACGCAATACCGACAAAATACCGACGTTATACCGACGTTGGATTTCCTGCAAAACAAGGGGTGTCGGCGCCGAACGGGTCAGTCCTCGAAATGCCCCGCCTTGGCGAATTTTCCACCCTGGTAGATGACCTCAGGATCATTCGGATCCTGCGCCGGATCATCGGCGAAGAGGTGGGCAAACTGCGCCGAGCTGTCCTGCGGCTGCCAACCGAGATAGGCGGTTTCGGAATTGTCCCACCAGCTTTCCGCGTTGTCCGAAACCCCGTAAACTATGGGGCAACCGAGCCTCGGCACCTCCAGCATCACCCCGATCAGCCGCAGCATGTCGGCCGACGACATCCACGTCGCCAGCATCCGCCGGTCCTTCGGCTGCGGAAAGCACGACCCGATGCGCAGGATCAGCGTCTCGATGCCGTACTTGTCCCAATACATCCGCGCCAACGCCTCGCCATAGGCCTTGGACACGCCGTAATTGCTGTCCGGCCGGATGGGGGAGGAGGCGGTGAGCCTTGTTTCACGGGCATGAAAGCCGATCACGTGGTTGGAACTGGCGAAGAGGATGCGTTTCGCGCCTTCCTTGCGGGCGGCCTCGTAAAGGGAATAGGTGCCGTCGATATTGACCCGGTGGATGAGGTCGGCGCGGTTCTCGGTCGAGATGCCGCCGAAATGCAGGATGGCGTCGCAGCCCTTGACCATGGACCGGACGGCGTCGGCATCGGTCAGGTCGCAGGCGACGATTTCCTCGTGCGCGGCCGGTTCGCCGAGGTTGGCGACATCGGAAAGGCGCACGGTCTTTGCATACTCGGCCAGCCCTTCGCGGATCTGCTGGCCGATTATGCCGGCGGCGCCGGTCATGAGCAGACGGTCGGTCTTTCGCATGGGTTACCCCCGCCCGATATAGGGCATGTTGGTGGCCATCACGGTCATGAACTGTACATTGGCATCGAGCGGCAGGCTGGCCATGTGCAGGACGGAACTGGCCACCTGCGCCACGTCCATCACCGGCTCGACGGCGATGGAGCCGTCGGCCTGCGGCACGCCCTCGGTCATCTTGGCCGCCATCTCGGTGAGGGCGTTGCCGATGTCGATCTGGCCGCAGGCGATGTTGAAGGGGCGGCCGTCGAGGCTGATCGAGCGGGTGAGGCCGGTGATGGCGTGTTTCGAGGCGGTGTAGGGCGACGAGCCCCAGCGCGGCACGTAGGCCGAGACCGAGCCGTTGTTGATGATCCGGCCGCCCTGCGGGTCTTGCCGGCGCATGATGGCGAAGGCGGCGCGGGCGCAGATGAAACTGCCGGTCACGTTGATGTCGATGACCTTGCGGAACTCCTCGACCGGGATTTCGTCGATCGGGGCACCGGGGCGGCCGATGCCGGCATTGTTGAAGATCGCGTCGAGGTGGCCCCAGTCTTTCGCGGCACGGTCGAAGGCCGCCTCGACCTCCGCCTCGTCGGTGACGTCGCAGGGCAGAGTGAGGGCGTTCTCGTGCCCGTTCGCCGTCTCCTCCAGCGCCTCGGCGCGGCGGCCGACGAGCCCCACGCGCCAGCCGGCATCGAGAAAGGCATGGGCGGTGGCACGGCCCACGCCGCCGCCGCCGCCGGTGATGATGATGGTCTTGGACATGGCTTTCCTCCCGTTGGGCCGGGCGGCCGGGCCACCCTGCCGCGTGGTCTAGTGATTGTCCCTCGGCAGGTCGCGGCCGACCTTCTGATAGGCGGTGGCCAGTTCGAGACAGCCGCCATTGGCCAACTGGCCGACATGGGTACGGTAGATCTCCTGCCACGGCGTCTGGCTCTTGATCTCGGGCGCCTGCCACGCGTCGATCCGGGCCTGCCACTCGGCCTCGTCCACCAGCGCATCCATGCGCGAGGCGTTGAGGTCGAGCCGCACCATGTCGCCGGTTTTGAGGTAGGCCAGACCGCCGCCGACCACGCTTTCGGGCGAGGCGTTGAGGATCGAGGGGCTTTCCGAGGTGCCCGATTGGCGCCCGTCGCCCACGGTGGGCAGGTGGTGAATGCCTTGCCGGATGATCGCATCCGGGGGCTGCATGTTCACCACTTCCGCCGCACCCGGGTAGCCGACACAGCCGACACCGCGGATGAAGAGAATAGTGCGCTCGTCGATGCCAAGCCCGGCATCGTTGATCCGGTCGTGGTAATCCTCGGGCCCTTCGAAGACCACGGCGCGGGCCTCGAACACGTTCTCGTTGCCGGGTTCCGACAGGAACCGCTTGCGGAAATCGTCGGAGATCACGCTGGTCTTCATCAGGGCGGAGTCGAAGAGGTTGCCGGTCAGTACCTTGAAACCCGCGTTCCTGCGCAGGGGCGCGTCGTAGGTGGTGATGACGTTGTGGTCTGCGCTTTCGAGCCCGGCGAGGTTCGTACCCATGGTCTGCCCGGTGGCGGTCATCACCCCCTCGTGGATGCGGCCCGCGCGGACCAGTTCGGCCATCACCGCCGGTACGCCGCCCGCGCGGAAGAAGCTTTCTCCGAGGTACTCGCCGGCAGGCTGCATGTTGACCATGAGCGGCACGTCGAAGCCGATGGCTTCCCAGTCCTTCACGTCGAGGTCGACGCCGATATGGCGAGCGACGGCCTGAAGGTGGGGCGGGGCGTTGGTCGAGCCGCCGATGGCGGCGTTGACGATGATGGCGTTCTCGAAGGCCTCGCGCGTCATGATGTCGGACGGCTTGAGGTCTTCGTAGACCATGGCGACGATGCGCTTGCCGGTCTCGTAGGCCATGGCCATCCGTTCGCGGAAAGGCGCGGGAATCGCCGAGTTGCCGGTCAGCGACATGCCGAGCGCCTCGGCCATGGCGTTCATCGTGCTGGCGGTGCCCATGGTGTTGCAATGGCCGAGGCTGGGCGCGGAGGAGCAGACGCGGCTCAGGAACTCGTCGTAGTCGATCTCGCCCGCGGCCAGCAGGCGGCGGCTTTCCCAGACGATCATGCCCGAGCCCGCGCGCTTGCCCTTCCACCAGCCATCCAGCATCGGCCCGCCGTTGAGGGCGATGGCCGGCAGGTCGACCGTGGCCGCGCCCATCAGCATGGCGGGCGTGGTCTTGTCGCAGCCGGTGGTCAGCACCACGCCGTCGATCGGGTAGCCGTGCAGCACCTCGACAAGGCTGAGATATTGCAGGTTCCGGTCGAGCGCCGCGGTGGGCCGCTTGCCGGTTTCCTGGATCGGGTGGACGGGAAACTCCATCGGGATGCCGCCCGCTTCGCGGATGCCGGCCTTGATCCGGTCCATCAGGAAGACGTGGATCTTGTTGCATGGCGCAAGGTCGGAGCCGGTCTGGGCGATGCCGATGACGGGCTTGCCGGACTGAAGTTCCTCGCGGGTGAATTGCTGGTTCTGGTATCGCTCGAGATAGAGCGCGGTCATGCCCGGGTTGTTCGGGTTGTCGAACCATTCCTGCGACCGGAACTGCTTGTTCGCGCGTGTGTCAGACATCGAGCCAATCTCCCAATATTCCGTGTTCGCTGGCGTCGGGCGAACACGCCTCTTGTGACAGCATTCCCATTTGGTATACCAAATGCAAGGGCAAAGAAGCCTGATTTGAAAGGGATCCGACGGAATCTTTCGTCTTGTGGCGTCGGTTTGTCGGAAATGTCCGACGTCGTGCCGGAAACGGTTCGGCGATGGGCCGAGATGTGTCGGCGGAGCTGTGCGCCGATGCCTGCAACGTGGAGAGACGCCATGATCGAAGAGCCGCCCGTGTTGACCCTGCGCCGGAGTTTCCTGCGCCCCACCGCCGCCCAGATCGCCGCGTTCGAGGGCGTGCCGACCGGGTTCGTCTGCGATGCGATGGGCGGGCAGGGGGCGCTGAGTTCCGCCATCCAGCCGATCGGCGGCGGACGGGATATCGACTGTCGCGCCGTGGGCCCGGCGCTGGTGGCCGATAACGGGCCGGCGGAGATCCTCGCGACGATGGGCGCGCTGCATATCCTCGAGCCGGGCGATATCGTCGTGGCGGCGGTGCACGGGCACCGGAACTGTTCGGCGGCGGGTGACCAGTTTTGCGGGATGATGAAAAACAAGGGCGCGGCCGGGTTCGTGACCGATGGCGAGATGCGCGATTACGAGGGGATCGTCGAGGTCGGCCTGCCGGCGTGGTGTACCGGGCTGAGCCCGAATTCGCCCTATTCCAACGGGCCGGCGAGGGCAGGGTTCGGCGCCGTGATCGGCGGCGTGCGGGTCGAGAGCGGCGATTTGATCGTGGCCGACCGGAACGGCGTGGTCGTGGTGCCGCTGGCCGAGATCGACAGGGTGATCGAGCGGCTGGCGAAGGTGCAGGAGCTTGAAGGCGCGCTCGAGGCGAAGGTGCGGGACGGGTTCTGCCAGATGGCGGCCATCGAGGAGATGATCGCCGACGGCCGCGCGGTGATCGAGGACTAGGCCGTCATTCGATGGCAAAGGCGCTGCGCGCGCCGGCGGATTCCTGGGTGCGGAAGATCGAGCCGGTATCGGGCGCCGGGGGCAGGGGCATGGTGACGGGCACCTGTTCCAGCCGGGGTGTCAGGCAGGGTTTGCCGGTGATCGTGCGGTCCTGCAGGTCGTCCCAGAACCTGCGCTGGCCGAGAGCGTGGAAATAGGAATTCGCCCCCAGAAGCGGCCAGGCGTCGGCGCTGGCGCATTCGTAGAACAGGATCATCCGCGCCCGGTCGCTCTTGTTCGGGGCGGAGCCGTGCAGGAGGCGGGCGTGGTGGACCGTCATGCTGCCGGCCTTGCCGGTGAGGGTCACGGTTTTCTCGCGGTCGAAGGCCGGGTCGTCGGGGTCGATGGCGCCGGCGAAGACCCCGTTGGACGTATGGTCGAGCACCGGGCCGCGATGGGTGCCGGGGATCACCATCAGGGGGCCGTTGGCCTCGTCCACGTCTTCCAGCATCAGGCCGAAGGCGAGCAGGTCGTCATTGGTGTGCGGGTAGAAGGCCCAGTCCTGGTGCCATTCGACTGCCCGCCCGCCGCCGGGCGCCTTGGTGTTGAGCTTGGAGGTCAGGATCGTGGTGTCGGGGCCGAGCAGGTCGTTGAGCACCTGCGTCATGGCGGAGTTGCGCAGCACCTCCCAGAAATACGGGTCCTGCTTGTGGGGAATCTTGATGCGGGTCAGGCGGGGGCTGTCGGGGCCGTGCCCCTTGTCGAGGTCGTAGACATCGTCGCTTTCGCGGACGGTGCGAGAGGCGTCGATCAGCCTCGCGGTGATGGCGCGCAGGCGGTCGAGCTGATCGGGCGCGACCGCGTTCTCGATCATCAGGTAGCCGTTCTCGGCGTAGAAGTCCCGTTGCGCGTCGCTCAGCATCGTGTCGCCCTCCCTCAGCGGCCCTTCTTCACTTCCGCATCCATGTCGAGCCCGTTCAGCCGGCCCACGTGATCCGACAGCATCGGCACGTAATCCTGCCCGGCGCCCACGGCCTCGGCATGGGTGAAGTAGTGTTTCGCGGCGGCGGCCATCACGTTCATCACGCCGGCATCGGTGGCCATGGCGTTCACGTAGCGGATGTCCTTGGACATATTGGCGATGGTGAACTTGTGGGCGTCGCGGTCGCGCTCGCAGACATAGGTCATGAAGGTGCCGAAGAAGCCGCTGCCGAGGCGGCTGGGGCCGATCACGTCTCGGAAGGTGTGGGGCGAGATGCCGACCTTGGCGCCGAGGGCGGCGGTTTCGGAATAGAGCGCCGCGTAGGCCGCGCCGAGGAAGTTCATCAAGAGTTTCATCTTGTGGCCCGAGCCGGTGGGCCCGATGCGGGTGATGGTGCCGGCCCAGCAGTCGATGACCGGCGAGACGGTGGCGAAATCACCCTCGTCACAGCCGACCATGGCGTCGAGCTTGCCCTCCTCGGCCTCCTTGGGGGTGCGGCCGAGGGGCGCGTCGACCATCTTCACGCCCTGTTCCGCCATCTCGGCGGCGAGCGCCATGGTCGAGACCGGGTCGGCGGTGGTGGTGTCGATGACGATCAGCCCTTTCCGCGCGCCGGCAAGGATGCCGTCGGGCCCGCGGATCACCGCCTCGACCTGGGGCGAGTTGGAGAGGCAAATGTGGATGATGTCGCAGTTTTCGGCCATCTCCATGGGGCTGGAGGCTTCCTTCGCGCCCTTGCTGACAAGGCTGTCGACCGGCTCGCGGTTCTTGTTGCCCTTGATCCAGAGATCGTAGCCGCCCTTCAGGATGTTGCTGGCCATGCCGTGGCCCATCAGGCCCACGCCGATGAAACCGATGACGGGTTTGTCGCTCATGTTCTCCTCCCTTAAAGGCTGGCCGTGATACCGCCGTCGACGAACAGCGTGTGACCGTTGACGAAGCTCGCCGCGTCGGAGGCGAGGAAGACGCAGGCGCCGACCAGTTCCTCGACCTTGCCCCAGCGGCCCGCGGGGGTGCGTTTCTCGAGCCACGTGGTGAAATCCGGGTCGGCGACGAGGGCGGCATTGAGCGGCGTGTCGAAATAGCCCGGCGCGATGGCGTTGCAGTTGAGCCCGTGCTTCGCCCAGTCGGTCGCCATGCCCTTGGTCAGGTTGGTGACGGCCCCCTTGGAGGCGGTGTAGGGCGCGATGCCGGGGCGGGCGAGCTGGCTTTGCACGCTGGCGATGTTGATGATCCGGCCCGATTGCCGGTCGATCATGTGGCGGGCGGCGGCCTGGCCCACGTAGAAGACCGAATTGACGTTGGTGCGCATCAGGCGGTCGAAATCCTCGGGCGGGAAATCTTCCAGGGGCGTGCGGTGCTGCATCCCGGCGTTGTTGACGAGGATGTGGATCGGGCCGGTATCCGCTTCGTAGCGGTCGATGGCGTCACGGGCGGCGGTGGCGTCGGTCACGTCGAAGGGCAGGGTTTCGACCTCGGCGCCCTCGGCGCGCAGGTTCTCCGCCGCCTCCTTCAACCGGTCGGCATTGCGGGCGTTCAGCACCAGCCGCGCCCCGGCCTGAGCCAGCCCGCGCGCCAGGGCGAACCCGATGCCCATGGAAGAGCCGGTGACGAGGGCCGTGCGGCCCGTCAGATCGAACAGTTGCATTCATCCTCCCTGCGGCGCCCGAAAGGGAAATTCGCATTCCCGGTCGAACGCGCCTTGAACAAATGGTATACCATTTTTATAACGATGCAAGCGGAACCCCGGGGAGGACGGTCTGCGATGACAGCGCTCTATGCCCATGCGGCGAAAGACCTGCGCGTTGAGGCGTGCGAGGCGGCCGACCCCGAGCCGGGGCAGGTGCGCGTGCGGGTGAGCCGCGGGGGAATTTGCGGGTCGGACCTGCATTATTTCCATCATGGCGGGTTCGACACGGTCAGGCTGCGGGAGCCGATGATTCTCGGGCACGAGGTGGCGGGGGTTGTCGAGGCGTTGGGTGAGGGGGTCGAGGGATTCGACCTTGGTGATCTGGTCGCGGTGTCGCCCTCGCGGCCCTGCGGCAGTTGCGGCGAATGCCTGCGGGGGCTGCCGAACCATTGCCTGAACATGCGGTTCTACGGCTCGGCCATGCCGTTTCCCCATGTGCAGGGCGCCTTTCGCGAAGTGCTGGTGGCCGAGGCGGCGCAATGCGTGCCGGCCCACGGGCTGACCCCGGCCGAGGCGGCGATGGCGGAGCCGTTGTCGGTGGCGCTGCACGCGGTGCGCCGGGCGGGGGAGATGCTGGGGCGCCGGGTTCTGGTGACGGGCTGCGGGCCGATCGGGGTGCTGGTCATCCTGGCCGCGCGGCGGGCCGGGGCGGCGGAGATCATCGCCACCGATATCGCCGAGAACGGGCTGGCCTTCGCCCGGGCGGCGGGGGCGGATCTGGCCTTGGATACGTCGAAAGACCCCGAGGCGCTGGCGCCGTATGCGGGGGGAAAGGGCTGCCTTGATGTGCTGTTCGAATGCTCCGGAGCCGAGGCCGCGCTGGCCAGCGGGATCGCGGCGCTTCGGCCGCGGGGGCAGGTGGTGCAACTGGGCCTGTCGGGCGACATGCGCCTGCCGATGATGCAGATCACGGCGAAGGAGCTGTCGCTCAATGGCTCGTTCCGGTTTCACGAGGAATTCGCGGTGGCGGTGGAGCTGATGCGCAAGGGGCTGATCGACGTGGCGCCGTTGATCACCCACAGCTTTCCGCTGGGCGAGTTCGAGGCGGCCTTCGCCACCGCGTCTGACCGGGCGCAGGCGATGAAGGTGCAACTGGATTTCACCTCATGCTGACATTCGCCGCCGCCGTCTTCTTCCTGATCATCACGCCGGGGCCCGGGGTGATGACCACGGCGGGGTTCGGGGCGGCCTACGGGTTCAATGCCTCGCTGCGCTACGTGCTGGGGCTGTTCATCGGCACCAACCTGGTGATGCTGGCGGTGATGACGGGGCTGGCGGCGGTAATCCTGTCGGTGCCGTGGTTGCGGACCGTGCTGATGTTCGCGTCGGTGGCCTACCTGCTGTACCTCGCCGGTCGCATCGCCTTTGCCGGGGCGAAGGTGGCGTTCATGGAGGCGAAATCGCCCCCCGGCGTGGTGGGCGGGCTGATGCTGCAGGCGATCAACCCGAAGGCCTATGCGGTGAACACCTCGCTGATCACGGGGTTCGACTATGCGCCCGACGCGTTCCTGTTCGAGATGGTCAGCAAGGCGCTGATCATGAACCTCATCTGGATTCCCATCCACCTTGCGTGGCTCTGGGCCGGGGTGTCGCTGCACCGGCTCAACCTGTCGGACCGCACGCAGCGGACGATCAACATCCTGATGGCGCTGTCGATGCTTGGGGTGGTGGCGCTGGCGCTTTGGTCTGCCTCGCGGGGTGGGGAGTGAAGGCGCAGGACATGAAGGAGAGCGCATGACACAGAGAACGTATTCCGGCATCTGGCCGGTCGCGCCGACGCCGTTTCACGAGGACGGGGCGGTCGATTCCGAGGGGATGAAGCGGGTGCTCGATTGCATGATCGACCAGGGGGTCGACGGGATCTGCATTCTCGCCAATTTCTCGGAGCAGTTCCTGATTTCCGACGCGGAGCGGGAGGCGCTGACGCGGTTGTCGCTGGAGCACGTGGCGGGGCGGGTGCCGGTGATCGTGACGATCAGCCATTTCGCGACGCCCATCGTGGTGGAGCGGGCGCGGTTTGCCAAGGAGATGGGCGCCGATATCGTGATGATGATGCCGCCCTATCACGGGGCTCTTCTGAAAGGCACGGCGGAGCAGACCTTCGAGCAATTCCGCGCGGTGGGGGAGGTGGGTATCCCGATCATGCTGCAGGATGCGCCGCTGTCGGGGGTCGATTTGCCGGTGCCTCTACTTGTGCGGATGGCGCGGGAGATCGAGATGCTGAAGCTTTTCAAGATCGAATGCCCGCAGGCGGCGGCCAAGCTGCGGGCGCTGATCGTTGAGGGGGGCGCCGACATCGAGGGGCCGTTCGACGGGGAGGAAGCAATCACCCTGCTGGCCGATCTGGATGCCGGGGCGACGGGGACGATGACCAGCGCGATGATCCCCGACCTGATCGGGCCGGTGGTCAGGGATTTCCTTGCCGGCAACCGGCAGGCGGCGATTGAGGGGTATGCCAAGGTCTTGCCGGCCGTGAACCACGAGAACCGGCAATGCGGGTTCAGGTCTGCCAAGGCGGCGATGGTGGAGGGCGGCGTGATCGGATCGGAATTCTGCCGCCATCCGATTCCGCCGCTGCATCCCGCCACGCGGGCGATGCTGCTGGAGCTTCTGAGGCCGCTCGACCCACTGGTGCTGTCATGGGGGAAATGAAACCCATCGACACGGCCCTGCCGGCGTTGCAGGCGCTTCTGGGCGACCGGCTGGTCACGACGGAGGCCGATCGTAGCCTGCACGGGCAGAACGAGACCTATTACCCGGTCACGCCCCCCGATGCGGTGGCCTATCCGGAGAGTACGGAGGAGGTGTCGGCCATCCTGCGGCTTTGCAACCTTCATGGCGTGCCGGTCACGGCCTATGGCGCGGCGAGCAGCCTCGAGGGGCAGCACCTGGCGGTGCAGGGGGGTATCAGCCTCGACATGAGCCGGATGAGCGGGGTTCTGGCGGTCAACGCGGAAGACCTGAACGCTGTGGTGCAGCCCGGTATCACCCGCAAGCGGCTGAACGAGGAGTTGCGGGCGACAGGGCTGTTCTTTCCGGTCGATCCCGGCGCGGATGCCAGCATCGGCGGGATGGCCGCGACGCGGGCCAGCGGGACGACGGCCGTGCGCTATGGCACGATGCGCGAGAATATCCTCGCGCTGGAGGCGGTGATGGCGGACGGCACGGTGATCCGCACCGGCAGCCGGGCGCGGAAAAGTTCGACCGGCTATGACCTGACGCATCTGCTGGTTGGCTCGGAAGGCACGCTGGGGATCATCACCGAGCTGACCCTGCGGTTGCAGGGCATCCCCGAGGCGGTGAGCGCGGCGACCTGCCGGTTTGCCTCGGTCGAGGATGCGGTGAACTGCGTGATCCTGACGATCCAGTCGGGTATCCCCATGGCGCGGATCGAGCTGCTGGACGAGATGATGGTGCGGGGGTTCAACCGGTATTCGCAGGCCGACCTGCCGGAGGAGCCGCACCTGTTCCTGGAGTTCCACGGGTCGCCCGCGGCCGTGGCCGAGCAGCGCGATGCGTTCGCCGAGATAGCCGCCGAGTTCGGGGCGGATGGCTGGAAGACGGCAGATACCACCGAGGAGCGGAACGCGCTGTGGGAGATGCGGCACAAGGCGCATTATGCCTCGGCCGCGTTCGGCAAGGGCGGGCATATCTGGCCCACCGATGTCTGCGTGCCGATCTCGCATCTGGCCGAGGCGGTGTTGCAGGCGCAGAGGGACGCCAAGCGGCTGGGCCTGACGGCAACGATCGTCGGGCATGTGGGGGACGGGAATTTTCACGCCGGCCTGAGCGTCGATCCGGGCGATGCCGACGAGATGGCCCGGGCCGAGGCGTTCACGCAGGCGCTGGCCGAGACCGCGCTGCGGCTGGGCGGGACGGTCAGCGGCGAGCACGGGATCGGGCTGGGCAAGCAGAAGTTCATGGGTGCCGAGCATGGCGCGGCGCTGGCCTATATGCGGGCCGTGAAGGCCGGGTTCGACCCCAACAACATTCTCAACCCCGGCAAGCTTCTGCCGCCGGGCAACCGGGAGGTATCGGATGGTTCCTGAAGACAGCAAGGCGACATTGGTGGGGCGTATCTGGCGGCCGGGGATCGGCCCGGCGGTGGTGCGGCTCGAGAATGGCGAGGTGGTCGACATCACCAGCCGCGACATTCCGACGATGCAGGCGCTGCTGGAGGCGGATGACCCCGCCGCCGCGGCCCGAGGGGCGGTGGGCGAGACGGTGTGCACGCTGGCGGAGCTGGAGGCGGCATCGGTTGAGAGCGCCGGGGCGGATGACCTGCGGCTGCTGGCGCCGCCGGACTTGCAGGCGATCAAGGCTGCGGGCGTGACCTTTGCCGAAAGCATGGTCGAACGGGTGATCGAGGAGCAGGCTGCGGGCGATGCCGACCGGGCCGAGGCGATCCGGGCGCGGGTCAAATCGGTGATCGGCGACAGCCTGTCGGGGATCGAGCCGGGTTCCGACGCGGCGATGCAGGTGAAGGCCGTGCTGCAGGAGGAGGGCCTGTGGTCGCAATACCTCGAGGTCGGGATCGGGCCGGATGCCGAGGTGTTCACCAAGTGCCAGCCCATGGCCTCGGTCGGGACGGGTGCGGCGGTGGGCCTGCACCCGGTGTCGAGCTGGAACAACCCCGAGCCGGAGGTGGTGCTGGCGGTGAATGCGCGCGGTGCGGTCGTGGGGGCGACGCTGGGCAATGACGTGAACCTGCGCGACGTGGAGGGGCGCTCGGCGCTGCTGCTGGGCAAGGCGAAGGACAACAATGCGTCCTGTGCGCTGGGGCCATTCCTACGACTCTTCGACGGGGGCTACGGGATGGCGGATGTGCGCCGGGCGGAGCTGACCATGCGGGTCGAGGGGGAAGACGGGTTCGTGCTGGAAGGTCATTCCTCGATGACGAAGATCAGCCGCGACCCGGCGCAGATCGTGGCCCAGACCATCGGGGCGCATCACCAGTATCCCGACGGCTTCTTCCTGTTCCTCGGCACCATGTTCGCGCCGGTCAAGGACAGGGGCGCGCCGGGGCAGGGGTTTACCCACAAGGGCGGGGACGTGGTCACGATCAGCGAGCCGTCGCTGGGGGCGCTGAGCAACACGGTGCGGCTGTCGACCGAGTGCCCGGAATGGCGGTTCGGGACCGCCGCGCTGATGCGGAACCTGGCGCAGAGGGGGCTGTTGTGACGGCACCGGAGGTGTTTGACGACACCAACTGCCTGCTGGGGGAGGGGCCGCTCTGGCACCCGTTGCGGGGGCAGTTGTTCTGGTTCGATATCGACGCGCACCGGCTTTACACGCGTACGGGCGAGGGGCGGCGGATGTGGCAGTTCGAGGAACATGTCTCGGCCGCCGGGTGGGTGGACGAGGCGCGGCTGCTGGTGGCGTCGGAGACTGCGCTCATTGATTTCAACGTGGAGACGGGGACGAGCCGCAAGCTATGCGACCTCGAGGCGGACAACCCGGCGACACGGTCGAACGATGGCCGGGCCGACCCGTTTGGCGGGTTCTGGATCGGGACGATGAGCAAGGAGAAGGCGCCCGGTGCGGGCGCGATCTATCGCTATTACCGGGGGGAGCTGCGGCGGCTTTTTGCGCCGTGGTCGACCCCCAACGCGATGTGTTTCGCCCCGGATGGGCGGGTGGCCTATCTCGCCGATACGCCGAGGGGCAGGATCTGGCGGCAGGCGCTGGATGGCGAGGGCTGGCCGGAGGGGGAGTTGGAATTCTTCCTCGATTTGCCGGGGGATCGGTACCGGCCGGACGGGGCGGTGGTGGATGGGGAGGGTCGCCTCTGGTGCGCGCAGATCCGCTACGGGACGGTGTCGGTGTTCGATCCTGACGGCCGGGAGGTGCGGAGCATCGCCTTTCCCGCCCCGCGAACGACCTGTCCGGCCTTTGGCGGAGAGGATTTGCGCACGCTGTTCGTGACCAGCGCCCGCCAGGAGCCGGAGGTGACGACCGAGCATGACGGGCGGACCTATTCCCTTCGCGTCGACGTGGCGGGCCAGCCCGAGCATCGGGTGATTCTATGAGCCGGTCGTTCCTGTCGATCGGGGAGTGCATGGTCGAGATGGCCGATGCGGGCGGGGGGCTGTACCGGCGCGGCTTTGCGGGGGATACGTTCAACACGGCGTGGTATGCGCGGCGGTTGCTGCCCCCGGAGTGGACGGTGGGCTATGGCAGTTGCGTGGGCACCGATGCGGTTTCGGCCGAGATGTGCGCCTTCATGGAGGGCGAGGGGATCGATACGGCGGCCCTGCGGCGGCTGGAGGATCGCACGGTCGGGCTTTACATGATCAGCCTCGAGCAGGGAGAGCGGAGCTTTTCCTATTGGCGCAGCCAGTCGGCGGCGCGGGCGCTGGCGGATGATCCGGGCTGGTTGGCGGAGGTGCTGGCGGGGCGGGACATGCTTTATTTCTCGGGGATTACGCTGGCGATCCTGTCGCCCGGCGCGCGGCGGGTGCTGTGCGATGCGCTGGCTCGGGCGCGGAGCGCTGGCGCGCTGGTGGCGTTCGATACCAACCTGCGCGAGCGGTTGTGGGAGACGCCGGAGGCGATGCGCGACGGGCTGACCCTGGGGGCGTCGGTGGCGGACGTGGTGCTGCCCTCCTTCGACGAGGAGCAGCGGGCGTTCGTGGATACCGCGCCGGAGGAGACCATCGCCCGCTATCGGGGATGCGGGGCGAGGATTGTCGCCGTCAAGAACGGCGGGGGCGATCTGACGCTTTGGGATGAAGCGGGCACTCGGACCCTGCCGGCCGCGCGGTTCGAGCGCGTGGTCGACACGACCGCCGCGGGCGACAGTTTCGGGGCGGCGTTCCTGGCGGGGCTGGCCAGGGGTCAACCGGTGGATCATGCGGCGCGGGGGGCGATGGAGCTTGCCGCGCAGGTCATCCAGTACCGCGGCGCGCTGGTGCCGCAGATATTCGAAGGAGGAGAGACATGAACATCCTGATCATCGGGGGCGGCGGCGTCGTCGGGCAGAAGCTGGGCCGGGCGCTGGTCAAGCGGGGAGAACTGCGCGGAAATGCGATCGAGAAGATCACGCTGGCGGATATCAACGATCCGGCGCCCATTGAGGGCGGTTCGGTGACGGTCGATACCGTGACCTGCAACATTGCCGATCCGGCCTCGGTGGCGGAATGCGTGACCGCCGACACGGACGTGATCTACCTGCTGGCCGCCATCGTCTCGGCCCATGCGGAGGAGGATTTCGACGCGGGCCTTTCGATCAACCTGATGGGCACTCTGAACGTGCTGCAGCGGGCGCGGGAGCTGGGCACGAAGCCGGTGGTGGTCTTCACCTCGTCGATTGCCGTCTATGGCGGCGAGGTGCCGGACCCGATCGTGGATCACAGTTTCCTCAACCCGCAGACCTCCTACGGCGCGCAGAAGGCGATGGGGGAGCTGCTGCTGAACGACTTTTCGCGCAAGGGGTTCGTGGACGGGCGGGGCTTTCGGCTGCCGACAATCTCGGTGCGGCCGGGCAAGCCGAACCGGGCGGCGTCGAGCTTCATGTCGTCGATCCTGCGCGAGCCGCTGAACGGGCAGGAGGCGGTCTGTCCGGTCGAGGAGGATTTCCCGCATTACTACCTGAGCCCGCGCAAATGCGTGGAGAACCTGATCAGGGGCGCCGAGATCGAGGAGGCCGACCTGGGGCAGAACCGCTGCATGATGATGCCGGGGCGGATGTGGACGATCCGGCAGATGATCGACGCGATGACGGCGGTGGCGGGGCCGGAGCCGGCAAAGCTGATCAAGTGGGAGGCGCAGCCGGATATCCAAGCCATCGTGAGCGGCTGGCGGTTCGACCTGCGGCCCGAGAAGGCGGTGAAGCTGGGGCTTTCGGCGGATGAGAGTTTCGAGGATAACGTGCGATACTACCTCGAGGATGACAGGCCGGCGGGCTGAGGGCGGGGGCCGGAATTTTTGAAAATTCCGGGTGGCCCCGGGCTTGAAGTGTCGGGTTAGCGCGTCGCGGCGGTGGAAAGGCTGGCCGAGAGCCCCTTCAGCTTGGCCAGGACGCCGGGCTCGTCATTGGGGGCTCGCACCCGGTGACAAGCCCGGCGTCTCGGTCACGACCGTCTTGCGCATCATGCTCGAGGTGCCGGGCCCGGTTCCTTAGTTGACGGCCGTCAGCAGGGGGCGACCGGCGTGAAAGGCGGCGATGTTGTCGCGCTGGAGCTGGCCCATGGCGGCGCGAGTCTCGACCGTGCCGGAGCCTTGGTGCGGCTGGATCACCACGTTGTCGAGCACGTAGAAGCGCTTGTCGATATCCGGCTCGCCGAGGAACACGTCGAGCCCGGCGCCGGCGATGCGGCCCTGTTCGAGCGCGTCGAGGAGCGCGGCCTCGTCGACCGTGGTGCCGCGGGAGATGTTGATCACCACGCCGCGGGGGCCGAGCGCGTCGATCACCTCTTTCGAAACGAATTTCTCGGTCTCGGGCCCGCCGACGAGGGCGATGACGAGGTAGTCGACCGCCTCGGCCAGCGCGACGGGGTCGGCGTGGTAGGTCCAGCCGGGCGTCTCCTTCTCGGAGCGGGCGTAGTAGTGGAGATCCATCTTGAAGGCGGCCAGCCGGTCGGCGATCTCGCGCCCGATGCGGCCGAGGCCCACGATCCCGGCGCGGCCGCCGGAGAGCTTGCGGTTGAGCCGGTATTCGCCCTTGGTCTTCCAGTTGCCGGAGCGGGCCCAGTTGCTGGCCTGTTCCATCTCGCGGACCTGCATCAGCAGCATGGCGACGGCAAGGTCGGCCACGTCGTCGTTCAGCACGTCGGGCGTGTTGGTGACCTTGATGCCGCGGGCGTCGGCGGCGGAGACGTCGATGACGTCGTAGCCGACGCCGTAATTGGCGACGAGTTTCAGGTTGGGCAACTGGTCCATCTCGGCCGCGCCGAAGGCGTGGTGGCCCTTGTAGGCCAGGGCGGTGATGGCGTTTCGCGTGGCGTCGTCGAGTGATGGCAAATCGGCTGCGCTGGCGAGGGTGACGGGGGTGAAAGCCGCGTCGAGCGCGGTGGAGTCGGTGTCACTGTAGGGGCCGATGACGAGCGTGGCGGTCATGATGTCTCCTTTTGAATTGGCAGCGGGGTGCGGCGGTTACCCGGCGCAGATCTCCTCGACGGATTTCTTCACGGCCTCGAGGCTGAAGACCTCGTCGAGCCAGTTGTCCTTGAAGATGACGGTCTTGGCCTTTTCGATGGCCATGAGCGCCCCGTCGGAGAACTTGCCTTCCGGAAAGATGCCGAAGGCGATGGCCAGTTCGATCTTGAGATGGCCCAGCACGAAGTCATGGGCCGCGGCCTCCGGCACGCCCATGGCGACGGCGCGGTCGGTCGCCTCGCGCAGGGCGAGGGATAGGGTGGCGGCCACGGTTTCCGAAAGCGCGGGTTCCAGCACGGCGATGTTTTCCAGCGTGCAGCGGTGCGAGCGTATGACGGGGGCGTAGATCACCTTGGCGATCTCCTCGCAGAGCGCGTAATGCTCTTCCGGGCCTTGTATCAGGGCGCAGACTATGCCCTGCGGCGCGGCGATGCCGCCGAAATAGTCTTTCTGCGCCTCGGCGCTGTCCTGCACCTCGAGGATGTGGGGGTGGCAGGGATGGGTGCAGAAATAGGTGACGTCTGCGCGGTCGGGCATTTCGCCGGCATAGGGCGCGGCGGCGTCGAGGACGATGATGGCGGTGCCGGGGCGGACCTTGTCGATGAAGGCATGGGCGATCTTGCCGATCAGCCGGTCGGGGACGGCCATGAGCACGACGTCGGCATTGGCGAGGGCCGCGTCCTGATCCACCGCGTCGAGCCCGGTTTCGGATTTGAGGCGGGCGCGGCCGTCTTCGGAGATCTCGACGGGGTCAACCTCGAAGCGCGAGTTGCGGAGGTTCGTGGCGAGCCTGACGCCCATCTTTCCGCCAGCGCCGAGCAGGGCTACCTTGGTCATGCGTTTGTCCTTTCCAGTGTTTGCGGGGCGGTGCCGCCGCCGCGTTTGATCCAGCCGAAATAGTCGGGGCTGCCCATCTGCCCGCCCTTGAGCGCCAGTTGCAGGCCGGCGAGGGCGGGGTCGTGGGAATGCGCTTGCAGAAGGGCCGCGCCGGGGATGGTGGGGGCGAGCGCGGTGAAGGCGAAAAGGCCGAGCTGGCGGGCGGCATGGCCGGAGGTGTCGCCGCCGGAGATGACGGCGCGGCGCAGGCCGGTTTCCTTGAGGAGCCGGGCGAGGAGGCGGCCGAGGGCCGCGCCGAGGCGGGCGTTGGCGTCGTCCATGGCGAGGCCGGTTGCGGTGACGGCCTGGCGCATCTGCGCGACGGCGGGGTCATCGGGGCCGCGGGCGGTGTGGATGATGGGGTCGCGGTGCTGGCGCAGGGCGTCGAGGGCGGCGGAGACGGCGCGGGTTTCGGCCTGTGGGTCGTTGCGGATGATGGCCGCGGCGTCGAGGGGGATGGGGGCGAAGCCGTTCCGTTCGGCCCAGTCGATCTGGGCGGCGGTGACCGGCGAGACGGAGCCGGAAACCGCGAGCATCCGGTCGACCGGGCCGGCGCTTGCCTGCGTCTCTTGCCGTGGCAGGGCGCCGGTGGCGCGCCAGTGGGCGACGAGCGCGTATTCCACGCCTTGGGAGCCCACGGCGAAGCGGGGGCCGTCGCGGTTGTCCCAGATCAGGGCGCCGCAGCGGGCCATATCGTCGTTGCGCATGGCGTCGAGGCAGATGATCTCGGCCCCGCGCGAGCGTTCGCGGGAGAGGGCGGCGGGCGGGTCGCGGGCGAGGTCCTCGAGGTCGATCAGGCCGAAGCGGCGGTCGGTTTGGCGGGAGAGGTGTCGGGCCACGTCGGATTCGTCCATCGGCGTGACCGGGTGGCGGGACATGACCGGGTGACGGTCGAGGCGGAAGACGCCCTCGGGCGCCCCGGCGAAGAGGTGGCCGAAGGCCTGGTAGCGGCGCAGGGCGGGGGCGGCCAGAAGGCAGGGCGCCCAGCCGCCGAAGCGCGGCAGGCCGAGGTCGATGGCCTTGCCGATGGAGCCCACATGCGGGGCGCTGTCGAGGGTGGAGCAGGTCTTGTAGTGGACGACTGCCGCGCCGGTTTCGCGCAGGAAGTCGAAGGCCTGCGGCAGGTGACGTTCCATCCATTCGGGCCCGTGGCTGCGGGCGATGGAGGCGATGCCGATGGCGCGGGCCTCGGGGAAGGCGGCAAGTTCGTCGGGCGTGGGGATGTCGAGGAAGAGGACGGCCGGGACGCCGGAGAAGGCCAGCACCTCCATCGTGGCGGCGGAGCCGGTGAAATCGTCGCCGTACCAGCCGACGAGGGGGGACTGGGGCTGCTCCGTCATCCGCCGTAGGCCTTGAGCGCGCGGGCGAGGGCGGGGTGGGTGCGGGCGTGGTCGCGGGCCGGGATGCCGGCGATTGCGGCCTCCCATGCTTCGCGCAGGGAGGTGACGCCGGCGGCGGGCCCGTCGGGGTGCGCCATGATCCCGCCGCCGGCGGCATAGATGCAGTCGGCGCTGCCGAGGCGGCGGTAGGTTTCCTCGGGCTGGACCGCCGACTGACCGGAGGAGAAGACGGGCATGGGGATGCAAGGTTTGTCGGGGAAGAGCGGGGTGAGGAGGGATCTGGCCGAGGCGATGACGCTGTCGTCCGGCTCGCTGAACTTGTTTTTCAGGCCGTTGACATGCATGTGGTCGGCCCCCGCGAGGCGCCAGAGTTTGGACCAAGCGGGATAGTCCCAGCCCAGCATGGGCGCGCGGCTGAGATAGCCCCAGCCGTTGCGGTGGGCGTGGATGGGAAGCTCGGTATGGCGGGCCAGCGCCAACAGGCCGGCGAGGCCGACCGAATTGAGGCTGGCCATGACGCAGGTGCCGCCGAGGTCGCGGACGAGGTCGTGGCGGCGGCGCATGTCGTCGACTTCGCCGGTGAGGTTGAAGGCGTACATGACCTTCTTGCCGGTGCGCTGGGCGTGGTCGTCGAGGACGCGCATGACGGCGCGGGCGCGGTCCTCGAAGGGGCAGGCGGGGCCGTTGGCCTGAAGCTCGTCATCCTTGATGAAGTCGATACCGGCGCGGGCGAGCGTGCCGGTGAGCGTGGCGGTGTCTTCTGCGGTCAGGCCGACGGAGGGTTTGACGATGGTGCCGATGAGGGGGCCGGTCTCGACCCCGGCGAGCTTGCGGGTGCCGGGGATGCCGAATTGCGGGCCGGGGCCGGCGGCAGCGAAGCTGTCGGGCAGGCGCAGGTCGAGCAGGCGCAGGCCGGAAAACTGCCGCAATTCGAAGAGGTTGCCGGCGACGGTGGCCATGAGGGTGAGGAGGTCGGGGCCGATCGTGTCGACGGGCCAGGAGAGGGTGACGCGGGCGCGGTGGTAGGTGCCGCCGGTGAGGCCGCCGGGGAGGGAGGGGGTGAGGACGTCCTCGACCACCTCGAGCGCTTCCACGCGGGCGGCGGCACGCTCGTGCAGGTCGGGGGTTTCGCCGGGGACCTTGACGAAGGTGCCGGAGCTTTGCTCGCCCGCCATGGCTTCGGCTGCGCTGGCAGGGTCGACGGGGGTTTCGATCAGGTAGTCGGCTTCGATCCGGTGGGTCATTCGCGGCCTCCACGGTGGGTTTCAAGCCAATGGAGGGAGGCTTCGGTGGGGCCTTGGGGCTTGTACTCGGCGCCCAGCGGGCCCTGCCAGCCGAGCCGGGAAATGGTTTCGAAAAGGTAAACGAAGTTCTGTTCTCCGCTGCCCGGCGGGCCGCGGTCGGGGGCGGAGGCGAACTGGATATGGCCGATATGGGGCAGGAGGGTCTGAAGGCGGTGGGTCAGGTCGCCTTCCATGAGTTGCACGTGGTAGCAATCGAACATCAGCTTGAGGTTAACGGCGCGGACGGTCTCGATGATGGCGACGGCCTGGGTGGTGGTGGTGAGGAAATAGCCGGGCGCGTCGCAGTGGTTCAGCGGCTCGATCAGGATGGTGATGCCGTGCGGGGCGGCGGCGGTGCAGGCGTAATGCAGGTTTTCGAGGAAGGTGGCGTGGGCAGCGTCTCCGGCGGCGTTGCCGGCCATGACGTGGACGTTGCGGGTGTTTGTGGCCGTCGCGTAGGCGATGGCCTCGTCGATGGCGGCGCGGGCGTCTGCTTCGCGGCCGGGCAGGGCGGATAGGCCGTTTTCGCCGGCCTCCACGTTGCCGCGGCGGGTGTTGAGGCCGAGCATGGGCAGGCCGGTTTCGGTGAGGGCGGCGGTGACGTCGGCTGCGGGGGTGTCATAGGGCCAGTGGCATTCGACCGCGTCGAACCCGGCGGTGGCGGCGGCGCGGATGGCGTCGGGCAGTGGCCTGTCATTCCAGAGGAACCCGAGGTTGGCGGAGAATTTCAATCGTCCCACTCCACGTCGAACTTGGTGACCACGGCGCGCACCTGGTCCGGGGTGAGCATCTGCGGGTTGAGACCGCGGAGGAGGAGGGCGAGCCTGGCGGTTTCCTCCAGCTCCTCGATGGCGTTGCAGGCGGCTTCGACGTCCTTGGCCGCGACCACGGGGCCGTGATTGGCCAGCATCACCGCCGAGCGCTTCCCGGCGAGCCCGCGCACCGCTTCGCCCATGGCCGGGTCGCCCGGCAGGAAGAAGGGCAGGAGGCGGACCTTGCCCAGCTTCATGATCGCGTAGGGGGTCATGGGTGGCAGAAAATCGTCGGGGTCGGCGTCGGGCAGCATGGAGAGGGCGACGGAATGGGTGGAATGCAGGTGGACGACGGCCCCGGCGGTAGAGCGGGTGTCGTAGAAGGCGGTGTGGAGGGGCATTTCCTTGGTGGGTTTGTCGCCGTCGACCAGGGTGCCTTGGGCGTCGAAGCGGGAGAGGCGACCGGGGTCGAGGCGGCCGAAGGAGGTGCCGGTGGGCGAGACGAGCAGGCCGCCATCGGGGGTGCGGGCGGAGATGTTGCCGGTGGAGCCGTGGGTGAGGCCGCGGTCGAAGAGGGACTTGGCGAGCAGGCAGATCTGTTCGCGGAGGCGGGTTTCCTCGGTCATGTTTTCTCCAGCGCGGTGAGGGCGTCGGTGAAGAAGGTTTCTGCACCGAAATTGCCGGATTTGAGGGCGAGCGCAACGGGGTGGCCGGCGGTTTGGGCGAAGCACCACGGGACGCCGGGGGCGATTTCGCGGCCGACATCGAGGCGGGCGATGCCGAGGGCTTGGGTGACGGCGCCGGAGGTTTCGCCGCCGGCGACGACGAAGCGGCGCGCGCCGTGATCGCGGGCGGCGGTGGCGCAGGTGGCGAGGGTGTCTTCGACGATCTGGCCGGCGCGGGATTGGCCGAGTTGGGCTTGGGCGGCTTCGACGGATTGCGGCTCGGCGGTGGCGTAGAGGAGGGGGGCGTGGCGGAGGTCTTGTTGGGCCAGCCAGTCGAGGGCGAGATGGGGCCCGTGTTCGGCGAGGGCGAGCGGGTCGAGCTGGTAGGAGGGCGCGCCGGTGGCGCGGTAGGCGGCGACCTGGCGGTTGGTCATGGCGGAGCAGCTGCCGGACAGGATTACCGTTTCGGGGGCGGTGGCGGGCGGCGTGAAGGGCTCGGCCTGACCGATGTCCTGTGCCAGCAGGCCGGGCAGGGGCTGGGCCAGCGCCGAGCCGCCGGTGAGGAGGGGCATATGATGCGTGGCGGCGGCGATGGTGGCGAGGTCTTCATCCGCCACGGCGTCGATGATGACGTGGGCGATGTTGTCTTTGGCCAGTCGGGCGAGGGCGTCACGGATGGCGTCGGGCCCGCGTGCGACGGTGAGTCGGTCGATGAGGCCGACCTTTCCCTGCACCTGTGGCTGGAGAAGGCGGAGGAGGCTGGAGTCGCGCATGGGCGTCAGCGGGTGATCCTTCATCGGGCTTTCCGACAGGGGGTCGCGGCCGACGAAGAGGTGGCCCATGAAGACGGCGCGGCCGTTTTCGGGGAAGGCGGGGCAGTAGATGGTCTGGGGGGTGTCGAGCGCGGCCATCAGCGCCTCGGCGACGGGGCCGATATTGCCCTTGGCGGTGGAGTCGAAGGTGGAGCAGTATTTCCAGAAGAAGCGTTGGGCGCCGGCCGCGCGGAGCCATGCAAGGGCTTGTTCTGAAAGAGTTAATGCTTCTTTAACGGGGGTGGTTCTGATCTTGAGGGCGATGACCTCGAACGGGGCGGTGTTTTCGGGCGGGGTTTCGGGGACGCCCATGCGGAGCGAAACGCGCGCGCCGCTGCGGGCGAGGAGGCCGGCGAGGTCGGTCGCGCCGGTGAAATCGTCGGCGATGGCGCCGAGGAGGGTCGTCATCGGGGCGCCCGTGCCGGTAGGGATGACGGTTTCGGCGGCATTTGCTTAGGTTTGTCCCTGTCTACCGTGATTTGGTATACCAAATATCTGCCAAACCGTGCGGAGGGTCAATGGTCGAGCAACTCTTTCGCCGTGGAGACCACTCGGGCGGGGGTGATGCCGAAATGATCATAGAGAACGGGGGCTTGCGCCGAGGCGCCGAAGCTTTCCATGCCGATGAAGCGGTCGGTGGGGCGGAGCCATTGGTGCCAGCCGAAGGGGGAGGCTGCCTCAATCGCGATGCGGGGGGCGGAGCCGAGGGTGGCTGTTTGGTAGTCGGTGTCCTGTTCGGCGAAGAGCTCCCAGCAGGGCATGGAGATGATGGCGGCGGCGATGCCGGATTTGTGCAGTTGGGCCTGTGCCTGAAGGGCGAGGCCGACCTCGGTGCCGGTGGCGATGAGGGTGATGTCGCGGGGGCCTTGGGTGTCGCGGAGGAGGTAGGCGCCACGGCGGGAGAGGTTTTCGGAGCGGTCGGTGCGGACCTGGGTGGCGTCCTGCCGGGAGAGGGCGAGCATGGAAGGGCCGTCGCGGCGTTCGAGGGCGAGTTTCCAGGCCTCGGCGGTCTCGGTGGCGTCGGCGGGGCGGAAGACATGCATGTTCGGCATGGCGCGGAAGCTGGCGAGGGTCTCTACCGGCTGATGGGTCGGGCCGTTGGAGCCTACACCGATGGAATCATGGGAGAAAACGAAGATGCCGGGCAGGCCCATGAGGGCGGCCATGCGCATGGCGGGGCGTTCATAATCGGCGAAGGCGAGGTAGGTGACGTTGACGGGGCGGAGGCCGCCATGGGCGGCGATGCCGCAGGTCATGGCGCCCATCAGGTGTTCGCGGACGCCGCAATGGACGTAAGAGCCGCCGCGGTGGTCTGCGGTGAAGGCGGGGCGGCTGCGCTTGTGGTTGGTGGGCGCCTCGAGATCGGCGCAGAGGACGAGGGTTTCGGGGAGGATCTCTGTAAGGGCGTCGCAGATGTCGCCGGAGGAGAGGATGGTGGGGCGGGGGGTGTCCGTGGGGAGCTGGTTCGGGCCGAGACTGTGCCAGAACGCCTCCCATTCGTCGGGGAGGTTGGCGGTGTGCCAGCGGTCGAATTCGGTGGGATTTTCAACGTCGGTATAACGTCGTTATTTTGTCGGTATTGCGTCGGTGCGGCGGGCGAGGGCGGCGGCCCAGTCGGCGCGGATTTCGGTTGGGATCTCGAAGGGAGGGTGGGGCCAGTTGCGGGCCTTTCGGGCGGCGGCGGCGTCTTCGGGGGTGAGCGGGGCAGAGTGGCCGCCGCGCTGGCCTTCGAGCCGGGGGATGCCGCGGGCGATGGTGGTGCGGCAGGCGAGGAGAGAGGGGCGCGGGTCGGATCTGGCGGCGTCGAGAGCGGCGTCGATGGCGTCTATGTCGTGGCCGTCGAGTACCTGCACGTGCCAGTGGGCGGCGCGGAAGCGGGCGGGGATGTCTTCGCTGATCGAAAGCGACGTGGCGCCGTCATCGGTGATCTGGTTGTCGTCCCAGAGGAAGGTGAGCTTGCCGAGGCGGAGATGGCCGGCGAGCGAGATGGCCTCCTGCCCGATCCCCTCCTGCAGGCAGCCGTCGCCGACAAAGGCCCATGTGCGGTGATCGACGTGGTCGGGGCCGAAACGGTCGGCGAGGCGGGCCTCGGCCACGGCCATGCCGACGGCGCAGGCGATGCCCTGGCCGAGAAGGCCGGTGGTGATCTCAATGCCGGCGTCCTGTTCGATTTCGGGGTGGCCGGCGCAGACCTGGTGCAGCTTGCGGAAGGATTTGAGGGCGTCGGTGGTGAGTTTCTCGTAACCGGCGAGGTGGAGGAGGGCGTAGAGCAGCATCGAGCCGTGGCCGTTGGAGAGGACGACGCGGTCGCGGTTTGGCCAGAGGGGGTTCTTCGGGTCGACCTTGACGTGGCGGGCGTAGAGAGTGGCGGCGATTTCGGCCATGCCGAGGGGCACGCCCTGGTGGCCTTCGCCGGCGTTGAGGATGGCGTCGATGGCGAGGAAGCGGATCGCGTCGGCCATTTTCTGGATGTCGGTCATTGCTGTCCTCCCGCGGGTTTGCTGGGAGGAGTAGCGGGTTTCGGGGCGGGGGAGGGTTAAGTTTTGCTAATGGTGGGTTTGATTTTGGTTAAAGGTTTGGGGTGGGGTTCGGGTTTTGGTGTGCGCTGCGCGGAATAAAGGGCTTCAGCCCGCCGCGGGGGGGCGGGGCGGGCCGCCGGCCCGGCGCCGTGGGCGGGG
>NZ_JAVKFX010000071.1:0-128947 GCF_040223625.1 Roseovarius sp. | reverse complement strand
AGCGAAGACGGTTATCCTCCCGCATCCTCACAGTCCGGGGCGACCGAAAACCCCGGCAGAGCTCAGGCCAAAGCGGTAGCCGCTTCAGAACCACCTCGGACATCCACCTGCGAGAGAGGCGTGCGTTTCGCTGAGGTCTCTCGAAGAAAACGGGGGGCAGCGCAGCCCTTCTACCTCTCGAACCCCCGTGCCAGTGCGCAGAACTGCTCCAGTGACACCACCTCGGCCCGGTCCGTGGGCCTGATCCCCGCCGCCACCAGCCGGTCCTCGATATCCGGCCCCAGCCCCTTCAGCGCCGCCCGCAGCATCTTGCGCCGCTGGTTGAAGGCGCGGGCGACGACGTCCTGCAGGATCTTCGCATTGGCCGGGTAGCGGGGGCCGGGCAGGGCGGTCAGGTGCACCACCGCGCTCGACACTTTCGGCGGGGGCGAGAACGCCCCCGGCGGCAGGCTCATCACGATCTTCGCGTCACAGCGCCATTGCGCCAGCACCGCCAGCCGTCCGTATGCCTTGCCGCCCGGCTGCGCCACGATCCGCTCGGCCACCTCGCGCTGGAACATCAGGGTCAGGCTGTCCCAGAAGGGCGGCCAGTCCTTGGGCGTCAGCCAACGCACCAGCAGCTCCGTCCCGACATTGTAGGGCAGGTTGGCCGCCACCTTGATCGGCGGGGTCAGGTGCGCCAGCGGGTCCACCTCCAGCGCGTCGCCCTCGATCACGTCCAGCCGGCCGGGGTACGCCGCGGCGATCTCCTCGAGCGCGGGGATGCAGCGGCTGTCCTTCTCCACCGCCAGCACCCGGCGCGCCCCCTCGGCCAGAAGCCCCCGGGTCAGCCCGCCGGGCCCCGGCCCGATCTCCAGCACGTCGGCGCCCGCGATATCCCCCGCCGCGCGGGCGATCCGGGCGGTCAGGTTCAGGTCGAGCAGGAAGTTCTGCCCCAGCGACTTGCGCGCGGACAGCCCGTGCGCCGCGATCACCTCGCGCAGGGGCGGCAGGCTGTCGATCCCGCTCATGCGGCGGCGCGGGCGACGGCCATGCGCGCGGCCAGCCGCAGCGCCTCGATCGTCGAGGTGGGGTTGGCCACCCCCTTGCCGGCGATGTCCAGCGCGGTGCCGTGATCGGGCGAGGTGCGGATGAAGGGCAGGCCCAGCGTCACGTTCACGCCCCGGTCGAAATCCAGCGTCTTGATCGGGATGAGCGCCTGGTCGTGATACATCGCCACCGCCGCGTCATAGGTGGCGCGCGCGCTGGCGTGGAACATCGTGTCAGCCGACATCGGCCCGGCGAGGTCCAGCCCCTCGGCGCGCAACTCCTCGATCACCGGCGCGATCAGCTCGATCTCCTCGCGGCCCATCTTGCCGCCTTCGCCCGCATGGGGGTTGAGCCCCGCCACGGCCAGCCGCGGCGTCGCCACCGAGAAATCGCGCACCAGCGCCGCATGGGTGATCCGCAGCGTCTCGCGCAGCAGGTCGGCCGTCAGCGCCCCGGGCACGTCCTTCAGCGGGATGTGGATCGTCGCCGGCACCACCCGCAGCACGTCGCTGGCCAGCATCATCACCACCCGGTCGACGCGTCCCAGCGCGGCGAGATACTCGGTATGGCCGGGATAGGCGAACCCCGCCCCGTCCTGCAGCGCCTTCTTGTGGATGGGCGCGGTACAGACGGCGCCGGCAAACCCGTCCTGCACCAGCTTGACCGCGCGGGCGATCACGTCGATCACCCCCTGCGCATGGGCCGGGTTGGGCTGGCCGCGCGTCAATTCGCCCTCGAACCGGTGCGGCAGCACCGGCAGGCCGCGGGGCAGGGCGGAGAGGCACCCTTCGGGGCTGTCGATCTCGACCACGCGGGCGCCCTGGGGCAGGTGGTCGGGGTCACCGATCAGGAAGAAGGGCAGCCGCCCCTCCAGCCGTTCCCATGCCCTTACCGCCAGCTCGGGGCCAACCCCGGCCGGTTCGCCACAGGTCAGCGCGATTGGGGCGGTCATCTCAGCTCGACGATCCGGGCCTCGGCGCGCAGCTGTTCCAGGTAGCCATTGGCCAGGGAATCGAGCTGCCGGCTGCGGATGAAGTTGGTGAGCTCTTCCGACGACGGGCCTTCGCCTCCCTCGACCACGGGCGTGCGCCCGCAGAGCATCAGGAAGACCAGCGTCTGACCGTTCGAGCGGGTCAGCCGGGTCGACACCTCGCCGGGGTCGAGATTGGCCAGCTCGCGCGCCACGTCCTGCGGGATCTCGTTCGGCGCCTTCTGCAGGCGGTCCAGCACCTCGGGCGGCTGGCCCTTGGCAATGCCGTAAAGGTCGTCGCAGACATCCACGTCGGCCTCGACGCTGGCGGCGCGCTGTCGGGCTTCCTGGCTCTGGCCGCCGGCGATGTAGTACATGGCATAGTCGATCGAGGAATAGCGCGGCGTGGGCGCTGCCGTCTCGGCGATGTCGCGCAGTTGCAGCAGCACGATCGCCCGTTCGGTCGGCAGCGGCGCCGACACCTCGCCCGGCGACAGCCCCAGCACCACCGGGCGCAGCGGCTCGGGCAGCTCGTCGACCGAGGTCCAGCCCATCTGCCCGCCGCTGTCGGCCGAGGGCGAGGCCGAATAGCGCCGCGCGGCGGCGGCGAATTCCGCCAGGCTGGTGATCTGCGCCAGCTCCTCGGCGCGGGCCATCGCTTCCTGCCCGCGGCCCTGCGGAATGGGCAGCACGATCTCGGACAACAGCACCGTCACCCCCGACGAACCGGTCAGCGACAGCCTGGCGCGCTCGAGGTCGTCCTCGTTGACGTTGACGGAATTGCCGAACTTCGCGCGCACCACCTCGCGCCAGGTTACCCCGGCCCGCACGAAGGCTCGGAACGAGCTTTCATCCACCCCGGCCCCGGCCAGGCTCTGCACCATCTGGTCGGCCGACATGTTGCCCCGCTGGGCGAATTCTTCCATCGCCGCGTCGACCACCTCCTCGGTGACCTGGATGCCGTCCACCTTGGCCGCGCCCAGCTTCAGCCGGTCCTCGACAAGCTGCTCGCGGGCGATCTCGACCGGGTCGCCCGGCGTGCGGAACAGCGTCAGCATCCGCGCCCGCTGCTCGATCTCGAACCGGGTGACGGCCTGTTCGTTGACCTTGATCACCGGTTCGAAAAGGCCCTGTGCCCCGGCCTGCGGCGCCGGCGCCAGGAACAGCGCGGCGGCCAGCGCGGCCATGGCGGCTTTGAAGACAACAATTCGCATAGAGACGTCCATTCCGGTTAGTTGTTGCAGGTTCTGACGTAGCTTTTGTCGCTCGTCTTCGTGGTGAAGCCCCTGAGCCCGACCGTCAAGCTAATATCGGTCGAGGGCGCAAGGATCGTCGATGAGGTGAAGCGCCGCGAGGCCGCAAGCCGCACCTCGACGCATTCGTTGGTATAGGTCAGCCCGAGCCCGGCGCGCACGCTTTCGTCGCTGGCAATGTCATAACGCCAGTTGGCGCTGCCCGTCCAGTGCCGCGACAGCCGGTAGGACGCGTCGAAGGCCCATTCCGAGATCGTCGTGGGCCGGTTCTCGGCCACGTCACGGCCCAGCCAGATATAGGTGGCGCTCAGGCTGGCAAGGCGGTTGTTCCAGCTGGCCCGCGCCTCGGCCTTGGTGGTGTTGAAGGTCTCGTCGAACAGGCCCCGGGCGGTCAGGACCAGCCCGTTGGCGGCCTTGACCTGTCCGGCCACCAGCACATCCGAGACCTTGCCGTTCAGCCCCGAGGAACTGGTGAAGCTGTCCTGCCCGCTGACCTCGAGCTGGAACTCGTCGCGCACGAGCTGGCCCATCGCCAGCGAGGTCTGGAACCCCGAGGGGTCGAACCAGGTCCAGCTCACGCCGTAGGCGGCGATCCTGCCCCGCTCGCGCCGGTCCGGCGCGGTGAAGCGCGAGGTCGAGAACAGGTTGCCCTCGTCGAACTCGATCCGCGTGCTTTCGTCGTTGGGGATGAACGGGTTCTCGCCGCCGGTCCACGAGAACTGCACGATCGGCTCGATCACGTGGGTCGCGTGGCCCGCCGTGGCGTTGATCAACGGCCAGCGCAGCTCGACCGCGACGGTGGGGGTGACCTCGGTCGCCTCCGACTGGCTGGTCAGCCCGGCCTGCCGGATCTGGAAATGGTCGATCGCCACGCCGGTGCGGACATGGGCCAGCACCCCGCCCGGCAGGGTCCAGTTGCGGTGCCAGTCGGCGCTGAGCGTCAACCGCCCCACGTCGCGCCCGTCGGCCCAGGGGTCGAGATCCGGCCCGTCGCTGATCAGCCCGGACGAGCGGATATGCGAATGCGCCAGCATCCCCAGCCGCAGTTCGCCACCGCCGGCCCAGTTGGGGTGCAGGCGCCGTTCCCACTCGCCATTGGTCACCAGCGTCGGCAGGGTGGAGTTCTGCTCGCCCACCCGCAGACTGTGGAAATAGGTGATCGCGCCCCGCACGTAGCTGTCGCGCCGGGCGCGCTCGATCTCCAGCTCGCTGTCCAGCCGGTCCTTCTCGTAATAGGAGTAATCGAGCAGGTAGGCGTCGTCGTTCACCGTCTCGACATCGAAGCGCAGGATGAAGTCGCGCGGCAGGGTGAACTCGCCCTCGCCGAAGAGATAGCCCCGGCGGCTGCGGTTGCCCAGGTCGTCGTCCGACACCGCGCCCTCGAACTCGATCCGCCCGTTGCGGAAGGCCTGCCGATAGCGCAGCTCCAGCGTGGTGCTCTTGGAGGTCACGAAGGGCGTGACCGTCAGGTCCTTGTGATCGCCCAGCCGGATGAAATACGGCACCCTGACCCCGGTGCCCAGCAGCGACGAGTTGTAGAAGGACGGCACCAGGAACCCGGTCGCGCGTTCCAGCGACGGGTCGGGCAGGCGCAGCCGGGGCAGGTAGAAGATCGGCGTGTCCAGCACCCGGAATTGCGCATCCTCGAAATAGAGCTGCTTCTCCTCCTGGTCGTGGATCACCCGCCGCGCCCGGATCTGCCAGAGCGGCGCGCGCCCCGTCTCGCACACCCGGCAGGAGGTGACGGCGACCTTGACGAGCTGGTTGTAGCGCCCGGCCGAGCGGTTCAGCTCCTGCGCGGCCAGTTGCACGTGGTCGCCCATCACGATCCGCGCGCCCCGCAGGATGCCGTTGCGCAATTCCTTGTCGAGCTCCCCCGACGAGGCCAGGATCATCGACTCGCCATCCTCGTGGATGACGATCGGCCCGCTCAGGATCAGCGTATCCTCGGCGCGGTCGTAGATGATCCCCTCGGCCTGAAGCCGCGTGCCGTCATAGAGCGCCTCGACATTGCCGGTGGCGACCAGCCGTTCGTTGCCTTCCATGTAGACATCGTCGGCGACCAGAACGGCGGGCGGGGGCGGTGCGCCCGTCTGGCCATCCGTCTGCCCGTCCGCCGCGCCGGCGGTCTGCGCCGTGGCCACGCCCGGACCGGCCAGCGCCATCCCCAGCACCAGACAACATATGACGGCAGCACCCCTCATCCGTCCTCCATATGCAAAAGGATGCCCGTCGCCAATAGTATTGACGCCACCGGGGGCGCCCATGCCGCAAGAACTATGGGTATTTCGCCATTCTCCCCCAAGATCTGGGCGAAGTTCCGGATGTAATGCAGCCCGAATCCCAGCAGCACAGCCGACAGCACCGAGATGCCGGTATTCGACAGCCGCGCGTGCCGCATGGTGAAGGCGGCCGAAATCATCACCAGCGCCATCATGAACAGCGGCCGGGCCAGCTCCATCTGGAACCACATGGCATAGCGGCGGGCAGAGAAGCCGGCCTCGTCAAGCTGGTCGATGAAGGCCGGCAGGTCCCAGATCGGGATGAACTCCGGCTTGCCGAACGTGTCGATGATCCGGTCCTGCGTCAGCGCCGAGGAAAGGCGCAGCGTCTCGACCCTTTCGGCCTCGGCCTCGGGGTTGTCGCCGCGCGACAGGTCCCAGATCTTGGCGTCGTAGAGCATCCACTCGCCCTCCGCCAGCCGCGCCGCCTGCGACATGATCCGCTTGGCGGGCTGGCCGTCGGGGTCGAAGTCGATGAAGGTCGTGTCGAACAGCACCGTCAGGTCGGAACTGGCCCGCTCGGCATGGATCACCGTTTGCCCCTCGGGGCTGCCCTGCCTGAGCCACAGCCCTTCGGAGGCGATCACCATGATCGCCGCGCCGCCGCCCACGTGGCTGTTCACCAAATCGTTGTAGCGCTTGGCCGAGGCCGCGACGATCGGGTTCAGCATCGTCACCGACAAGAGGCCCAGCAAAAGCGCCACGCCCACCGGCGCGGCCAGGCTGCGCAGCGCCGACCGCCCCGTCGCCCGGACCACCACCAGCTCGGACGACCGTGCCAGCCGGATATAGAGGCTCACCGTCGCCAGCACGATCACCAGCGGCAGGATCTCGTAATTGGCCGAGGGCAGGTTCAGCAGCACGATCTCCAGCACGTCGCCGAAGGGCAGGTTGGGGAAATCCTGCAACTCGTCGACAAGGTCGATCAGCGCCAGCAGCACAAGGAAGATCGAGAAGACCAGCATCACCGACCAGAAGAACTTGCGCGCGAAATAGGCGTCGAGCATCATGGCGCGCCCCCCGCCTGTGCCCTGCGCCGCCATGGCACCAGCCGCCGCAACAGGCCCGGCCGGGCCGCGAAATACAAGAGGATCAGCGTGGTCACGAACCCGATCCCCGCCGGCAGGTACATCAGCGGCCACATCGCCGGCCGGCTGATCACCACCCCGGTGATGCTGCCCTCGACCAGCTTGATGCCCACCAGCAGCACGAAGGCGATCAGGATCTGCCACCACACCCCGAACCGACTGAAACTGCCCAGAAGCAGCGTGGCGAACCCGATCAGCGCCGCGACGATGCACATCAGCGCCTGCGTGAACCGGTTGTGCAGGGTGAACTGCACCTGTCCCTCGGTCGCGCCCGTCACCTCCATCACCTCGTCCGGCCGCAACATCAGGTCGGCGGTATGGGCGAACTCCACCTTGTTCAGGTTGGTGGGGTTCCGCGCGATCAACTGGCTGATATCATAGGAGAAATCGTCGAAATGCGTGGTGAAGAGCCGCTTGCCCTCGGCCCTCAGCGTCTGCGCCAGCCCCTTGACCATCACCAGCTTCGTACCACCCCCCTCCTGCACCAGGTAGGCCTGGGTCGAGGTATAGGTCACCGGGCTTTCCGGGTTGCGCCGGTCCGACAGGAACACGTCGCGCAGCTCGCCCTCGGGGCTGATGTCGCGGATGTAGAAGGTGATGCCGGGGGCCGGGTGCAGGAACTCTCCTTCCTCCAGGAACCGGGCCGAGACGCTCTGCCGCACCTCCGCCTCGCGCTGGCGCAGCTCGCTCAGGCTGGTGGGGATCAGGTAATGGCTCAGAAGCGACATGATCAGCGCGATGATCACCCCGAACACCGCCGCCGCCTTGATCAGCCTGAGCGGCGAATACCCCGTCGCCTGCACCACGGTCAGCTCGCTCTCCGTCGACAGCCGGTTGGTGACATAGACCGCCCCGGCAAAGGCCGCGATCGGCAGCACCATGCCGATCACGCCGGGCAGGGTAAGCGCCGTGAATTCAAGGAAAACCCAGGCCGGCTGACCGTCGCCCACCAGCCGGTCGAACATCCGCACGGCCTTGTTGATCCAGAAGATCGACACGAGAATGAGCGAGAAGAATCCGAACAGAACCATGAATTGCGACAGCATATACCTGTCGAATCTGGTCATGCTCTAAACCCCCCAAGGTTCGTCTTTTCAGGCAACTTATCGGAATTGATCACGGGGGAAAACTGCTAACTGGTCAAGCCGGCGAAGCCGCGCTAGGACTCGGGCCAAAGCCCAGGAACCGAGGAGCAGCCGATGACCACCCCCGCCGCCGTGACCATCACCGAGACCGATATCGACGCCATCGCAGGGTTCGAGGGCCGCGTCGCCGTCTTCGTCACCCCCGACGGCACGCTCGACCCGGCCGCGCGGCGCGCCAACCGGCTGACCAAGGGCGCGGTGCAGCGGATGACCGAGGCCGAGAGCTGGGGCAAGATGAAGCCCGGCGAGGTCCGCACGCTGGCGTGGCCCACCGGCATGGCGGCCGAGGCGCTCGACGTGGTCTGCCTGCCGCGCAACGCGCCCGTGGCCGAGGCCCGCAAGGCCGGCGTGGCGCTTGGCCGCCTCAAGGGCGAGGCCGCGCTGCTGGTGCTGGCGAACCCGGTGCGCCGCGCCGAGGAGATGCTGCTGGGCCTCGTCCTGCGCGCCTACGAGTTCACCGCCCACAAGACCGCCGAGCGCGACGCGCCCAAGGGCGTCACGATCATGACCGGCAAGCCCGACGCGCTGAAGGAGGCCGCCGCCCCCCACCTTTCCGCGGCCGAGGGCGTGTTCCTCACCCGCGACCTTGTCAGCGAACCCGCCAATCACCTCACCACCGAGGAATTCGCCAACCGCATCAAGGGGCTGGAGAAATCCGGCCTGAAGGTGAAGATCCTCGACGAGGACGAGATGCGCAAGTTGGGCATGCACCTGCTGCTTTCCGTGGGCCATGGCAGCGCCACGCCCTCGAAGATGGCGATCATGGAATGGATGGGCGGCCCCAAGGGCGAGGCCCCGCTGGCGCTTGTCGGCAAGGGCGTCGTCTTCGACACCGGCGGCATCAGCCTCAAGCCCGCCGCCGGGATGGAGGACATGACCATGGACATGGGCGGCGCCGGCGTCGTCACCGGCGTCATGCACACGCTCGCCGCCCGCAAGGCCAAGGCCAACGTGGTGGGGCTCGTCGGGCTGGTCGAGAACATGCCGTCCGACCGCGCCACCCGCCCCGGCGACGTGGTCACCTCGATGAAGGGCGACACGGTCGAGATCATCAACACCGACGCCGAGGGGCGGCTCGTGCTGGCCGACGTGCTGTGGTACGCGCAGGAGCATTACAAACCCTCCGGCATCGTCGACCTTGCCACGCTGACCGGCGCCATCATCATCGGCCTCGGCCATGACAAGGCCGGCGTCTTCTCGAACGACGATGCCTTCTGCAACAGCTTCCTCAAGGCGGCGGATGCCGAGGGCGAGGGGGCATGGCGGATGCCGATGGGCGACAGCTATGACAAGCAGCTCAAATCCGCCATCGCCGACATGAAGAACGTGGGCGGTCGGCCCGCCGGGTCGATCACCGCCGCCCAGTTCCTCCTGCGCTTCGTGCAGGAGGGCACGCCCTGGATTCACCTCGACATCGCCGGCGTGGCGCGCGTGGGCGAAGACACCACCTACGCGCCCAAGGGCTCCTCGGGCTGGGGCGTCCTCTCGCTCAACCGCATGATCGCGGACAATTACGAAGGCAAGTGATGGGGGCCGCCTATTTCTACCACCTCACCCGCCGCCCGCTCGAGGCGACCCTGCCCATGCTGCTGGGCAAGGCGCAGGAGGCGGGCTGGCGGGTCGCGGTGCGGGGCAGGGCGGCCGCGCGGATGGAATGGCTCGACGAGAAGCTCTGGCTGGGGCCGGAGGAGGGCTTTCTGCCCCACGGCCTCGCCACCGCGCCCCATGCGGAACGCCAGCCGATCCTGCTGACGACCGGGCCTGACAGCCCCAACGACCCGCATTGCGTCATGACCATCGACGGTGCCGAGGTCGCGGGGGAGGAGGTCCAGCGCCTCGACCGGGTCTGCGTGCTGTTCGATGGCAATGACGAGGCCGCGCTGCAAACGGCCCGCGGCCAGTGGAAGGCCCTGACCGATGCGGGATGTTCGGCGCAATACTGGTCGGAAGAGTCAGGTCGGTGGGAGAAAAAGGCCGAAAAATAAATCCTTACGGCCCAATCTTGACGCCGCCCGAAATCTTTAAAAGATTTCGATCCGCTTTCTTTTCAAGAAAGCGCCCCCACCCCTCACTCGAGCCACCTCACCGGCTCCCGGTTGCAGAACACCACGATCTGCCCGCCATTTAGCGCCACGCGAAACCCGCGCCGCCGCACCTCGCGCAGGAACACGTCCATGCCCGCGAACCGCTCCACGTCCCGCGCCTTGCGCCGGATCACGCCGCCCTGTTGCACCGCCTTGGAAGCGAAAAGATCGTTGAGCCAAAGCTCCGGCGACAGGGGAGAGTTGCGATTGTCCATGCGGCCAAGCCTGCCCCGAACATGGTTAAGGCACGGTAAAGGCCATCAGCGCGTCAGCACCAGCGTCCCGTTGGTGATCTCGACGCTGGTGAACCGCTGCAGGTATTCCATCCCCAATAGCGACTGGTCCAGCTCGCCCTCGTTGACCACCGCGCGCACGTCCTCGTCGACGAGCGGCCCGACCTCGACCCGCTCCAGCCGCACCGGCGCCGTGCGCACCTCGCCATTGGCGGTAAAGGCGCGCCCCACGAAGGAAAGCTCCTCCGTCGCCAGCCCCGCCGCTTCCGCATCCGCCTTGGTCAGCACGATCTGGCTCGCCCCGGTATCGACCACGAAGCGGATCGGCTGGCCGTTGACATCCGCCGTCAGGTAGTAATGCCCGTCCGCCGCGCGGGGCAGCTCGATCCGCCCGTCCTCCGCCACCACGGCCTGCCCGGGCATGACCGTGTTGCGGATATCGCCCCAGAGGCCCACCGCGGCGATCACGCCGACGAAGATCAGCGCCCAGATGATCGCCTGCTGGGTGATCTTGCCTAGGGAATTACGGTTCTGCGCGAAGAACCAAAGCACCACCGCGCCGCCCAGCAGCACGAGGTAGAAGACGCGGGCATAATCGAATTCGCTCATGCGTCGGATATAGTCCCGCGCGGGGCGGTTGGGAAGGTCACCCCGCCAGCCCGAAGCCGCGCAGCCCGTCGAGGACGAACTGCACCGCCAGCGCCGCCAGCAGCATCCCCAGCAGGCGGGTGACCACGTTGATCCCCGTCCGCCCCAGCGCCCGCTCCAGCAGCCCGGCGGTCAGGAACAGCACGAAGACGATCCCCATCACCGTCAGCATCACGCCCACCACCCAGGCCAGCCCCTCCAACCCCGGCCGCTGCCCGGCCAGCAGGATCACCGAGGCGATCGAGCCCGGCCCGGCAATCAGCGGGATGGCCAGCGGAAAGATCGAGGGGTCGTCGCTGTCGTCATCCTCCTCCTCGACCTGCGCGGTGCCCTCGCGCCGCTTGGTGCGCCGCTCGAACAGCATGTCGAGCGCGGTCAGGAACAGAAGGATGCCGCCCGCGATGCGGAAGGCGGGCATCGAGATGCCGATGAAGCCCAGCACCGCCTCGCCGAAAGCGGCGAAGACGATCAGGATCAGGGCCGAGGTGATGCAGGCGCGCAGCGCGATGGCGCGTCGACGGGCGCCGGTCATGCCCTGCGTCAGCGCCACGAACAGCGGCGTCATGCCGACCGGGTCGATGATGACCACGAGGGTCACGAAGGCGGTGATGAGAAACCCGGTATCCATGTGGCCACCATTGCAGATGGGGGCGGTGGGGGGAAGGCTGCGTCGGTCATCCGCACCGACGTAATACCGACAAAATACCGACGTTATACCGACGTTGGATTTCCGGCCATTTCGGGGCCGTCACCCCTCGGCCCGCTCCAGCTTTTCCAGCGCCGTCATCCACAGCGCCTCGGCCCGGTCGAGCCCGTTCATCACCTCGGCATATTTCTTCTGCCACTCGGCCATATCCCCGGCGCGGGCCTCGTCGTATAGCTCGGGATCGGCCAGTTTCCTGGAAATCCGGTCGCGCATTTCATGAAGCTTTTCAACGCGTTCCTCGCATTTCCTCACCTCCTGCCGCATGGCAAGGATGGCGTCCCGCGAGGGCCGCTTCACCTTCTCCGCCTTGGGCCGCGGCGCCGCCTTCTCCTCGCCGTTTCCGCCCAAAAGCATCTGCCGGTACGCCTCCAGATCCCCGTCAAAGGGTTTCACCCGGCCATCCTTCACCAGCCACAACCGGTCCGCCACGAGGCTCAGCAAGTGCATGTCATGGCTCACCAAAATCACCGCGCCGGTATAGGCCGTCAGCGCCTCGACCAGCGCCTCTCGACTCTCGATATCGAGGTGGTTGGTGGGCTCGTCGAGGATCAGCATATGCGGCGCATCGAGCGTGGCCAGCAAGAGCGACAGCCGCGCCTTCTGCCCGCCCGACAGCCGCCCGGCTTGCGTATCCGCCTGCTCGGCCCCGATGCCGAAACCGCCCAGCCGCGCCCGCAGCTTGCCCGGCGCCTCGCCCGGCCGCATGCGGCGGATATGGTCGATCGGCGTCTCGTCGGGGCGCAGCTCCTCGAGCTGGTGCTGGGCGAAATACCCCACCCGCAGCTTGGAGGAGGCGTGCATCTGCCCCTCCATCGCGTCAAGTTTGCCCGCCAACAGCTTGGAAAGCGTGGATTTCCCCTCGCCATTGCGGCCCAGCAGGGCGATCCGGTCATCCTGGTCGATCCGCAGGTCGAGCCGCTTCAGAACCGCCCGTCCGTCATACCCCACCGCGGCCTCTTCCAGCCTGAGGATCGGCGGCGACAGCTCCTCCGGCTCGGGGAAGGAAAACGCCCGGAGCGCGGCCTCCTGCGGCCGGGTGATCGGCTGCATCTTGGACAACGCCTTGATCCGCGCCTGCGCCTGCTTCGCCTTGTCGGCCTTGTAGCGGAAGCGATCGACGTAAGATTGTAGATGCGCCCGCCGGGCCTCCTGCTTCTTGGCCTCCGATTCCGCCGCGGCCAGCTTGGCGGCGCGGGTCTCGGAAAACCGGTCATAGCCGCCCTGGTAGAGCGTCAGCTTGCGGTCCTCGAGGTGCAGGATCGCCCCCACCGCCCGGTTCAGCAGCCCGCGATCGTGGCTGATGATCAGCACGGTATGGGGATAGCGGGCCAGGTAGTTCTCAAGCCAGAGCGCGCCTTCGAGGTCGAGATAGTTGGTCGGCTCGTCGAGAAGCAGCAGGTCGGGCGCCGAAAACAGCACCGCCGCCAGCGCCACGCGCATCCGCCAGCCGCCCGAGAAGGCGGAGCAGGGCATCGCCTGCTCCTCGTCGGTGAACCCCAGCCCCTTGAGGATCGACGCCGCCCGCGCCTCGGCCGACCACGCGTCGATATCGGCCAGCCGCGTCTGGATCTCGGCGATCCTTCCCGCCTCGGTCGCGGTCATCGATTCCTCAAGCAATTCAGCGCGTTCCGTGTCGGCCTTCAACACCGTATCCAGAAGCGACACCTCGTTGCCCGGCACCTCCTGGTCGACCCCGCCGATGCGGGCGCGTTTCGGCAGGGTGATCTCGCCCCCCTCCAGCGCCAGCTCGCCCCGGATCAGCCGGAAGAGCGTGGTCTTGCCGGTGCCGTTGCGCCCGACCATGCCCACCTTGTGCCCCTCGGGGATCACCGCCGAGGCGTGTTCAATCAGGGGGCGGCCCGCCACCGAATAGGATATGTCGTCAATCCGCAGCATGGCCCCCGCATGCCCCATCCACGGGCGAGGGTCAATCGCGGCTTTTCAAAGCACATCCCCCATGCTATCGGAGCCGCGATCTTTCGGCGCGGGCGCATTGCCCCCGCGCGCATAACCCAAGGAAAAGAGGCTGACATGGCTGTCGAACGCACGCTGAGCATCATCAAACCCGATGCCACCAACCGGAACCTGACCGGCAAGATCAACGCCAAGTTCGAGGAGGCGGGCCTGCGCATCGTCGCCCAGAAACGCATCCACCTGACCAAGGCACAGGCCGGCGTGTTCTACGCGGTCCACAAGGAACGCCCGTTCTACGATGAACTGTGCGAATTCATGGCCAGCGCGCCGGTCGTCGTGCAGGTGCTGGAAGGCGAGGGCGCCATCGCCAAGAACCGCGACGTGATGGGGGCCACCAACCCCGCGGATGCGGCACCGGGCACGATCCGCGCGGAATTCGCGGAATCCGTCGGCGAGAACTCGGTTCACGGGTCGGATGCACCGGAAACCGCGGCGGTCGAGATCGCCTATTTCTTCTCGGGTCTCGAACTGGTCGGCTAAGCGCCGTCCCTTACTGCCCGCTCGGATCGGCCGCGCCTGTCAAAGGGGGCGGCCTTTTCGTTTGTGCGCCGCTCAGATGGCGGCGAAATCGTTGAAGACGCGCGTGGTCGCGGTCACGCGCGGCGAATTGGGTGTGGTTTTCGTCGGGTTCTGGGGCTTGGGTTTGCCCGTGTCCGGCGGCGGTGTCGCTGTCTTGGCCATGCTCGGCTCCCTACTCTTTACAGAGCGCCGGCTGACTTGCGCCAACCGGCGCCCCCGTCACAAAGGTTTCATGAAAGGGGGCTCAAATCCAGACTTTTCCACAGCGAATTCGTGTCAGATTCGTGATCTTGTTGCTTAAATATCAACAATCTAATCGGTCTATCACGGTTACCCCGCTGGATTGGAAACCATCCATCTCGCGCAGGGCGGCCGCCGCACCCGACAGCGGAATGGTCCGCGTGACCAGCCGGGAGGGGTCAAGCCGGCCCGCCGCGATCATCTCGAAAAGCGCCGAAAACCGGGTCGCGCCGATGCCGCGCGTGCCGTGCAGGGTCAGCTGCCGGGCATAGACCAGCTCCAGCAGGGGAAGGGGTGGGGTGGCGTGCGCGCCCACCGGCATCCCGATCTGCACGTGCCGGCCCATCTTGCGCAGGGAGCGCAGGGAGTTCTCGAAAGTCGCGGTGATCCCCAGCCCCTCGACCGAGACATGCGCGCCGCCCTGCGTGATCTCGCGAACTGCCTCGCCGGCATCGCCGTCGCTCGCGTTGACGGTGGCCGTGGCGCCGAACGCCTCCGCCATCTTCAGCGCGTCGGGGTTGATATCCACCGCCACCACCGGCGCCCCCAGCGCCGCGCCGATCATGATCGCCGACAGGCCCACCCCGCCGCAGCCATGCACCGCCAGCCATTCGCCGGGCTGCAAGCGCCCCCGGTCGACCACCGCGCGAAAGGCCGTGGTCACGCGGCAGCCCATCCCGGCCGCAGCGGTGTAGTCTACATTCTCGGGCAGGCGCACGAGATTGAAATCGGCCCGCCGGATCACCACCCGCTCGGCAAAGGCGCCCCAGCCGGTGAAGCCGATCACCTCCTGGTGGTTGCAGATCGTGGGCTCGCCCCCGCGGCAATCGGGGCAGGCGCCACAGCCGAGGATGAAGGGCGCCGTGACCCGGTCACCCACAGCAAAGGCGCGCACGTCCTGGCCCAGTTCGAGGATTTCGCCCGCGAATTCATGCCCCATCACATGCGGCAGCGCCACGTCCGGGTCGGCGCCTTTCCACGCGTGGTGATCGGACCGGCACACGCCACAGGCGCGCACCGCCACCACGGCCCCGTCGCGCGGGCAGGTCGGGTCGGGGACGGTTTCGAGCGGAAGCTCGCCGTCATATTCCATCATCAGGGCGGCTTTCATACGATATTTAACCTCTGTGTACTGAATTGCGCCGGAGCCACCGCGTGGCCTGCCGGCGGATTTGAGTATTTTTGGAAAGGTGAAGCAAGGGCCGGCGCGCGCCGAAATACACTCCTGCGTTAACCTTTCGTTCATGTTTCAGCGGCGGTCATCCTGACCACGAGCGGGGCGAACCATGTCCACCGCCGGGCGGCGGCGTCGTTGACGATCAGGTTCTTCTTGCGCGTGTAGACCGGCGCATCGAGCTGGAAGAGCTTGCCCTCGGCCACGTAGGGCTCGGCCAGCGCCCGGGGCAGGTAGGCCGAGCCGCCCCTGTCCAGCATGGTCTGCAGCGCCCACCACGAGCTGTCGAGGCTGACCCTGGCCACCCCCGCGCCGTAATAGGTTTCGGCATGCTGGCGGCGGTACTCGGCGCCGTGATCGACGAAGATGTAGAAGGGCCCCTTGTCGATCGGCGTATCCGGCTGGTCGGAATAGAGCACCAGCTCCTCGGCCGGAAGGGGGTGCGCCGTCTGGTTGCCGCGCGTGACCGAGTCGAAGGTCAGGATCACGTCGACCATGCCGTTGGCGAGCCACTCCTCGAGATCCCGCGCGCTGCCCTGCAACACGGAAACGGCCATCTCGGGGCTGCCCGACAGCACCCCGTTGAAGAAGTCGCGCCCCGGCCCGTGCCACAGCTCGCGGTCGCAGCCGAAGGTACAGACCGAGGCGAGCCCCGCCGGCAGGCTGGTCTCGAGCTGCGCCTGCCGCCAGAGGCCGGTCATGATCCGGGCATAGCGCAATAGCCGCGTGCCCGCCGGGGTCAGCGTGGTGCCCGATTTCTGGCGGTTCAGCAGTTGCTGGCCAAGCCCGTCCTCCAGCGTCTGCAGCCGGGCGGTGACGGTCGACTGGGTGACATGCAGCACCTGCGAGGCCCGCACGAGGCTGCCGGTATCGACGATCGCAAGGAAGGTCTGCAGCGCGGTGATGTTCATGGGGGCGGGCCTCACAATTCGAATATCACGAACTTATTCAGCAAAACAATTCGTTTTCAAGAATTGAGATTCTGTGGCACCCCTGACGATGCGACAGGATGCGAAAACAGGAGATGCGACATGGTTCGGCAGACCCACGGGCTTGCACCCAGAGAGGATTTCATCTCGGCCATGCGCCGCGTGGCGGCCTCGGTCACGGTGGTGACGAGCGACGGCCCGGCGGGCCGTGCAGGCGCGACGGTCAGCGCCTTCTCCTCCGTCTCGGCCGATCCGCCCACCGTGCTGGTCTGCCTTGCCGCGCAAAGCCGGATCGCGGGGGTGGTGCAGCAGAACGGGCGCTTCTGCGTCAATGTCTTGCCCGAGGGCTTCGCCGACATCGCCGACCGCTTCGCCGGGCGGCATGACGCCCTCGTCCCCGACCGGTTCGACGGGATCGAGATGTTCGCCCCCCGCGGTGAGGCGCCGGTGATCGACGGGGCCACAGCCTTTCAATGCGACCTGCAGCAGGTGGTGCGCTCGGGCAGCCACGTGATCATACTGGGCCATGTGCAACACGTGCTCGTTGGCGCCGCACCGCCGCTCGCCTATCGCGAGGGGGCCTATCACCGGGTCGTGCCGCACGCCCATGCCGGATGAAGGAGCAGGAGAGATGGAAGAGTACAACATGCTGATCGGTGGCGAATGGGTCGCCGCCTCCGACGGGGGAAGGTTCGAGACGGTGAACCCCGCCACCGGCCGCGCCTGGGCCACCGCGCCCGAGGCCACGGCCGAGGATATCGACCGGGCGGTGCGGGCGGCGCATGCGGCCTGTTACGAGGGCCCCTGGTCGCGCATGACCCCCACCGAGCGGGGCCGCTGCCTGCGCAAGCTGGGCGACCTGCTGGCCGACCGTTCCGAAGAGCTGGGCGAGATCGAGACGCGCGACAGCGGCAAGATGTTCAAGGAAACCCGCTGGCAGGCCAAGTACATCGCCGAGTTCTTCCACTTCTACGCCGGCGCCGCCGACAAGATCGGCGGAGAGACCCTGCCCATCGACAAGCCCGATCTCTTCGTCTTCACCAACCGCGAACCGCTTGGCGTCGTCGCCGCCGTGGTGCCGTGGAACAGCCAGCTGTTCCTGACCGCGGTCAAGATCGGCCCGGCGCTGGCGGCGGGCAACAGCGTGGTGCTGAAGGTCTCGGAACAGGCGCCCGCCGCGATCCTCGCCTTCGGCCGGCTGATCGCCGAGGCGGGCATTCCCGACGGGGTGGTCAACATCGTCTCGGGCCATGGCGACCCCTGCGGCAAGGCGCTGACCTCGCACCCGCTGGTGGCGCGGATCAGCTTCACCGGCGGGCCAGTGGCGGCGCGGCATGTCGTCATGAACTCGGCCAGCAACTTTGCCGAGGTGAGCCTGGAACTGGGCGGCAAGTCGCCCTTCATCGTCTTCGATGACGCGGATCTGGAAAGCGCCGTGAACGGCTCCGTGGCCGGGATTTTCGGCGCCTCGGGGCAAAGCTGTGTCGCCGGTTCCCGCCTGATCGTGCACGAGGATGTGGCGGACGACTTCATCGCCCGGATGAAAGGGATCGCCGAGGGCATCCGTATCGGCGACCCGATGGCGGAGGAGACCGAGATGGGCCCGCTCTGCACGAAGGGCCAGATCGAGACCATCGAGCGCGAGATCGCCGGCGCGGTCGGGGAAGGCGCGACCGTGGTTTGCGGCGGCCAGCGGGCCGAGGCGGGGGAGATGTTCTTTCAGCCCACGATCATCGACTGCCCGTCGCCCGACCTGAAGATCGTTGATACCGAGCTTTTCGGCCCGGTCCTTTGTGTCCTGCGCTTCCGCACGGAAGAGGAGGCGCTGCGCCTTGCCAACGACACCGAGCATGGGCTGGCCGCCGGCATCTTCACCCGCGACAGCGCCCGCGCCCTGAGGATGAGCCGCGCCGTGCGCGCCGGGATCGTCTGGGTGAACACCTACCGGGCCATCTCGCCCGTGGCCGCGTTCGGCGGCGTGAAGGCCTCCGGCTATGGCCGGGAAAGCGGGTTCCAGGCGGTCTACGACTACACCCGCCCCAAGACCGTGTGGATGAACATGTCGGACGCGCCGGTCGGCAACCCGTTCCAGATGCGATGAGAAGGAGAGAGTGATGAAGTTCCATTTGGCAATCAACCTCGAACGCATGAGCCCCGAGACGGACATGCGCGAGGTGCGCGACCACACGCTCGAGATGGTGAAGATGGCCGACGCGGCGGGGTTCGAGATCGCCTGGGCGGCCGAGCACCACGCGCTCGAGATGACCATTGCGCCCAACCCGTTCCAGATCCTCACATGGTGGGGCGAGCACGCCAAGAACATCCGGCTGGGCATCGGCGTGGTGAACGCCGCCTACTGGCACCCGATCAACCTGGCCGGCGAGGCGGCGTTGCTGGATCTGCTGAGCGACGGACGGCTGGAATTCGGCATCGGATCAGGCGCCTACCAGCGGGAGTTCGACCGGATGAAGCCCGGCCTCGACCAGAAGGACAGCTGGCGCTACATGCAGGAAATGCTGCCCGTGGTGCAGAAGCTCTGGGCGGGCGACTATGCCCATGACGGGGAGTTCTGGCAGTTCCCCACCGCCACGTCCTGCCCCAAGCCGGTGCAGCAGAAAGTGCCGGTCTGGGTCGCGGCGCGGGCGCCCATCACCTTCGACTACGCGGTCGAACATGACTGTGACATCCTGAGCTGGCCGCTGACCATGCCGCTGTCGGAGGTGCAGACCTATCGCCGCCGGCTTGACGAGGCGGTCGAGAAGGCGGGCAAGCCGTTCAAGGGCACATGGGCGGTGATGCGCCATACCGCGATCTACGAGACGGAGGAGGACCGGCAGGCGGCGATGGGGGCCATCCGCCACGTGCTGGGGCAGTTCGGCAACCTGATGATGAAGAAGGGCGAGGTCACCAACGGCTTCCCCGACCAGGTGCCGCTGGCCGAGCTTGACGGTAACGCCCGGGTCGATCCCGCGATGCTGGAGGAGAACCTGATGTTCGGGTCGCCGGAACAGGTGATCGGGAAACTGAAGGCGCACGAGGCCGTGGGCGCCGATGCCTTCGTCTACTACGCCTCGATGGGCATGGACATGGCGCAACAGAAACGCTCGCTGAAGCTTTTCATCGACAAGGTGATGCCCGAATTCGCGGAAAAGGAGGTGGCCCATGCCGGTTGAGATCAGGCGCACGCTTCTGCAGGTGCAGACCACCTACAAGGAAGGCTGGAAGGAGGTGGCGACGCCCACCAAGCTGGTCGCCGCACTGGCGGTGATCCGCAACCCGTGGTTCGGGCAGGAGCATGTGGAAGACCTGAGCCCCGAGGTGCAGGATATCTGCCCGCAGATCGGCAGGCTGCTGACCGGAATGCTGCTCGACGTGACCGGCGAAACGCTGGAAGGCTGCGGCAAGGCCGCGGTCGTGGGCATGGGCGGCGAGGTCGAACATGCGCAGGCGCTGACCCATTCGCTGTGGTTCGGCAACCAGCTGCGCGATGCGATCAAGGCGAAGTCCTACCTCGCCTTCACCAATGGCCGGGGCGGGGCAGGGCAGCCGATCATGATCCCGCTGATGCACAAGGACGATGCCGGCATGCGCTCGCACTACCAGACCATCCATCTCGACATCCCCGACGCGCCGGCCCCCGACGAGGTTGTCATCGCGCTCGGCGCCTCGGTGGGCGGCCATCCGAACCACCGGATCGGCGACCGCTATGCCGATCTGCGGGCGATGGGGCATGATGTCGACAACCCGGCTGGTGTCTGACGGCGGCGGCGGGGCGCGGGTATATTGCCATTCCTTGCAAATGGCCGGTATATAATCCCGCGCTCCGCCTCTTCCGCCCGGCGGCGGCCGGGCGCCGGAGAGACGATTGTACGGGACGAGTATGAGCCAGACTTCACTGCCGCAGGCGGCGATGCAGGACCACGCCGCATTCCTTGCGCAGCGGCATGATTTCCAAACCGATATCGACCGGATCGCCGGCAGCGATACCGTCGGCACCATCCTCGAGACGGTGATGCTGGCGACGAACATGCGCTTTGCCGCCATCGCCCGGGTCACCGCCGATCGCTGGGTGGCCTGCCGGACGGTGGACGAGGTGAATTTCGGGCTGGCCGAGGGCGACGAGATCGACATCGAGTCGACCTTCTGCCAGATCGTCCGGACCAGCGCGGAAAAGGTGCTGTTCAATGACAGCGGCACCGATCACATCTACAAGGACCATCCGATCGCGCGGAAGTTCGGCATCGTCAGCTATGCCTCTATCCCGATCTATCGCAGCGACGGCAGCTTCTTCGGCACGCTCTGCGCCATCGACACCGAGCCGCGCGACGTGAAGGATGCGCGCGTGGTGGCGATGCTGGAGATGTTCGCAGACGTCATCGGCCGCAGCCTCGAGACCGAGGAGCGGCTGGAGGCGCAGGAGCACAACCTCGCCCATGAAAAGGAACTGGCCCGCCTGCAGGACGAGCTGGTGGCGGTGCTGGGGCACGACCTGCGCAACCCCGTCGCGGCCTTCTCGGCCGGCATCCGCCAGCTCGAGCGTGAGCCGCTGAATGACAAGGCGCGCATGATCCTGCCGCTGATGCGGTCGTCGCTCTTCCGCATGAACGACCTGATCTCGAACATCATGCTGCACGCCCGCGCCCGGCTGGGCGGCGGCATCCGCGTGACCGCAACCCCCGACGCGCCGCTGGACGAGGCCGTGCACCAGGTGGTCGAGGAGATCCGCGCGGCCGAGCCGGAAACCACGATCAATCTCGACCTCACCTTTACCCGTCCGGTCGCCTGTGACGCGCCGCGGGTCGCGCAGGCGGTGTCGAACCTGCTGTCGAACGCGGTGCGCCACGGCACCCCCGGCTCACCGGTCGAGGTTCGGGGCACGACGGACGATCACGAGGTGTCGATCACCGTCAGCAACCGCGGGCTCGCCGTGCCCGGCGACCTGCGCGACAAGCTGTTCCACCCGTTCGAGCGGGGCACCCATGCCCAGGGCGAGGGGCTTGGCCTTGGCCTCTATATCGCCGCAACGATCGCCGAGGCGCATAACGGCCGGATCGGTGTGACCTGCGAGGGTGGCACCACCACGTTCGCCTTCACGCTGCCGCTGTCGGAGGCTGCGGCCTGACAATTGCCCGCGCGGGCGCCGTCGCGATGAGCCGGCATGCAGAAGGCGCCGCTGCGGGGCAGGGCGCCTTTCCATGATGACCCCGAAAGGTCTTTCGCCGGCGGGCCGGTTCAGCCCTTGGCGGCTTCCTGAACCTGCTGGGGCTTCTGCTGGTTCTGCTGACCCTGCTGGCCGCCACCGCCGCCCTGCTGCTGCTGGTTCTTGGCCTTCGAGTTGAGCGGGTCGTCCTGCCGCTGCACCGAGCCTTCGAAATGCGCGCCGGATTCGATGGCGATGGTTTTGTGGATGATGTCGCCTTCGACCCGCGCGGTCGAGGTCAGGCGCACTTTCAGGCCACGGACCCGGCCGACGATGCGGCCGTTGATCACCACGTCATCGGCAATCACCTCGCCCTTGATCGTGGCGCCTTCGCCGATGGTCAGCAGGTGGGCGCGGATGTCCCCCTCGACCGTGCCTTCGACCTGGATATCGCCGGTGGTCTTCAGGTTGCCGGTCACGTGCAGGTCGGAGGACAGCACCGATGCGGGCGGCTTGGCCTTGGGAGCGGTCGCCTTGAACTCGTTCGACGGTGAGTCGTTGCGCGCGGTGTCGGGCTTTTCCGGGATTGCCGGTTTGGCCGCGGCATCTTGCTTGGGGGCGGGATCGTTGATTTTGCTCTTAGAAAACATTTCTCGCAGCCTTGATGTAGATCATGGGGTTGACGGCCTTGCCGCCGACACGGACCTCGTAGTGTAGATGCGTGCCCGTGGAACGTCCAGTGCTCCCCATATCACCAATACGTTCCCCGCGCGAGACCCTTTGACCTTTTTCGACCCGAATGCGCGACATATGGGCGTATCGCGTCTCGATGCCGAACTCGTGCTGGATCTTCACGAGCCGGCCATAGCCCGACAGCCACTCCGCATGGGTGACGATCCCGTCGGCGGTGGCATAGATCGGCGTGCCGTGCTTCGACGCGAAATCGGTGCCCGAATGCATCCGCCCCCAGCGCATGCCGAAGCCCGAGGTATAGCGGAAGGTCGACTTCACCGGAAGGGCGAAGGGCGCCTTTTGGGCGGCGATGCGGTAGAGGTTCAGCCGGTCGAGCTGGTTCAGGATGCGGTTGGCGCGCATGGCGTCCGGAGTAGGCTCCTCGCCCCGGGTCGAGAACGACAGCGGCATCAGCGGCCCGCCCTGGCCCGAATAGCCGCGGCGCACGGTGTCGAGCATGTTGTCGGTGTCCATGCCGGCGGCGGTGAACATCTTGTCGAGCGGTTCGACCGAGATCGTCATCGCGTCTTCGAGCTGGCGGAAGATCTGGTCGTTCTGGTCCTTCATGAGCTGGATCTGCGCGGCCATCTCGTCGGCCTCGAGCAGGGCCAGCTCGGCGTCGTTGCTGATCTTGTCGCGCTGGCGGGCGGTTTCGGACAAGGCAGCGGTCAGGGTTTCCAGCGTCGCCTCGGTGCCCATGCCCTCCTCGTCGGCCAGGGTGCCGGGGGCGGTGTCCTTCAGCGCCAGCGTCAGCTCCTCGCTCTCGGCGCGGGCGGCGTCGCGTTCCTTCATGGTGCGGCGCAGGGTCGACTGGATGACCTCGATCCCGGTCTCGAGCTCGCGCCGGCGCGTTTCCGAGGCCAGCAGGTCGGATTGCATGGTCGAAATCTGCTTCAGGGCCGAGTTGAACCGTTCCTGCGCGGCCGCCGCTTCCTCGGCCCGGTTGTTGCGCTCGGCCTCGAGCGCATTGAGCCGCGCCTCGTAGGTCCGCTGGTCGCGCTTGGCCTGTTCGCGGAAGTTGCCCGAACCGATCGAGTCCATCAGCAGCACGGCGGTGGCGATGATCGTCCAGGCGACCACGGCCGAAACGCCAACGAAGGCAAGCAGTTGAGAGCCGGGTTTCAGGCGGATGAACCGCGTGTCGTTATCTGACCGGAGGAAAACCCTGCGTTCCGGGAAATATCTTTCCAGAAGCGCATGAAACTTGATTGCGAGTCGTGTTCGCACGAATACCCCGTCCCTGTTGCCCCATCCCCAAGGCGGCATCGCCGTTCACTTTTTCTTTCACCGATGCCTCCGGTGTGATTATCGGCTGGCGTTCCGATGAGCAAGGTTTTTGGACAACACCGTCCAGAAATCCGGCAATTTACCGCACAGACGGCAAAAAATTGCCGATCTCAATGGGTTGGCGCTAACAACAGGGCAAGAATCAGCCGGTTGTTTCCGTCAGCGGCCAGTAGAAGTCCGGCGGCAAACCGGCCTCGGCGCGCTTTTCCTCGTTGAAGGGCGGCTTCAGCAACCCGTGGAAATAGCGGCGCACAAGGGTATGGAACGCCTCTTTCGGGTCCTGCTCGTGGCGGCCGCAGAGGAAATGAAACCACTTTGAGCCATAGGCCACGTGGTGCACCTCCTCGGCATAGATTACCTTCATAGCCTCGACCGCGCCGGTCTCGCCGGCCTTCTCGAAGAGCGCGATCATCCCCGGCGTCACGTCGAGCCCGCGCGCCTCGAGCACCATGGGCACCACGGCGAGCCGGCCCATGAAATCCTCCGCCGTGTCCGAGGCCGCGCGCCACATGCCGGCATGGGCGGGCATCGCGCCGTAGTAACTGCCCTGCGCTTCAAGGCAGTCGCATATCAGGTTGAAATGCTTCGACTCCTCGTCCGCCGATTTCACCCAGTCGTCGTAGAAGCCCACGGGCATGGGGACATCCGCAAACCGGGCGATGATGTCCCAGTGCAGGTCCACCGCGTTCAGCTCGATATGCGCCACCGCATGCAGCATCGCCAGCCGCCCCTTGGGAGAACCGGGACGGCGGCGCGGCACGTCGCGCGGGTCGAGAAGCTCGGGCTTGTCGGGCCTTGCGGGGAAATCGGGCGGCGCGGCGCGGCCCAGCGGGATCGTCTCGCCCGCCTCGCGTGCGGCAAACCACGCCGCCGCGTGCCGGCGTGACAGGGCCGTCTTCTCGCGCCCGTCGGCGGTGGTCAGAACCTCCACCGCCATCCGTGACAGCGTCTGTTCCGTCAAAGCGCCTTCACCGCCTCGAGCACCACCTCGGCATGGCCCGGCACCTTCACCTTGGGCCAGACCTGCACGACCTTGCCGTCGCCGCCGATCAGCACGGTGGTCCGCTCGATCCCCATGAATTTCCTGCCGTACATGCTCTTTTCCTTCCAGACGCCGTATTGCTCGCACACGTCGGACTCGGCATCGGACAGCAGCGGAATGCCAAGCTCGTGCTTGTCGCGGAACTTGTCGTGCTTGGCGACGGTATCCTTCGAGATGCCGAACACCTTCGCGCCGGCCGCCTCGAACTCCTGGCCCAGCCCGGTAAAGGCGATGGCCTCCTTGGTGCAGCCCGAGGTGTCGTCCTTGGGATAGAAGAACAGGACGACGGGCGCAGGGCGGAGATCGGACAGGGTCACATCCCCGCCGCCATCGCGGGGCAGGGTGAAATCGGGGGCGACGTCGGCGGGTTTCAGCATGGGGATTCTCCTTCCACAAAGAATTGAGTTTCATATTAGGACGCGAGCCGCCAGAATAAACAACCAGAGGCAGGTCACCGTTTGAAGACAAGAATGACCGATGAAAAACAGGAACGGCCGCGCGCCCGACGCCTGAAAAGGGCCGGGTTATGGAGCGGCGGGCTGTTGGTCGCGCTCGTCGTGGCCGCTGCCGTTACTGTCATGTCATTGGTCGGAACGCGGCTGTCGGCGCCCGACTGGCTGCGCACGCGGATCACCGAAAGGATCAACAGCGACGTTCAGGGCCTTTCGATCGGCTTTGCCGACGTGTCGATCGTGCTGGAGAACGACTGGGTGCCGCGGCTGGCGCTGCAGCGGGTGACGATCCGCGACGAGGCCGGCACGCCGGTGGCGCAACTGTCGGAGGTGCATGGCGCCGTGGCGCTGGGGCCGCTCCTGAAGGGCCAGTTGCAGCCGGGGCGGATATCGCTGAACGGGGCCCGCGTCACGCTGCGGCGCGCGGATGACGGGGCGGTGGGCGTCAGCGTGGGCGACACGCCCGACCCGGTGCAGGAGGCCGAGACGGTGACCGCGCTGATCAAGCGGGCGGATACCTTCTTTCAACGCCCGCATTTCTCGGCCCTGACGGAAGTGTCGGCCGACAACCTGACCCTGCGCTTCGAGGATGCCCGCGCCGGCAAGGCCTGGACGGTCGATGGCGGGCGCATCCAGATGCAGCGCGACGGGCAGGAGCTTTTGATCCGCTCCGATTTCGCGCTTCTGGGCGCGCGCGACTATGCCACGACGCTGGCCGTCGCCTATTCCAGCCGGATCGGCGAGACCGCGGCCGAGTTCGCGATCGATTTCGAGGACATGCCAGCCGGCGACATCGCCGGGCAGTCGCCGGCGCTGACATGGCTGACCGCGCTCGACGCGCCGATATCGGGCTCCGTCCGCGCCGCGGTCGACGAGGAGGGCCAGCTCGGCCCGCTCGACACCAAGCTCGAGATCGGCAAGGGCGTGCTGCACCCGAACGAGGCCGCCCGGCCGGTGGCCTTTGACCACGCCAGCACGCATTTCACCTTCGACCCGGCCGACGACCTGATCCGCTTCCACGCGCTCGATGTGCAAAGCAAATGGGTCAGCGCCCGGATCGAGGGCCAGACCTACCTGGCAGGGATGGAGGACGGCTGGCCCAACGCGCTGGTCTCGCAGTTCCAGGTGCGCGACCTCTCGGCCAACCCGCTCGAGATCTACGACGCGCCGGTCGCCTTCGAGGGCGCGACGATGGACATGCGGCTGACGCTCGATCCGTTCCGCATCACGCTGGGCGAGCTGAGCCTGTCGGATCAGGGCCGCAACCTCGTCGTCTCGGGCGATGTGCAGGCCCGGTCCGATGGCTGGTATGTCAGTGTCGACGGCCGCCTGCCGGGGATCGAGCCCGACCGGCTGATGGCGCTCTGGCCCGAGGGCCTCGAGCCCAAGACGCGGACCTGGATCGAGGAGAATATCGTCACCGCCAGGCTGAGCGACATCCAGATGGCGCTGCGCTCGGTTCCCGGGCACAAGCCCGACGTGTTTCTCGGCTTCGACTTTTCCGAACTGACCTCGCGCTTCATCAAGAACGTGCCGGTGATCGAGGACGGGCGCGGCCATGCCACCATCTATGACAACCGCTTCGTGATCGCCGCGCACGAGGGGTACGTGACCGCCGCGCAGGGCGGCAAGATCGACATTTCCGGGTCGAGCTTCGACATCCCCGACATCGGCATCAAGCGGGGGCCCGGCACGGTGCGTCTGAAGACGCGCAGCACGATCACCGCGGCCCTGTCGCTCTTGAACGAAGAGCCGTTCCGCTTTCTCGACAAGGCCGGGCGCCCGGTCACGCTGGCCGACGGGATGGCGGAGCTGGAAGGGCAGCTCGATTTCCTCGTCGTCGACGACCTGCAGCCCGAGGACGTGGCCTTCCGGCTGACCGGGACGATGGAGGACGTGCGCAGCGAAACGCTGGTCGACAACCGGGTGCTGGCCGCCTCCGAGCTGAAGATCGATGCGACCAGCGAGGGGCTGAACATCTTCGGAGAGGGCCGCGTCGGTCGGGTGCCTTTCGGGGGCACGTGGTCGATGCCGCTGGTGGAGGGCAGCAACGGGCGGTCGCATGTGGATGGCTGGATCGAGCTGTCGGAACGCTTCGCCGACGAGTTTCGCATCGGCCTGCCGCCGGGCAGCATTTCCGGGGCCGGGCGCGGGCAGATCGAGATCGATTTCGAGAATGAAAAGCCGCCCGTGTTCAGCATGTCGTCGGACCTGTCCGGCGTCGCCTTGCGCCTGCGTCCGCTGGACTGGGCCATCGGAGCCGACGCGACCGGCCTGCTGGAAGTCGACGGCGCCCTCGGCCAGCCGCCGCGGATCGACCGTATCCGGCTTGACGCCGCCGGTTTGCGGGCCACCGGCTCGGTCACTCTCAACGATGACGGCACGCTGCAACAGGCCAATTTCGGGCGGGTGCAGCTTGGCTCCTGGATCGATGCGCCGGTCGATCTTGTGGGGCTGGGGCCGAACACGCCCCCGCTGGTGCGGGTGACGGGCGGCGAGATCGACCTGCGCCAGACCTCCCTGGCCGCCAAGGGCGACGGGCCGCGCGGCGAACAGGGGCCCGTGTCGCTTCGGCTCGACCGGCTGCAGATCTCCGACAAGATCGCCCTGACCGATTTCAACGCCGAGCTCGACATGTCCCGCGGCGCGGACGGAAAGTTCACCGGCAAGGTCAACGGGGGCACCCCCATCGTCGGCCGGGTGGTGCCCCGCGACGGGCGCAGCGCCTTCCGCATCACCTCGCAGGATGCGGGCGGTGTACTGCGGTCGGCCAATGCGCTGAAACAGGCGCGCGACGGATCGCTGACGCTGGTGCTGGTGCCGGGGCAGGGGGAAGGCACCTATGACGGCAAGCTCACCGTCGACAACCTGCGGGTCAAGGACGCGCCCGCGATGGCTGCCCTGCTCAACGCGCTGAGCGTGGTGGGCATCCTCGAGCAGCTTGCCGGCGAAGGGCTGCATTTCAACCGTGTCGAGGCGGAGTTCCAGTTGAGCCCCGACCGGGTGACGCTTTACAGCGGCAGCGCCGTCGGCGCCTCGCTCGGGATCTCGATGGAAGGCTATTACTGGCTCGAAGCCGCGCAGATGGATATCGAGGGGGTGATTTCCCCCGTCTACGCGGTCAACATGCTGGGTGGCCTGTTCTCGCGCCAGGGCGAGGGGCTGCTGGGGTTCCAGTATTCGCTGAAGGGGCCCACCAGCGACCCGAGGGTGCACGTCAACCCGCTGTCGGTTCTGACGCCGGGGATGTTCCGCGAAATCTTCCGCCGCGCTCCGCCCCAGCGTTCGGGTGTTGCGTCCAACGAAGAGGAAAGCGAAACACGCGAGGATACGACCAGGACCCAGGACCGCTAGGCATGAAGCTTTCCGATTTCGATTTCGATCTGCCCGACCGGCTGATCGCCACCCGGCCTGCGCGGCCCCGAACCTCGGCCCGCCTGCTGGTGGCCGAGGGCGACGCGATCACCGACGCCACGGTGGCCGAGCTTGGCCAGTGGCTGCGCCCGGGCGACCGGCTGGTGCTGAACGACACCAAGGTGATCCCGGCGCGGCTGTCGGGGGTTCGGCCGCGCGCCGGTGCGGCCGGCGAGACCGAGGCGCGGATCGAGGTGACGCTGCTTGACCCGGCGCCGGGCGGGGGGTGGCGGGCGATGGTCAAGCCGCTGAAGAAACTGCGCGAGGGCGAGGTCGTGCGCTTCGGCGCGGGGCTCGAGGCGACCTGTCTCGCGAAGGAAGACGGCCACGCGGTGCTGGGTTTCAACCTCGAGGGAGACGCGTTCGACGCGGCGCTCAACGAGGCGGGCGCGATGCCGCTGCCGCCCTACATCGCCGCGCGCCGGGCGGCGGACGCGCAGGACCGCGAGGATTACCAGACCGTCTGGGCCCGCAACGCGGGCGCCGTCGCCGCACCGACCGCCTCGCTGCATTTCGACGAGGCGCTGCTGACATCCCTTGCGGAAATGGGCGTGGCCTTCACCCATGTCACCCTGCATGTTGGGGCGGGCACCTTCCTGCCAGTCAAGGTCGAGGACGTGACCACCCACAAGATGCATGCCGAATGGGGCGAGGTGAGCGAGGCGGCCGCCGCCGAGATTGCCGCCACCAAGGCGGCGGGCCATCGGGTCATTCCCGTCGGCACCACCGCGCTTCGCCTGATCGAGAGCGCCGCGCAGGAAGGCGGGCAAATCGCGCCGTGGCGGGGCGAGACCGACATCTTCATCTATCCCGGGTTCACCTTCCGGGTCACCGACGCGTTGATGACCAATTTCCACCTGCCGCGCTCGACCCTGATGATGCTGGTCTCGGCGCTGATGGGGCCGGCATGTATCCGCACGATCTATGAGCACGCGATTGCCGAGGAGTACCGTTTCTTCTCGTACGGCGACGCTTCGCTGTTGATCCCCGGCTGAAAGGCTGTCAGGGCGGCGCGGGCAGACCAGCGCGAGTCGGCTTTGGCCCTGACACCTGTGTCGTGCTAAGGCACTCTTGCCGGGTCTGTACGGGAGGCACAGTTCATGTTTTCGGTCTTGTCCAGCGCATGGGCGCTGCTTCTTGGAATGATGCTCTTGCAGGTCGGCAATGGCATGCAGGGCACGCTCCTTGGCATCCGTGGCGAAATCGAAGGCTTCTCGACGCTCGAGATGTCGCTGGTGATGTCGGGCTACTTCGTGGGCTTCCTGTTCGGATCGCGCATGGCACCCGATATGATCCGCCGCGTGGGGCATGTGCGGGTCTTCGCTGCGCTGGCCTCGCTCATCTCGGCGGTCATGATCCTCTACCCTACCTTCGCCGACCCTTTCGCATGGGGCTTCGGGCGCATCCTGATCGGTTTCTGCTTCTCGGGCGTCTACGTGACCGCCGAAAGCTGGCTCAACGAGGCCGCCAGCAACGAAAACCGCGGCAAGGCGCTGTCGCTCTACATGATCGTGCAGATGGTGGGGATCGTGTCGGCGCAGGCGCTGATGCTGGTGGCCGACCCGGGCGGGTTCGTCCTGTTTATCATTCCCTCGGTGCTGATCTCGCTGGCCTTTGCGCCCATTCTCCTGTCGATCAGCCCGACGCCGGCCTTCGATACCGCCAAGCCCCTCAGCCTGCGCCAGATCATGAAGATCTCGCCGCTGGGCTGTGTCGGCATGTTCCTGCTGGGCGGCGTCTTTTCGGCCCAGTTCGGCATGGCGCCGGTCTATGGCGCCGAGGTGGGGCTGTCGGTGGCGCAGATCTCGACCTTCGTGTCGGCCTTCTTCGTGGGCGCCCTGGTGCTGCAATTCCCCATCGGCTGGCTGTCGGACCGGATGGACCGGCGGCTTCTGATCCTGATCGCCGCCGCGGTCTGCGGGGCAGGCGGCATCGTGGGCGCGCTGTTCGGCGGGTATTTCCCGGCGCTGCTTCTGGCGGGGCTGATGGTGGGGGGCATGTCGAACCCGCTCTACTCGCTGCTGATCGCCTATACCAACGACTTCCTGAGCCACGAGGACATGGCCGCCGCCGCCGGCGGGATGGTGTTCATCAACGGTCTGGGCGCCGTTGCCGGGCCGGTCGTGACCGGCTGGCTGATGGGACAGCTTGGCGCATGGGCGTTCTTCCTGGTGATCGCGGTGCTGTGTTTCGCGGTCACGGGCTATGCCGCCTACCGTATGACGCAACGCGCGGCACCGTCGCCGGACGAGACCGACAGCTTCACCATGGTGTCGATGTCCGCCTCGCCGCTGGCCGTGAACTTTGCCGCCGAGTACGACTATGAAACCGCACAGGACGAACAGGAGGATGGATAGCGCTAACGAGTTATCCACAGTCACGGACTGTTGCCGATGTTACAATTTTTTACTGTCCATGAAAGAGGATATGGGAATAATCGTTCCTATATCGGGTGTGGGAAAATGAGGAGGCACCAATGACGACCCCTGAGGAGGTCCTGCAGTTCTGGCTCGATGAGGTCGGACCTCAGGGTTGGTACGAGGCGTCGGACGAGCTTGACGCCAAGATTAGCGACAGGTTCCGGGATACATGGGATCGGGCGAGAGAGGGCACCTACGGCCTCTGGCTGACCTACCCGAGTGGCACGCTGGCCTATATCATCGTCATGGACCAGTTCTCGCGCAACATGTTCCGGGGCGAGGCGCAGGCTTTTTCCACCGACAAGCACGCCGTGGCCGCCGCCAAGGCGGCGATCCACCGGAAATGGGACCTGCGCATCGACGAACCCGCGCGGCAGTTCTTCTACCTCCCCCTGATGCATTCCGAGAACCTCTGCGACCAGGAACGCTGTATCCGGCTGGTGATGGAGCGCATGCCGAAGGGGGGCGCGGACACGCTGCTGCATGCCCGTGCGCATCGCGAGGTGATCCGCATGTTCGGCCGTTTCCCCTACCGCAACGACGCGCTGAGCCGCAATTCCACCGAACCGGAGCTCGATTATGTCGAGCAGGGCGGCTACGGCTCGACGCTTCAGGCGCTGCAGAAAGCCGATGCCGCCTGAAAGGGGGCGGCAAAATAACCTGTTCCGTGAAGCTTTTACAGGCGCCCCCGTGACATTGCGCTGCGGGGTGCGTTTGGCGCGTTGAATGGGGGCGGCAGATAGTTTAATATCAAACTAAATCCCGGGACACACCCAGACGGAGATGGAAATGGCGGCAAAATCCTTTGACATGATCGTTATCGGCGCGGGCCCGGGGGGCTATGTGGCCGCCATTCGCGGGGCGCAGCTTGGCCTGAACGTCGCCATCGTCGAGCGCGAGCACATGGGCGGCATCTGTCTCAACTGGGGCTGCATTCCCACCAAGGCGATGCTGCGCAGTTCGGAAGTGTTCCACCTGATGCACCGCGCCAAGGAGTTCGGGTTGAAGGCCGACGGGATCGATTACGATCTCGACGCCGTGGTGAAACGCTCTCGCGGGGTGGCCAAGCAACTCGCCTCGGGCGTGGGCCACCTGATGAAGAAGAACAAGATCACCACCGTGATGGGCGAGGCGACGCTTCCGGCCAAGGGCAAGGTGTCGGTCAAGACCGACAAGGGCACCGAGGAGCTTGAGTCGAAGGCGATCGTGCTGGCCACCGGCGCCCGGGCGCGCGAATTGCCGGGGCTCGAGGCCGATGGCGATCTCGTCTGGACCTACAAGCACGCGCTGGTGCCGCCGCGGATGCCGAAGAAGCTTTTGGTCATCGGATCGGGCGCCATAGGGATCGAATTTGCCAGCTTCTACAACACGCTGGGGGCCGACACGACCGTGGTCGAGGTGATGGACCGCATCCTGCCGGTCGAGGATGCCGAGATTTCCGCCTTCGCCAAGAAGGCGTTCCAGAAGCAGAAGATGAAGATCATGGAGAAGGCGACGGTCAAGAAGCTGGACCGCGCCAAGGGCAAGGTGACCGCCCATATCGAGACCGGCGGCAAGACCGAGAAACTCGAATTCGACACCGTGATCTCGGCCGTCGGCATCGTCGGGAACGTCGAGGGGCTGGGGCTGGAAGAGCTGGGCGTCAAGGTCGACCGCACCCACGTGCTTGTCGATGAGTATTGCCGTACCGGGGTGGATGGGCTCTATGCCATCGGTGACGTGGCCGGCGCCCCGTGGCTGGCGCACAAGGCGTCGCACGAGGGCGTCATGGTGGCCGAACTCATTGCCGGCGGGCACCCGCATCCCGTGCGCCCTGACAGCATCGCCGGCTGCACCTATTGCCATCCGCAGATCGCCAGCGTCGGCATGACCGAGGCGCAGGCCCAGGAGAAGGGCTACAAGATCAAGGTCGGCCGCTTCCCCTTCATCGGCAACGGCAAGGCCATCGCCCTGGGTGAGGCGGAAGGCATGATGAAAACCGTCTTCGACGAGAAGACCGGCGAATTGCTGGGCGCCCACATGGTCGGCGCGGAGGTGACCGAGCTGATCCAGGGCTACGTGGTCGGCCGGCAGCTCGAGACGACCGAAGAAGACCTGATGCACGCCGTCTTCCCGCATCCGACGCTCAGCGAGATGATGCACGAGACGGTGCTGGATGCCTATGACAGGGTGATCCATATCTGAAACGCCGGGAAGCAGGCCACAGATCGGCAGGTTTTCGAGCATGGCGGGAAAAGAATCGCCGTCCTGACAGAGGTTGTCAGGCGTTCTCTATATGTTCGCAGTTTGGGCTTGGAAGATCGACCCTGCTCCACTATCTCTTAACCAGTGTGAACGGGGGACCGGATGGCCGAGCTCAAGCATATCGAAGTGCGCGGCGCGCGGGAGCATAACCTGCGCAATATCGACGTGGATATTCCGCGTAACGAGCTGGTGGTGATCACCGGCCTGTCCGGCTCGGGCAAGTCGTCGCTGGCCTTCGACACGATCTATGCCGAGGGGCAGCGGCGCTATGTCGAAAGCCTGTCGGCCTATGCGAGGCAGTTCCTCGACATGATGGAAAAGCCGGATGTGGACCATATCAGCGGTCTTTCCCCGGCGATCTCCATCGAGCAGAAGACGACCAGCAAGAACCCGCGCTCGACCGTCGGCACGGTCACGGAGATCTACGATTACCTGCGTCTGCTTTTCGCGCGTGTGGGTACACCCTATTCGCCCGCGACGGGCCTGCCCATCGAGGCGCAGCAGGTGCAGGATATGGTCGATCGCGTGCTGGGCATGGAAGAGGGCACGCGCGCCTATCTTCTGGCGCCCATCGTGCGCGACCGGAAAGGGGAATATCGCAAGGAATTCCTCGAGTTACGCAAGCAGGGGTTACAGCGGGTCAAGGTCGACGGCGAGTTTCACGAGCTCGACGATCCGCCCAAGCTCGACAAGAAGTTCCGGCACGATATCGACGTGGTGGTCGACCGGCTGGTGGTGAAGGAGGGGATCGGCACGCGGCTGGCCGACAGTTTCCGCACCGCCCTGGACCTGGCCGACGGGATTGCCGTTCTCGAAACCGCGCCGAAGGAGGGGGAGCCGGAGCGGTTCACCTTCTCCGAGAACTTCGCCTGTCCGGTCAGCGGGTTCACCATTCCCGAGATCGAACCGCGGCTGTTTTCGTTCAACGCTCCTTTCGGGGCCTGCCCGGAATGCGGCGGGCTCGGCGCCGAGCTGTTCTTTGACGAGCGGCTGGTGGTGCCGGACGAGCAGTTGCGCATTGCCGATGGCGCCCTGGCGCCGTGGCGGAAGGGGAAAAGCCCTTATTTCCTTCAGACGATCGAGGCTATCGCGCGGCATTACGAGTTCGACCGGAAGGCGCGGTGGAAGGACCTGGACCCCCATGTGCAGCAGGTGTTCCTGTATGGTTCGGGCGACGAGGAGATCCAGTTCCGCTATGACGAGGGCGGGCGCGTCTACCAGGTGAGCCGGGTCTTCGAGGGGGTGATCCCCAACATGGAACGCCGGTATCGTGAGACGGACAGCGCCTGGATCCGCGAGGAATTCGAGCGGTATCAGAACAACCGGCCATGCGGCGCCTGTGGTGGCTATCGCCTGCGGGACGAGGCGCTGGCGGTGAAGATCGCCGGGCTGCACGTGGGGCAGGTGGTCGAGATGTCGATCCGCGAGGCTTACGCTTGGTGCGAGACGGTGCCGGACAGCCTGACCGCGCAGAAGAACGAGATTGCGCGGGCGATCCTGAAGGAAATCCGCGAACGTCTTGGATTCCTTAACAATGTCGGGCTCGACTACCTGACGCTGTCGCGCAGTGCCGGCACGCTTTCGGGCGGTGAGAGCCAGAGGATCAGGCTGGCGAGCCAGATCGGGTCGGGGCTGACCGGGGTGCTTTACGTGCTGGACGAGCCGTCGATCGGGTTGCACCAAAGGGACAACGGGCGGCTGTTGCAGACACTGCAGAACCTGCGGGACCAGGGCAATACCGTGATCGTGGTGGAGCATGACGAGGAGGCGATCCGGACGGCGGATTATGTATTCGACATTGGTCCGGGGGCCGGGGTGCATGGCGGGCAGGTGGTCAGCCACGGCACGCCAGAACAGATCGCGGCCGACCCGAACTCCGTTACCGGGCAGTACCTGTCGGGCCAGCGGGAGATTTCCATCCCGGCGGAAAGGCGCAAGGGGAATGGGAAATCTGTCAAGGTTATCAAGGCGGAAGGCAACAACCTTAAAGCCGTCGATGCGGAGTTTCCGCTGGGCCGGTTCGTCTGCGTGACAGGCGTTTCGGGGGGTGGCAAGTCGACCCTGACGATCGAGACGCTGTTCAAGACCGCGTCGATGCGGCTCAACGGGGCAAGGCAGACGCCGGCGCCGTGCGAGACGATCAAGGGGCTGGAGCATCTGGACAAGGTGATCGACATCGACCAGCGGCCCATCGGGCGGACTCCGCGTTCGAATCCGGCCACTTACACCGGGGCTTTCACGCCGATCCGCGACTGGTTCGCCGGGCTGCCGGAGGCGAAGGCGCGGGGGTACAAGCCGGGAAGGTTCTCGTTCAACGTGAAAGGCGGGCGGTGTGAGGCCTGTCAGGGGGACGGGCTGATCAAGATCGAAATGCACTTTCTGCCCGATGTCTATGTCACCTGCGAGACCTGCAATGGCGCGCGGTACAATCGTGAGACGCTGGAAATCACGTGGAAAGGCAAGAGCATAGCCGACGTTCTTGAGATGACCGTGGAGGATGCGCAGGAGTTCTTCAAGGCGGTGCCGTCGATCCGGGAGAAGATGGATGCGTTGGCGCGCGTCGGCCTGGGCTATATCAAGGTCGGGCAGCAGGCGACGACGCTGTCGGGCGGCGAGGCGCAGAGGGTGAAGCTGTCGAAGGAATTGTCGAAACGTTCGACGGGTCGGACGCTGTACATCCTCGACGAGCCGACCACGGGGCTGCATTTCGAGGACGTGAAGAAACTGCTGGAAGTCCTTCATCAGCTTGTGGAAACCGGCAATACGGTTGTGGTGATCGAGCATAATCTCGACGTGATCAAGACCGCAGACTGGCTGATCGATATCGGCCCGGAGGGCGGCGATGGCGGCGGTGAGATCGTGGCCGTGGGCACGCCCGAAGATGTGGCCGAGGAGCCGCGGAGCCATACCGGACGCTACCTGAAGGAGATGCTGGCGGCACGGAAGGTGGCGGCCGAATAGGGCCGGATTTCAACGTCGGTACAACGTCGGTATTTTGTCGGTATTTCGTCGGTGCGGGTGGCGGTGTCCGCCACCCGGGTCACGACCGGCAGGCAATATTCTGGCCTGATAGCAAGGTGCCGGCCCGCCGCGGGCAGGCCGGGCCGGCGCGCCGATTGCTGCCTAGCTGTGGCCGCGCTTTTCGAGGCGGGGAAGCATGGCGGAGAAGTCCTTGCCGGCGCCGTCCTCATTCTCGACGAACTGCTCGTAGAGCTTCATCGCCGCCTTGCCGAGCGTGGTGTCGGCATCGGCGGTCTCGGCCGCCTGCATGGCGAGGCGCAGGTCCTTGAGCATCAGGTCGGCGGCGAAGCCCGGCTTGTAGTCGTTGTCGGAGGGCGATTTCGGGCCGACGCCGGGGGCGGGGCAGTAGGCGTTCATCGACCACGAGTAGCCCGAGGAGGTGGAGACCACGTCGAACATCGCCTGCCGGTCGAGGCCCAGCTTGTCGGCGAGCGCGAAGGCCTCGCACGTCACGATCATGGTGGCGCCGAGGATCATGTTGTTGCAGATCTTGGCGGCCTGGCCATTGCCGGAGGGGCCGCAATGGACGGCCTTCTGGCCCATGATGTCGAAGAGCTCTTTCGCGGTGGCAAAGCCCGCCTCGTCGCCGCCGACCATGAAGGTGAGCGTGCCGCCGGCGGCGCCGGCAATGCCGCCGGAGACCGGCGCGTCGAGCGCGGAGAGGCCGGCGGCCTGCGCGGCCTCGGCCACGGCGCGGGCGCTGTCGACATCGACGGTCGAGCAGTCGAGATGCACGGCGCCCTTGTCCATCGCCGGGTGGATTTCCTCGGCGACGGCGCGAAGGATCTTGCCGTTGGGCAGCATGGTGATGACCACGTCGGCCCCCTTGGCGGCCTCGGCCGCGGAGGCGACGGTGGTGACGCCCTCGATGCTGACCTCGGCGGTGTCGAAGCCGGTCACGTCATGGCCGGCCTTGGCGAGGTTGGCGGCCATCGGCCCGCCCATGTTTCCAAGTCCGATGAATCCGATCTTCATGGCGTTATCCTTCCTTTTCGAATGTCAGGGCGTCGGCCCCGAGGGGCGTCAGCATCGCGTCGGCCGCCTGTTGGGGCGGGGCGTCGAGATCGTGCTGCCATTTGGGCGAGCGGTCCTTGTCGATCACCGCGGCGCGGATGCCTTCGAGGAAATCGCCCTGTTCCATGGCGCGATGGGTGAAGCGGTATTCGAGGTCGAGCGCCTGCCGGATATCGGTGCCGGGCCCTTCGAGACGGTGCAGCATCTCGATGGTGCAGGCCATCGAGAGCGGCGAGCCGCGGGAGAGGGCCTTGAGCGTGGCGGCGGCGAATTCGCTGTCGGAGGATTTGAGGGAGGCGACGATGTCGCCGAGGGTGTCGCCGCTGAAATGGGTGTCGATCTCGGCGGCCTGCGCGCTGACCGTGCCTTCGGGCGGGGTGGCGCTGGCTTGTTCGATCAGGGAGAGGTCGCCGGTTTCGGAGAGCTTCGCGATTAGGTCGGCCCATTTTTCCTGGGGGATGAAATGGTCGGCGAAGCCCGCGTGGATGGCGTCGCCCGCGTTCATCCGGGTGCCGGTGGTGCCGAGATATTCGCCCAGCCGCCCCGGCGCCTTGGCCAGCAGGTAAGTGCCGCCCACGTCGGGCACCAGGCCGATGCCGCATTCGGGCATGGCGATCTGGCTCGACTCGCAGACGATGCGGGGGTGGCCGTGGCAGGAGATGCCGACGCCGCCGCCCATGACGAAGCCCTGCATGAACGCGACGTAGGGTTTGGGATATTCGGAGATCTTGGCGTTGAGGCGGTACTCGTCGCGCCAGAAGCGGCGGGCGTATTCATAGTCGCCCTTGGTGCCGGTCTCGTAGAGCGCGGCGATGTCGCCGCCGGCGCAGAACGCCTTGTCCCCTTCGGCGTCGATGATGATCAGTTCGACCGTGTCGTCATCGGCCCAGGCATCGACCGCGTCCTCGATGGCGATGCACATCTCGTAGGTCATGGCGTTGAGCGCCTTGGGGCGGGTGAGGGTGATGCGGCCCGCCTTGCCGTCTTTCCGGATCGATATGTCTGTCATTTCTCCGCCAGCATGTGCCGCGCCACGATCAGGCGCATGATTTCGTTGGTCCCTTCGAGGATTTCATGAACGCGCAGGTCACGCACGAGTTTTTCGATGCCGTAATCGGCGAGGTAGCCGTAGCCGCCATGGAGCTGCAGGCAGTCGTTGCAGATCTTGGAACCCGCTTCGGTCACGAGTTTCTTGGCCATGGCGCAGAACTTGGTGGCGTCGGGCGCCTCGGTGTCGAGTTTCCACGCCGCTTGCCGCAGGAAGGTGCGGGCGGCCTGAAGCTCGATTTCCATTTCCGCGAGGCGGAACTGGAGGGCCTGGAACTGGTCGATGGACTGGCCGAAGGCCTTGCGCTCGGCCATGTAGTCGCGGGTGAGGTTCATGGCGGTCTGGGCCGCGCCGAGCGAGCAGGCCGAGATGTTGAGGCGGCCGCCGTCGAGGCCGGCCATGGCGTAGGAGAAGCCGCGGCCTTCCTCGCCGACGAGGTTCTCGGCGGGGATCTTGCAGTCGTCGAACTGGACCTGGCGGGTGGGTTGCGAGCGCCAGCCCATCTTGTCCTCGAGCCCGCCGAAGGAGAGGCCGGGCGTGCCATCCTCGACATAGACGGTCGAGATGCCCTTGGGGCTGTTGTCGCCGGTGCGGACCATGACGACATAGGCGTCGGAATAGCCGCCGCCGGAGATGAACGCCTTGGTGCCGTTGAGGGTGTAGCCCTCGTTGGATTTCTCGGCGCGGGTCTTGAGCGCCGCCGCGTCGGAGCCGGAGCCGGGCTCGGTGAGGCAGTAGGAGAGGACGGTTTCGAGCGAGATGACCTTGGGCAGGACGCGCGCCTTCATGTCGTCGGAGGCGAACTTGTCGATCATCTTGGCGCACATGTTGTGGATCGACAGGAAGGCCGCGACGGAGGGGCAGGCCATGCTGAGGGCTTCGAAGACGAGGGTGGCATCGAGGCGGGAGAGGCCGGCGCCGCCCGCTTCTTCCGAGACGTAGAGGCCGCCGAAGCCCAGCTCGCCCACCCGGGGCCAGAGCTCTTTCGGGATGGTGCCTTCCTTTTCCCAGTCGCGGGCGTGGGGGGCGATCTGTTCCTGCCCGAAAGCGTGGGCCATGTCGAAGATGGCCGACTGTTCCTCTGTGAGGGCGAAATCCATTTGGGTGCCTCCTCCTCCTGGCGTTCGTCTAATTGAACGTGTGTTTAATTAACGGAGGGGAAGGGGGAAATGCAAGGTGGATTTGCGCAGGACGGTTTTGCAGGGATGGGGGAGGTGGGTTGACAAAGATTGCCAAGGGGACAAGATATCAGACATGGCCACGATGAACATATCGCTTCCCGATCACATGAAATCCTCGGTCGAGGCGCGCGCCAGGGGCGGGCAATACAGCAATGTCAGCGATTACGTGCGCGACCTGATCCGCAAGGACCTGGAGCGGCAGCGGGCGATCGGCGAGATGCAGGGGCTGATCGACGAGGGGCTTCGGAGCGGAGAGCCGAGGGCGGTCGACATGGCCGAATTCATCGAGAGAAAGACGCGCGGGCAGGGCGGGTGAGCCGGCAGGTATTGTGGCGCCCGAGGGCCGAGGCCGATCTGGACGATATCTGGCGATACACGGTCGAGACGTGGTCGGAGGGGCAGGCGGTGGCCTACCTGACCGGGTTGGAGCGGACGTTGCGGCTGTTGGCGGAGTTTCCGGAGACGGCAAGGCTAAGGGAGGAATTCGTGCCGCCGGTGCGGGTGCATCCCTATCGCGCTCATCTCGTCATCTTCCAGAGCGATGAGGCCGTGCTGGACGTGGTGCGGGTGGTGCATGCGCGGGCGAACTGGCAGGCGTTCCTGGCGGAGTGAGGGGGGCGTGCTCGTCAGCCTTTGCAGGCTGCCTCGCCGGGGAGGGTGAGCGCTCACTCTTCCCGCCCGTGGGCCTTGAGGCGGGCGTGGAGGGTGGCGGCCTCGGCGGCGCCTGCCTCCAGCGCGAAGATATAGGCGTAGGTGAGGAAGAAGCAGGCCGCGTTGACATCGTTGGTGATGTCGGCGGCCTGGGTGTAGAGCCGGATCAGGGCGAAGCGGTCGTCGCCGTCATGCGCGGCGAGGAGCTGCGCGTCGAGCGTATCGACCATGCCGATGCCCTGATCCGGCAGGGCGGTCATTCGGCGGCGCGGGCCTGGCCGCGATGCGCCTCGACCTTGGCGGCCACCCAGTCGTGGAAGCAGTGGGTCGGGCTGTCCATCACCGGCGAGAAGCGGCCGCCGTCGAAGCTGCTGGCGTGGCGGCCTTTCTGCATGCCCTCGACCACGAAGATATCTTCCTCGAACACGGTCTTCCAGAGCTGGGTATTGCGCATGCGCAGACCCTCGTCGCTGTCGGGGACGGAATAGTAGAGGTGGATATGCTCGACCGTGCGGTCGTGGCCGCGGGGCTCGAGGATGATGGCGAAGGCGTGGTCGCGGTGGACGCCGAGCAGGACGTTGGGGTAGACGGCGATGTATTCCGCCTGTTCGTTCCATTTCGAACCGACATCGGCGAAATCGGGGAAGGTCTCGCCGTTCTCGTTGGTGAGCTGGCGATAGACCATGGTGCCCTGGCCGGAGAATTCGCCGGGTTTCTCGATGTGATAGTGGTCTTCCAGCTTGGAATAGCTGTTGAGGCCGGGATGGACCCAGGGCAGGTGGTAGCTTTCGCAGTAATTCTCGACCGCGAGTTTCCAGTTGGTCTTTACCTCCAGCGTGATCCGGCTGTCATGGCCGCCGTGGTAGAGGGGCAGGTCGAACTCGGACCAGCGGGCGATGATGTCGCGCATGGCCTCTTCGAAGGCGGGGGCGTCGCCGGAGACGTTGATCCAGACCACGTCGCGCCAGATATGGGAGCGGACCTCGATCAGGCCGAGATCGTCGCGCTTGATGGTCTCGTGCGTGTTGTGCCCGGGGCCGCCCACATGGGGGGTCGAGACCAGCTTGCCCTTGGTCGAGTAGCACCAGGAATGGTAGGGGCAGCGGATCGCGCCCTCGATCTTGCGGGGCTCCTCGACCAGGATCATGCCGCGGTGGCGGCAGATGTTCTGGAAGACGCGCACGTCCCCTTCCTTGTCGCGGATGAGCAGGAGGGGCATGCCGAGGAAGTCCATCGGCACGGCGTCGCCCGGTTCGGGCACGTCGGCGGCCACCGCGAGGCCCGCCCATTGCGAGAAGAGCAGGGCCTGGCGTTCCTCGGCAAAGACGGCCGGGTCGATGTAATGCGCGTTGGGCAGGCCGTGCGCCTTTTCGACGGGCTGGCGGACGTGGCTGAGATCGGTCAGGGTGGCGGACATCGCGGGTCTCCATGCGTTGGCTGGAAAGAGCTACGCATGAAAAGGCCCGCCGCGGCCGACCGGCAGCGACGCGGATTATCTCAGGGCGACAAATTGCGGGGCGGCGCGGGTTAGCGGAAATCCTCGTCCGGGCGCAGCAGGTGGCGGTAGAAGCGCGGCACCTTGTCGATCGGCACGACCCCGGTTTCGCGGGCGGCCTGCAGGATGCGGGTGGTGGAATTGCCCAAGTGTTCGTAGACCATCCGGGTGGCGCGGTTGCCCGACACCTTCTCGCGCACGGTGCGGGAGGCGTAGCCCTCCCACAGGTTCGACTGGAACGAGGTTTCCGGTGTCAGGAAGTTGAACGAGCAGGAGAGCGAGGCGCGGTGGGTGACCACGGCCATGATCCCCTCTTCCTGGCGCATGACGATGCCGCGGTATTCGCGGGTGTGCGGATCGGTCGAGAGGCCCTGTTCGCGCACGCCCTGGCGCGGCTCGAACCCGCGCAGGAAGGTGTAGCCGTCGCCGCGCTTGATCAGCACCAGCCCCAGCACGAAGCGCGAGGCGTCGACGAAGCTCTTGCGGGCAAAGCGGTAGAAGCCGCTGGGGAAGACATCGGTGGAGACATCGACCGTGGGCTTGCCGAAGAAGTCGGCGAGGAAGGGGTGGTTGAGGAGGTCGTTCGGCGCCGGGGCGAGGGCATCGACCGGTTCCAGCAGGATGCGGGCATCGGTGCCGAAGAAGGCGCAGATGCGGTGCAGCACGTCGGGGCGGGGAAAGCTTTCGCCGGACATGTAGCGGTTGAACTGGGTGCGGTTGATGCCAAGCTCGCGGCAAAGTTCGGACACGGAGGGGTAGCGCGCGCAGAGGCGGCGCAGGTTATCGCCGAAGACTTCTCGGAGCGCTGCCGGGTCGCTGTCGCGCTTCCGCGAGTCGGCTGTGCGTTGTTGTGTCAAGGAAGGACATGCTTTATAGTTGCAAAGGTGGGGATATCATCACGCTATCGGAGATTCCCGGGCGTTTCCACAAGAATCGACGCTAATCAGGGTCAACCGTGACGCGACTTGGCGTCAGCTTTGCCCCGGCTTGTCACAAATTGCCGGCGGTGCAGGGTCAATCACCCCATTCACTTTTATTCAAACTCTTTCAAAATCAGAGGTGAGCAAGAAGATTGGGGTCACCATGTACGGCGTAGTTCTTTGGAGTGATAAAAAGCATAACCGGGCGGTCATCTGGTGCGAGGATCACCGCAACCTGGCCTTTTACAAGGACGAGGAAAACCTGTCGGAGGCGAGCTGTTTCGTGCCCGGCGACCTGGTCGAGTTCGACCTGCGCGAGGTGGATGACATGCGCCTTGCGGTCGACCCGAGCATCGTGTCGAAGCACGAGTTCGCCAGTCTGCCGGGGGATCTGAAGATGGCCAAGGCGAACCTGCGCCGCAACAAGATCGCCCCGCCGAAGACGGGTTCGGGCCGGCAGAACGTTGTGGTGCTGCATCCGCGCGGCACGCCCGGGGCACACCGCGCGGCGGAGCCTTCCTACCGCTGATCAGGCGCCGCGCGAGAGCGCGGCGATGCCTGTCCGGGCGATCTCGGTCAGGCCGAGGGGCCGCATGAGATCGGCGAAGGCGTCGATCTTCTGCGGCGTTCCGGTGATCTCGAAGACGAAGCTGTTGAGCGTGCTGTCGACCGCGTTGGCGCGGAAGATGTCGGCAAGGCGCAGCGCCTCGACCCGTTTTTCCCCCTCTCCCGCCACTTTCAGCAGCGCCAGTTCGCGTTCGACGGAATGCCCCTCGACCGTGAGGTCGTGGACGTCGTGGACGACGACGATGCGGCCCAGCTGTGCCTTGATCTGTTCGATCACCTGCGGCGTGCCGGTGGTGACGATGGTGATGCGCGACATGTGGCCGGTATGGTCGACCTCGGCCACGGTGAGGCTGTCGATGTTGTAGCCGCGGCCCGAGAAGAGGCCGATCACCCGGGCCAGCACGCCGGGTTCGTTGTCGACGATCACCGCCAGCGTGTGCGTCTCGGCCTTGTCGGAGAAGGTCGGGCGCAGGTTGTAGGCGGAATGCTTGGTCGAGCCTTTCTTGATCTTGAGCGCTGACATTGGGTCTTTCCTTCAGTGGGTTTCTTCGGGGGTGGCCGGGGCGGCCGCAGGGCGGGGCCTGAGCAGGGCGTGCCACAGGCAGGTGAGAAGCGCGGCGAGGGCGAGGGGCAGGAAGACCGGGCGGAAGACATCGGCCGCGCCGGACTTGAGCAGGACGAGGGCCGAGGGGCCAAGGCTGAGCCACATGGCGAGGCCGAGGAACACGGTCAGCGGGCGCCCGGGCATGACGATGCCGGCGCGGGTGAGGAAGAGGGCGGCGGGGGCGAGGAGCGCGGATTCGTAGTGCCACAGGTAGGGCGAGGCGAGCGGGATGGCGCAGAGCAAAGTGGCTGCGCGCAGGTCGAAGGAGGTGGAGGGCGCGCGCCAGGTCAGGAAGACGGCGGCGGCGCAGAGGGCGGTGAGGGCCCATTGGGCGGCCAGCGCGGTGGCTTCGGCGAGGCCGAGGAAGGTGAGGGTGGCGTAGGCGCTGATCATCAGGTTGAGATCGGCGATGGCGTTGCGGACGGTGTCGCCGTGCTCGCGCATCATGGCGAGCATCTCGGGCCAGTATGCGGTGCCGAAGAGCGCGGTGGGAACGGCGGCGAGGAGGAGGGTGGTCACGGCGGCCGAGGCAATCGCGCGCCACTGGCCGGCGGCGATGAGGGCGAAGGGGATGAGCAGGCCGAGCTGGGGCTTCAGAGTCAGGAGGCCGATGAAGACGCCGGCGAGGATCGGTCTTTCGGCGCGCAGCGCGGCCAGCGCCGCCATCAGCCCGGCGAGCCAGAGGATGGTGGTCTGGCCCACCAGCAGGCAGGGCAGGATGGCCGGCGCCAGCGCGGTGCCAAGGAGGACCTGCGTGCGCCCGGCGGTGAAGGGGCGGGTGGCCAGAAGGAGGGCGGCGCAGGAGAGGGCCATGAACACCGCCCAGGCGGGCGCGAAGGGCAGGAGGCCCAGTGGCATCACCAGCAGCAGGAAGCCGGGCGGGTAGGCCCAGGGCATCCAGTCGTCATGGGTGACGGCGGCCATCTCGGCGATGCGGGTGACGTCGAAGGCGTCGAGGGGCAGGCCCTGAAGGGCGAGCTTGGCGGCGGCCCAGAAGACGTAGAAATCGACCGAGACCGAGATCAGGTCGGTATTGTTGACCTCGACGATGCCGCCGATGATGAAGATCGCCCCCAGCATCACCGTCACGAGCGCGCCGAGGAGGCCGAGCTGCCAACCGCGGCGGCTGTCGAAGATCGCGAGACGGGCGTCTGCGGCGGCGTGGGGCGTCATGCGGCGGGTCCTTGCGGGGCGCGAAGGCGAGAGGGGGTGTGTTTCACCCACCCTGCGGGGCGGGGGGCGTGGTGGGTTTCACCCACCCTACGGCAGGGTGGGTGAGAGAAGGTCATCAGACCAGAACCGCGCCGGAGGTGCTGATCGCGTCCTTGGTGGAGGCGTTCTCGCCCAGCAGCATCTTGTTGTGCGGCTCGCCCGACGGGATCATGGGGAAGCAGTTCTCGTGCTTCTCGACCAGGCAGTCGAAGATCACCGGCCCGTCATGCTCGAGCATCTCCATGATCGCGTCGTCGAGCTCGGTCGGGTCCTTGCACTGGATGCCCTTGGCGCCGAAGGCCTCGGCGAGTTTCACGAAATCGGGCAGGGCCTCGGACCAGGAATGCGAATAGCGCTCGCCGTGCAGAAGCTCCTGCCACTGGCGGACCATGCCGAGGCGTTCGTTGTTCATGATGAACTGCTTGACCGGCAGGCGGAACTGCACCGCGGTACCCATCTCCTGCATGTTCATCAGCCACGACGCCTCGCCCGCGACGTTGATCACCAGCGCGTCGGGGTGCGCCATCTGCACGCCGATGGAGGCCGGGAAGCCATAGCCCATGGTGCCCAGGCCCCCGGAGGTCATCCAGCGGTTGGGATCATTGAAGCCAAGGTACTGCGCCGCCCACATCTGGTGCTGGCCGACCTCGGTGCAGATATAGCGGTCGTGATCCTTGGTCAGCTCTTCAAGACGCTGGAGGGCGTATTGCGGCTTGATGGTCGGGCCAGCCTGTGTGAAGGCGAGGCAGTTGACCTTCTTCCAGTTGTTGATCTTCTTCCACCATTTCGCGATCCCCTCGCTGTTGGTCTTGCGGCCGCGCGATTTCCAGATCTTCAGCACGTCTTCCAGCACGTGGGCGATGTCGCCGACGATGGGGATGTCGGTCTTGATGACCTTGTTGATCGAGGAGGGGTCGATGTCGATATGCACCCGCTTGGAATTGGGGCTGAAGGCGTCGACGCGGCCGGTGATCCGGTCGTCGAACCGGGCGCACACGTTGATCAGCAGGTCGCAGTCATGCATCGCCATGTTGGCCTCGTAGAGACCGTGCATTCCGAGCATCCCGAGCCAGTTGTCGCCCTTGGCCGGGTAGGCGCCGAGCCCCATGAGCGTCGAGGTGATCGGCACGCCCGTGGCGTCGACCAGCTCGCGCAGGAGCTGGCTGGCGGCGGGGCCCGAGTTGATCACGCCGCCGCCGGTGTAGAAGACCGGGCGTTCGGCCTGTTCGAGCGCCTCGACCAGTTCGGTGATCGCTTCCATGTCGCCCTTGACCTGCGGCTGGTAATGCGAGGTCTTGGCCTTCTGCGGAGGCGTGTATTCGGCGCTGGCGAACTGCACGTCCTTGGGGATGTCGACCAGAACCGGGCCGGGCCGGCCGGAGGTGGCGACGTGGAAGGCCTGGTGCAGGACGTTGGAGAGGTCCTTGGTGTCGCTCACCAGCCAGTTGTGCTTGGTGCAGGGGCGGGTGATGCCGACGGTGTCGGCCTCCTGAAAGGCGTCGTTGCCGATCATGAAGGTGGGCACCTGCCCGGAAAGGACGATGAGCGGGATCGAATCCATCAGCGCGTCGGTGATGCCGGTGACCGCATTGGTGGCGCCGGGGCCCGAGGTGACGAGGCAGACGCCGGGCTTGCCGGTCGAGCGGGCATAGCCTTCGGCCGCGTGCACCGCGCCCTGTTCGTGGCGGACGAGGACGTGGCGAATGTCATTCTGCTGAAAGACCTCGTCATAAATCGGTAGCACGGCCCCGCCGGGGTATCCGAATACGACGTCCACACCCTGATCCTTGAGGGCCTGAACCACCATTTTCGCTCCGGTCATGTGACGTGTCATCTTGATTTGCTCCGTTTATGACGTGTCTGTCGCTGCGCATAAAAAAGCCCCCGATTTTCGGGGGCGCATGGGGTACCGTTATGGTGTCCGTTACCGGCCCATGCGCCATTTACCTACCAGAATTACGATCGAACCGATCATCGGAAGCTCCTGTCTGCGTGCGCGGGACATTATGGCGGGGGACGGGACCCGTCAACCGGTGACATCGGCGTTTGGTGAAAAAAATGTCGCAGGCCGGCAGGTTTGCTTTCCGGATGTTGCGCGGGAGCGGGGGTTGCCGACAATGCTTGTCAGGCCGTGGGGGTAGGAGAGGGGGCGAGATGGCCTGAAGCGGAGGAAAGCGGCATGATCAAGTATTATTATCCCAGCGGCGACCATTGTTACCGGGCGCTGCACACGGCGCATGCGGTCTATCATGACGCCGAGGGCCGGCTGATCGCGCGGGCGATGCGGGCGGATAACAGCGCGCTCTATGAGTTCGAGATCGTGGCGTTCGAGCTGGTGGAGGCGGGGGTGCGCTGTACCTGAGGCGGCGCCGATCCGCGCAAGGCGGGTATTTTGCCGGTCAGGGGCGGTTTTTGCGGAAAGGGACACATGGATTTTACAGGAATCACCCAATGCAGGGGCGACAGTCTTGTAAGCAAGGGAGATGCCAGCCATGAAAGACGCGCAGGGAAACCGGATATCCGCCGACGATTGGGACGAGCTGAACGATCCGCGCCCCGAGGGGTGCGAGTTCGACGAGGTGGTCGAGCGCGCGCTGTCGCGGCGCGGCTTCCTTGGCGGGGTGATGGCCTTCGGCTCGGGTGCCGCGGCGATGGGCACGGCGCAGCTGTTCGGTTCGGCCGCCGAGGCGATGGAGGTCTCGCGCTTTGCCTTCACGCCGATCGGGGCGCAGACCGATGCCACGGTGCATGTGCCCGAGGGCTACAGCTGGGACGTGCTGGTGCGCTGGGGCGATCCGCTGTTTTCAGACGCGCCGGCGTTCGATCACGCGACCGGCGGCGATGCCGAGAGCGCCGACCGGGTGTTCGGCGAGAACACCGACGGGATGGAGACATTCGTGCATGACGGGCACGAGCTGATCGCGGTGAACCTCGAATACACCAACCAGGATATCAACCTGCCGCAGGCCGAGGAGGGGGTTCCGGCCGGTCTCGACGACGTGCGCAAGCTGCAGAAGCTGCAGGGTGTGGCGGTGATCGAGATCGAGAAGGGCGAGGGCGGCTGGGGCGTCGTGGTCGACAGCCCCTATAACCGGCGGATCACGCATCTCACGCCGATGACGATTGCCGGGCCGGCGGCGGGGCATGAGCTGCTGAAGACCGAGGCCGACCCGAGCGGGGCCGAGAGCCTTGGCACGTTCAACAATTGCGGCTCGGGCAAGACGCCGTGGGGGACGTACCTGACCTGCGAGGAGAACTTCAACGGGTATTTCGGTGCCACCTCCGAGGGGGATGTGCCGGAGGCGGTACAGGCCGGGTACGAGCGCTACGGGATCGGGGCCGATGGCTGGGGCTATGATTACCACAAGTGGGATGACCGGTTCGACACGGCGAAAAACCCCAACGAGCCGCATCGCGCCGGCTGGGTGGTCGAGATCGACCCGGCCGATCCGGAGAGCACGCCGGTCAAGCATACCGGGCTGGGCCGCTTCAAGCACGAGAATGCCGCCGTGGTGCTGGCGCCCGACGGGCGCGTGGTGGTCTACATGGGCGACGACGAGCGGGGCGAATTCATGTACCGCTTCGTGTCGGACGCGGCCTATGCGCCGGGCGGGTCGACCGAGGGGCTGCTGGACGAGGGCACGCTTTTTGCCGCGAAGTTCAACGATGACGGCACCGGCGAGTGGCTGGCGCTGACGCCGGAGAGCACCGGCATGGAAAGCCTGGCCGAAGTGCTGATCTTTGCCCGGATGGCGGCCTCGGCCGTCGGTGCCACGACGATGGACCGGCCGGAATGGATCGCGGCCAACCCGCATGCCGTGGAGGCCTATTGCTGCCTGACCAACAACAAGAACCGCGGCGTCAAGCCCAATGCGGGCGGCGACGAGACGCCGGTGAACGGGCCCAACCCGCGCGAGACCAACAATTACGGCCAGATCGTGCGCTGGCGGCCGCATGAGGACGATCATGCCGCCGATGCGTTCGACTGGGATCTCTACGTGATGGCGGGCAACCCGGACGTGTACCAGAACGTCTATGGCGGCTCGGAGAACGTGACGAACGGCAACATGTTCAACTCGCCCGACGGGATGGCCTTCGACAGCGCCGGGCTGGTCTGGATTCAGACCGACGGCGACGACAGCAACGAGGGCGAGTTCGCGGGCATGGGCAACAACCAGATGCTGGCGGGCGACCCGGTCACGGGCGAGATCGCGCGGTTCCTGACGGGGCCCAAGGGGTCGGAGGTGACGGGGCTTGCGTGGTCGGCGGACCGGACGGCGATGTTCGTGGGCATCCAGCACCCGGATGCGCCCTTCCCCGATGGCGAGGGCAAGCTGCCGCGGTCGTCGGTGATCGTGGTCCGGCGCGAGGATGGCGGGCTGGTCGGCTGAGCCCGGGAAAAAGACGGCCCCGGTGTTTCGCGACGCCGGGGCTTCTTCTGGCCCGAAATATCCCGGGGGAGACGTTGAAATTCCAAGGGAATTTCGACGTCGGGGGCTGGCCCCCCGCCACGCCCACTAAAGCGACACGCCTGTTCCCTGAAGCATGCCGTGTTCCATGGCATAGCGGGTGAGGCCGGCGGTCGAACTGATGCCGAGCTTGCTTTTTATGTTCTTGCGGTGGGTTTCGACCGTGCGGATCGAGATGTCGAGATCGAGCGCGACCTCGCGGTTCGACCGGCCCTGGGCCAGTTGCAGCAGGATGGTCTGTTCGCGGTTGGTAAGCTGTTCGCGCCCGCCCCCCTCGCGCGGGGCGAGGGAGCCCTGCGCGCCGGTGCAGAGGTAGCGGCGCCCGGCCATGACCGCGTCGATGGCGCGCTTGATTTCCTCGGTGGGCACGTCCTTCAGCACGTAGCCCACGGCGCCGTGGCTGAGCGCGGAGGAAATGTATTCCGGGCTGTCATGCATCGACAGGATCAGGATGCGCGTCTCGGGGCGGCGTTCGAGGATGATCTCGGTGGTCGAGAGCCCGCCGATGCCGGGCATGTTGAGGTCGAGCAGGATCACGTCGGGCTGCAGCATCTCGACATTGTCGATGATCTGCTGGCCGGTCGAGAGCGTGGCGATTACCTCGACGTCGTCGTAGCTTTCGAGGATCGACTGGATGCCTTCGGCGACCATCGGATGATCGTCGACGATGACGATGCGGGTGGGCGTGTCGGTCATGCACTGGCCTTGGTACTGGTGTCGGTGCGTTCCTGCGGCGGCAGGAGGTGGGTGAGGGGGACGGAGGCCTCGATCGCGGTGCCGGACTTGCTGGACAATATTCTGAGCGTGCCGTCAAGCTGTTCGATGCGTTCCTGCATGTTGCGCAGGCCGAGCCCGCCATTGCCGGTGCTGTCGGGGCGGCCCGACTGATCGAGCCCGCGGCCGTTGTCGGTGATCCTGAGGGTGGCGCCGCGGGCGTGGCCGCGCAGGTCCATCGAGACGCGGGTCGCGCCGGAATGGCGCTCGACATTGGTCAGCGCCTCCTGCGCGACGCGGTAGAGGGCGATCTTGGCGTCGCCGTCGAGCCGGTTGCGGAAGACCACGGTGTCGAACTCGATCTCGACGCCGGTGCGCTGGCCGAAATCCTCGATCAGCGCCTTCAGCGCCGGCCCGAGGCCGAGATCGTCGAGCACGCCCGGGCGCAGGTCGCGGCTGATGCGGCGCACCTCCTGGATGGCGCCGGAGAGGTAGGCGATGCCCTTGTCGAGGTTCTCGGCGGCGCGGGTGTCGCCCGCCGCCATCCGCCGGCGGGTGGTGTCGAGCGCGTAGCGGACGCCGACGAGGATCTGGCTGATCCCGTCATGCAGCTCACGCGCGACGCGGCCGCGTTCTTCCTCCTGGGCGTCGAAGACCCGCTGGGTCAGTTTCTTGAGCTTGGCGTCGGCGAGGCGGCGTTCGCGGATGTTGATGAAGAGGCCGGTGACGAAGACCAGCAGCAGGGCGGCGAGGGTGATGGCGCCGATCCAGAGGAAGGTGCGCTGGATGCGGGCCTCGACCCCGGCGCGGGCGGCGTTGACGGTGGAGACCACGTCATCGACGAAGACCCCGGTGCCGACGGCCCAGCGCCAGTCCTGCAGGCCGATCACGTAGGTGACCATCGTCGCCGTCTCGCCGGTGGAGGGTTTCGGCCATTCGAAGCTGTGATATCCGCCGCCGGTGCGGGCGAGGCGGATCAGCTCGTCGGTGACGGGCGTGCCATGCTCGTCCTCGAGCCCGGCCCAGTTGCGGGTGATGAGCTCGGTCCGGCGCGGGGCGACGAGATTGGTGCCGTCATAGTCGAAGACGAAGAAGTAACCGTCCTGCCCGTAGAGCATGGCCGAGAGGATCTGTGTGACGGCCAGTTTCGCCGCCTCGTCATCCGGCGCGGCGCGGCCGTAGATGTTGACGAAGGCGGTCCGGGCGATGGACATGTAGTTCTTGAGCTCGTCGCGCTTGGCGGCGATGAGCTGGTCCTCGAGATTGCGGATCTCGCGTTCGGCGAGCTGCCGGGATTCGAGCGTGACGATGACCGAGATGAGGACCGCCGCGACGACGAGCGGCAGGGTGGCGACGAGGAACAGTTTCTGCCCGTAATTGAGACGGAGTCTGCTGTGTAAAGCCTGCATGGCGAATCGATATAGCGAATCGCTGCGGTTGCACAGACTCATATCGTCGCGGGGCACCAAAGCCTGATTATTAAGCGCAAAATCCGGGGCCGGGGCGGGTTTCTACGCAGAACTTGGTATTCCCATGTTACCGCGCGCACGCTAGGGTCGTGCCACTTGAAACGATCCGCGCGCGGGACGCCAAGAGCCCGCGGCGCTCAAATTGTATCGGGAGGAAACACCACATGGATCGTCGTTCATTTTTGAAAAATTGCGCACTCGGCGGTGGCGCAGCCGCCGCGTCGGCGCTGGCCGCGCCGGCCTATGCGCAGGGCAACCGCACGCTGACCATGGTCACCACGTGGGGCCGGGGCCTTGCCGGGGTGCATGACAGCGCCCAGTACTGTGCCGATGCCATCACCGCGATGAGCGACGGCCAGCTGACCATCGATCTCAAGGCCGCGGGCGAGCTTGTCGGCGCGTTCGAGGTGTTCGACGCGGTGTCGTCGGGCCAGGCCGACCTGTATCACGGTGTCGACTATTACTTCATGGGCCAGCACCCGGCGCTGTCGTTCTTCAGCCAGGTGCCGTTCGGCATGAACTTCCAGGAATTCAACAACTGGTACTACCATGACGGTGGCGCCGAGATGGCCGACGAGCTGTACGGCATCTTCGGCATGAAATCCTTCCCCGCCGGCAACACCGGCCCGCAGTCGGGTGGCTGGTTCAGCAAGGAAATCAACAGCCCCGAGGATTTCCAGGGTCTGCGGTTCCGGATGCCGGGCCAGGGCGGCCAGGTGCTGGGCAAGCTGGGCGCGAGCGTGCAGAACCTGCCGGGCGCGGAAGTGTACCAGGCGCTGGCCTCGGGCGCGATCGACGGGACCGAGTGGATCGGGCCGTGGGCCGACGAGAAGGCGGGCTTCCAGGAAATCACCAAGATGTACTATACCGCCGGTTTCCACGAGCCGGGCCCGAACCTGAACCTGAACATCAACCTCGACATCTACGATGACCTGACCGCCGCGCAGAAAGAGATCATCAGCCAGGCCGCGCGGGCGTCGAACCTCTGGACGATGTCGCTGTTCATGGCCAACAACTCGGCCGCGCTGCAGCGTCTGCAGTCGGGCGGCGTTCAGATCCGCCACTTCCCGGACTCGGTCTGGGATGCGTTCGGCACCGCCGCCGAGGAAGTCGTGCAGGAGCCGATGGGCGACGAGATGTACGCGCGTTTCCACGACAGCTACATGGAATCGCTGCGCAGCTCGGCCGAATGGATCAGCCGTTCGGAAGACGAGTTCACGCGCCAGCGTAACCGCGTCGTCGGTATCTGATCGGGCCTCGGCCTGACAAGACAGGCGGGTCCCCCGGCGGGGCCCGCCGCCATTTGGGCCAGCGGCCCGTATAACAGTCCCGGGGGGAGCGATGCTGGATGCAGTCGCCTGGTTCTTCCAGAATATCGGCCTGGCCTTTTACAACTTTTTCTACGCGATCAGCCATCCGACGCTCTGGCTGGACTGGTCGGACAAGGAAGCGATCATGCGTTTCGTCTACTACGGCGGGTCGATCGAGTTCTTCTTTGTCGTCTTCACCGCGATCCTGATCCTGACCGCCGTCGGCCTGTGGAAGAACAGCGTCATGTGGGGCTGTGTCCGGGTGCTGGAGGGCTTTGCCAACGTCGTCGGCCGGTTCTTTGCCTGGGCGGGGCTGATCATGGTGCTGCAACAGGTGATCATCGTCTTCGTGCAGCGCATCTTTGCCCGGCCCGACATCTCGATCGGGTTCGGCATCCCGCTGGAGATGGACATAAGCTGGTGGTCGGAGGAGCTGAAGCTCTACAACGCGCTGGTGGTGGCGCTGTGCTGTACCTACACCTTCGTGCAGGGCGGGCATGTGCGGGTCGACCTGATCTATGCCACGGTCAGCCACCGCAGCAAGCGGATGATCGACATGGTGGGCAGCCTGCTGTTCATGATGCCGATGGCGATCCTGATCTGGATGTATGGCTGGTACTTCCTTTGGCGGCACCTGATCACGCCCAAGCCCTCGGCCTCGGACACGCTGGATCGGCTGCTGATGAAGGCCCGGGCGGTGCGCTGGAATGTCGAGACGATCGGCTTCAGCCCGAACGGGTTCAACGGCTACTTCCTGTTCAAGATCCTGATGGTGGCCTTTGCGGGCATGATCTTCATCCATGCCATCGCGTTCTTCTACCGATCCTACCTGGAGTGGAAGGAAGGGCCGGAGAGCGAAGACAAGTACCTCGACAAGGATACGCTTGGCGATGGCGAAGAAGCCTTTGAAGGCACGCATTAAGGGGACAGGGGATAATGTTATTCGGACTTGATGGCGTCGAGATCGGCCTGATCATCGTGTTCCTGTGCCTCTTCGGGGGCATTCTGTCGGGCTTTCCGGTGGCGTTCGCCATCGGCGGGGCCGGGGTGATCTCGTTCGCGATCATCGCCGCGCTCGACAGTGCGGGGCTGCTTATTCACCAGGCCATCGACACCTCGTCGCAGGCCTACCGGGACCTCGTGCAAAGCGGGGTGAAATCCGAGAGCATATCGGTCTTCCGATACCCGGACCTGCCACGCATCGGCATGCCGGTCTTCGACCGCGGCTGGGAGATGGCGCTGGACAGGAACATCTCGTTCATCGTCAACCGGATCAACGAGCGCGTGCTGGCCGGCCAGTCGATCGAGACGCTGCTGGCGGTGCTGATGTTCGTGATGATGGGCATCACGCTGGAGCGGTCGAAGATCGCCAACGACCTGCTGACCACGATGGCCCGGGTCTTTGGCCCGCTGCCGGGCGGGCTGGCCGTGTCGGTGGTGGTCGTGGGGGCCTTCCTGGCCGCATCGACCGGGATCGTGGGCGCGACGGTGGTGACGATGGGGCTTCTGAGCCTGCCCACCATGCTCAGGCACAATTACAGCCCCGAGATCGCCACCGGCGTGATTGCCGCGTCTGGTACGCTGGGGCAGATCATTCCGCCGTCGATCGTGATCGTTCTGCTGGGCACGCTGGCGGGCGACCTGTATTCGGTGGCGCAGGAGAACCGGGCGATCGAGGCCGGGTGTTCCGACGCGCTGACTTACCTGGGCGAGCCGGCGGTGGTATCGGTTGGCACGCTGTTCCAGGCGGCGCTGCTGCCGGGGATCCTGCTGGCGCTGCTCTACGCGCTGTATGCCTTCGGTTACGCGCTGTTCAACCCGAAGAAGGCGCCGGCGGTCGATGACCTTGGCCGGACCAATGCCGAGCCGATCACGCGGGGCGAGAGCTTTACGTGGTTCATCGGCGTGCCGGTGGCGTTGGTGGCCGGGATGCTGGTGCTGTCGGAATTCGGGGTGATCGGGTCGCAGAACCTGAATGTCGCCCGCTATTCCGACCGCGGAGAGGCGGCGAGCCTGCGGACCAATGTCAGCCCCGATTGCCAGGAGGCGATGATCGAGCTGCACGGGCAGGCGGCCTGGGACCAGGCCGTGGCCGAGCAGGCCGCGATCGACGAGTCCGGCGGGATGACCGAGGCGCAAAAGCTGACGGACGAGCAAATCGCCGAGCGACGCGCGGCCAAGATCGCCAACGCGGCCCCCATCGGGACCGGGGTGGCGACGATCCTGCTGCTGTTCGGGCTGGTGCTGGCGGTGGCGCGGGGGATCATGCCCTCGGCCAGCCCGGCGCCGCTGCTGGTGGGGGGCGTCGGCGTGGTGCTGGGCCTCTTGGTCGATTTCCTGCTGATCGGGCCGCAATGGAGCGCGGGCGGATCGCTGATGGTGCTGCTCATCCCCTATGCGCTGGCGTTCTATGGCTGTGTTCATGCCGCCATCAGGATGTCGAAGAACGAGCTGATCCGCGTGGTCTTTCCGCCGCTGATCCTGATCGTGGCGGTGCTGGGCTCGATCCTTGGCGGGATCACCAACCCGACGCCGGCGGCCGCGCTTGGCGCGGCGGGCGCGATCATGTTGGCGGCCTATCGCAAGCTGCGTGACGAGGAACGCTCGGGCAGGATCATCATCTTCGCCACGCTGGCCATCGTCGTCGCCATCCTGATCGGCATCAACTTCGACCTGCGGATCAACAATGCCGACGTGAGCTTTGACACCTGGGTGGCGTTCTTCTTCGCCTATGCCGCCTATATCTATGCGGCGTTCGGGTTGTTCTTCGCCTGCTGGGTGCTGTTCACGGGCGGGGTTCTGACGCCGGTGGTGCGGGAGACCGCGAAGGTGACCTCGATGGTGTTCACCATCCTGATCGGGTCGCAACTGCTGAACCTGGTGGTGATCTCCTTCGGGGGCGAGCATTACATCCAGCAGTTCCTGCGCAGCTACGACAACGAGTTCACGGTCTTCCTGATCGTGATGCTGGTGCTGTTCATCCTGGGCTTCGTGCTGGATTTCCTCGAGATCATCTACATCGTGATCCCGATCGTGGGGCCGGTGATCTATGGCGGCACGTTCGACCCGAAATGGGTGACGATCATGATCGCGGTGAACCTGCAGACCTCGTTCCTGACGCCGCCATTCGGCTTTGCGCTGTTCTACCTTCGGGGCGTGGCGCCGAGGGAGGTGACGACGGGGCATATCTATCGCGGGGTGGCGCCCTTCGTGCTGATCCAGGTGGTGGGGATCGCGATATTGTGGTTCTTCCCGTGGATCGTGACAATCGTGCCGCAGCTGATCGGCTGATAAGGGGCGCCCCGGCCGCCGCGGAAACAGGTGTTTTCCGCGGCGGCCGGGGCGCTGTCATTGCGATGATACTGGAGGTGGCGGACGCCCGGCGAAGCCTGATCAACCGGTTTGGCGGCCGTGTCTTTCCTGAAATGACGTCCGGAGCGTTCGGGGCCTCAGCCCCGCTGCGGCCCGCGGAGGGGGCGGCTGTCGGGCAGCGAGATGTTGGCCACCTGCTCGGCGATCGGGTCGTTCGAGAGGGGGTGGCGCTTGGCGTGGTAGTCGGCCGGGTCGCGCATCTTTTGCCATTCGCCGGAGGAATAGACCTCGAGCCCCGAGAAGGCGGCCTTGTAGCCCATCTTGGCGCTGCCGGGCACCCAGTAGCCGAGATAGACATTGGGCAGCCCCGCCTCGCGGGCGATGTCGATATGGTCGAGGATGATATAGGTGCCGAGCGACTGGCGCGGCAGGTCGGGTTCGTAGAAGGAATAGACCATGCTGACCCCGTCATCGAGCACGTCGGTCAGGCAGACCGCCACCAGCTCGCCCGTCTCGCGGTCGGCATATTCGACGACGCGGGTGCGGATCGGGGTTTCCTCGATCATGGCGGCGAATTCGAAGGCGTCCATGTCGGCCATGCCGCCCTGGGCGTGGCGCTCCTCAAGGTAGCGGCGGAAGAGCTCGTACTGTTCTTCCGTGGCCCAGGCCGAGGTGGCGCGGCGCTCGAGATGGCGGTTGCGGTTGAGCGTGCGCTTCTGGCTTTTCGACGGCGTGAACTCGGCCACGTTGATGCGGGCCGAGAGGCAGGCCGCGCAATCGGCGCAGGAGGGCCGGTAGAGCACGTTCTGCGAGCGGCGGAAGCCCTGCTTGGACAGGCTGTCATTGAGACGTTGCGCCGATTCGCCCTGAAGGGCGGTGAACAGCTTCCGCTCCATCCGGCCCTCGAGATAGGGGCAGGGCTGCGGGGCCGTCACGTAGAACTGCGGCGCGATGGGTAGCGTATGGCGCATGAAGGCTCGTTATTCATCGGGTCTGTTACAGAAACGATAACAACGAACCCGGCAGGCGCCAAGTGCGAAACCTTGACGCGTCCCTAGGCCGCGCGGCGGTTGATCGCCACCGTGCCGAGCAGGTGGTCGGTGATGCCCTGAGCGCGGGGGGTGGTCAGCATGAAGATCATCGAGGCGATCTGGACCAGGAAAAAGGCGCAGGAGAGCGAGAAGCCCAGCGTGTGCAGGAACGCCATGGGCAGGTCGAAGCGCTGGCCCGACCCGGTGCGGAACTCGATGGCGACGAGGCGCATCCCCCACGTGGCAGAGCCGCCCGCGATGGTCAGCACGCGGTAGACGAAGCCCACGACGAGCATCAGGAACGGAAAGAAGAAAATGCCGGTGAAGGCCGTGAAGGGCAGGATCACCAGGCAGAGGACGACCACGAGGATCGTGTCGATCACCCACGCGATCAGCCGTTTCACCGGCACGTCGGCGTAGAATTCCGGCTGTGTCACCGGGTCGGGGGTATGCCATGTGTAATCAGTCATCCGGGTGCCTTCTATCAACGGGGAACCGGCCCGGGAAGTTCCGGGCCGGTCAGGGGGGAGAGGTGGCTTACGCCTCTTTCGGGGTGCCTTCGTCGCGGTCCGACTGGGCCGCGCGGGCGCGTTCTTCCATGAACTGGTCGAACTCGGCCTTGTCGCGGGCATCGCGGAGGCGCTGCAGGAAGGCTTCGAAGTTGTCCTGCTCGCGTTCCAGCCGTTCCAGCGTGTCGGCCTTGTAGGCGTCGAAGGCGGCGTTGCCGGTCGAGCGGCTGATGTTCATGCGGCCATAGCCCTTGTGGCGGCGTTGCGAAACTGAACAGGTCATTTTCTTGCTCCAGATCATGTAGGCGAGAAGGGCGAGGCCAACCGGCCAGAAGAGGATGAAGGCGAGCACCATGGCTGCGATCCATGCGCCCTTGCCCTTGTCATCCAGCCAGGCCTCGGCCCGGTGAAGCCAGCCGATGGGTCCGGTGGCGTGGGTGGATGTAGCGACGGTGGTCATTCGGCGTGTCCTTTCGGGTCAGCGTTGCTTTTCAATGTGAATTTCCTTCACATCCCCTAGATCGGGATTGCGGGCGGGGGTTGCAAGGGGGATGTGAAGGTTTTTTACATTATTGGAGGATGGCGCTTGTTTTTATGGCGGAAATTGGGGGCCAGCCCCGCCGCCATGGGGCTTGAACCAATGGCGCACAATGCCGGCCCCCAGGATATTTTTGGCCAGAAGAAGCACGGGGTTGGCGCAAAGATGAGATGTGCAGGCTATGCCGTGAAGTCGGCTTCCTGGGCGTCGGAGAGGCGGAGGAGGTCGGCGGGGGCGATGGGGAAGACGTGGCGCGGGGTGCCGGCGGCGGCCCAGACCTGGTCGAAGGCGTGAAGGCGCGGGTCGAAGAAGGCGCGGGGCGGCGTGAGGTGGCCCAGGGGCGAGACGCCGCCGATGGCGAAACCGGTCTGGGCGCGGATGAGGGCGGCGTCGGCCTTGCCGAGCGGCTCGCCCGCCAGCGCGCTGGCCTTGGCGTCGTCGACCCGGTTGCCGCCGGCGGTGATGAAGAGGATGGCCGTGCCGCTTTCCTCGCCGCGGAAGATGATCGACTTGGCGATCTGGTCGGTGGTGCAGCCGACGAGATCGGCGGCCATCTGCGCGGTGGTGGCCTGGCCCACCTCGACGGGCCCGGTGTCGATGCCGCCCTCCTGCAGGGCAAGGGTGACGCGTTTGAGGGATTTGGACATGGGGCGCGTGCTCCGTCTGGGGACGGGGCGGAGATAGATCAGCCGCGCGGCATTGACCAGACCCGGCGGCGCTGTATCACTGGCGCCATGAGTTTTACCGACCGCATGACCCGTTGCCCGCGCCCGTTTGAACCAGACCAGGGGGCGGAGACGCGTGCCCGGTTTCCGGATGTGGCGCCCGAGCTGGGGGAGCTGATCGAGGGGGCGGCGGGGTGCAGCCCCTATTTGCGGACGCTGTGCGAGAAGAAGGCGGGATGGCTGCCCGGCGCGCTGGAGGCGCCTGAAGAGGCGCTGGAGGCGGTGCTGGCGGAGGTCAGGGAGGCCGCGCCGGACACGGTGGCCGACGCGCTCAGGCAGGCCAAGCGGCGGGTGGCGCTGTTGACGGGGCTGGCGGACCTGGCCGGGGTCTGGGCGCTGGAGGAGGTGACGGGGCACCTGACGGCGTTTGCCGATGCGGCGGTGCAGGTGGCTCTGCGGGCCGCCATCGGCGTGGAGATCCGGCGCGGGAAGCTGCCGGGGATGGGCGAGGACGAGCTGGAGATCGCGGGCGGCATGGTGGTGCTGGCGATGGGCAAGATGGGGGCGGGGGAGCTGAACTACAGCTCGGATATCGACCTGATCTGCCTGTTCGACGAGACCCGGTTCGACAAGGACGACTATCACGATGCGCGCGCGGCCTTCGTGCGGGCGACGCGGAAGATGGCGGCGACGCTGAATGACAAGACGGCGGAGGGGTACGTCTTCCGCACCGATTTGCGGCTGCGGCCCGACCCGTCGGTCACGCCGGTCTGCATGGCGATGGCGGCCGCGGAGACCTATTACGAAAGCCTCGGCCGGACATGGGAGCGGGCGGCCTATATCAAGGCGCGGGCCTGTGCGGGGGACGTGGCGGCGGGGGAGAGTTTCCTGGCGACGCTGAAGCCCTTTGTCTGGCGCAAGCACCTGGATTTTGCGGCGATCGAGGACGCGCATAACATGCGGCTGCGGATACGCGAGCACAAGGGCCTGGGCGGGCGGCTGAGCCTGCCGGGGCACAACATGAAACTGGGGCGGGGCGGTATTCGGGAGATCGAGTTCTTCACCCAGACGCGGCAGTTGATTTCCGGCGGGCGGGATCCGGACCTGCGGGTGCGTGGCACGGTGGACGGGCTGGCGCGGCTGGCCGAGAAGGGCTGGGTGCCCAAGGACGCGGCGGAGATGCTGACGGGCCATTACCGGGCGCATCGCGAGGTGGAGCACCGGTTGCAGATGCTGCGGGATCAGCAGACCCATGACCTGCCGACGAGCGGGGAGGAGTTCGAGCGGCTGGCGGCCTTCATGGATTGCGACCGGGCGGAGATGGAGGAAGAGCTGCACCGGCGGCTGACCGAGGTGCACGAGACGATCGAGAGCTTCTTTGCGCCGGAGGATGCGGGGGCCTGTGACGAGGTCGGGGCGGAGCTGGACCAGGATGTCATCGCCGGCTGGCCGAGTTACCCCGCGCTGAGGTCGAGCCGGGCGGTGGAGATCTTCAACCGGCTGAAGCCGGAGCTGCTGGCGAAGCTGGCGAAATCGGTGGAGCCGAACGAGGCGTTGCTGGCGTTTGACGGGTTTCTGAAGGGGTTGCCGGCGGGGGTGCAGGTGTTTTCGCTGTTCGAGGCGAACCCGCAATTGGTCGATCTGCTGGTGGATATCGTCGGCACCTCGCCCTCTCTGGCGGCGCACCTGTCGCGGAATGCGGGCGTTTTCGATGCCGTCATTGCCGGGGATTTCTTTGCCAAGTGGCCGGGGCGCGAGGCGCTGGAGGTGGAGCTTGTCGGTCGGTTCGAGGCGGACGAGGATTACGAGCGCCGGCTGGATGCCGCGCGGCGGTGGAGCAAGGAATGGCATTTCCGGATCGGGGTGCATCACCTGCGGGGGCTGATCGACGCGGACGAGGCGGGCACGCAATATGCCGAACTGGCCGAGGCGGTGATCGGGGCGCTCTGGCCGGTGGTGGTGGACCAGTTTGCGGGCAAGCACGGGCCACCGCCGGGGCGGGGGGCGGTGGTGCTGGGCATGGGCTCGCTTGGCGCGGCGAAGCTGAACGCGACGTCGGACCTGGACCTGATCGTGATCTACGACGCGGCGGGCGAAGAGGGATCGGACGGGCGGCGGCCGCTGGCGTCGCGGACCTATTATGCACGGCTGACGCAGGCGCTGATCACCGCGTTGACCGCGCCGATGGCGGAGGGGCGGCTTTACGAGGTGGATATGCGGTTGCGCCCCTCGGGGAACCAGGGGCCGGTGGCGACGGGGTGGCCGTCGTTCCGGGAGTATCAGAAGGGCGAGGCGTGGGTTTGGGAGCATCTGACGCTGACGCGGGCGCGGGTGATCGCGGGGCCCGAGGCGCTGGCCGGCGATTTCGAGGCGTTCCGGTGCGAGTTGCTGAAGAAGAAGGGCGCAAGGGAGCGGGTGTTGCCCGGCGTGGCCGACATGCGCCGGCGGGTCGCCGAGGCGAAGAGCCCGGCGGGGGCGTGGGACACCAAGCTCGGGCCGGGCCGGATGCAGGAGATCGAGCTGGCAGCGCAGGCCGGGGCGCTGATGGCGGCCGAGCCGGGACGCGACGTGGCGGCGGGCCTGAAGGCCTGTGTCGCAATCGGCTGGCTGGATGACGCGGACCGGGCAGCGCTGGCCGAGGCTTATGGGCTTTGCTGGTGCGTGTTGCAGGCGGCGCGGCTGCTGACGGACAAGCCGCTCGACCCGGAGACGCTGGGCGAGGGGGCGGTGGCCTTCCTGCTGCGGGAAACCGGGGCGGAGACGCTGGACGAGGTGCAGGCGCGGCTGGTGGAGGTGACGGGCCGGGCGGCGGAGATCATCGATGCCGCGCTGGCGGACGAGGGAAAGGACGAGGCATGAGCAGGGAGCGTGACCCGCTGGACCCGAAGGGGCTGATCCGGGAATCCTATCGCATCGAGGGGATCACCGAGGGGGAGTGCCGTTCGGTTTTCCTGGACTGGGCGCTGTCGCTGCCCGAGGGGCAGGAGACGAAGCCGGCAATCGAGACGCATCTTTCGCGGCGGGAGGGGGAGTATCCCGACCACCCGATGACCCATGTGCTGCGGCAGGGGCTGGAGACGGTGGCCAAGCCGCGGCGGCGCGGGGGGTGGCGGTCTCGGGAACGGGACTGAACGGGGCACCCGCTTGACGTGCACAAGGTCTTGGTAAAGGTCCGCTTTCGTCCTAAATGCGCCCGATTTCAACGACATCCTGATTTCCAGGCAAAACGAGCAAGGCCTGCGTGCGGAGAAGACCGGGGAGACCGGCGAGACATCCCGGACGCGGCCGACTGGAGGACAGGATGAAAAGATTTGGAGTTATCGCGGCCGTGGCGGCGGGTTTGGCGCTGTCGGGCTGTGGCGGCGCGCCGATGGAGACGGCGACGCGCAATGCGCCTGCGGATTTCGCGACACCGCAGGTGGCCCGGACGGCAGCATCGGTGAAGGTCACGTCGGTCAAGGTCAGCGTCCCGCGGACGCTGGAGGTATCGGAGGCGAACCGGTTCTACCCGGGCGGCGATATCGTCTGGCGCGAAGACCCGCCGGGGGATCGCCATGCGCAGGTGCAGGCCATCGTCGAGGCCGCCATGCTGAAGGGCGTGCGCGCGGTCGAGGGCGAGGGGCGGCCTGTCGTGCTCGATATCGAGGTGACACGGTTTCATGCGCTGACCGAGAAGACGCGGAACACGGTGGGCGGCGTCCATGCGCTGCAGTTCATCATGCAGTATCGCGATCCGGAGACCGGCGTGGCGCTGAGCGCGCCGAGAGTCGTGAAGGCCGATTTCAAGGGATTCGGCGGCAAGGCCGCGAAGGCGGCCGAGCGGGCCGGGCAGACCCAGAAGGTGCGGATTACCGATCACCTGGCCGGGGTGATCCGGCAGCAGTTGACCGATCCGGCGCATTACCAGGCCGAGCGGCTGGGGCTGATGAGCGCCTTCGACTGACTTCTGATCTTTCCCAGGCGCCGGAAAGGGCTTAAGGGGACGGCATGACGCCGTCCCCTTTTCCCGTGATCCGCCTGAAACCCAAGGCCAATACCCGCGCCATCCGGCACGGGGCGCCGTGGGTGTTCGACAACGAACTCGTGACCGACCGCCGCACGAAGGCGATCGCGCCGGGCAGCATTGCCGTGCTGGAGGATGCCGGGCGCGAGCCGCTGGCGCTGGTGGCGGTGAACCCCAATTCGCGGATCATGGCGCGGGTGCTGGACCTCGATACCGGGGCGGAGATCGGGGCGGACTGGCTGCGCAAGCGGCTGGCGGCGGCCTTGGCCTTGCGGGAGAGGCTGTACGACGCGCCGTTTTACCGGCTGATCCATGCCGAGGGCGACGGGCTTCCGGGCGTGGTGATCGACCGGTTCGGGGATGTGGCCGTGATCCAGCCGAACGCGGCCTGGGCGGAGAGGCTGTTGCCGGAGCTGGTGGCGGCGCTGCGCGAGGTGACCGGGGTTTCGACGGTTCTGAAGAATGCCGGGGGCCGGGCGCGCGGGCTGGAAGGGCTCGATGACGTGAGCGCGGTTCTGGAGGGCGCGGCGCCGGAGGGGCCGGTCGAGGTGCCGATGAACGGGGCGGTCTACATGGCCGACCTGACGGGCGGGCAGAAGACCGGGTTGTTCTATGACCAGCGGCCGAACCATGCTTTCGCGGCGGGCATGGCGAAGGGCGCGCGGGTGCTGGACGTTTTTGCCCATGTCGGCGGGTTCTCCCTTGCGGCGCTGGCCGCGGGGGCGGAGACCGCGCTGGCGGTGGACGGGTCGGAGCCGGCGCTGGAGCTGGCGCGGGACGGGGCCGGGAGGATGGGCGCGGGCGAGCGGTTCGAGACCCGCAAGGCGGATGCGTTCGAGGCGCTGGCGGCACTGGCCGAGGAGGGAGCGCGGTTCGACATGGTGATCTGCGACCCGCCGGCCTTTGCGCCGTCGAAGCAGGCTCTGGAGGCGGGGCTCAGGGCCTATGAGCGGGTGGCGCGGCTGGCAGCACCCCTGGTGGAAGAGGGCGGGATATTGGCTTTGTGTTCCTGTTCGCACGCGGCGGACCTGGCGAAGTTCCGGTCGGCCTGTTTGCGGGGGATCGGGCGGGCCGGGCGTGCGGGGCCGTTGATCTATACGGGCTTTGCGGGGCCGGACCATCCGCAGCATCCCAACCTGGCGGAGACGGCGTATCTGAAGGCGCTGTTCTTCCGGCTGTGAGGGGGCGGTGCTCGTCAGCCCTTGCGGGCTGCCTCGCATGAAGGCGGTTCTGGATACTTGCGTGATCTATCCCACGGTGATGCGGCAGATGCTTCTGCGGGTCGCGGAGCGGGGGGCGTTCACGCCGCTCTGGTCGGCGCGGATCATCGAGGAATGGCAGCGGGCCGCGGCGAAGCTGGGGCCGGACGGGGTGGCGCAGGCGGGAGCGGAGGCGGCGCTGCTTGGCGTCGCATGGCCGGAGGCGGAGGTGACATGGCCGCCCTCGCTGGAGAGCCGGTTGTGGCTGCCTGACCCCGCGGATGTGCATGTGCTGGCGGCGGCGGTGGCGGGGTCGGCGGACCTGATCCTGACGCTGAACGTCAAGGATTTCCCGCGCAACGTGCTGGCCGAGGAAGGCGTGGCAAGGGCCGATCCGGACGGATTCCTGCTGGGTCTGTGGAAGGCCGGGCCGGGGCTGGTGGAAGAGGCTGCCGAAAGCGTGCTGGCCGATGCGAACCGGCTTTCGGGCCGGACGTGGGAGATGCGGCAGCTTCTGAAGAAGGCGAAGCTGCCGCGGCTGGGCAAGGCGCTTACCGCTTCATGATCGAGATCAGGTTGGCGTAATCGTCCGTCCAGACGCGCCCGCCATCGCTTTCCAGTACGGTCCAGCGGGGGTCGGCGGACAGCTCGCCGAAGGTGGCCGGGTCGCGGGCGAGCATGACCACGCTCGAGGAACTGTCGCCGGGGTCTTCGCTGGCGTTGCCCTTGTAGTGCTGCACCCGGGCCGCGAGGCCCAGATCGGCGGCGGAGCGGGCGAGCGGCACGTCGATGTCGTAGTAGCGGTTCGAGATGTGGTAGATGAGCAGCCCGCCGGGTGAGAGCCGGTCGAGGTAGAGCTGCATCGCCTCGTTGGTGGTCAGGTGCACCGGCACGGCATCGGAGCTGTAGGCGTCGATCACCAGGATGTCGAAGCGCAGGTCGCGCTGGCGGTCGAGGACCATGCGGCCGTCGCCCATGTGGGTGGGGGCGTCGGGCGTGCAGGCCGAGAGGAAGCGGAAATGCTCCGGGCTGCGGGCGATGCGGTCGACGAGAGGGTCGATCTCGTAGAAATGCCAGTTCTGCCCCGGCTGGCTGTAGCAGGCGAGCGAGCCCACGCCGAGGCCCAGCACGCCGACGTTGCCGGCGGTGCGGCCCTGGACAGAGGTCATCACCTGCCCCAGCGGGCCGTTGCGGTGGTAGTAGTAGAGCGGCTCGGGCCGGGCGGCGGTGTCGTCGGCGATGCGCTGGGCGCCGTGCACGGTGGTGCCGTTGCCGTAGATGCGCAGGCCTTCCACCTCGGTGATCACGTGGGTGCCGAAGAAGCTGCGGTCGCGCCAGAGGGCGTGGTCGGGGACGAAGAGCGTGCCGACCAGCAGCAGCACGATGCCCGCCGCGAAGGCCCCCAGCGGGGTGCGGCGGAGCCATGCGAGGCAGAGCACGCCGCCGATCAGCAGGATCAGCAGCACCGCCGCCCAGTGCCCGTCGCCCGAGGAGGTGAGGCCGGTGAGCAGGGCCGGCGCGGAGACCACGCAGCCGATCAGGGCGCCGCGGCTGAGGCTGGTGATCGTCTCCCGCGGGTTCCGACCGAAGGGCACGAAGAGGAGCACGGCGAGCACGGCGGTGATCGCCGCCTCCTGCAGGCCGGGGAAGATCGCGGGGGCGAGGATCGAGTTGAAGAGCCCGCCCACCGCGCCGCCCACCGACATGGTCAGGTAGAAGCCCGTGAGGTTGTGGCCGGCGGGCCGCGCGGCATAGAGCCGGCGGTGGGCGAAGAGCGCGATGCAGAAGAAGCAGAAGAGCAGGATGCCGACCGAGGACCAGTCGAGGTAGTTGCCGTGGAGGCCGAAGACGAAGAGGCCCAGCACCGCGAGCGCCAGCGCGGCGATGATCTTCAGCGACCGGTCGGAAACGAGGCGGCGGTTGGAGAAGGCCAGCACGAAGCTGAGCAGGTAGAGCGCCAGCGGCACGACCCAGACCAGCGGGAAGGAGCCCATGTCGATGCTGATCTTGAGCGTGACCGACAGCATGAGCGAGGAGGGGATGAAGGCGAGGAATCCCCAGAGGAGGTAATGCGAGGCGGTCGGGCGGTCGGCGACGGGGCCGTGCCGGGCCGGGGTGGTTGCGGCGGGGCCGTGGGTGAAGCGGCCGCTCAGCGCCAGCGCGCCGCCCAGCGCCACGAAGCCCGCGGCCCAGCCGAGCCCGATGGCGCCGGCGCCGAAGACCGGCTCGGCGGCCAGCGGGAAAGCCAGAAGGGCGATTAGCGAGCCGAGATTGGACGCGCCGTAGAGGAAATAGGGATCATGCGCCGAGGGTCCGCTGCTGCGGCTGTACCAGAACTGGATCAGCGGCGCGTTGGCCGAGAGCGCGAGGAAGGGCAGGCCGACGCCCGCCGCGAAGACGAGCAGCGTCTGCCACGCGGTCGAGCGGTTGGCGTCGAGCTGCCAGCCCTCGGGCACGCCCAGCGGCAGGCTGAGCAGCGCCGCCGCCCAGAGGCCCAGGTGCACCAGCACCTGGCCGCGCACCGGCAGGACCCGGGTCAGCAGGTGGGCATAGAGGTAGCCGGCGATCAGCACGGTCTGGAAGAACAGCATCGCCGTCGTCCAGACGGCGGGCGAGCCGCCCACATGGGGCAGCACGAGGCGTGCGAAGAGCGGCTGCACAAAGAACAGCAGCGACGCGCTGAGAAACATGGTGGCGATGAATATGGCCGGTGCGACGCGTGGCGAGACGCCCGTGGCTGGCGTATCGGAAACCTGCATGTTGATCCTCTTTGGCCCCCCGGGCGCCTAGTTACATGCAGGATCTTGCGGAATTATGATCGGTTTGTGGCGGAAGGACGGTCTTAGGGGGCCGAGATTCCGGCAGGGCTTACCGGGCCCACTTCGCCTCGAGCTTCTCGATGGCGGCGATGCGTTCGCCGGTTTTCGGGTGGCTCATCAGCCAGGCCGGCATGGCGCCGGAGCGGGACTGGGTGAGGTCCTCGAGCTTGGTGAAGAGCGCCTTCTGCGGCCCGGTGCCGATGCCGGCCTTGGTCAGCAGGGCGGCGGCGTATTCGTCGGCCTCGTACTCGTCGCTGCGCGACAGGCGGGCGGCGAGCAGGGTGGTCAGGCCGCTGGCGATCATCGCGCCGATGCCGGGCAGGAAGCGCGACAGGATCATCGCCAGCGCCGTGCGGAGCGCGTTCTGGCCGGAAAAGTCGATCATCCGGCGGCGGGAATGGCCGAGCGCCACGTGGCCCAGCTCGTGCGCGATGACGCTGGACATCTCCTCGGCGGAAAGCTCGCCGTTCTGGAACTTGCGGTAGAAGCCGCGCGTGATGAAGATCCGCCCGTCGGGGGCGGCCAGCCCGTTGACCGGGTCGATCTCGTAGATGTGGACCTTGATGCGCGGCAGGTCGAGCGCGGCGGCCAGCCGGTCGGTGAGTTTCTTCAGGCGCGGGTCGGCCAGCTCGGACGAGCGCGCGTCTAGCTCGCGCCGGGTGCGCCAGACCGAGAAGCGGTACATCGCCACGGCATAGAGAATCGCCAGCAGGATCGGGGTGAACTTCAGCATGATCCGAATATGGGGTGCGGCGCGGGGCCGGGCAAGCGCGGGGTGGCCCGCGCCTGCGGCACGCGGCACGTCAGAACGGGAAGAACCACGGGATGACCAGCACCGCCACCACAGCGAAGACGATGTTGAGCGGCATGCCCACGACCACGAAGTCGCGGAACCGGTAGCCGCCGGCGCCGTAGACGAAGGTGTTGGTCTGGTAGCCGATCGGCGTGGCGAAGCTGGCCGAGGCCGCGAACATCACCGCCATGATGAAGGGGCGGGGGTCGTAGCCCAGTTGCACCGCCATCCCGATGACGAGGGGCCCCACCAGCACGGCCACGGCGTTGTTGCTGATCATCTCGGTCAGCAGGCTGGTGAAGATGTAGACCGCCGCCAGCGCCGCGAGCGGGCCGAGCCCGCCGGTCAGCCCCACGATGGCCTCCACCACCGTGGCGGCCGCGCCGGTGTTTTCCAGCCCCATGCTGAGGCCGAGCATCCCGAAGATCAGGAAGAGGATGCGCCAGTCGATCGCGTCGAAGGCCTCCTCGGGGTCGACGCAGCCGGTGAGCATCACCACCACCGCGCCGATCACCGCCAGCCCGGCGATGGGCATGATCCCGAACGAGGCCAGCACCATGACGGCGAGGATGGTGGCGATGGCGATGGGCGCCTTGGCGCGGCGCACCGGGCGGTCGGAGGGCATGGAAAGGTTCACGATGCCGCCATCGGCCACCAGCCGCTGCAGCCCGTCGGCGGGGCCTTCCAGCAGCAGCGTATCGGCGAAGCGCAGGCGCAGGTTGTCGGTGCGTTCGGTGATGTTGCGGTCGTCGCGGTGGACGGCGATGACGTAGACGCCGTAGGTACGGCGCAGGCGCAGATCGCCCAGCGTGCGGCCGCGCAGCATCGACTTGGGCCCGATGCTGCCTTCCATCATCATGGTGCTTTCGGCGGTCACCGGCTCGAACCCGGTGTCGTGCATCTCGTTGAAGGCGACGCTGCCGTCTTCGCGGAGGCCCAGAAGCTCGCCCGCGTCGGTCTTGATGACGCCGCGGTCGCCGGGTTGGAGGGTGAGGCTCGAAAGCTGCGCGCGCTGCGAGCGTTCGCCACGGATCACGTCGAGGATGCGGGCCTGGGCGGTGTTGAAGGGCAGGTCGGCCAGCGCCTTGCCGACATGGGCCGAGCCCGCCGGGATCAGCAGGCGGGCGATGAACTTGCGCTTGCGTTCCTGCCCGAGGGCGGAGGCGAGCGAGGCGCGGTCGGGCAGCAGGTAGCGGCCGGCGAAGAGCATGTAGATCATGCCCGTCACGGCCAGGATCAGCCCCGGCAGGGTCATCTCGAACATGGTGATCCGGGGCTGGCCGGCGGCGAGGGCGACGTCGCTCATCAGGATGTTGGTGGAGGTGCCGATCAGCGTCAGCGTGCCGCCGAAGATCGCCGCGTAGGAGAGCGGGATCAGCACCTTGGAGGGCGCCGCGCCCACGTTGGCCGCGACCGAGATCATCACCGGGGTCAGCAGAACTACCACGGGGGTGTTGTTCATGAAGGCCGAGGCGGCGATGGCGGCGGCCATCATGATCATCACCGCGCGAGAGAGGGAGCCGCGCGCCTTTCTCTGCAGGATTTCCCCCAGCAGCGAGAGTACGCCGGTGCGTTCCAGCGCGGCGGAGATGATGAACATCATGGCGATGGTGATCGGCGCCCCGGAGCTGAAGACGGTGAGGAAGTCGTCGGTGCCGAGGATGCCGGTGGCCAGCAGGATGGCGGAGGCCGCGAGGGCGGTCACCTCGGGCGGGTAGATCTCGAAGACGAAGCCCGCGAAGACGACGCCCAGCAGGAGGAGCACGAAAATCTGGTCGATTGGCATGGGGGGAAGACCCGGACAGGAGGAGGTGGACCGGAGGTGGAGTTTCGGGCAACGCGGTGACGCTGGCAACAGGATATTGCGGCGGGCCGGCGCCCTTCCGCCCGCGGCCTGCCTAGCGGATAGCCAGATCGAGCGGCTGGCGCGAGAGGCGTTCGACGCCGGTCTCGGTGACCAGCACGGAATGGCCGGGGCACATGGCGAGCCCGGCTTCGGCATCCATCAGGATCATGTGGAGGAAGAAGACCTGGCCCGCCTGCATGGGCAGCGGATTGCCCTCGTAGAACATGGGGAAATCCACCCAGATCGGGTTGTAGACCGCGCCCATGCCGTAACCGCAGGCCTGCATCCTTGCATGGCCGAGGCCGTATTCGTCGAGCGTGCGGGCATGGGCGTCGTAGACCTCGCTCATCGGGCGGCCGGGGCGGATCGCCGCTTCGCAGGCTTCGAGCGCGGCGGTGGCGGCCTCGTGCATGTGGCGCTGTTTGTCGCAGGGCTTGCCGATGATCACCGTGCGCATCATGGCGGCGTGGTAGCGGGCATGGGCGCCGGCCCATTCCCAGGTCATCTGGTCCTGCGCCTGAAGGTGGCGGCGGCCGGAATGGTAGCGGCAGAGCAGCGCCTGCGGGCCGGAACCGAGGATGAACTCGTTGCCCGCATAGTCGCCGCCGCCGCGGAAGACGGCGCCCTGCATGGCGGCGAGGATGTCGCCCTCGAAGGCGCCGGCGCGGGTCTCGGCCAGGCCCGCGTCCATGGCGTCATCGGCCAGCTGCCCGGCGCGCCGGTGCATGGCGATCTCGGCCGGTGACTTGACCCGGCGCAGGGCGCGGATGAGGTCGGAGTGATCCTCGGCCCCGGGCAGGGCGGTGCGGGTGAGTTGGCCGTTGCGGTCGGTGAGGCCGGCAGTGTCGGATTCGAAGCCGAGGCGGCCGGATGCGACTCCCAGATCGGTGAGCAGGTTCTTCAGGTGCTCGGCCGGGTTCGATCCCTCGTATTGCGGCCAGACGTGGATCTCGTCTTCGGTGAGCACCGAGGTGCGCAGGGCCTGGATACGGTCGGGCATGCGGGTCATCAGGTGCAGCTCGCCCTTCGCGGTCAGCACCATCGCCTGGTATATGGCGAAGCCGAACGTGTCGTAGCCGCTGATCCAGTACTGGCTTTCCGGCGCGAAGAGGATCAGCGCGTCGAGCCCGGCATCCCTGACCGCCTGAGTGGCGCGGGCGCGGCGGGCGGCGTATTCGGCTTCGTCGAAGTGGAAGGGCATGGGCGGCTCCGTCAGGGGGTCGTGGCACTGGAGCCGCTTCCGGGCGGGCGTGCGCGTCTGGTTGCGACCTCGGGAGCCTCCGGCGGGGATATTTTTGGCCAGAAGAAGCGGTGGGGGGCGCGCCGTCTTCGGCGTGGGGACGAGGGGGCGCCTCAGCCCGAGCAGCTTGCCCCGCCGAGGACGCAGAACTTGGCGCAGTGGGGGTGGTTGAGGGAGACGTCGCGCTCGGCCTCTTCCAGGGTTTCGCCCATCTCGAACTGCGGATCGTAGGGCAGGAGGGTGCAGGACAGCACCGTGGGGCGCGGTGCGTCCTTGCGCTTGACCACCATCCGGGAGGAGGCGCACATCACCTCGTTGGGCGACTTGCCGAGAATGCCCCAGCAGGCGGTGGTGATCTCGGGCACCTCGACCGTCATGTCCATTTCCGGGAAGAGCACGGTTTCGCCCGGATCGTCGGCGTCGATGGCGAAGCCGTGGCGGGCATAGAGGGCGCGGTAGCCGTCGCGGGCCTCGGCCTCGGTCTCGTGCCAGAGGGTGCGGCCGGCGACGGCCATGCGGGCGCCCGCGTCGCGGAGCCAGGCCATGCCGCGCACCGTCTTGTCGAAGGCGCCGCGGCCGCGCTCCTCGTCATGGTAGTCTGCCGACCAGTGATCGACGGAGATCCGCAGGGTGAGGCGGTCGCCGTATGCCTCGACCAGCGCGCGGAGCTCGTCCTGGACGCGGGGCCGCATCATCGGGCGCATGGCGTTGGTGAGGATCAGCACCTCGAAGCCGCGTTCCAGCGCGGTGCGGGCCATGGCGCACATCTCGGGGTTCATGAAGGGTTCGCCGCCGGTGAAGCCGATTTCGCGCACCGGCCAGCCGCGCGCGTCGAGCTGGTCGAGATAGTCGCGCATCTCGGCCTCGGTGATGTAGACCAGCTGGTCGTTCTCGGGCGAGCTTTCGATATAGCAGTTCACGCAGGTGATGTTGCAGAGCGTGCCGGTGTTGAACCAGAGCGTCTGCGGATTCGACAGGGGCACATGCGCGCGGGCCTGCCCGTCGGCTGTCACCTGCGGGTCGCGGAACTTGCCGTCATTGGCCGGGGCTGTGGCGGCGTCTTTCATCACTTCACCTGATTTTGGTTTGCATTTCCGGCGTAACCTGTCCTTTTTGTCGTGAAAAGTCATGACCGGGCTGGTGACGGGTTTGTGATACGGGCATAAAGGCCCGGTGAACGCCGCGCGGCAGTCGGGTATCGCGGCGGGACAGGAGAGGTCTGATGGTTTCGCGTGTCATTCCGGTGGATCCCTTCGACCTGGTGATTTTCGGCGGCACGGGGGATCTCGCGCGGCGGAAGATCCTGCCGGGGCTGTTCCGGCGTTACTGTGCGGGCCAGATCGAGGGCGACGTGCGCATCATCGGTGCCGCCCGGGGCGAGATGGATACCGAGGGCTACCGGCAGTTCGCCGCGGACGCGATCGTGGCTTCGGACGAGGGGGCGGGGGCGAACCGCGGCAACCTCGAGGCGTTCCTGCAGATGCTGCATTACGTGATGGTCGACGCCATGGGCGACGATGGCTGGGAGGAGCTGGCCGGGATCATCCGGTCGGACCGGATCCGGGCCTTCTATTTCTCGGTCGCGCCGCGGCTTTTCGGGCCGCTGGCCGAGCGGTTGCACCAGCACGGGCTGGCCGACGGGCAGACGCGGATCGTGGTGGAAAAACCGTTCGGTCGGGACCTTGCCACGGCGAAGGACCTCAACCGCGTGCTGGCCGAGCATTTCGACGAAGGCCAGATCTACCGGATCGACCATTACTTGGGCAAGGAGACGGTGCAGAACCTGATGGCGATCCGGTTCGGCAACATGCTGTTCGAGCCGCTGTGGAACAGCCAGTACGTCGATCACATCCAGATCACCGTGGCCGAGGAGGTGGGTGTCGGCGGGCGCGGCGATTACTACGATCGCGCGGGCGCCATGCGGGACATGCTGCAGAACCACCTGATGCAGCTTCTGTGCCTGATCGCGATGGAGCCGCCGGCGAAGTTCAACCCCGACGCGGTGCGCGACGAGAAGCTGAAGGTGATCCGCGCGCTCGACCCGGTGCCGCCGCAGGACGTGGTGCGGGGGCAGTATGACGGCTCGGGCGGGCGGCCGAGCTATCGCAACCAGGTCGGCAACCGCGACAGCACCACCGAAAGCTTCGTGGCGCTGCGCGCCCGGGTCAGCAACTGGCGCTGGGCCGGCACGCCCTTCTACCTGCGTACCGGCAAGCGGCTGAAGGAGCGGGCGAGCGAGATCGCCGTGGTCTTCAAGGATGCGCCGCATTCGATCTTCGGCGACGAGGCCGGGCGGCACCGCAACATCCTGACCATCAAGCTGCAGCCCAACGAGGGGATCGAGCTGGGCGTGACCATCAAGGAGCCGGGGCCGGGGGGCATGCGGCTGGTCGACGTGCCGCTCGACATGACCTTTGCCGAGGCGCTGGGCCCGGAGGAGGCGGATTTCCCGGACGCCTACGAGCGGCTGATCATGGACGTGATCCGGGGCAACCAGACGCTCTTCATGCGCGGTGACGAGGTCGAGGCGGCCTGGGCCTGGACGGACGGGATCATCGCCGGGTGGGAGGAGCGCGGCGAGGATCCGCTGCCCTATTCCACCGGCAGTTCAGGGCCCGATGACGCGCTGATGCTGATGCACCGCGACGGGCGCCGCTGGCGGGAGATCAAGGCATGAATTTCGTGGACTACCCCGATGACGAGCTGATGGCGGTGCACCTGGCCAACACCATGGCCGGGGAGCTGACGGCGGCGCTGGAGCACAAGGACCGGGTGCTGTTCGTTGTGCCCGGCGGCACGACGCCGGGGCCGGTCTTCGACAGCCTGTGCGACGCCGATCTCGACTGGGCAAGGGTCGACGTGCTGCCGAGCGACGAGCGCTGGCTGCCGGAGGTGCATGTGCGCTCGAACAGCCGGCTTATCCGGGAGCGTCTGCTGACCGGGCGGGCGGCGAGGGCGAATTTCCTGCCGCTCTACCGGCAATCCGAGACGCCCGAGCCGGTGCTGGAAGAGCTGGAGGCCGCCATCAGCCCGGCGCTGCCGATCAACGTCTGCCTGCTGGGGATGGGGGCCGACATGCACACCGCCTCGCTCTTTCCCGGCGCGGACAACCTTGAGAAGGCGCTCGACCGTTACGCGCCGGTGCTGGTGCCGATGCGGGCGGAGGATGTGCCGGAGCCGCGGGTGACGCTGTCGGCGCGAGTGCTGCGCGATGCGCTGGCGCTGCACGTGGTGATCACCGGACAGGCGAAGAAGGCGGCGCTCGACCGGGCCAGGTCGCTGGACCCGGCGCAGGCGCCGGTGGCGGCGGTGCTGGAAGAGGCGACGGTGCACTGGGCGCCGTGAGCGCGGCGGGGGGCGCTGCCCCCGACGTCGAAATCCCGTGGGATTTCAACATCTCCCCCGGAGTATTTTTGGAACGGTGAAACCTATAGGCAGGAGTTGACGGCATGTGGGAGGCCTTGAAAGCCGATACCGGCGCGCGGATATCGGAGCTTTTGTCCGAGGAGGGCCGGGCGGCGGATTTCTCGGTGCGGTTCGACGGGATGCTGTTCGATTACTCGAAGACCGCGATGAACAAGGAGGCGCGGGCGCTGCTGCTGTCGATCCTGCGGTCGCACCATGTCGAGGAGCGGCGCGACGCGATGTTCGCGGGCGAGGCGATCAACGAGACCGAGGGGCGGGCGGTGCTGCACACGGCGCTGCGCAACCTTGGCGGCGGGCCGGTTGAGGTGGAAGGCCGCGACGTGATGCCGGGGGTGCGGGAGACGCTGGCGCGGATGGAGAGTTTTGCCGAAGAGGTGCGCGGCGGCGGGTTCCGGGGCGCGGGCGGGCCGATCACCGACGTGATCAATATCGGCATCGGCGGCTCTCACCTTGGCCCCGAAATGGCGACACGGGCGCTGTCGCCCTATCATGACGGGCCGCGGTGCCATTTCGTGTCGAACGTGGACGGGGCGGATATCGCCGATTGCCTGGCCGGGCTGGACCCGAGGACGACGCTGGTGATCGTGGCGTCGAAGACCTTCACCACGATCGAGACGATGACCAACGCCGAGACCGCGCGGGCCTGGATGGCGAAGACGGTGGAGGACCCGGCCGCGCAGTTCGCCGCCGTCTCGACCGCCGAGGAGAAGACCGCCGCCTTCGGGATCGCGCCCGAGCGGGTTTTCGGGTTCGAGGACTGGGTCGGCGGGCGCTATTCCATGTGGGGGCCGATCGGCCTGCCCCTGATGCTGGCCATCGGGTCGCAGGATTTTCGCGCCTTCCTGCAGGGCGGGGAGGCGATGGACGGGCATTTCCGCGAGGCCCCGGCAGAGGAGAACATGCCCGTCATGCTCGCGCTGACCGGGTTGTGGCACAGCCATGCCTGCGGGTTTCCGACGCGCGCCGTGCTTCCCTATGACCAGCGGCTGGCGCGGCTGCCCGCCTATTTCCAGCAGCTCGAGATGGAGAGCAACGGCAAGCGGGTGACGATGGAGGGGGACACGCTTGACGTGCAGAGCGGCCCCGTCGTCTGGGGCGAGCCGGGGACGAACGGGCAGCATGCCTTCTACCAGCTCATTCACCAGGGCACGCAGGTTGTCCCCTGTGAATTCATGGTGGCGGCCAAGGGCCACGAGCCGGAGCTGGCGCATCATCATCACCTGCTGGTGGCCAATTGCCTTGCGCAGTCGGAGGCGCTGATGCGCGGGCGCACGGTGGAGGAGGCGCGCGACCTGATGGCGGAGGCCGGGTTCGAGGGCGCCGAGCTGGAGCGGCAGGCGGCGCACCGGGTGTTTCCGGGCAACCGGCCGTCGACCACGCTGATCTATGACCGGCTGACGCCCCGCCGGCTGGGCCAGATCGTGGCGCTTTACGAGCATCGGGTGTTCGTCGAGGGGGTGATCCTTGGGATCAACTCCTACGACCAGTGGGGCGTGGAGCTGGGCAAGGTGCTGGCCAAGGAAATGGCGCCGATCCTGTCGGGCGAGCGGGACGGGTCCGGGAAGGACGGCTCGACCCGGCAGCTCGTGGGTTTCGTGCGCGGCGTGGTGGAATAAGGACGGCCCGGAGAGCGTTTCCGCTTTCCGGGCCGATGCCGCAACCGGACTGCTCGTATCACCCCGTGACCGGGATCAATAGCACCACTTGTAACCGCGATCCGGCGGCGTGTGTCCGGGATGCACGCGGGCACCCCGGACCAGAACCGACGCCGATCTTGCCCGAAGGCAAAGAAAACGCTCACACTCATACGCGGCGCCGGTCCTGTCTGTCGGGGCAAAGGGCGGGCCCCGACAAACTCGGCCTCGGGCGCGGTGGGGATTGCTGCGGGCAACGCCCTGATGCAGCACCGTGGGTGTACGGGAGTCGGGAAAAGACCCCACGGCGTCCACGCCGTCTGGCTGAGTTCACTGGAGAGACACGCGGGGGGCGGGGGAAAGTTTCAGGCCGGACGATATTTTGTTGAAGAATGCCGGAGAAATTTATCAAGCTGTTGCTTTTTATCCGGAAAAACGGCTCTGAAGCCTGCGTCAGCCGCCGTCGGGAATGTCGAACCCGTCATCTGCAAGGGTAAAGCCCTCGAAGCGGAAGCCCGGCGAAACGGTGCAGCCGACGAGCGTAAAGGCGCCGGTGCATTCGGCGCGTTGCCAGTGATGGGGCGGGATGATGACCTGGGGGCGCTGTCCCGTGGCGAGGTCGGGGCCGAGCAGGTGGCGTCCGGCCGGGCCGGTATCGGTGGCGGAAAGGCGCAGCAGCAGCGGATCGCCGGCGTAGAAATGCCAGATCTCGGTGGCGTCGACCCGGTGCCAGCGGTTTTCCTCGCCGCCCTTGAGCAGGAAATAGATGCAGGTCCCGGTGGGCCGGCCGTCATTGTCGGCCACCCATGTCTCGCGGTAATGGCCGCCTTCGGGATGGGGCTGGAGGTCGAGCTGGCGGATGATGTCGTCTGCTGTCATGGGCGCACGCTAGACGGTCGGGCCGGAAGGGGAAAGGGGAAGCGGCAGGTTTCCCGGGTCAGCGGGCCGGTGGTTCCGGCCCGCCGCGGGAGCCGTTCAGCCGCGCAGGATCGAGCGGCCGGCATATTCGGCGCTGTCGCCCAGGGCTTCCTCGATCCGGATGAGCTGGTTGTACTTGGCCAGCCGGTCGGAGCGCGCCAGCGAGCCGGTCTTGATCTGCCCGCAATTGGTGGCGACGGCGAGGTCGGCGATGGTGGCGTCCTCGGTCTCGCCCGAGCGGTGGGACATGACGTTGGTCATGCGCGCGCGGTGGGCCATGTCGACGGCCTTGAGGGTCTCGGTCAGGGTGCCGATCTGGTTGACCTTCACCAGCATGGAGTTGGCGGCGCCTTTCTCTATGCCCTCGGCCAGACGCACGGGATTGGTGACGAAGAGGTCGTCGCCCACGAGCTGCACCTTGTCGCCGATCATGTCGGTCAGGGCTTTCCAGCCGTCCCAGTCATCCTCGCTCATGCCGTCCTCGATCGAGATGATCGGGTAGTCGCCGACCAGCGCCTTGAGGTAGTCGGCGTTTTCCTCGGAGGTGAGCGAGAGGCCCTCGCCCTTGAGCTCGTACTTGCCGTTCTTGAAATACTCGGTCGCGGCGCAGTCGAGGGCGAGGTAGATGTCTTCGCCCGGCTTGTATCCGGCCTTCTCGATGGATTTCAGGATGAAATCGAGCGCCTCGCGGGTTGAGGAGAGGTTTGGGGCAAAGCCGCCCTCGTCGCCGATGCCGGTGGAGAGGCCGGCGGCGGAGAGTTCCTTCTTCAGGGTGTGGAACACCTCGGCGCCCATGCGCACCGCCTCGCGGATGTCGCTGGCGGCGACGGGCATGATCATGAATTCCTGGACGTCGATCGGGTTGTCGGCATGTTCTCCGCCGTTGATGATGTTCATCATCGGCACGGGCAGGACACGGGCCGAGGTGCCGCCGACATAGCGGAAGAGCGGCTGGGTGGTGAAATCGGCGGCGGCCTTGGCGACGGCGAGCGAGACGCCGAGGATGGCGTTGGCGCCGAGCCGGGCCTTGTTGGGGGTGCCGTCGAGCTCGATCATCGCCGCGTCGACCGAGACCTGCTCGGTGGCGTCGAAGCCAAGCAGCAGGTCGGCGATCTCGCCATTGACCGAAGCCGCGGCTTCCAGAACGCCCTTGCCGAGGTAGCGGGACTTGTCGCCATCACGTTTCTCGACCGCCTCATGCGCGCCGGTGGAGGCGCCCGAGGGCACCGCCGCTCGGCCCATGGTACCGTCTTCGAGGACGACGTCGACCTCGATCGTGGGGTTGCCCCGGCTGTCGAGAATTTCGCGGGCGTGAATGTCGATGATGGTGCTCATGTTCCTGTCCCTCGGAAGGCTGAATTGGCTGGCTGTCCCATACCAAGTTTGGCGTCGAATGCAACTGGGCGGTGTTAGCGCTAACTAGATGTTGGGGTTCCCGGCAAGGTCGCGGCGCTGTCGGCGGGCGAGGCGTTGTTCGCGCACGAAGGTGTAGAGGCCGGTGGCGATGATGAGCGCGGCGCCGGCGAGCGTCATGGTGTCGGGATGCTCGCCGAAGCCGGTGACGCCGACGACGAGCGAGAAGAGAAGGCGGGTGTAACGGAACGGCGTGACGGCGGCGGCCTCGCCCAGGCGCATGGCCTGCACGATGCCGTAATAGGAGAGTGCGCCGACGACGACCGCCCCCAGCATCATGGCGCCGTGGGCGGGGGTCATTGCCGTCGGGCCGTCACCCGAGAGCGCCAGCAGGAGGAAGCCCGCGGGGATCGCCACGCCGAAGCCCTGGAAGGAGATCACGAAGGAGGAGACGTTCGCGTCGATCCGCCGGGTGATCAGGTCGCGCGCGGCGATGGCGCAGACCGAGATCAGCACGATCAGCGCGGCCGGCTCGAACCCGGCCACGCCGGGGCGGATGATCATCAGCACGCCCACGAAACCCAGGCCGATGGCGGTCCAGCGGCGCCAGCCGACGTCTTCGCCGAGGAAGAGCGCCGCGCCCATGGTGATGACGAGGGGTGTCGCCTGGAAGACGGCCGCCACGACCGAGATGTCGACCAGCGAGAGCGAGGTGACAAAGGCCATCGCGGCCGTCGCCTCGGCCAGCGCGCGCCACAGGAACATCGGCCGCCACGCGGCACGGGCAAAGATGTCGTGGCCGCGGACGCGGGCGATCAGGGCGAAGATCACCGTGCTGGCAAGCCCGAGGATGATCAGAAGTTGGCCCACGGGAATGTCCTGCGACATCCGCTTGATCAGCGTGTCCTCGATGGTGAAGCCGGCCATGGCGGCGATCACGAGCAGGATGCCGTGGATGTTCTGCATGGGAGTGCCTTTCGGTGCTGCGGCGGGAGGCCGCACGGGATCGGCTATAGTGGCCATTGGCACGAGCGGCAACACCGGGCGTGAGGGCCGGGCGCTGTTGCGTCGAAAGGGGCTGATCGGAGGGTGTGTTCCGGGTTGGACGGTGGGTTGGCACCCACCCTACGGCGCGCGGGGGTGAGGGGCCGGACGGCTCAGTTTTTCTTGAGCGGCACGCCGTAAAGCTCGAGCTTGTGGCCCTTGAGCTTGTAGCCCAGCTTGTTGGCGATCTTTTCCTGCAGCGCCTCGATCTCGGCGTCGACGAACTCGATCACCTCGCCGGAATGCAGGTCTATGAGGTGGTCGTGGTGGTCGCGCTCGGCATCTTCATAGCGGGCGCGGCCGTCGCCGAATTCGACCTTTTCGAGGATGCCGGCCTCCTCGAACAGCTTCACGGTCCGGTAGACGGTGGCGATGGAGATGTTCGGATCGCGGCCCGAGGCGCGGGCGTAGAGCTCCTCGACATCGGGGTGATCGTCGGAATCCTCCAGCACGGCGGCAATGGTGCGGCGCTGGCCGGTCATCCGCAGGCCCTTGGCCTCGCAACGCTCGGTGATGGTCTCGGTCATCGGCTCGATCTTTTGCGACTCGTGGGCCCGTTGGATAGCCGGTTCGCGGCGTGTTGGCCAGATTTTATCGGCGGGTCAGAGCAGGCGGCCTTCCATGACTTTCACGGCCCCGCCCGACACGGTCACACGGGTGCGGTCGGTTTGCAGGGTGATGCGGCTGGGGCGGCCCATATCCTCGCCCTGGTGGACGGTGAGGGAGAGGTCTTTTCCCAGGGTCTTGGCGAGGAGGGCCGCAAGGGTGGCGCAGGCGCTGCCGGTGGCCGGGTCTTCGGGGATGTTGTCGAGCGGGGCGAACATGCGGGCGTGGACGGTGTCGCCTTCGCGGACATAGCCGAATTGCGCGAAGTCGAGCCCGCCGGGATGGGCGCGGGCGCCGTCGCGGAAGGCGGCGATATCGGTCTGGCAGGCGGAGAGGGCGGCACGGCTGGCGAGCTGGGTGATGGTGAAGGGCAGGCCCAGCGTGGCCATGGTGGGCGGGTGGGTTTCGGTGGTGATATCAGAGGGTTGCAGGCCGAGCGCACGGGCGACGAGGGCGGGGTCTGGCGTGGCCAGAACCTCGAGCGTCGCCTCGGTGGTGAAGGCGGCGATGCCATCTTCCACGCGACAGGAGAGGGGCCCGACGCCGAGTTCCAGCACCATCTCCGGCCCGTGGCCCGCATCGGAAAGCGCGATGGCGGTGCCGATCACCGGGTGGCCGGCAAAGGGGATCTCCATGGTAGGCGTGAAGATGCGGACGCGGGCGGTGTGGGCCGTGTCCTCGGGCGGGAAGACGAAGGTGACCTCGGAGAAGTTGAACTCGGCCGCGATGGCTTGCAGGTCGGCCTCGGGCAGGGGGGTGGCGTCGGGGAAGACGGCCAGTTGGTTGCCGCCGAAGCGGGTGTCGGTGAAGACGTCGTAGACGACATAGTGGGACATGCGGGCCTCCTCAGACCAGGTCGGGCGATCGGCCCACGCGGTTGGCAAGTTTGCTGACGGTCAGGCCCTGTATGATGATCGAGAAGATCACGACCACATAGGTGGTTGCCAGGATCAGCGGCTTCCATTCGCTGTCGGGCAGCGACAGCGCCAGGGCGACGGAAATACCGCCCTTGAGGCCGCCCCATGTCATGATCGGCACCACGCCGGGGGAGAAGGTGCGGAAGGGGCGCAGGATGAGCACGGGCACCGCCACGGCGGCCAGCCGGCCGATGAGGGCCAGGCCGATGGAGAGGACGCCGGCGATCAGGAAATCGACCTCGAAGGCGACGGCGAAGACCTCGAAGCCGATCATCAGGAAGAGGACGGCGTTGAGGATCTCGTCGATCAGTTTCCAGAAGGCATCGACATAGTCGCGGGTTTCCTCGCTCATGCCGTGCTTGGCGCCGACCTCGCCGATCAGGAGCCCGGCGCAGACCGCCATGATGGGGGCGGAGACGTGGAGGAAAACGGCCAGTTCGTAGCCGCCGAAGGCGAGGCCGAGGGTGAGCAGCACCTCGAGCGAATAGTCGTCGATCAGGCGCATGACGCGGAAGGTGAGCCAGCCGAGGACGAGGCCGAGGACGGCGCCGCCGAGGGCTTCCTGCACGAAAAGGAGGGCGGCGCCCTGCAGGCCGCTGGCGTGGTGGTCGTCGCCGGGGAAGGCGAGGCCGACGAGCACGAGGAAGACCACGTAGCCCACCCCGTCATTGAAGAGGGATTCGCCGGCGATCTTTGTTTCCAAGGACTTGCGCAGGTTCGCCTCGCGCAGGACGCCCAGCACGGCGACCGGATCGGTGGGCGATATGAGCGCGCCGAAAACCAGTGCTACGATGAGCGGCATGCCGGTCATCCAGTGAAAGCCCGTGCCGATGACGATGGTCGAAAGCGCCACGCCCATGGTGGCCATCAGGAAGACCGCCCGCCATTCTGCGCGCAGGTCTTTCAGCTTGACATGCAGCGCGCCGGCGAAGAGCAGCAGGCCCAGCATGCCTTCGAGCAGGGCGTCGGAGAAATGGAGCGAGGTGATCAGGTCGCGGGCGGTGTCGGCGATGAGGAGTTGGGGCCAGACGAGGTCGACCAGCAGCACGCCGAAGGAGGCCAGCAGCGCCACGACGAGGATGCCGATGGCCGAAGGAAGCTTTAGAAACAGGTAGTTGATGGCGCCGAAGACGCCGGCCAGCACGATGAGAAGCGAGGTGATCTGGAGAATGGTCATGAAAAGCGTCCATCAATGGCGGGTCGGCGGGCCAGCGCCTATCACGGTGCCCCGGGGCGCGCCAGATGTCTAGCGCGGCGCGGGTTCGAGATCGGCCCAGACGGGAAGGTGGTCGGAGGCGATATGGGCGGGTTTGGCGGCATATGTGCCGGAGGCCCGGGCCACGAGCGCGTCGCAGGTGGCGATCCGGTCGAGCCGGGCCACGGGGCGGGGGGCCGGGTAGCTGGGGGGCGTGGGGGCGAAGCGCTTGTCGTCGACCGCCGCCGCCAGCGCCGCGGCGCTGCCCCATTCGTTGAAATCGCCCGCCAGCACGGTGGGCATCGGCGGCATCCGGCGGAGGCGGCGCTGGATCCGGGCGAGTTGCAGAAGCCGGTCGCGGCGGACCAGCCCGAGATGCAGGCCGATGACCCGCAAGGGGCCGATGACGGTGTCGATCTCGGCCATGATGGCGCCGCGCGGCTCTAACCCCGGAAGGACCATATGCCAGGTATTACAGACGGTTACGCGGGGAAGTGCAAGCATGGTGTTGCCGTGCCAGCCCAGCGATCCGCCGGGCGCGCCGAAGGGCAGGATGCGCCAGCCATCCTGTTCGGCCATGTCGTGCGGCAGGGCGGCGGGCCGGGGGGGCAGGCGCTTGTCGGCCTCCTGCAGGACCACGAGATCGGCGTCGAGCGCGGCGATCACCGACAGGCTGCGATCGGGGCGGCGACGCATGTCGAGGCCCACGCATTTCTGCAGGTTGTAGGTTGCAATCCGGAAGCTTTGACCATTCATATCCTTCAGATAGTACTTGAGACGGAAAGAGACATCACCGGTGTTCGCAGATCAGACATGGCTGGCTCGGGCGATCTGGCTGGCGCTGGCCGGGGTGGTGCTGTTCGCGCTGGTGGAATTGCGGCTGGAACTGGCCTTCGTGGCGCTGGGGACGCTGGCGCTGTCCTTTGCCCCGGTGGTGGTGGCGAAGTGGACGGATGTGCATGTGCCGCCGAGTTTCATCGCCGTGGTGGTGATCTTTGTCGGCGCCACGCTGTTCCTTGGCGAAGTCTATGATTTCTATGAACGTTTCTGGTGGTGGGACATGGTGATGCACGCCGCCTCGGCGGTGGGATTCGGGCTGATCGGCTTCGTGCTGGTCTTCATGATGTTCCAGGGCGACCGCTATGCCGCGCCGCCGATTGCGGTGGCCTTCTTCGCCTTCTGCTTTGCCATGACGATCGGCGCGGTCTGGGAGATTTTCGAGTTCTTCATGGACCAGGTGTTCGGCTTCAACATGCAGAAATCCGGGCTGAGGGACACGATGGGCGACATCATCCTGAACGCGGTCGGGGCGCTGATCGGGGCGGCGACGGGGTTCGGGTACCTGAAGGGGCAGGCGCGGGGCGGGCTGGCGGTGCTGATCGACGAGTTCGTGACGCGCAACCCGCGGTTTTTTCGGCGGCTGCGGCGGAAGTAGGCGGCGCGCTGTCGACAGGGTTTCGGCGCGAATCAGGTTAATGGGCTTGTTTTGCAGGGCGGCCGGTGTCGGTATCGCGTCGGTAACACGTCGGTATCGCGTCGGTATTCCGGTCTGTTCGGGCAGGGGTTGATGCGCCGTACCGGGCGCAACACGCGAGATGTTGGGGCGGGCGCAACAGGGGGCGCAGCGGCTCAGGTGCCGCAAAAGGTCTGCTGGACCACCTCCGACGGCTCCGGCGGGCGGGTGAGGTCGGCGGCGTCGGGCTGATCCTCGTAAGGTTTGGCCAGCACGTTCAGCAGCCGCTCGAACGGGGCGAAATCGCCCTCGACGGCGGCTTGGATCATCTGTTCGACGCGGTGGTTGCGGGGAATGAAAGCCGGGTTGGCGGCCAGCATCCGGGCCTCGGCATTCTCCTCGGCCTCGAGCCGTTTCTGCCAGAGCGGTTCCCATGCGTCGAAGGCTTTCGGGTCGAGGAACTGGTCGCGTGGCTTGCCCGTCGCGAGGGCACGGAAGGTGTTGGTGAAATCGGCGCGGTTCTCGGCCATGGCGCGCAGGAGGCCGGTGATCAGCTCCTCGTCGCCCGGATCCTCGGTGGCGAGCCCCAGCTTGGCGCGGAAGCGGGCCAGCCATTCGGCATGGATCTGCTCGGGCATGGCGTGGACGGATTGGGTGAAGGTCTCGATAGCCGCATCCTGCTCGGGCATGAGCGGCACGAGGGCGGTGGCCAGTTGCGCCATGTTCCAGACGATCACGTTGGGCTGGTTCGAATAGGCGTAGCGGCCATGCGCGTCGATCGAGGAATAGACGGTATCGGGGTGGTAGGTATCCATGAAGGCGCAGGGGCCATAGTCGATGGTCTCGCCCGACAGCGTGGTGTTGTCGGTGTTCATGACGCCGTGGATGAAGCCCACGGACATCCATTGGGCGATGAGCGACGCCTGCCGGGCGATGGCGGCGTTCAGCAGGTCGGTGGGGGTTTCCACGCCGGGATAGTGGCGCTCGACCGTGTGCTCGAAGAGGGCCTGCAGCCCTTCGGTGTCGCGGCGGGCGGCGAAGAACTGGAACGTGCCCACGCGGATATGGCTGGAGGCGACGCGGGTCAGCACGGCGCCGGGCATGCCGCCGTTCTCGCGGTAGACGCGTTCGCCGGTGGCGACGGCCGCCAGCGCGCGGGTGGTGGGGACGCCGAGGGCGTGCATCGCCTCGGAGACCACGTATTCGCGCAGGACGGGGCCCATCCAGGCGCGGCCGTCGCCCATGCGGGAATAGGGGGTGGGGCCGGAGCCCTTGAGCTGGATGTCGAAGCGCTTGCCGTTCGCCACCGTCTCGCCCAGCAGGTTGGCACGGCCGTCGCCCAGCTGGGGCGAGAAGCCGCCGAACTGGTGCCCGGCATAGGCCTGGGCCAGCGGGTCGGCGCCCTCGGGGGGCGTGTTGCCGGAGAAGGCGAGCGCGATCTCCTCGTCCGTGCCGGGGGTGATGCCCATTTCGGCCGCGAGCGGGTGGTTGAAGCGGATGAGTTGGGGCGTCTTCACCGGCATGGGGTTCAGCCGGGTGAAGAAGCGGTCGGGCAGGCGGGCGTAGGAGTTGTCGAACGGAATCGAAAGGGTCATGGGCGAAAGATAAGCGTTCCGCGGCGAATGGCTAGGGGGCCGGGCGGCTTACAGCTCTCGCGTCATCATGGCGTAGCCCTCGCGGGCGCGGAAGCCGAGTTTCTCGTAGAGCTTGCGGGCGCGGGGGTTCTCGTTGCCCACTTCGAGGTGGATGGCCTTCATGCCGGCCTTGGCAAGTGCCTTGGGCAGGGTGTGGAGGACTTCGGTGCCGATGCCGCGGCCACGCACGGCGGGGCGGACGTAGATCTCGTCGACGAAGCCGTCCATGCCGCCGAACTCGATCGACCAGCCGAAGCAGACGACGACATAGCCGATGGGGGCGCGGGCGGGGCCCATCAGGTAGATGACCCCGTGCGGCGAACCTTCGAGCAGGGGCAGGATGGCGTTGCGGCGGGTGTCCGGCGATTGGTCGATGCCTTCCTCGCCGTGGTAGTCGGCGACGAGGCGCATCAGGCGGTCGAGGTCGTCCGTCTTGGCGATGGTCAGAGCGGTCACAGCCGGGCCAGCCTTTCGGTCAGCAGGTCGAAGAAGCCGTCGGCGTCGAGATCGCCGACGAAGAGCGCGTTGGGGGCGCGGCGGGTGACGCGCCACCAGTCGGCGACGGTCATGCCCATGGTGAGCGGCGAGGTGGTTTCGATTTCCACATTGATGTGGCGGCCGGAGAAGAGGTCGGGGTTGAGCAGGTAGGCCACGGTGCAGGGGTCGTGCAGCGGGGCGCCGGCGGAGCCGTACTTCTCCTTGTCGAAGCGTTCGAAGAAATCGGTCATCTCGGCCACGGCGATGCCGACCGGCGTGCCGAGGGCACGGAAGGCGTCGTTGCGGGGCTTGGTGACCAGCGCCTTGTGGGTGACGTCGAGCGGCATGACGGTGATCGGCGCGCCGGAGCGGAAGACGATATGGGCGGCGTCGGGGTCGACATAGATGTTGAACTCGGCCGCCGGGGTGATGTTGCCCACTTCGAAATAGGCGCCGCCCATGAGGACGATTTCCTCAACCTTTTCAACGATGTCCGGGGCGGCCTTGAAGGCGGCGGCGATGTTGGTGAGGGGCCCGATGGGCACGAGGGTGACGGTGCCCGCGGGTTCGGCGCGGAGCGTGTCGATGAGGAAGTCGACGCCGTGGTCGCCGGCCATGGGCATCGTCGGTTCGGGCAGGACGGGGCCGTCGAGGCCGGTCTTGCCGTGGACATGCTCGGCGGTGACGAGGTCGCGGCCGAGCGGGCGGTCGCAGCCAGCGTAGACGGGGATATCGGGGCGGCCGGCCAGTTCGCAGACCATGCGGGCGTTGCGGGTGGTCAGGTCGAGCGGCACGTTGCCGGCGACGCAGGTGAGGCCCAGAAGCTCGATCTCGTCGGGGCTGGCCAGTGCCAGCAGGATGGCGACGGCGTCGTCCTGCCCCGGGTCGGTGTCGATGATGATCTTGCGCGCGGTCATGGGTTGCCTGTCTCATGCCGGGGGGGATTTGTCTACTGGGACATGCAGACTGGGCGCACTCTTGCCCTTCATCTTGCTTCAAATATTCCGGGGGTCCGGGGGCTGGCCCCCGGCGCTCTCAACCTAGCGCCCCAGTTCCTTCATGCCCTGTTCGATCCCCGCCAGCGTCATCGGCACCATGCGGTCTTCGAAGATCTCGCGGATCATCTGGATGGACTGGGTGTAGGGCCAGTATTTCTCGGGCACGGGGTTGATCCAGAGGTGTTGGGGCCAGTGTTCGCGGGCGCGCTGGAGCCAGACTTGCCCCGCCTCGGCGTTCCAGTGTTCGTTGGCGCCGCCCGGGTAGGCGATTTCGTAGGGCGACATGGAGGCGTCGCCGACGAAGATGCATTTGTAGTCGGTGCCGTAGGTGCGCAGGATCTCGTCGGTGGGGGTTTGCGCGTCCCAGCGGCGGCGGTTGTCGCGCCAGACGCCTTCGTAGAGGCAGTTGTGGAAGTAGTAGTATTCGAGGTGCTTGAATTCGTTCCTTGCGGCGGAGAAGAGCTCCTCGACCACCTTGATATGGGGGTCCATGCTGCCGCCCACGTCGAGGAAGAGCAGGACCTTGACGGCGTTGTGGCGTTCGGGGCGCATCTTGACGTCGAGATAGCCGTGCTCGGCCGTGGCGCGGATGGTGCCGTTGAGGTCGAGCTCGTCCGCCGCGCCCTCGCGGGCCCAGTTGCGCAGGCGTTTGAGGGCCACCTTGATGTTGCGGGTGCCGATTTCGACCGAGTCGTCGAAGTTGCGGAATTCGCGCTTGTCCCAGACCTTGACCGCGCGCTGGTGGCGGCTTTCCTTCTGGCCGATGCGGACGCCTTCAGGGTTGTAGCCATAGGCGCCGAAGGGGGAGGTGCCGGCGGTGCCGATCCACTTGTTGCCGCCCTGGTGGCGGCCTTCCTGTTCCTTGAGGCGCTCTTTCAGCGTTTCCATCAGCTTGTCGAAGCCGCCCAATGCCTCGATCTCGGCCTTCTCCTTCGGCGAGAGGTGCTTCTCGGCCATCTTTTCCAGCCATTCCTGCGGCAGGTCGACGGCGTCGAGCACCTGTTGGGCGCTGATCTGTTCGAGGCCCTCGAAGCTGGCGGCGAAGGCCTGGTCGAAGCGGTCGATCAGGCGCTCGTCCTTCACCATGGCGGCGCGGGCGAGGTAGTAGAACCCCTCGATGTCGTAGGTGACGAGGTTGGCGGACATGGCTTCAAGGAAGGTCAGGTATTCGCGCAGCGAGACCGGCAGGCCGGATTTGCGCAGGTTCTCGAAGAAGGGAAGGAACATCGCGGCCGCCTTCAGCCCGAGGCGCGGAGGATGAAGATGGTGAGGAAGAGGCCGGCGAGCGCGAAGAGGATGGCGAAGACGGCCGCGTATTGCAGCATGTCCACCTTCGAGCCCTTGCGGTGGCGTGCGACGAGGGCGCCGAGGATCGCCCCGATGACGAGGCCTATCAAGGCTAGAAGCATGGTCAGGTTACCCGTTTGTTTCCATCCGCGGGCTGAGCGCGGAGATTTCGCTCATCTTCGCGCGCACCGCCCAGTCTGCCCCGAACCCGTATCGCGCCCAGCCGATACTGTCCAGCCGCACGGCCCGGGCCTCGGCCGCCCGGCCGGCGAGGTCGAGCGCCTCGGCCTGGAGCATCATCAGGGTGGCCAGAAGGGCCGCGTTCTCGTGCCGCTCGGCGATGCCCATGTGCGGCGCGATGAGCTGCAGCGCCTCGGCGCTGCGGCCCCGGCTGATGGCGTAGGCGGCGAGCTGCGAGGCCGAGTAGGCGCGGTGCAGCTCGGTGCCGGGGGTGCGGCTGTAGATCGCCTCGGCGGCCTGGAACTGGGCGAGGGCGAATTCGGGGTCGGTCATCTGGGTGAGGCGGCCGAGGGCGAAATGGCTGAAGGCGAGGCGGTGGTCGTTCCAGCCCTGCGACCGGGCGATCGACAGCGCCTCGAGCGCGGCGCGGCGGCGCTGGCCGGAGGTGGCGCCGGGGCCGAGCGCCGTCTGGATGGCGCGGACCCACGGGCGCGGCGTGGGGCCGAGGGCGCGGGGCGGCAGGCTGTCGCCGCCGGGGTTGAGGCGCGTGAGGATGGCGGGCAGGCGTGAGGCGACCTGCTGGCGGGTCATGCCCGATTGCAGTTCCGGCGCGTAATAGGCGCGCAGGATCAGCATGTCGAAGCCGGTCAGCACCGCGTGCACGTTGTCGTCGTTGAAGACGCTGTCGGGCAGGCGGTAGAGGTCGTTCAAGGGCCCCAGCGCCTGGGCCAGTTCCTCGTGCAGGCAGTCGCGCACCTCCTGCGGGGAGCTGTCGCCGGGCACGAAGATGGCGATGCGGTCGCGTTCGATCAGGTCGCTCCAGTTGGTCTGGCGCGAGTGGCGGGCGCTGCGGTATTCCTGCAGGCTGGAGACGTTGGGCACGACGAAACAGGCCGCTTTCGGCAGGAATTGCCGGATGTCGGCGCGGCTGACCGCCTCGATGGTGATGCTGGCATGGCCGCCGCGGGCGGGGACGCGGCCGATGTCGATGCCGGCCTCGGTGCGCAGGCGGCTGACGAGGCGGTTGAGGTCGGGCATGAGGCTGGGCGGCGGGCTGCCGGCGACGCGGATCGAGATCGGCCCCTCGAAGCGCGAGAAGCGCTCGAGCTGGCGGCCGGATTCGAGCTGGAAGCTGAGTTCGAGGAAGTCGCGGTAGATGTCGCGGTTCGACCGGGCCGGCGGCACCGGGTGGGCCACGGAAAACGCCTTCATCGGCGGCAGGTTCGACGCCTCGGGCATGGCGGCGCGGGAGGGGACATCCTCCTGCGGGGCGCCGGTGCAGGCGCCGATCGCGAGGCAGAGGGGCAGCAGGGCGCGGCGCAGCAGGGCGCCGGGCCCGGCAGGGCGAGGGCGATTCGGCGAAGGACGGCCCAGGGCGCCAAAACCGCGAAACAATCCCCTGAAATGACCGCCATTGTTTCCGCAAATCGCCGCGGGCGTCGGTGCGGCAGGGCCCGGCCGACCGGCCGCCCGGGGGCGGCGGTTGCTGTGCAAACTGGTGGTGTCGACTGGCACGGGCTCGGGGGCTTTCTGTCGGGTGTCCCGCAAAGGGGGAGGTCTTTGCCCGGCCAAGCCTACACGCTTTGCCGGGCCGGGGAAGGGCTTTCCTGCCGCCGGGCCGGATGGCCCGGTCAGCGTTGCCGTCGCGCCATGAAGGCGAGCCGTTCGAAGAGGTGCACGTCCTGCTCGTTCTTGAGAAGCGCGCCGTGCAGTTTCGGCAGGGCGTCGGCCCCGTCACGGCGCAGATCCTCGGCGGTCAGATCCTCGGCGAGGATGAGCTTGAGCCAGTCCAGCACCTCGGAGGTCGACGGCTTCTTCTTGAGCCCGCCCTGGTCGCGGATCTCGTAGAACTGGGTGAGGGCGGTGGTGAGAAGCTGTTCCTTGATGCCGGGGTGATGGACCTCGACGATCTGCTTCATGGTCTCGACATCGGGGAAGCGGATATAGTGGAAGAAGCAGCGGCGCAGGAAGGCGTCGGGCAGCTCTTTCTCGTTGTTCGACGTGATGATGACGATGGGGCGGTGCTTGGCGCGGATCGTCTCGCCGGTTTCGTAGACGTGGAATTCCATCTTGTCGAGCTCCTGCAGGAGGTCGTTGGGGAACTCGATATCGGCCTTGTCGATCTCGTCGATCAGCAGGACCAGCTTGCTGTCGGCCTCGAAGGCCTGCCAGAGCTTGCCCTTGCGGATGTAATTCCTGACGTCGTGCACCCGTTCGTCGCCCAGCTGGCTGTCGCGCAGACGGCTGACGGCGTCGTATTCGTAGAGCCCCTGCTGGGCCTTGGTGGTCGACTTGATGTTCCATTCGAGCATCTCGACCCCCAGCGCCTGGGCCACCTGGCGGGCCAGCTCGGTCTTGCCGGTGCCGGGTTCGCCCTTGACCAGCAGCGGACGCTCGAGCGTGACGGCGGCGTTCACGGCGACGGTCAGGTCCTCGGTGGCGACGTAGGATTCGGTGCCCTCGAACTTCATGAAATGTATATCCTTTTTGCATCTTTCCCCGGACGGTCGGGGCGCACCGTACTGCGCCGCAGAAAACACCGCAATGGCGCGTATTTGTGTAGTGACATTCCCCGGTCGGAAGTGTAAGTGCTCGGCCACGGGCTTGCCAAATGTCTGAGGAGAATATCATGCCAGACACTGGCTTTGATGAGGGAGTTGAAATGAAAGCCGAGGTCTTTCTTCCCGAGGACTACAGTCCCGCCGAAGATGAACCCTTCATGAATGAGCGTCAGCTTGAGTATTTCCGTCGCAAGCTGCTTCACTGGAAATCCGACCTGCTGGAGGACAGCCGGGACACGATCGAGGGGCTGCAGGATGGCACCCGCGCCATCCCCGACGTGGCCGACCGTGCCAGCGAGGAAACCGACCGGGCGCTGGAACTGCGGACCCGCGACCGGCAGCGCAAGCTGGTGGCCAAGATCGATTCCGCGCTGCGGCGTATCGATGACGGCGAGTACGGCTATTGCGAGGTGACCGGCGAGCCGATCAGCCTCAAGCGGCTGGACGCGCGGCCGATCGCGACCATGAGCCTCGAGGCGCAGGAACGCCACGAGCGGCGCGAGAAGGTTCACCGCGACGACTGACGCGGGCTTGGCCTGAGAATGAACAAGGCGCCGGGGTGAAAGCTCCGGCGTTTTTCGTCAGGGAAGGGCGTATGCATCTGGAAAGTATGAAGATCGTCGTGGTGGGCGGCGGCATCGGCGGGCTGGCCGCGGCGCGGGCGCTGGCGCTGCGCGGCGCCGAGGTGACGGTGTTCGAGCAGGCCGAGGCGATCCGCGAGGTGGGCGCCGGGCTGCAGGTGAGCCCGAACGGGTTCCGGGTGATCGACGCGCTGGGTCTGGCGGAGGCGCTGCGGGCGGTGTCGGTGCAGGGCCGGGCGGTGCGGCTGAAGGATTACCGGGGCGGGGAGGTTTTGCGACTCGACCTGGGCGGGCTGGAGAGCGCGGAGTACCATTTCGTGCACCGGGCCGACCTGATCGACGTGCTGGCCGCGGGGGCGCGGGAGGCGGGGGTGAAGATCCGGCTGTTGCAGCATGCCGAGCGGGTCAGCCCCGGCGAAAGGCCTAGCGTGGCGCTGGCGCGCGGGGTGGATGTGGAGGCGGATCTCGTGGTGGGGGCCGACGGGCTGCATTCGGTGGTGCGGCGGGCGCTGAACGGGACGGTGGCGCCGTTCTTCACGCGGCAGGTGGCGTGGCGGGCGGTGGTGCCGAACACCGAGGGCCGGGGCCCGGAGGTGCATGTGCATATGGGTCCGCACCGGCACGTGGTGAGCTATCCGCTGCGGGACGGGGCGGCGCTGAACCTTGTGGCGGTGCAGGAGCGGGCCGAGTGGCAGGAGGAGAGCTGGAGCCAGCGGGACGATCCCGAGGCCCTGCGGGCGGCGTTCGCCGATTTCGGGCCGGAGGTGCGGGAGATGCTGGGCCGGGTCGAGTCGGTGCACCTGTGGGGGCTGTTCCGGCACCCGGTGGCGCGGGCCTGGCACGGGGACGGGACGGTGCTACTGGGCGATGCGGCGCATCCGACGCTGCCGTTCATGGCGCAGGGGGCGTCGATGGCGCTGGAGGATGCCTGGGTCCTGGCCGAGGCGCTGGCGGGGCCGGGGGCGTTGGCGGACCGGCTGGCCGATTACCAGGCGCGGCGGGAGGGGCGTGTGCGCAAAGTGGTGGAGGCGGCGGGGTCAAACGCGTGGAAGTACCACCTGGCCTTTCCGCCGCTGCGGTGGGCGGCGCATGCGGCTTTGCGGGTTGGCGGGGCGATGGTGCCGGGGCGGATGCTGCACCAGTTCGACTGGATTTACGGGCATGACGTGGTGGGTGGTTAGGGTGTGTTCGCCTGCGGATGAGTGGCCGCCCCGGGCTTGATCCGGGGCCTCTGGTCGGGACGAGGTCCCGGCTCGGGGGCCGGGACGGGGAGAAATCGTTGTTACGGGGTGGCACACGCCCGGCGGCGGCTACGTCGAGGCTAGGGGGCGGGGTCGAAGGCCCCGGGTCAGGCCCGGGGCGGGTGGCTATGGGGGCGGCGGCGTTCTCCAAGCCTAAGCAAGGGCTTACGCGTCGAGGTTCACCCAGATGGGGACGTGGTCTGAGGGCTTTTCGCGGCCGCGGATGTCCTTGTCGATCTGGCAGTCGGTCATCAGGTCGGCGGCCTGGGGCGTCAGCAGGAAATGGTCGATGCGGATGCCGTCGTCGCGGTTCCAGGCGCCGGCCTGGTAATCCCAGAACGTGTAGTGGCCGGGGCCCTGGACGCGGGCGCGGAAGGCCTCGGTGAAGCCGAGATTGACCACCCGGCGGAAGGCGGCGCGGGTCTGCGGCAGGGCGAGGGCATCCTCGGCCCAGGCCTCGGGGCGCTTGGCGTCCTCGTCCTGGGGGATGACGTTGTAGTCGCCGGCCATCAGCGCCGGTTCCTCGGCGGCCATCAGCGCCTCGGCGCGGGCCTTCAGGCGTTCCATCCAGGCGAGCTTGTAGTCGTATTTCGGCCCCGGTGCCGGGTTGCCGTTGGGCAGGTAGAGGCCGCAGACGCGCACGGCGGTGCGCTCGCCCATGACGGTCGCCTCGATCCAGCGGGCGTGGTCGTCGGTATCGTCGCCGGGCAGGCCGCGGGTGACATCCTCGAGCGGGAGTTTCGACAGGATGGCGACGCCGTTGAAGCTTTTTTGGCCGTGGGTTTCGACGTTGTAGCCGCGCTCCTCGAACAGCTCGCGGGGGAAGTTCTCGTCGACCGACTTGATCTCCTGCAGGAGGGCGACATCGGGCTGCGCCTCGTCCAGCCAGTCGGTCAGGGCGGCCGCGCGGGCCTTGATGCCGTTGATGTTGAAACTGGCGATTTTCATCGGGCCCTCCGCGCTTGACTGGCCCCTTCTATCGCTCAGCCGCTGGCGGCTGACAAGGGAATCCCTTGGGGGAGCGAGCACAGGCCGATTGATTCGGGACACGCAACACACCCATAAGTTGAAAAGTGTTCAAAAAGAGACCTGTGGATAACTTTTTTTACTGTCTCTCAACCCGTCGAAAACCCGGCGGAGATTCAATCATTTGCCCGAATGGCGGTTTTCCGAACCGCCTGTGGATAACTCGTTATGAGGGAAATCTATATTGGCAAGACCCGTTTAACGTGCAAGCGTTTTCCGGCAACGTCATACACGGGAGTTACCAAATGTCTGCAATTCGTAAGTTTGATCAATCTGTTGAAACCACCACTTCGCGCGGCTTTGCCAGCCTTCACGACGGCGAGGCCGTGGGCGCATTCACCTCCTCCATGGGCCCCGTTGCCCAGGCCGATGCCGGGCGTGGCGAGGGTGTCGAGATGTTCACCTCCTCCATGGGTCCGCTGACCGTTGCCGAGGCCGGCGCGGGCGATGCGACCGGTCTTTTCACCTCGTCGATGGCGCCGGTGGCGTCGGCCCGGGCCGAAACCGGCGACGCGGTCGAGCTGTTCACCTCGTCCATGTCCCCCGTGACCGCCAGCGCCGCCGAGACCGGTGAGGCCGTCGGCGCCTTCACCTCGTCGATGGGCCCCCGGGCCGTGACCGCGGAAGAGGGCGACGGCTGCGAGATGTTCACCTCGAGCATGTAAGCCCGTGGGCACGAAACGGAATATCTGACGAAGCTTTGGGAAATCAATACGATGGCTAGCATACTTCATCTTGACGTTCCGTTTCGCCAGCGCACGCGCGCGGCACGGCAGGCAGCGCTTGTCGACCGTGTCGCGCGGGAGCGCCGGCCGCATGAAGACGTTTACTGGCTCAAGGAGAATGCCGAGCTGCTGAACGTGCTGGAGACCGCGGATGCCCGGCCGGGCGAGGCGGCGCTCGACCCCTATGCGGGGCTTTACGGGGAGATCGAGAAGCGGCTGGGGTTCTTTCCGCAATATTACCGGTTCTTCCTGTCGATCTGCCTTGACCTGGAAGGCCTGGGGATGCCCGGCAACAAGGGGGCCGCGCTGGCCGAGTGGGTGGCCCGGCAGGGCCTTGCCGGGGCCGAGCTGTCGGACCTGCAGCGGGCCGAGGCGCGGCGGCTGTGCCTGCGCCGCGGCGTCGACCCGGTGGGCGCGGATCACGAGCTGGACGACCGCCTGCGGGCCTTTGCGCGCCGGTCGGAGACCTTCACGCTGCCCAACAAGAAGGCGGCCTACGAGCTGACCCATATCGTTTTCTACCTCTCGGAATATGGCCGCAAGAACCCCTGCGCCGATCCGGAGATGATCGACAGCCTGTGTTATGCCGGCACGCTGGCGTTTCTCGAGCTGAACATCGACCTTCTGTCGGAGGTCTGCATCGCGCTGCGCTTTGCCGGGCGGACGCCGCCGCCGGTGTGGGAGCGGTGGCTGTCGGACCAGATGATGCGGTTCCAGGTGATGCCAGCCGACCGGCCGGGGGGGATGGACGACTATCACACCTGGCTGATGGTGAACTGGTTCATGGACCTGTCGGGGCGGGGCGGGTTTGCCCACGAGATGCCCGAGGGGGCCGTCGTGTTCGCCGCGCCGGAGCCCAATTCCGGCCCGCTGCGGGAGCTGTCGGACTGCATGTACAACATGACCGAGGCGCGCAGCCCCGACTGGGGCCAGATGCGCGACCGGGTGGGCGACCGGCTGTCGGACGAGGCGCGCACCGTGCTGGCCGCCGCCGAGCAGGCGGTTGATTTCGGGGCGTTTTTCAAGGGGTTTGCCAGGGCCGGCGGGCCGGGGGGCCTGACATGATCGGGTCGGTCGCGCGGAGCGCGTGCCTTGCGGGCGTGGGGCTGACGGCGCTTTACACGCTGCTGATTTCGACGGCGGACGCGATTACGAAGTTGTTCGCCACCTCCTATGCCGCACCGCAGCTGTTCGCGCTGTCGGGGGGCATCGTGGCGCTGCTGGCGCTGGTGTCGAACCGGAAGGCGGGGCAGTGGAGGGGGGTGCGGACCGCCTGTCCGAAGGCGATGGCGATAAGGGCGGGGGCGACGGTACTGGGCTCGATCGCGTTCTATTACGCGTTCCGGCTGTTGCCCTTTGCCGAGGTGTTCCTGTTCATCGCGCTCATTCCGCTGGTGGCGGCGCTGCTGTCGGGCCCGGTTCTGGGGGAGCCGGTGCGGCCGCAGGTCTGGGCGGCGCTGGTGGTGGGCACGGTGGGGGTGATGTGCCTCTTTCCCGGGGGTCTGAGCAGTGTCGGGCTGGGGCACCTGGTGGCGCTGGCGGCGGTGCTGCTGGGCACGGTGTCGATGGTGGCCTCGCGCTATATCGGGCAGCGGGACGACAATATCCTGTCGCAGGTGTTCTATCCGAACCTGGCGCTGATGGCGGTGATGGCCTGTGCGCTGCCCTTCGTGTTCCAGCCGATGGGGCTGGCCGATCTGGGCTGGGCGGTGGCCTATGCGGTGTTCCTGTTCGGGGCGCGCTGGGTGCTGGTGGCGGCGCTGCGGATGCTGCCGGCCTATGTGGTGACGCCGCTGATGAACCTGCAGTTCCTGTGGATGGTCGCGATCGGCTTCGTGGCCTTCGGCGAGGTGCCCTGGGCGGGGGTGTTCGTGGGGGCGGCGATTGTCATCGCGGCGGGAAGCTGGCTGGTCTGGGACCAGACGAGGCCACGGCCGCAAGACGCGCGGATCGTGCCGGCGGAATGACGGGAAGGGCGCTTCAACGGCGCCCTTCAACGCTTTGAATTACATGGCGAAAGATGTGCCGCAGCCGCAGGAGCTGCTGGCGTTGGGGTTCTCGATGGTGAACCGGGCGCCGATGATTTCCTCGGCGAAGTCGATGGTGGCGCCGTTGAGGAAGGGCAGCGAGATGCTGTCGACCACCACTTTCTGGCCCTGACCCTCGAGGATGAGGTCGTCATCGGCGGGTTGATCCAGCTTGATATCGTACTGGAATCCCGAGCATCCGCCGCCTTCGACGGCGATGCGCAGGGCCTGCCCCTGATCGCCGGCGCCGATTTCGGCCAGCCGGGCAAAGGCGCGGTCGGTGACTTTCGGTGGCAGTTCCATCTGTCGACAAACCCTCGTGGTTTCCTTGTTCGCTTGGCTGCAATATATGGGCTTGGGGAACAGGCGACAAGGACAGTGGTCATGCAGAAGCGATTTGCGGCGGACCCGGTGCGGACGCATGGCCGGCTGGTGGCCGAGGAGGAGAGTGCGTTCCGGTCCTGTTTCCAGCGGGATCGCGACCGGATCATCCATTCCAGCGCATTCCGGCGGTTGAAGCACAAGACGCAGGTCTTCGTGGAGCACGAGGGGGATTATTTCCGCACAAGGCTCACGCATTCCATCGAGGTGGCGCAGGTGGCGCGGACGATTTCCGGGGCGCTGGGGCTGAACGAGGAGCTGACCGAGGCGGTGGCGCTGGCCCATGACCTTGGGCATACGCCGTTCGGGCATACCGGGGAGGATGCGCTGGATGCACTGATGGCGCCGTATGGCGGGTTTGACCATAATGCGCAGGCGCTCAGGATCGTCACCGCGCTGGAGCGGCATTATGCGGGGTTCGACGGGCTGAACCTGACATGGGAAACGCTGGAGGGGATCGCCAAGCATAACGGGCCGGTGACGGGGGAGCTGCCCTGGGCGCTGGCCGAGTATGACGAGCGGCATGATCTGGAGCTTTACACCCATGCGAGTGCCGAGGCGCAGGTGGCGGCGTTGTCGGATGACATTGCCTATAACAACCACGATCTGCATGACGGGCTGCGCGCGAAGCTGTTCAGCGAGGCGGATATTCGCGGGTTGCCGATCGTGGGCGATTGTTACGACGAGGTGGACCGGACCTATCCGGGGCTGGATGACTACCGGCGGCGGCACGAGGCGCTCAGGCGGGTGTTCGGGGTGATGGTGGCGGATGTGATCGAGACCTCGCGGGGGGTGCTGGAGGAGGCGGATCCCGAGAGCGTGGAGGCTGTGCGGCACCTCGGGCGGCCGGCGATCGCGTTCTCGGACGATGTCTGGCGGCATATGAAGGAGATCAAGGCGTTCCTGTTCCGGCATATGTACCGGGCGCCCTCGGTCGTGGAGATGCGCAAGCAGGTGACGGCCGTGGTCGAAGAGCTGTTTCCGTTCTACATGGGCAAGCCCGAGTTCCTGCCCAAGCGCTGGCAGGAGGACGTGGCGCGGGCCGACAGCGAGACGGCGCTGGCACGGCTGGTCTGCGACTATATTGCCGGGATGACCGACCGGTTCGCGCTGGAAAGCCACGCGCGGCTGCTGGGCGGGCCGGGCGGTGCGGGGGAGCGCCGGGGGTGACGCACAGTCAGCCCGATTGACGCCAAGGATGGCGGTGGTAAACCGGCGCCAACGCTGGAAGGACGAAACGGATATGAACCTCTTCACCGATATCAGGGCCCTTGTGCTGGACGCGCTGCAGGCGATGCAGGAGGCGGGGGAGCTGCCCCATGGCCTCGATACCGCCAACGTGACGGTCGAGCCGCCGCGCGATGCGGCGCATGGCGACATGGCGACGAACGCGGCGATGGTTCTGGCCAAGCCCGCCGGGATGAAGCCGCGCGATATCGCGGGGGCGTTGGCGGAGCGGTTGTCGGACGAGAACTGGATCGAGAGCGCCGAGGTGGCGGGACCGGGGTTTTTGAACCTGCGGCTGTCGGCATCGGTCTGGCAGGGCGTGATCCGCAAGGCGCTGAGCGAAGGCGCGGCCTTCGGGCGCTCGGAGATGGGCGCGAACCAGAAGGTGAATGTCGAGTATGTCTCGGCCAACCCGACGGGGCCCTTGCACGTGGGCCATACGCGCGGCGCGGTCTTTGGCGATGCGCTGGCGAGCCTGCTGGATTACGCGGGCTATGACGTCACGCGGGAATATTACATCAACGATGGCGGCGCGCAGGTCGATGTGCTGGCGCGGTCGGTCTACCTCCGGTATTTGGAAGCGCACGGGCAGGCCGTGGCCTTCGAGGACGGCACCTATCCGGGCGATTACCTCGTGCCGGTGGGCGAGGCGCTGAAGGCGGAGGTGGGCGATGCCTATGTCGGCCAGCCGGAGGCGGTGTGGCTCGAGAAGGTGCGAGATTTCTCGACCGAGCGGATGATGGACCTGATCCGCGACGACCTGAAGGCGCTCGGCGTCGAGATGGACGTGTTCTATTCGGAGAAGTCGCTCTATGGCACGGGCCGGATCGAGGAGGCGCTGACCGCTCTGGAGGAGAAGGGCCTGCTTTACGAAGGCGTGCTCGAGCCGCCCAAGGGCAAGCTGCCCGAGGATTGGGAGGCGCGCGAGCAGACGCTGTTCCGCTCGACCGAGCATGGCGACGATGTCGACCGGCCGGTGAAGAAGTCGGACGGGAGCTGGACCTATTTCGCGCCGGACATCGCCTATCATTATGACAAGGTTTCCAGGGGGTTCGACGCGCTTATTGATGTGTTCGGCGCCGATCACGGCGGCTATGTCAAGCGGATGAAGGCCGCGGTGAGCGCGCTGACGGACGGGCGTGTGCCGCTCGATATCAAGCTGACCCAGCTTGTGAAGCTTTACAAGAACGGCGAGCCCTTCAAGATGTCGAAGCGGGCGGGCACGTTCGTGACCTTGCGCGACGTGGTCGACCAGGTCGGCTCGGACGTGACGCGCTTCGTGATGCTGACGCGGAAGAACGATGCGCCGCTCGATTTCGATTTCGACAAGGTGCTGGAGCAGTCGAAGGAAAACCCGGTTTTCTACGTGCAATATGCCCATGCGCGGGTCTGTTCGGTGCTGCGCAAGGCCGAGGGCGCGGGGATCGACGTGAGCGATGGCACGCTGTCGGTCACGGATATCAGCGGGCTGACCCACGAGGCGGAGCTGGCAGTGGCCAAGAAGCTGGCCGAGTGGCCGCGGCTGGTGGAGATCGCCGCGCGGACGCATGAGCCGCACCGGGTGGCCTTCTACCTCTACGACCTGGCGAGCGATCTGCACGCGCTGTGGAACCGGGGCAATGACGAGCCGTCGTTGCGTTTCCTGCAGGAGGACGACCCGGCGACCTCGCAGGCAAAAATCGCCCTCGCGCGGGCCGTAACCGTTGTTATTTCTGCCGGTCTTGGTATTCTCGGCGTAGTTCCGGCAGAGGAGATGCGCTGAGCCGCATCCGACACATAAAACAAACCGCCGGGCGCTAGAGGCAGATATCAGAAAGTCCGGCGGCGATGCATCGCCGGAAGTGGCGAGGCGAGACATGTCAGAGATGCAGCAGGGGCACCAGGACGGTGCCGAGAGGCAGCCCAGATCCATCACGAGGTTCGTCAATCTGCTTGGGGCAGTCACGTCGCTGGCCCTTGTGGTTGGCATGGGCGTGTGGGGATACAAGCTAGTGATGCGGGACGTGAGCGGCGTGCCGGTCATCCGCGCGGCCGAGGGGCCGATGCGGGTGGCGCCCGAGGATCCGGGCGGGCGGCAGGCGCTGCACCAGGGGCTGTCGGTGAATGACGTGGCGGCCGAAGGCACGGCGGCGCGGCCTGCCGACCGGCTGATCCTGGCGCCGGAGCCGCTGGATCTGACGCTGGAGGATACGCAGCTTGCCCGGCTGGAGCCGCGGGGCGGGACGGCCGAGCCGGTCACGATCGGCGCGGCCGAGCAGGGCGACCAGGGCGCGGAGGAGGAGGGCACCATGCGCTTTGCCTCGGTCGAGGCGCTGGCGGATTCGCTGGCCGAGGGGGTCGAGCCCCTGCAGGAGCTGCCCGCCGCCGAGCCGGTGGAGGAAGAGGAGATCGAGGAGCGCGACAGCCCGCCGGTGGAAGGCGGGATCGGGCGGTCCTTGCGGCCCAAGACGCGGCCGGCGAGCCTTGTGACGTCGCCCGAGGGCGTGGCGCTGGCGTCGATCGCCAATGCCTCGGCCCGCGATGTGGACCCGTCGAAAGTTCCCGTGGGCACGCGGCTGGCGCAGCTTGGCGCCTTTTCCAGCCACGAGATCGCGGTGCAGGAGTGGGACAAGCTGGCCGACCGGTTCGACGAGTATCTCGAGGACAAGGACCGGGTGATCGAGAAGGCGACGAGCGGCGGGCGGACCTTCTACCGGTTGCGGGCCATGGGCTTTGCCGACCTGTCGGAGGCGCGGCGGTTCTGTTCGGCGCTGGTGGCGGAACGGGCGGAATGCATCCCGGTGGTCACGCGGTGAGCCGGTTCGGCGCGACGATCCTCGACGCGGACGGGCTGCGGCTGTCGGAGGCGGAGAAGGCGCTGTTTGCCGAGGCCGATCCGTTCGGGTTCATCCTGTTTGCCCGGAATATCGACACGCCGGACCAGGTTTACGGGTTGTGCGAGGAGATGCGCGCGGCCGTGGGGCGCGAGGCGCCGATCCTGATCGACCAGGAAGGCGGGCGGGTGCAGCGGCTGCGGGGGCCCCGCTGGCGCGAATGGCTGCCGCCGCTGGAGCATGTGGAGGCCGCCGGGGACAGCGCGGAAGAGGCGATGTACCTGCGGTACCGGCTGATCGCGCAAGAGCTGCGCGAGGTCGGGGTGGACGGCAATTGCGCGCCGCTGGTGGACGTGGCGCGGGGCGAGACGCACGCGTTTCTGAAGAACCGCTGTTACGGGTTCGATGCCGATAGGGTGGCACGGCTGGGCCGGGCGGCGGCGGACGGGATGCTGGCCGGTGGCGTGCTGCCGGTGGTGAAGCATATCCCCGGGCATGGGCTGGCGCTGGTGGACAGCCACGAGGAACTGCCGGTGGCGGATGTCTCGCACGAGAAGCTGTCGGCGGTGGATTTCGCGCCGTTCCGGGCGCTCCGCGACCTGCCGATGGGGATGACCGCGCATGTGGTCTACAAGGCGCTGGACGAATTGCCGGCCACGACCTCGAACATCGTGATGAAATGCATCCGCGAGGAGATCGGGTTCGGCGGGCTGATCATGAGCGACGATATCTCGATGAAGGCGCTGGACGGGTCGCTGACGGAGATCGCCCGCGATACGCTGGCGGCGGGGTGTGACGTCGTCCTGCTGTGCAACGGCACGCTGGACGAGCGCCGGGCGGTGGCCGAGGCCGCGGGGCGGTTGTCGAACAAGGGGCAGGCGCGGGCGGAAAGCGCGCTGGCGGCGCGGCATGAGCCCGACGAGGTTGACATTCCGGCCATGGAGGCAAAGCTTGAGGCGCTGATGAATGGGCGCGTCTATGGCGGATGAGAGTTTCGAGGAGGCCGGACAGGTCGAACGGGTGGCCGACCGCATGGCGGCGGAGGCGCTTATCGTCGACGTGGACGGGTTCGAGGGGCCGCTGGACCTTCTGCTGACGCTGGGGCGGACGCAGAAGGTGGATCTGCGGCAGATCTCGGTTCTGCAACTGGCGCAGCAATACCTGGCCTTCGTGGAGAAGGCCAAGCAGCTTCGGATCGAGCTGGCGGCGGATTACCTTGTGATGGCGGCGTGGCTGGCGTTCCTGAAGTCGCGCCTGCTGCTGCCGCCCGATCCGGAGGACGAGGGGCCGTCGGGCGAGGAGCTGGCGGCGCACCTGGCGTTCCAGCTCGAGCGGTTGCAGGCGATGCGGGAGCGCGCGGCGCAGTTGATGGGGCGTGACCGGCTGGGGCGGGATTTCTTTGCCCGCGGTATTCCCGAGGACGTGACGCGGGTGAAGAAAGTGAATTACACCGCGACGCTTCTGGACCTGATGCAGGGTTACGCGCGCATCCGCACCAAGGACGAGTTCCGGCCCTACGCGATGGACCGCGACGCGCTCTTCACGCTGGAACAGGCGCTGGAGCGCATGCGCGGGCTGATCGGGTTTGCCGGCACGTGGACGGATATCGTGAGCTACCTGCCCGAGGGGTTCACCACAGATCCGGCGCGGCGGCGGTCGGCCACGGCGTCGACCTTCGCCGCCTCGCTGGAGCTGGTGAAGGAGGGGCGGGTGGAGATCCGCCAGTCGGAGCATTTCGCGCCGGTTCAGCTGCGGCGGAAGGATCAGTAGGATGGCGGGTGTCAAAATCTTGAAAAGATTTCGGTCCGATTTCTTTTCGAGAAATCGGCGCCGGGGCGTTGGGGCGAGGTCGTGACGGAAGAGACGGAACACAAGGAACACAAGGAGGAAAGCCTGTTCGCGGCCCCGCCCATGGCCGAGCAGGAGCGGATGTGCGAGGCGATCCTCTTTGCCACCGCCGAGCCCATCACCGTGCGCGAGATGGAGGCCCGGATGCCCCATGGCAGCGACGCGGCCGAGGCGCTGGTGCATCTGCGCAAGCGCTACGAGGGGCGCGGCGTGCATCTTGTGAAGGTGGGCGATGCCTGGGCGATGCGGACGGCGCCGGATCTCGGCTACCTGATGCAGAAGGAAACGGTCGAGACGCGCAAGCTGTCGCGGGCGGCGATCGAGACGCTGGCGATCATCGCCTATCACCAGCCCGTCACCCGCGCCGAGATCGAGGAGATCCGAGGCGTTTCCGTCAGCCGGGGGACGGTGGACCAGTTGCTCGAGATGGAGTGGATCCGGTTCGGGCGGCGCAAGATGACGCCGGGGCGGCCGGTGACCTTCGTGGTGACGCAGACCTTCCTGGATCATTTCGGGCTGGAAAGCGCGCGCGACCTGCCGGGGCTGAAGGAGCTGCGGGCCGCTGGTTTGCTGGAAAGCCGCGCGCCGCTGGGCGAGATGCCGACGGCGGGCGAGGGCGAGGACGAGGCCGAGCCCGGCGCCAAGGGGCAGGACGAGCTGTTCGACGACTGAGGGTCGGGCCGGGGAAATTTCGCGGGGGTGCCCTGAAATCTCCACGTTTTCCTGCTATATATGGATCAGCAGGCAGGATAGGAGGGCGTCATGAACGCCAATCGGATCATAAGCATGGTCGTGCGCATGGTGATGCGGCGCCTCATCCGCTCGGGCGTCGATGCCGGGGTGAATGCCTATGCCAACCGGCGCGATGCCAAGGCGGGCAAGGGTACGGGGCAGGGCACGGGTCAGGCCAAGGGCAAGGGCCCCGAAACGGCCAAGACCCAGAAGCGCATGCGCCAGGGCATGCGCATGGCGCGGCGCATGGGCCGCTTCTGATTCATCGGTGAACGGGGTGTCTTCCGACATCCTCGTGGTCGGCGCCGGGCCGACCGGGCTGACCGCCGCGCTGGAACTGGCGCGGCTGGGCATGGTGCCGACGGTGATCGACCGGCGCGAAGGCCCGTCGGGCCTGTCGCGGGCCGTGGGGATCATTCCACCCAGCATGGACATCCTGGCGCCCTCCGGCGCGGCACGGGCCATTCGCGACGAGGCGGTCGTGATCGGCCAGGCGCAGTTTCACGCCGGGCGGTTCCGCTTTGCCAGCCTGACCCTCGATCACGGGGAGGGGGCGCAACTGCTGGCCCTGCCGCAGGACCGGACGGAGCATCACCTGCGCGTGGCTTTGGAGCGGTATGGCGGGCGGGTGGATTATGGCCAGGCGCTGGAGGAGTTGACCGAGAGGCCGGATCACGTGGAGGTGCGGATCAATGGCGAGGCGCGCCGGTTCGGTCATGTGATCGGGGCGGATGGTGTCGGCAGCCGGGTCCGGGCGGCGATGGGCGTGGGGTTCGAGGGCTATGACCTGCCCGAGACATGGTCGATCGCCGATGTGGAGGCGCCGGGCTGGCGGGAGCCGGAGAATTTCCAGGGGTTTTTCGGGCGGCAGGGGAGGACGGTGATCGTCATCCCGCTGGCCGCGACGCGGTTCCGGCTGATCTCGAACACGCCGGATGCGCTGGCCACCCTGCCGGTGCCGATGGAGGTGGAGCGGGTGTACCGGGCGGGGACGTTCCGGATCTCGGTGCGGCAGGTGACGGCCTATGCGACGGCGCGGGTGTTCCTGGCCGGGGATGCGGCGCATTGCCATTCGCCGGTGGGCGGGCGGGGCATGAACCTCGGGATTGCAGATGCGGGTGACCTGGCGGCGCGGTTCGCCTCGGGCGGGCTGGCGGGGTATCACGCCGCGCGGCACGCCGAGGGGCGGCGGGTGATCGAGTTGAGCGAGCGGGCGCGGAAGGCTTTGATGCAGGGTGGGGCCCTGCGCCGGGGGATGTTCTACGGGCTGATGGCGGTGATGATGTCGCTGCCGATCCAGCGGCGGCTGGCGGGGCAGGTGCTGGACGTCTGAGGCAGGCCTCAGGCGCGGAAATGCTTGGAAAGCTTGAGGCCCTGGCCCTGGTAGTTCGAGGCGATGCCGGCGCCGTAGAGCTGGTCGGGCACCTGGTCCATTTTTTCGTAGACGAGGCGGCCGACGACCTGGCCGTGTTCGAGGACGAAGGGCGCCTCGTGACAGCGGACCTCGAGCACCCCGCGGGAGCCGGCGCCGCCCGCCGCGTCATGGCCGAAGCCGGGGTCGAAGAAGCCCGCGTAATGCACCCGGAATTCGCCCACCATGGCAAGGTAGGGCGCCATTTCGGCGGCGTAGGCGGGCGGGATGTGGACCGCTTCGCGGCTGACGAGGATGTAGAAGGCGCCCGGATCGAGGATGATGCGGCCGGTGTCGCTGTGGACCTCTTCCCAGTATTCGGAGGGGTCGTAATGGCCGATCAGGTCGAGGTCGATCACACCAGTATGGGGTTTGGCGCGGTAGCCCACGAGGGAGCCCTTAGCGGGTTCGAGGTCGACCGAGAAGCCGAGCCCGTCGGAGATGACCGCCTCGCCATCGACGAGCGGCGCCTCGGCGTGCAGCGCGGTCAGGGCGGCGTCGTCGAGCGCGGCCTGCCCGTCGCGGAAGCGGATCTGGTTGAGGCGCATGCCGGGGCGGACGAGGACGGAGAAGGAGCGCGGGCAGATCTCGGCGTAGAGCGGGCCGGTATAGCCCGGCGCGATGCGGTCGAACTCCTCGCCCTGGTCGGTGATGGTGCGGGTCAGCAGGTCGAGCCGGCCGGTGGAGGACTTGGCGTTGGCGACGGCAGTGACGTCTGACGGCAGGTCGAGCACCTCCATCAGCGGGACGACGTAGACGCAGCCCTTTTCCAGCACCGCGCCGTTCGTCAGGTCGATCCGGTGCATTTCCAACTCCTCCAGCCGTTCGGCCACGGTGCGCCCGGCGCCGGAGAGGAAGGAGGCCCGCACGCGGTAGGCGGTGTGCCCGAGGCGCAGGTCGAGGCTGGCCGGCTGGACCTGTTCGGGGAGGATGGCGGCGGGGGCCGAGATGCGCCCGTCGGCGATCATCGCTCTGAGTTGCTGGCTGGCGAGAACACCTGTCATTCAGCGGCTCCGTTGCGGCCGGGCGGCCCGTGGGCGGGGCGCCATGTGTTCCGGTTCTGCGGGGAGGGTGTTCATGGTCGGGCTAGCAGGATTCGAACCTGCGACCTCCCGTCCCCCAGACGGACGCGCTACCAGCCTGCGCTATAGCCCGACGATTGGGGTTACATACTGGATTTGCGCACGGGGACAAGGGGCAAATTCGAATTTTCCGGCTCAAGTTTCATCCGTTTCGTCAAGCTTGTTCCGGAGGCGTTTCACGATGGGCGGGATCAAGCGCATCATTGGCGCTGTAAAGGGGCGCGGCACGTCGGCGAGCATGGAGAGCGGGCCGGGGGTGACGAACTCGTCGTCGGCGGGATCGTCGGGGACGTCGACGCTGAGCGACGGGCGGTCGGGCGCGGGTTGTTCGGCTGTCGGGGGCGCGTCGGGGGTGGCGGTTTCCTCGGGAGCGCCGTCTTCGGGGGCGCGGCTGAGGAAGCCGGGGAGTTTCGGGTCGGCCTCGGCGGCGGGCGCAGGCGTTTCTTCGGCGGCGTCTTCGGTGCCGGCCTGGGCCTGATCCTCGTCGTCCTCGTCCTCTTCGACGCCGTCCCATTCCTCGACGGGGGAGGCGGTGGCCGCGTCGTCGTCGTCGGCAAAGAGGTTCCGGTCATGCGGGGAGGCGCTGTCGGGGTCGGCTGCCATGTCGGCCGGGGCGGGGTTCTGCGGAACGATGTGGGTCAGGGTCAGATCCCTTTGGGGCGGCACTGGCGGTTCTCCGTCAGGTTCGGTTTCGGTTGCGTCCGGCGACGCGGCCGCGGTGTCGTTGGAGCGGGGCCGGAAATCGAGCACCTGCGCCGGTGCCGGGGTCGCGAGCCCGGCGCCGTAGGTGTTCGCCGCATCCTCTTCCCCGTCGAGCGGCTGGGAGAGCGAGGAGACATGCTTGATGCCGTTCTCGCGCAGGAGCTTTTGCACGCCCTTGATGGTCATCCCGTCATCGTGGAGCAGCTTCTTGATGCCGCCCAGCAGGCGCATGTCCTGCGGCCGGTAATAGCGGCGCCCGCCGGCGCGCTTGACCGGCTTGACCTGGGTGAACTTGCTTTCCCAGAACCGCAGCACGTGTGCCGGCGTGTCCAGCCACTCGGCAACCTCGCTGATCGTGCGAAAGGCGTCTGCGGATTTGGCCATCGCGGCGGGCCTTCGTTACTTCCGGTTGCCGGCGGCGACGCGGTCTTTCATCAGGTGCGACGGGCGAAATGTCAGCACGCGGCGCGGGTTGATGGGCACTTCTTCACCGGTTTTCGGGTTGCGGCCCACGCGGGCCGATTTTTCGCGCACCGAGAAGGTGCCGAAGGAGGAAATCTTGACCTGCTCGCCGCGCACCAGCGCGTCGGAGACGTGATCCAGCACGCTTTCCACCAGCGTGGCCGAGTCGTTCCTGGAGAGGCCGACCTCGCGGAAAACGGCCTCGCTCAGATCCATCCTGGTCAATGTCTTGTCGCTCATCTCATCCCCTCGCTCTTTCCAAGACTTTAGGGCGGAAGGAATTTCCGAGTCAATGTCAATGACTTGGCAGGAGGAGTTTAAGCGCGGTTTCAGGCCAATCGGCGCCTTTTACCAGCGCAGCACGACCGAGCCCCAGGCCAGCCCGCCGCCGATCGCCTCGGACACCAAGAGGTCGCCGCGCTTGATCTTGCCCTGGGCCACGCCCTCGGACAGGGCCAGCGGAATCGACGCGGCGGAGGTGTTGCCATGCTCCTGCACGGTGATGATCACCCGGTCGAGCGGCACGCCCATCTTCTTGGCGGTGCCGGCGATGATGCGGATATTGGCCTGGTGCGGCACGATCCAGTCGATGTCGTCATGGCCGAGCCCGGCGGCCTGAAGCGCGGTCTCGGCGGTCGAGGTCAGTTTCTCCACCGCCTGCCGGAAGAGGGGGTTGCCCTGCATCCTGAGCTTGCCGGAGGTGCCGGTGGTGGAAACGCCGCCGTCGACATAGAGCATCTCGCGGTAGCGGCCGTCGGAGTTGAGGTCGGAGGCGAGAATGCCGCGGTCGGCCGACGTGCCGTCGCCCTCGGCCGCGCCGAGGACTAGGGCGCCGGCGCCGTCGCCGAAGAGCACGCAGGTCGAGCGGTCTTCCCAGTCCATGATCCGGCTGAACGTCTCGGCGCCGATGATCAGCAGGCGTTTCGCCTGGCCCGAGACGATCAGCGCGTTGGCATTGGCCAGCGCGTAGATGAAGCCCGCGCAGACCGCCTGCACGTCGAAGCCGAAGCCGCGGGTCATGCCCAGCCGGCTTTGCACCATGGTGGCGACGGAGGGGAAGGTCAGGTCGGGGGTCGAGGTGGCGACGAGCACGCCGTCGATGTCGTCGATGCCCAGGCCCGCCTTTTCCAGCGCGGCAGTGGCCGCGTGAACGGCGAGGTCGGAGGTGGTTTCGCCCTCGGCCGCGAAATGCCGCCGCTCGATCCCCGAGCGGGTGCGGATCCATTCATCGGAGGTGTCGAGGAACTCTTCGAACCACGTGTTCGGGACGATCCGTTCCGGCAGGTAGTGGCCGACGCCCTCTACAACGGCGCGTATTGTCATGCAGGGTCACCGCTGGCTTTCGACTCTTCGGTCGCGTCATCCTGATCAAGCATCGAGGCAGATGCAACCCGCGCCGCGAGTTTTTCGGTGAACCCGGTCTGGGCAAGCTGGAAGGCCAGCTTGACGGCAGACGAGACCCCCATCGCATCGGCCGCGCCGTGGGATTTCACCACCGTGCCGTTCAGCCCCAGGAACACGCCGCCATTGGCGCGGCGCGGGTCGATTCGCTTCTTGAGACGTTGAAGCGAGGCATAGGCGAGGATCGAGGCGAAGCGCGACAGCGGGGTGTAGCGGAACGCCTCCTTCAGCAGGTCGGAGACCAGCTTGGCCACGCCCTCGCCGGTCTTGAGCGCGATGTTGCCGGTGAAGCCGTCGGTGACGATCACGTCGCAGAGCGTGCCGGGCAGGTCGCGGCCCTCGACGAAGCCGACGAATTCGAAATCGGCCTTGCGGGCGTTGGCGGAGATCAGGTCATGCGCCTCGCGCAGCTCGGCCCGGCCCTTGTGTTCCTCGGTGCCGACATTGAGCAGGCCGACGCGCGGCCGTTTCAGGCCGAAGCCGTTGCGGGCATAGGAGGTGCCCATCAGCGCGTATTGCATGAGGTCCTTGGCGTCGGCCCGGATATCGGCGCCGCCGTCGAGCATGATGTTGAAGCCCTGCGGGTTGCGCGAGGGCCAGAGCACGGCGATGGCGGGGCGGTAGATGCTGGGCAGCTTGCGCAGGCGGACGACCGACATCAGCATCAGCGCGCCGGTATTGCCGCAGGAGACGCAGACCGTGGCCTCGCCCTTGCGCACCGATTCCAGCGCCGACCACATCGACGTTTCCTTGCCGTGGCGGATCACCTGGCTGGGCTTTTCGTCCATCGAGACGACGTCGGGCGCATCGCGGATCTCGCACCGCCCCTCGAGGTTCTTGCGCTTGGCGACGAGCGGTTCGAGCACGTCCTTGCGGCCATGCAGGATGAAGCCGATCTCGTCGTTCTTCTTGGCCGAACGCGAAATGCCGGCGACCACGGTCGCCGGCCCCAGATCGCCCCCCATCGCGTCGACGGAAATGATCGTGCGTTTCGGGCGTGCCCTGGTCTGATCCGAGTCTGCGGTCATCAGGACGCGCGCCCCCGACTGATTCAGGCTGCGTCGTCGTCCAGATCGACCTCGTCAACCATCGCCACGACTTCGCGGTCGGCATAGTGACCGCACGCCGCGCAGACGTGGTGCGGGCGCTTGAGCTCGCCGCAGTTGGGGCACTCGTTCGGGTTCGCCCCGGTCAGCGCGTCATGGGCGCGACGGTTGTTACGGCGCGATTTCGATACTTTGTTCTGTTGGACGGCCATGTCGCAACCTCAGTTTTCTGTGGGTCCTTGGAAAGACCCGTGTGTCACGGGTTGAGGCGGCTCTTAATCTGTCTCGAGCCGCCGGTTCAACCCCAAATTCCGGTGAGACGGCGAAAATACAGGGAATCGTTGCAGGAGCAAGCGGTTTTTTGGCGGTCAGCCGCCTTTATCCTCGAGCTTTTTCTTCAGGTCGGCCAGCGCGGCGAAGGGCTTGGTTTCCTCCTCCTCGATCGGGTCGGCGCCGGGGGGAATCGCGCTGTCGGTTTCCAGCTCGGCCTGATCGGCGCGGGGATAGGCGGGCAGGGCAAGCGCCAGCGCCTCGGTCATCACCGCCCAGAGGTCGATCTGTTCGCCCAGGGGGTCGATGGTCTCGTCCTCGGGCATCTCGACCTCCTCGCCCTTTTCCTCGGGCGGGGGCCAGTTGGCGAGGAAGCGGCGGGCGACGTCCTCCTCGATGCGGGTGTTGACCGGCTCGAGCGTGACGACGCAGGCCTGGGTGACGGTGGCGCCCAGGTGAGCGTCGAGGCGCCAGTCCTCCTTGCCCTCGGCGCTGAGTTCCCCGGTGAAGCGCAGTTTCTTCAGGCCGAGGATGCCCAGTTCGTCTGCCACCTGTTGCAGCGCCTCGGGGCCGGGGGCGATCTCGAAGGGCTGCGGCTTGCGCGGGGACAGGCCGCTCACGCGGTAAAGGGCGGATTTCCGGGGATGTTCCGGCATCGGGCCTCTCTCATCATTTCTTGAACATATAGCCTAGCTTGTTGTAAGCGGGTGTGAAAGCAATCGGGGCTGAGTTCAAGAGGACAGATGATGATGGGTATTCGCAACCGGTTGGCCAGCGCGCTGGCCGTGGTCTGTCTGATGGTTCTCGGGGCCTGCCAGTCGCAGTACCAGAACCACGGTTACGTGCCGCCGGCCCGCGATCTCAACAAGCTGAACGTCGGTGTCGATACCCGCGCCACGGTGGACGAGGTGATCGGTGCGCCCTCGGCCTCGGGCCTCTTGAGCGACGGGGATTACTATTACGTCAAGAGCCGGATGCGCAGCTATGGCATGCGCGCGCCGGAGGTGATCGAGCGGCAGGTGGTGGCGATCAGCTTCAACGAGAACGACACGATCCGGAATATCGAGAGCTTCGGGCTGGAGGACGGCAATGTCGTTCCGCTGACCCGCCGGGTGACGGATTCCTCGGTGATGGGCAACGGGCTGCTGCGGCAGATCTTCGGCAATTTCGGCAATATCGACCCCAGCCAGCTGTTCAACTGATCGGGCCCGCGCGTCACGGCCCTGTCACATCTTGAGTGTTAAAGCCCCCGCACCTACCTTTGAGAGCAGGTGGTCGGGCATGGGCAGGGCGATGTTCCGCAAAGGGCGCTACAGCACGAGGGTGGCCGAGACGGAGGCCGATATCCGCGCCGCGCAGCGGTTGCGCTTCGCTGCCTTCAAGCAGGGCGAGGACGTGCCCGGCATCGACGCCGACGAGTTCGACGACATCTGCACGCATATCCTTGTCGAGGAGAGCGGGACCGGCCGGCTGGTCTGCTGTTTCCGGATGCTGCCGCTGACCGGCGGGTCGGAGATCGGGCGGAGCTACTCGGCGCAGTTCTACGAGCTGTCGGCGCTGAAGGAGTTCGAGGGGCCGATGGTGGAGATGGGGCGGTTCTGCATCCATCCGGACGCGCGCGATCCCGATATCCTGCGGGTGGCATGGGGGGCGATGACGCGGTTCGTGGACGAGAACGGGGTCGAGATGCTGTTCGGCTGTTCGTCGTTCAAGGGGACCGATGCCGAGCTTTACGCCGATGCCTTCGCCATGCTGAAGGACCGCCACCTTGCGCCCCGTCGCTGGCTGCCGCGGGTGAAGGCGCCGTCGGTCTTCCGGTTTGCTCAGAAGCTGCGGCTGCGCAAGCCGGATGCGAAGCTGGCGATGCTGGGGATGCCGCCCCTGTTGCGGACCTACCTGCTGATGGGCGGCTGGGTGAGCGATCATGCGGTGGTCGACCGGCAGATGAACACGCTGCATGTCTTCACCGGGCTGGAGATTGCCGCCATCCCGCCGACGCGCAAGCGGCTGTTGCGGGCGACCGCGGGGTGAATCGGCGGGCTGAATCAGGCGGCCACCTGCACGGCCCCGCTTGACCATGACCGGGCGGCGGGATAGCTGCCGCCCATGGCCAAGGCACCGCTTCTCCAACTCTCCGACATCTCGCTGACCTTCGGGGGCGAGCCGCTGTATCGTGACGTATCGCTGACCGTCCAGCAGGGCGACCGCGTGGCGCTGGTCGGGCGCAACGGGTCGGGCAAATCGACGCTGATGAAGATCATGGCCGGGCTGGTCGAGGCGGATACCGGCACGCGCACCGTGCCGCCGGGCATTTCCGTGGGCTACATGGAGCAGCATCCGGACATTTCGGGCTTTGCCACGCTGGGCGAGTTCGCGGCGAGCGAGCTGGACGCGGGCGAGGAATACCGGGTCGAGATGGTGGCCGAGGGGCTGAAATTCGACCCCGGCCTGTCGCCCCAGACCGCCTCGGGCGGGGAGCGGCGGCGCGCGGCGCTGGCCAAGCTTCTGGCCGAGGGACCGGACCTGATGCTGCTGGACGAGCCGACGAACCACCTGGATATCCAGGCGATCGGCTGGCTGGAACAGCAGTTGAAGGAGACCCGCAAGGCGTTCGTGCTGATCAGCCACGACCGGGCCTTCCTGCGTGAACTGACGCGCGCAACCCTTTGGGTCGACCGGGGAATCACCCGCCGGCAGGAGCGCGGCTTCACCGATTTCGAGGCCTGGCGCGACAAGGTCTGGGAAGAGGAGGACGCCAGCCGCCACAAGCTCGACCAGAAGATCAAGGCCGAGGCGCGGTGGGCGGTCGAGGGCATTTCCGCCCGGCGCAAGCGCAACCAGGGCCGGGTGCGCGCGCTGCAGGACATGCGGGCCGAGCGGGCCGCCCAGATCAAGCGGCAGGGCACGGCGGCGATGGCGCTCGATTCGGGGCCGAAATCGGGCCGGAAGGTGATCGAGGCGGAAGGCATTTCAAAGGCTTACGGCGGGAACGTCATCCTGAGCGATTTCAGCCTGAAGGTGCTGCGCAAGGACCGGATCGCCTTTGTCGGGCCGAATGGCGTGGGCAAGACCACGCTGCTCAACATGCTGATGAAGCGGGAAGCGCCCGACAGCGGCACCGTCACCCACGGCACGAGTCTGGAGCCTGCGATCTTCGACCAGTCGCGCGCCGGGCTCGACCCGGACATGAGCCTTTGGGAGAACCTGACCGGCGACCGCGACATGCGGGTGTCGGGGCAGGCCGACCAGGTGCTGGTGCGGGGGCAGCCGAAGCATGTCGTGGGCTATCTCAAGGAGTTCCTGTTCGACGAGCGGCAGGTGCGCGCGCCGGTGCGGTCGCTGTCGGGGGGCGAAAAGGCGCGGCTTCTGCTGGCCAAGCTGATGGCGCGGGAGAGCAACCTGCTGGTGCTGGACGAGCCGACCAACGACCTGGACATCGAATCGCTCGACCTGTTGCAGGAGTTGCTGGACGATTTCGACGGCACCGTGCTGCTGGTCAGCCACGACCGCGATTTCCTCGACCGGGTGGCGACCACGACGATTGCGATGGAAGGCAACGGGCAGGCCACGGTCTATGCCGGCGGCTGGTCGGATTACCGCGCGCAGCGGGCCGAGGCGGCGCCGGAGGCGGCGGCGCCTGCGAAGCCCAAGGGGAAGCCCGCGCAGCCCGGCGCGCCCAAGCCCGCCGCGCCGAAATCGAAGCCCAGGCTGAGTTTCACCGAGAAGCACCGGCTGGAGGAGCTGCCCGGCCTGATCGAGCGGCTGGAGGGCGAGATTGCCAAGCTGGAGAGCCTGCTTTCGGACCCCGAGCTGTTCACCCGCGAGCCGGAGAAGTTCCGGAAGGCCACCGATGCCCTGACCAAGCGGCAGACGGCGCTTTCGGAGGCGGAAGAGGAATGGCTGGAACTGGCGGAGAAGGCGGAGGCGTGAGGGCTACTCGTTGACCGTCTTGACGGTCTTGGCCTTGTCCTTCTCGATCCATTTTTCGAGGGTCTGCTTCATCAGGTCGAGCCCGCGGGTTTCCAGCGCCTGGCGCAGCGACTGCAGCGCGTTGGCCATCTCGAGCTCCGACAGGCCGGTTTCCTGGGCGCGCAGGATCTTGGGGTGGGGCGTCGTCAGCATGTCGGAGCCGATCAGCAGCTCCTCGTGCAGCTTCTCGCCGGGGCGCAGGCCGGTGATCTTGATCTCGATATCGCCGGTGGGGTTCGACGCGTCCCTGACCGTGTAGCCCGCGCTTTCGATCATCTTGCGGGCCAGTTGCCGCACCGGCACGGGCTTGCCCATGTCGAGCACGAAGACATCGCCGCCGCGCGCGAAGGAACCCGCCAGCAGCACGAGGCGCACCGACTCGGGGATGGTCATGAAGTAGCGGGTGATCTCGGCATGGGTCAGGGTGACCGGGCCGCCGCGCGAGATCTGCTTCTGGAAGATCGGGATGACCGAGCCTGAAGAGCCCAGCACGTTGCCGAAGCGGACCATCGAGAAGCGGGTGGTCTTGCTGCGGGTGGCGAGATCCTGCACCAGCAGTTCGGCGAAGCGCTTGGAGGCGCCCATGATGCTGGCAGGGCGGACGGCCTTGTCGGTGGAGACGAGGATGAAGCGTTCCACGCCCGCGGCCCGTGCTGCCTCGGCCACGGTCTTGGTGCCGAAGACGTTGACGCGGATGCCTTCGAGCCCGTTCGCCTCGACCAGAGGCACGTGCTTGTAGGCGGCGGCGTGCAGGACGATGTCGACCTCGTTCTCGGCAATCGCGGCCTCGACCAGCGACTTGTCGCAGACCGAGCCCAGCACCGGGACGATCTCGACATTCTTGCAGTAGCTGCGGAGTTCGCGGTCGATCTCGAAGAGCGCCAGTTCGCTGTGATCGACGAGGATCAGCGAGGTCGGGCGGCAGGTGATGAGCTGGCGGCAGATTTCCGAGCCGATCGAGCCGCCGGCGCCGGTGACCATGATGCGGCGGCGCAGGTAGGTGTCGCTGACGCCGGGCAGCTCCTCTTCCATCTGATCGCGGCCGAGCAGTTCGTTGACGTTGACGGGCCGCGTGTCCGAGAGGTTGCGGGCGTTGTTGGCGACGAGATCGGCGAAGGAGGGCAGGGCGTGCACCTCGCAGCCGGTGCGCGAGAGGCGGCGGGTGATCTCGGCCCGCTTGTTGCGGTTGGCGCTGGGGATGGCCAGCACGATCCGCTTGACGCCGCGGCGCTTGACCACCTTCATCAGCTCGCTGGGCGGGTAGACGCGCAGGCCGGCGACGGTGAGGCCCTGAAGGCGGTGGTCGTCGTCGATGAAGGCCACGGGTTCGACCGCGTCGTCGGTGGCCAGCGCCATGGCGAGCTGTTGCCCGGTCTGGCCGGCGCCGAAGATGATCAGCGGCTTGCGGTGGGTGCCGTTGGCGTAGATCCGCAGCAGCACGCGCCGCATCAGCAGGCGGGTGGCGACCGACAGGATCAGGAAGGTCATGCCGACGACGATGAAGAGCTGCGGCGAGCCGCCTCTGATCGCGCCGAGATAGGAGAGCGTGGCGAGCCCGGTGACGCCGGGGCGGTTTTCCAGCACCCGGGCGTAGAGCTCGGGGCGCAGCTCGACATAGCGGCGCAGGGGCGGGCGCGGGCCGACGAAGCTCATGTCGCCCCGCAGGATGTTGAAAAGCTGGGGCAATTCGTCGAGGCGCTTGCCGCGCAGGACGCGCCCGGTGCGGGTGATCCGCGCCGATTTGTAGCCGCCCGAGACGCCGGTGTCGTTGCGGTCGGTGCGCATGGTGCGGAACTTCCATAAGGTGAAGGGCGTGTCGGGCGTCTTCATCCGTTCGGAGGGGTAGAAGACGGGGCGGCCGTCGACGATGAGCACCCAGAGCGCGATGACAAGGATCGGCCCGGCGAGGACGATCACCAGCAGCAGGGCCAGGCCGATATCCATCAGCCGCTTGGAGAGGGTCATTGCCCGGCCTCCAGCGCCGCCCAGTCGGCGACCATGGCCTCGGCCGTGTCGTGGCGGATCGCCCCTGGCAGAAGCGCCGAGAGGCGCGCGGTGTCGAGCGAGACCTCCTGCGTGGCGCCGGGCGGGGCGGGGCGCCAGTCGAGATCCAGCCCGCGGGCGCGCACGAGGGCGTCCATGCGGACGGGGGCGGGGGCGGCGATGTTGAGCGTCTCGGGCAGGCTGTCGGGCGGCAGGGAAGCCAGCCCGGCCAGCACGCGCAGGAGGTCGCCCGGCGCGATATAGCTGCGCAGCGGGCCGGTGCCGTCGTCGAACCGGTCCATGCCGACGGGGCCGCTGCCGCGCAGGCCCGGCGCCAGGCTGTCGGCGCCCACCACGTTGGCCAGCCGGAGGCAGCAATGGGCGATCCGGTCGGTCCGGGGCAGGCGGGCGATCTCCTGCTCCATCGCCTGCTTCGAGTGGCCGTAATCCGCCACGGGCGAGAGCGGTGCCCCCTCGGCCAGGTGCCGGCCGGGGCCGTAGACGGCGGCCGAGGACAGGTGGAACAGGCGGCGCGCGCCGGTGGCGAGGGCGACGGTATGGCCGAAGGCCACGAGGGCGGCATTCTCGGCCAGGGCCGCCGCGTCGCCGCTTGTCCGGCCCCAGAGGGCGACCACGGTATCGCAGTGCGGCAGGGCCGACAGCGGCTGCCCCGGGGCCCAGGTCAGCCCGGTGCCGGGCCGGCGCGACTGGAACGCCGGCCGCAGGCCGCCGGTGCCCTCGCGCGCCGCCGCGCGGCGCAGCAGCCGGCCCAGCCGCCCGCCGGCGCCGGTGATCAGAATATCGGCTGCTTGCGGGATATGTGTCACGAATGTGCCCAACTACCAGATGCGGCGAGATTTCCGTTGTCTAACATCCTTTCAATGGGGTAGTGAACTGCCAATACGAAGAAGTCGGGAGACCACGGTTTGACGCGAGTTTACAAGACGATCCTGCTGGTTGGCATCGCGATTTCCATCGGCGCCTGCTCCCTTCCCAGGGGTGCGGCGGTGCAACGGGAAGTGGTCAGCCAGGGCTCGTCCGAGAACCCCACCTTCTAGGTGGTGGAGGTGACCCGCGCGGCCACGCCGATGATCTCGACCTGGCCCTATACCGGCGACCAGGAGCATCACACCTGGTTCCACGCCGATCGCGGGCCGGATTCCTCGGTCATCCAGACCGGCGACCGGCTGGACGTGGTGGTCTGGGACAACCAGGAGAACTCGCTGATCTCGGACGGGACCAAGCAGACGCCGATCCCGCCGCTGACGGTGTCGTCCTCGGGGACGGTCTTCCTGCCCTATGTGGGCGACGTGCCGGTGCGCGGGCTGACCGCCGATACCGCCCGCGACCGCATCCAGCGGAAGATGGAGATGATCGTGCCCGCCGCGCAGGTGCAGGTGCAGGTCACGCCGGGGCGCAACAACTCGGTCGACGTGGCCAGCGGCGTGGGCGCGCCCGGCCGCTACCCGCTGGAGAACCGCAACACCCGCCTGATGAGCGTTCTGGCGCTGGCCGGGGGCGTGAACACCGCCTTGCGCCACCCGCGCGTGCGGCTGCAGCGGGGCGGGCGGGTCTACGAGACCCGCGTCGAATCCGTGCTGGCCGATCCGGCGATGAACATCACCGTTCATGGCGGCGACCAGATCGCCGTTCTCGAGGATTCCCGCAGCTTTACCGTGCTCGGCGCCTCGAAGACCCAGAAGCTGGTGTATTTCGAGAAGGAGCGGATGAACGCGCTTGACGCGCTGTCCGCCTCGGGCGGTCTGAACTCGGCGCGGGCCAATCCGCAGGGCATCCTGATCCTGCGCGAGTATCACCCCCGCCACCTGACGCCGGGGCCGCGCGGGCCGGACATGCAGCAGGTGATCTTCACCATCGACATGACCAGCGCCGACGGCCTGTTCGCGGCGCGCCAGTTCCAGGTGATGCCGAACGACACGCTGATGGCGACCGAATCCTCGGTGACGGCGGTTCAGACCATCATCGGCCTGTTCGGCACGGTGATCGGGGTCAGCTCTTCGGTGAGCAACCTGTCGGAGTGATCCGGCCCGGGCCGGGCCGGTTCGGCCCTCAGATATTCGAGAAGATGTTGTCGATATCGTCCTCGGCCTCGGCCGGGGGCGGGATCAGGCGCAGGCGGTTGGTCAGCTTCAGGGGTTTCTGCGGCTCGGCCCGGTCATTGGCCGGGACGGTGGCGCCGTTGAAGTCAGGGCGCGGGGTGACCGCCGGTTCGGGCCGCGCGATCGGGCCGGTGGGCGCGATCAGCGGGCGCAGCACGCGGTCGTAATCGGGCCCGTCGGGGCCCCGGCCCGTGGCCTTGCCGGCGGCGTCGGCGACGGATTTGTTGCGGACGGTCACGCGGCGCGGGGTCACGGTGGTGAACTTGCCGCGCTTGAGACGCGCCGCCCGGCGCCGCATGATCAGCGCCGCCTTGCGCAGCTCCTGCCGGCGCAGGGTCGAGTAGGACATCAGCACCGCGCAGACCAGCGCCAGGTCGCGCCAGAAGGACGACAGCGGCATGGGTTCGGGGCCGAGGAAGGTCTGGGCGACGCTGGAGCACAGGATGAAGAGCGCCAGCGTCAGCGCCGTGATCCGCAGGGCCACGCCCGACATGAACACCACCGACAGGATGAAAAGCACGGCCATGCCGGCCAGCCGGGCGGTCTGATCGTCCAGCAGCGGGGCGAACAGGGCCGCATGGTCGACCCCCTCGATCAGGCCGAGGGAGATCGCCATGAAATAGGACCCGATCACGATGCGGATCAGGTTGAGACCGGTATGGTCGAGCCAGCGTTCGTTCTTGGGCGTCACCACGTTTGTCCTGTACGTCCCGCGCCGTTGGTTCGCGAGAGAGGGTTGACCGCAAGGCGGACGCGCCCGGGTGGCTGGGCGCATGCGCATTTCGAACACGTTTTCTGGGCCTCAAATGTGGCAAAACTTGAGCGCAAAGACGGAAAATGCTGGCGGAACCGCTCGTGTTGCAGCGAATCCGCCGGAGGGCAATCAGGCGTCCGCGTCTTCCGCCTCGTCCTCGGCCTGCTCGGCGATCCAGGCGACGCTGACCACCTTTTCGCCCTTGCCTGTGTTGAACACCTTGACGCCGCCGGCTCCGCGCGAGCGGAACGAGATCCCCTCGACCGGCACGCGGATCGACTGGCCGCGCGAGGTGGCGAGCATGATCTGGTCTTCCGGCTGGACCGGGAAGGAGGCGACCAGCGCGCCGCCGCGCATGGCCTTGTCCATCGCCCGCACGCCCATGCCGCCACGGCCCCGGACAGGGTAGTCGTGGCTGGAGGAAAGCTTGCCCGAGCCGCCCTCGGTGATGGTCAGCAGCAGGTTCTCGGCCGCGCGCATCTCCTCGAACCGCTCGTCGGAAATGGTGGCGTCGGCATTGCCTTCGTCGTCGGAGGCGCCCTCGTCCTCGGCCCCGGCCATCTGGCGGCGCATCTTGAGATAGGCGGCGCGCTCGTCGGGCGTGGCCTCGAAATGGCGGATCACGGACATCGAGACGACCTTGTCGCCGTTCTGCAGGCGGATGCCGCGGACGCCGGTGGAATCACGGCCCTTGAAGACGCGCACCTCGGTGGTGGGGAAGCGGATGGCGCGGCCCGAGTCGGTGACCAGCATCACGTCGTCCTCTTCCGAGCAGATGCGGGCGTTGACCAGTTGCGTGCCGTCCTCGGGCAGCTTCATCGCGATCTTGCCGTTGGATTTGACATTCGTGAAGTCCGACAAGGCGTTACGGCGCACATCTCCGGCGGAGGTGGCGAAGAAGATCTGCAGGTTGTCCCATTCATCTTCCGGAACATCGACCGGCATGATCGCGGCGATCGAGACGCCCTGCGGGATGGGCAGGATGTTGACGATCGCCTTGCCCTTGGAGGTGCGCCCGCCCAGCGGCAGGCGCCATGTCTTGAGCTTGTAGGCCATCCCGTCGGTGGTGAAGAACAGAAGCTGGGTGTGGGTGTTGGCCACGAAGAGGGTGGTGACCACGTCCTCTTCCTTGGTCTGCATGCCCGACAGGCCCTTGCCGCCGCGTTTCTGGGCGCGGAAATCGGCGAGCGCGGTGCGCTTGATATAGCCGCCCTGGGTGACGGTGACGACCATGTCCTCGCGCTCGATCAGGTCCTCGTCTTCCATGTCGCCGGACCAGTCGACGATCTCGGTGCGGCGGGGGACGGCGAATTGCTCCTTCACCTCGGTCAGCTCGTCCGAGATGATCTGCATGATCCGCTCGCGGCTGGCGAGGATGGCGAGGTATTCCTTGATCTTGGCGGCGAGATCCTGAAGCTCGTCGGTGACCTCGCGGACGCCAAGCTGGGTCAGGCGTTGCAGGCGCAGTTCGAGGATGGCGCGGGCCTGGGTTTCCGACAGGTTGTAGGTGCCGTCCTCGTTCGCGGTGTGGGTCGGGTCGTCGATCAGTGCGATGTATTCGAGGATGTCCTGCGCCGGCCAGCGGCGGGTCATCAGCTTCTCGCGCGCTTCCGCCGCGTCGGCCGAGGCGCGGATGGTGGCGACCACCTCGTCGACGTTGGAGACGGCGACGGCGAGGCCGCAGAGCACGTGGCTGCGCTCGCGCGCCTTGCGCAGGTCATGGGCGGTGCGGCGTGCGACAACTTCTTCCCGGAAGCTTATGAAAGCGCTTAGGAATCCGTGGAGCGTGAGCTGTTCGGGCTTGCCGCCGTTGAGCGCCAGCATGTTGCAGCCGAAGGAGGTCTGCATCGGCGTGAAGCGGAAGAGCTGGTTCAGCACCACCTCGGGCGTCGCGTCGCGCTTCAATTCGACCACCACGCGCACGCCGGTACGGTCGCTTTCGTCCTGCACGTGGGCGATGCCCTCGATCCGCTTCTCGCGGGCGGTTTCGGCGATCTTCTCGATCATCGCCGCCTTGTTCACCTGATAGGGGATCTCGTCGATGACGATGGCGTAGCGGTCCTTGCGCAGCTCCTCGACCCGGGTTTTCGAGCGGATGATGACGCTGCCGCGCCCCTCGAGATAGGCCTTGCGCGCACCGGAGCGGCCGAGCATCAGACCGCCGGTGGGGAAATCGGGGCCGGGGACGTACTCGTTGAGCTGCGAGCTGTCGAGATCGGGGTTCTCGATCAGCGCGAGCGTGGCGTCGATCACCTCGCCCAGGTTGTGGGGCGGGATGTTGGTGGCCATGCCGACGGCGATGCCGCCGGCGCCGTTGACCAGCATGTTGGGGAAGCGCGCGGGCAGGACGGAAGGTTCGCGATCCTTGCCGTCGTAATTGTCCTGGAAGTCGACCGTGTCCTTCTCGATATCGGCGAGAAGCGACTGCGCCGGCTTGTCCATGCGCACCTCGGTGTAGCGCATGGCGGCCGGGTTGTCGCCGTCCATCGAGCCGAAATTGCCCTGGCCATCCAGCAGGGGCAGGGACATCGAGAAATCCTGCGCCATCCGCACCAGCGCGTCGTAGATCGCGCTGTCGCCGTGGGGGTGATACTTACCCATGACGTCGCCCACCGGGCGGGCGGACTTGCGATAGGGCTTGTCGTGGGTGTTTCCGGTTTCGTGCATTGCGTAAAGAATGCGCCGGTGCACAGGTTTCAGGCCGTCGCGCAGATCGGGGATCGCGCGGCTGACGATCACGCTCATGGCGTAGTCGAGATAGGAGGTCTTCATCTCCTCGGAGATGGAGATCGTCGGCCCGTCATAGGCCGGACGCTCGGGGCCGGAACCGCCGTTGGGCATTTCGTCTTCGTTTTCAGGTGTTTCCGGCGTATCGTTCACGTTTCTGCCCGCTCTGTCCTGCTGTCTTCTTATGATGTTGACAAGGGTATATCAGAGGGCTTGCAGGGGGTGCAATGCGCAATGGCCTCCCCATTTGGCGGGCATTTTGGCAGCCGGGGCGGATGGCTGCTAACATACTGTTTTTGTTGAAAAGTAAAAAATTCGCGGCATCCTTATTGGAACCAAAGGCAAAAAATCCGGGGTTTCAGCAGGAGTGTAACGAGATGACCGAAACGGAGATGATGCTCAAGGGGTATGGCCTGACCACGGCGGAGTTCTTCTACCACATGCCGGACTATGCCCATGTTCTCAACAGTTTCGTCTGGCAGGAGTACGATATCGCGCCCGATCATCCGCGGCTGTTCGAATTCGTCGAGTTCTGGCAGAAGGAGATCGAGGGGCCGCTGCATTCGGTGCAGTTCACCCATCGCAAGCTGATCTCGCCCGGCGAATGGCGGCAGGTGGTGGGCGAGTTCACGCTTCATTAACCTGGGTTAAGAAAACGTGAAGCCCCGGGCGTTTTCGGCCCGGGGCTCTGTCCGACCCTCCGCGAAAGGCGGGGGTCAGGGAATGATGCGGGTGTATTTCATGCCTTCGAGCGAGGCGCCGATCAGCGCGCCCGCCTGGCCGAAGACCACCGCGACGACCGGGGCCGTCGATGTCGTGGTATCGGCGCGCAGGTTGCCGCCCTGGTCGTTGAAGACGTATTCCACGTCCGCTCCCGCGACCCAGCCGGTGGCCCGGCGGAAGCGGCTGAGCGCATCCTCGGTCATGAAGAACAGGACATGGGCGAATTGCTGGGCGCCGATCTGAAGCCCGACGCTGCCCTTGGTGGCGGAGTAGTAATCGACCGTCACGCCGCCCACGCGGAGCGCGCCGCGGCCATAGCCGCCGCCGACGATGAAGCCGCCCTCGGTCACCAGCGGCATGATCAGCACGCCGGTGGATTTCTCGCCGATCTCGCGCGTGGCGGGGTAGCGGGTGTAGAGGTGGTTGAGGGTGGCATCGGCGCGGGCGTCGATTTCCGTGCTCTTGGTGCTGCCGACCCCGTTGCCGCACGCGGCGACGACGGGGGTGGTGGCCAGCATGCCGAGCGTGAAGCTGCGTCTGGATAGAGTGCTCATGTTAATTGCCTGTGACTGCCTGTGTTCCGCGTCGGCATGTACCTGCCGATCTGGGAGGGAGTATAGACACGCGACGGCAAAGTGTCACCCGCAAAGCGCCTTTTCGGCAGGATATTGCGACCCGGCGCAGAATGCCCTTGGCCGAAGCGATTCGCGGGGACCATTCCACAAGGCGATTAAGGTTTTGCTACCGGGTCTTCATCTGTCCCGGAATGCGCCCGCCGGAGGCGTCCGGCGGCGCGTTCCGGGGCCGCGGCCGATCATGCAAGGGCCCGGGCCATGTCGGGGGCAAAATAGGTCAGGATCCCGTCGCAGCCGGCGCGCTTGAAGGCCATCAGGCTTTCCGCCATCGCCCGGTCGCCGTCGATCCAGCCGTTCCGGGCGGCGGCCATGATCATCGCGTATTCGCCCGACACCTGGTAGGCGAAGGTGGGGGTGGCGAACTCGTCCTTCACCCGGCGGCAGATGTCGAGATAGGGCATGCCCGGCTTGACCATCACCATGTCGGCCCCCTCGGCGAGGTCGCGGGCGACGCAGCGCAGCGCCTCGTCGGTATTGGCGGCATCCATCTGGTAGGTCTTCTTGTCGCCCCTGAGCGCTCCGCTGGCGCCGACCGCGTCGCGGAAGGGCCCGTAGAAGGCCGAGGCGTACTTGGCGGCGTAGGAGAGCAGCATCACGTTGCGGTGGCCCGCGCTTTCCAACGCGGTACGGATGGCGCCGATGCGGCCATCCATCATGTCGGAGGGGCCGATGATGTCGACCCCGGCCTCGGCCTGGGACAGCGCCTGTTTGACCAGCGCCTCGACCGTTTCGTCGTTGACGATCTCGCCATCGACGACAAACCCGTCATGGCCGGTGTCGGAATAGGGGTCGAGCGCCACGTCGGTCATGATGGCGATCTCGGGCACGGCGGCCTTGATGGCGCGGGTGGCGCGGTTCGAGAGGTTCTCGGGGTTCCACGCCTCGGCACAATCGGAGGTGCGGTTGGCGGCCTCGGTATAGGGAAAGAGGCAGATGGCGGGAATGCCGAGGTCGGCGGCCTCGCGCGCGGCCTCGACCACGCGGTCGACGCTGCGGCGGACCACGCCGGGCATCGAGGGGACCGGCTCTTCCACGCCCTCGCCCTCGCGCACGAAGACCGGCCAGATCAGGTCGCCCGGGGTCAGCGTGTTCTCGGCCACCAGCGCGCGGATCGCGGGGCTTTGCCGCGCGCGGCGCAGGCGCGTGGCGGGAAAGGGGGCTTGGGTCGGGCGCATGGGTGTCAATCCTCGATTTGCACGCGCTTGTCACTGGCATGGAAAATTGACGATCTCAAGGGTAGGAATTGCCGCGTGGCGGCGCTATGAGGGGTGAACCCCCGCGGCCGGCCGGGCAAGAAACGTTACAGGCTCTATCTCGTGGACTGGTACGACAGCGTCTTCGAACTCATCGACATGCGCAGTTTCAGTAACCTCTGGTACTGGATCATTCTTGCCGTGATGTGGTCGTCGACCAGCCACTGGGTGCTGGGCGTGCCGTGGGACATGGTGATGCGCGCCCGCAAGGACGACACCGACGCGCGGATGCAGGACCTCGAGACGATCGTGCGGATCAACACCGACCGCATCCTGCTCATTGCCGAGGAGACGGGGCTTTTGCTGGCGGGGTTCACCTGTTTCATGCTGACGATGCTGATGCTGCTGGGCTTCGTCTATGGCAACGAGTTCTCGCAGGCGGTATTCCTGCTGCTGTTCCCGATGACCATCGTCGGGCTGCTGTCGGTGGCCACGGCGCACGTGATCCGGCGCGACGGGCTGTCGGGCGAGGCGCTTTACAGGATGATGCACAAGCACAGGGTGCTGACACAGGTGGTGGGGGTGATCTCGATCTTCGTTACTGCCATGTGGGGCATGCTGCAGAACATGACGATCGGGGCGCTCGGCTAGGGGTCAGGCCCGGCGAGGCGGATGGACATGAGTGAAGCGAAGCACATAATCGTGGGCGGCGCGCCCGAAGGGTTCGACGCGCGGCTGATCCTGAAGGAGGCCGAGCGCGACGGCGGCCCGGTCATTCACGTGGCGCGCGACGACAAGCGGCTGGCGCAGGTGGCCGAGGCGCTGGCCTTTTTCGCGCCCGACATGCCGGTGCTGCGCTTTCCGGGGTGGGATTGCCTGCCCTATGACCGGATTTCGCCCAATGCCGACATTTCCGCCGCCCGGATGGCGACGCTGGCGGGGCTGGTGCACGGGGCACCGAAGCAGTTCGTGCTGTTGACCACGCTGAACGCGGCGAGCCAGCGGGTGCCGCCGCGCGACGTGCTGAAGGAGGCGGCGTTTACGGCCGAGGTCGACCGGCAGATCGACGAGGAGGCGCTGAAGGCGTTCCTCGTGCGGATGGGCTTCGTGCAGAGCCCGACGGTGACCGAGCCGGGCGATTACGCCGTGCGGGGCGGGATCATCGACATCTTCCCGCCGGGCGAGGGCGGGCCGGTGCGGCTGGACCTCTTCGGCGACGTGCTGGATGGCGTGCGGCGGTTCGATCCGGGCAGCCAGCGGACGACCGAGAAGCTGTCGCGGGTCGAGCTGGCGCCGGTGAGCGAGGTGATCCTCGACGAGGCGGCGATCACCCGGTTCCGGCAGAATTATCGGATCGAGTTCGGCGCCGCCGGCACCGATGACCCGCTTTACGAGGCGGTGAGCGCGGGGCGCAAGCACGCCGGGATCGAGCATTGGCTGCCGTTCTTCCATGAGAAGCTCGAGACGCTCTTCGACTATCTGCCCGGCGCGCCGGTGACGATGGACGACCAGGTCGAGGCGGCGCGGCTGTCGCGCTGGGACACGGTACAGGACCAGTACGAGGCGCGGCGCCACGCGCTGGAGCAGAAGCAGCGGGCCGAGACGATCTACAAGCCGGTGCCGCCGGAGCAGCTCTATCTCGACGACGAGGCATGGGGCGCGGCGGTGGCCGACCGGCGGCGGCTGGCCTTCTCGCCGCTGGCGAAGAGCCCGGGGCCCAACATCATCGACGCGGGCGGGCGGATCGGGCGCAATTTCTCGCCCGAGCGGCAGCAGGAAAGCATCAGTCTTTTCGGGGCGTTGAAGGACCATATCGAAGCCAAGATGGGCGAGGGCCCGGTTCTACTGGCGAGCTATTCCGAAGGCGCGCGGGAGCGGCTTGAGGGCTTGCTGGAGGATGAGGGGCTGATTGGCGCGGTGACGGTGCGCGACGTGGGCGGCGTGGGCAAGCGCGGGCTGCACCTGGCGGTCTGGGGGCTGGAGCACGGGTTCGAGTCGCCCGGGCTGACGGTGATTGCCGAGCAGGATGTGCTGGGCGACAGGCTGATCCGGTCGCCGCGCAAACGGCGTCGGGCGGAGAATTTCCTGACCGAGGCACAATCGCTCAGCCCCGGCGACCTGGTGGTACATGTGGATCACGGGATCGGGCGGTATCACGGGCTGGAGGTGATCACGGCGGCGGGGGCGGCACATGAATGCCTGAGCCTCGAATATGCCGAGGGGGCAAGGCTGTACCTGCCGGTCGAGAATATCGAACTGCTGAGCCGGTATGGCCACGAGGAAGGGCTGCTCGACCGGCTGGGCGGCGGCGCGTGGCAGGCGAAGAAGGCCAAGCTCAAGGAACGCATCCGCGAGATGGCCGACCGGCTGATCCGGATCGCGGCGGAGCGGGCGCTGCGCAAAGGCGCGGTGATGGAGCCGGAGCATCACGCGTGGGAGGCGTTCTCGGCCCGGTTCCCGTACCAGGAGACCGATGACCAGCTGCGCGCCATCGAGGACGTGGTGAACGACCTGAGTTCCGGCACGCCGATGGACCGGCTGATCTGTGGCGACGTGGGGTTCGGCAAGACCGAGGTGGCGATGCGGGCGGCTTTCGTGGCGGCGCTGCAGGGCTACCAGGTGGCGGTGATCGCGCCGACGACACTGCTGGCGCGGCAGCATTACCAGAGCTTTGCCGAACGCTTCCGGGGTTTCCCGATTTCCGTGCGGCCCCTGTCGCGGTTCGTGTCGACGACCGAGGCCGCGAAGACGCGCGAGGCGCTGTCGCGGGGGCAGGTGGATATCGTGGTGGGCACCCATGCGCTTCTGGCCAAGGGGGTGCGGTTTGCCAATCTCGGGCTGTTGGTGATCGACGAGGAGCAGCGGTTCGGGGTGGCGCACAAGGAGCGGCTGAAGCAGCTGCGCAGTGACGTGCATGTGCTGACCCTGACGGCCACGCCCATTCCGCGGACACTTCAACTTTCGCTCTCAGGTGTCCGGGATCTCAGCATAATCGGCACGCCGCCGGTCGACCGGCTGTCGATCCGGACCTATGTGAGCGAGTTCGACACGGTGACGATCCGCGAGGCGCTGTTGCGCGAGCATTACCGGGGCGGGCAGAGCTTTTTCGTGGTCCCGCGGATCAAGGATTTGGCGGAGATCGAGGAGTTCCTCAAGGAGCAGGTGCCGGAGGTGTCCTATGTGGTGGCGCACGGGCAGATGGCGGCGGGCGATCTCGATAACCGGATGAACGCCTTCTACGACGGGAAGTTCGACGTTCTGCTGGCGACGACGATTGTCGAGTCGGGGCTGGATATTCCCACCGCCAACACCATGGTGATCCACCGGGCCGACATGTTCGGGCTGTCGCAACTCTATCAGATCCGGGGGCGTGTCGGGCGGTCGAAGCTGCGGGCCTATGCGTACCTGACCACCAAGCCGCGCGTGCCGCTGACCCCGGCGGCGGAGAAGCGGCTGCGGGTGCTGGGCAGCCTCGATACGCTGGGGGCGGGGTTCACGCTGGCGAGCCAGGATCTGGATATTCGCGGGGCGGGGAACCTGCTTGGCGAGGAACAGTCGGGGCAGATGCGCGACGTGGGCTACGAACTCTACCAGTCGATGCTGGAGGAGGCGATTGCCAAGATCAAGGCGGGCGAGCTGGAAGGGCTGACCGAGACGGACGAGCAATGGGCGCCGCAGATCAATCTCGGCGTGCCGGTTCTGATTCCCGAGGAGTATGTGCCGGACCTCGATGTGCGGCTGGGATTGTATCGCCGTCTCAGTGGGTTGCACACCAAAGTTGAACTGGAGGGTTTTGCCGCGGAGCTGATCGACCGGTTCGGGAAACTGCCCAAGGAAGTGAACACGCTGCTGCTGATCGTGCGGATCAAGGCGATGTGCAAACGGGCGGGGATTGCCAAGCTGGACGGGGGCCCGAAGGGGGCGACGATCCAGTTCCACAACGACAAGTTCGCGTCGCCTGAAGGGCTGGTGCAGTTCATGCAGGACCAGCGGGGGATGGCCAAGGTCAAGGACAACAAGATCGTCGTGCGGCGGGACTGGACCAAGGAGAGCGACAAGATCAAGGGGGCGTTCGCCATCGCCCGGGACCTGGCAGAGAAGGTCGTCGAGAAGAAGAAGGCGAATCGGGGTTAACGGGCTGAGTTTGTTGGGATTTGGTGGGTCGGTATAACGTCGGTTTTACGTCGGTATTTTGTCGGTGTTTTTGGCGGTGTTGAGCCGGGTTGATGTGGCGTGCGGTGGGGGGTGGTACCGGATGTTGTGCGGGGTGCAACGGCGGTGTGAGGTCCTGAGACGGGGGCCGGGACGGGTGTTGGGAGGTACGCGCCCGGAATCGGGCCAAAGGCGCCGGGCGAGCGTTGAAGAGTTGATTGAACCGGGAGGGGCGGTTGGCAAATTGCTTCAACCTTGGTTGCGAACAGTTGATGCCGGCGCGGCCTTCGGGCATGTCGAATAATTTCTCTATGCGGCGCGTGGTAAAGTGGTGGTTCCACCATATGAAAATGCGCTAGAGCGCCGTGGAACCGATAACGGATAGATGGGATACGGGAGGCGATGACCCAGCAAGCGGAAGCTGACGCCAATGGTGTGCATATCGGACGTGACGGGTACCTTTTTCTGAAAGGCGGACAGAAAGGGGTGTTTTCGTATTTCACCGGCGCCAAGAGCCCACGACGCAGTTCGACCAATGTCTTTCGCACCAGTGTCGAGGCGCGTGCCCGGTTCTGCGAGAGGACAGGACGGCGATTTCGCATGGTAATCTTTCCGGAGAAATGTATCGCGTTGCGCGAGAAGATCGATTTGCCGGACGAGTTCGTCTCGCTATACGAGCGGTCCTATCAGCCCGTCATGGCCGGCTCGGAGGCCGAGAAAAGCATTCTCTATCCTGTCGAGGCCTTGCGGGCCGAGCCCAGGGCAATATCCCGTACGGACACGCATTATGCCGCCCCCGGCGTACTCGGCATGACGGAGGCGTTGCTGGCGGACATGTTTCCCGACGAGATCGAACGGGGGATGTCCATGCTTCGGGCGCTGCTGACGGAAACCCCCGCATTCTTCGGTGACCTCGGACGCAAGTTTTCCGATCCGGTCGGGGAGTCGCAGCTTGTCATGAAAGGGCAGGCAGTGCCCATTACCATGGCGAGCAATGGTTTGAAAGGGAATGACGGTCTCATGTTCCTGGTCTCGTCACCGCAGGCGCTGAGTGACAAGACAGTGCTGGTCTTCGGGGATTCCTTCTTCCGGCAACTCTTGCAGACTTTGCCGGTATTCTATCAGCACGTGGTGTTTTGCCGGTCGCGGTATTTTCATTACGAGATGGTCAAGGCGGTCAAGCCGGACGATATCTTCTGCGGGCTTGCCGAGCGATACCTGTCGCATTGCAGAGCTGATACAAAGCGGCCGCATTTCCTTAAAGCGTTTCGATTTTAACCTGCGACATATCCGGCAGCCTTGAAGAAGTTCCAACATTCGTTGGGTGAGAACATATCGCAGATGTCTCCGAGGACTTCGAAGAGGTCTGTAAAGGTTCTGGCGCCGATCCTGCGCAGG
>NZ_JAVKFX010000070.1:0-35289 GCF_040223625.1 Roseovarius sp. | reverse complement strand
GCCGCCGGTGGGAAAGTCGGGACCCTTGACGAAATTGAGCAGCGTGTCGTCGCGGCAGTCGGGCGTGGCGATGATGTGCAGGCAGGCATCGACCAGCTCGCCGATATTGTGCGGCGGGATGTTGGTGGCCATGCCGACCGCGATACCCGAGGAGCCGTTGGCCAGCAGGTTCGGGAAGGAGGCGGGCAGCACCACCGGTTCGCGCAGGGTGCCGTCGTAATTGTCGCGGAAGTCGACCGCGTTCTCGTTCAGCCCGTCGAGCATCGCCTCGGCGACGGCGGTCATCCGGGCCTCGGTGTAGCGGCTGGCGGCGGGGTTGTCGCCGTCGATATTGCCGAAGTTCCCCTGCCCGTCGACCAGCGGGTAGCGCACCGCGAAATCCTGCGCCAGCCGCGCCATGGCGTCGTAGATCGCCGCGTCGCCGTGCGGGTGGTAGTTGCCCATCACGTCGCCGGAGATCTTGGCCGATTTGCGGAAGCCCCCGGTGGAGGAAAGCCGAAGCTCGCGCATGGCGAAGAGGATGCGGCGGTGCACCGGTTTCAGCCCGTCGCGCGCATCGGGCAGCGCGCGGTGCATGATCGTCGACAACGCATAGGTCAGGTAGCGCTCGCCGATCGCACGGCGTAGCGGTTCTGCCACAGCTTCGGGGTCTATATTGGGGTCGTCGAGCAAATCACTCATAGATGCTGTGATAGCTTCGGCGGGAACGGTCGTAAAGCGTCAAGCGGGCCCCCTGCGGCCCTTTTCCTGTGATGGATGCAACCGAATCATGTAGTTTGGCGTTCGTTGCCTGAACACTTGGGGAGAAATGTACGCCATGTGGCGTTTCGTGCTGGTATCATTCGTGGCGTTGGGTTGGTCGTTCTACGTACTGAGCGGCGGATCCGATTACGCGCCGGTCGAAAACTCCATCCAGGTGCAATCGAAGATCGAAAAGCCCGAGCCGGAGCCCGAGGATACGCGGCAGGCCGACCTGAACCGGCAGTTGCAGTCGCTGGCGCAGGTCGAGGCGATGATGGACAGCATGGAAGAGACCGAGGCCGAGACCGAGGAGCTGTCGGTCACGCTGGCCGCCACCCGCAGCGACGGGCTGGGCGTCATCGAGGCCGAGGCGAGCCGGCCCAAGGCGGAGCTTCTGCAGATGAACATCGACGACCGGAATTTCGAAACGCAGGAATCGATCGATGCCGCCGTGTCCGCCGCGCTGGGCGATCCGAGCATCGACCCGTCTCAGCTGCGCTGGGTCAAGGAGGGCATGGTCGACCTGCGCTCGGGCCCCGGCCTGACCTTCGACCGGGTGGCGCAGGTGACCAAGGGCACCGAGGTCGCCGTGCTGGACGATCCCGGCCATGGCTGGCTCAACGTGCGGATCGTGGACTCCTTTGAGACCGGGTGGCTGGCCGAATGGCTGGTGACGGAACCGGAATGATCTGGGCCGCAGCGCACTGATGGCGGGCAGATCCGTTCTCATTACCGGGTGTTCCTCGGGCATCGGGCTCGATGCGGCGGAGGGGATGCGGGCGCGCGGCTGGCGGGTCTTCGCGTCCTGCCGGAAAGAGGAAGATTGCGCCCGGCTGCGCGAGGCGGGATTCGAGAGCCCGCGGATCGACTATCAGGACGAGGCGACGATCACCGCAGGGCTTGGAGAGGTGCTAGAGGCGACCGGCGGTACGCTGGACGCGGTGTTCAACAACGGCGCCTTCGCCACGCCCGGCGCGGTGGAGGACCTGCCGACCGGCGCGCTGCGGGCGATCTTCGAGGCGAATTTCTTCGGCTGGCACGAGCTGACGCGGCAGGTGATCCCGGTGATGCGCCGACAGGGGCACGGGCGGATCGTGCAGAATTCCTCGATCCTCGGATTCGTGGTGGCGCAGTGGCGCGGGGCCTACGTGAGCTCGAAATGGGCGCTTGAGGGGCTGACCGACACGCTTCGGATCGAGATGCGGGGCACCGGCATTCACGTCATCCTGATCGAGCCCGGGCCCGTGACCTCGAAGATCCGGCTCAACTCGATCCCGCATTTCGAGCGCTGGATCGACTGGAAGGGCTCGGCCCGGCGGGAGCAGTACGAGGGGCTTCTGCACCGGCTGTACGAGGACCGGGGGCGCGACACGTTCGAGCTTCCGGCCTCGGCGGTGACGAAGAAGCTGGTGCATGCGCTGGAATCGCCCCGGCCAAGGCCGCGCTATTACGTGACGACGCCCACCTACCTGATGGGGGCGCTGAAGCGGGTGCTGCCGACGCGGGCGCTGGACTGGCTGATCTCGAAAGGGTGACGGCCCACCCCGCGACGGTTTTTCCCTTTCGCCTGACGGCGCATCCGCTCTACATGGGCGGGCAGGACCGCAATGGAGGCGTACCTCATGCTGAACGACCCGCTTTTCATCCTCGTGGCGCTGGGCTGTGGCGTCGTGGCCGTCATCCTTCTGTTCGGAATCAGCACCTTCGGGAAGGAAGGGGTCGAGAATTCCAAGCGGGCGAACAAGCTCATGCGCTGGCGGATCATCGCGCAGGCGGTGGCGGTGGCCCTGATCCTGCTTTTCGTCTTTATCCGGCGCCAGGGAGGGCAATGACATGGTCGTTCTGAACAAGATCTACACGAGGACCGGCGATGCCGGGGATACCGCGCTGGGCAATGGCGCGCGGGTGGCGAAGCATTCGATGCGGGTGGTGGCCTATGGCACGGTGGACGAGGTGAACGCCACGGTGGGGCTGGCCCGGATGAAGGCCAGCGGGGAAAGCGACGAGGCGCTGGCGCGGATCCAGAACGACCTGTTCGATCTGGGGGCCGACCTGTGCCGGCCGGACATGGAGAAGGACAAGGAGGCGGAGTATACGCCCCTACGCGTGACCGATGGCCAGGTGGCACGGCTGGAAGCCGAAATCGACGCGATGAACGGCGAACTGGAGCCGCTGCGCAGCTTCATCCTTCCCGGCGGGTCAGAGCTGGCCGCCTACCTGCACCTGTGCCGGACCGTGTCGCGCCGGGCCGAGCGGCACGCGACCGAGCTGGCGGTGGACGAGGCGGTCAACCCGGCGGCGGTGAAGTATCTCAACCGGCTGAGCGACTGGTTCTTCGTGGCCGCCCGAATCGCCAATGACGGGGGCAAGGCCGATATCCTCTGGGTGCCGGGCAAGAACCGCTAGGTCACGCGGCGCGCGGACGGGCAAGAATCTTTCGCGCGCCTCCCTGCCGGTTTTCAAAAGCGTCCTGTCCGATTTCAGCAGGAAACTGCGAAAACGCGACGTCTGTGGCCGCAAACGTGACGATTTTCCCCTGTTTCCCGCCATCACAAACCTATATCAACGCGCGGGAGACCGTTTGATGAGGGGCCGCAATGCGGCTCTTCAACCACTTTAAGGAGAAGAACGCGATGAAGGTGCTTGTACCTGTCAAGCGCGTGATCGACTACAACGTGAAGGTCCGCGTGAAGGCGGACGGATCGGGTGTCGATCTCGCCAACGTCAAGATGTCGATGAACCCGTTCGACGAGATTGCCGTGGAAGAGGCGATCCGTCTGAAGGAAGCGGGCAAGGCCGAAGAGGTCGTGGCCGTTTCGATCGGCGTGAAGCAGGCGCAGGAGACGCTGCGCACGGCGCTGGCGATGGGCGCGGACCGGGCGATTCTTGTCGTGGCCGCCGATGACGTGCACCAGGACATCGAGCCGCTGGCGGTGGCCAAGATCCTTGCCAAGGTGGTCGAGGAGGAGCAGCCGGGCCTCGTGATCGCCGGCAAGCAGGCGATCGACAACGACATGAACGCCACGGGCCAGATGCTGTCGGCGCTGCTGGGCTGGTCGCAGGGCACGTTCGCCTCCGAGCTCGACATCGAGGGCGATCACGCCAAGATCACCCGCGAGGTCGATGGCGGCCTGCAGACCATCAAGGTGAAGATGCCGACCATCGTGACGGTCGACCTGCGCCTGAACGAGCCGCGCTATGCCTCGCTGCCGAACATCATGAAGGCGAAGAAGAAGCCGCTCGACGATAAGACCGCCGAGGATTACGGCGTCGATGTCAGCCCGCGCCTCGAGGTGGTCAAGACCACCGAGCCGGAAGCGCGCCAGGCCGGTGAGATCGTGCCGGACGTGGATACGCTGGTGGCCAAACTCAAAGAAAAGGGGGTCGTGTGATGGCTGTTCTTCTTCTTGCCGAAGTCAATGACGGTGAACTGGCGCTGGACGCCACCGCGAAGGCCGTGGCCGCCTGTGCCAACCTGGGCGACGTGACCGCGCTGTGTGCCGGGGGCTCTGCCGCCGCCGCGGGCGAAGCGGCCGCGAAGATCGAGGGTGTGAGCAAGGTGCTGGTGGCCGAGGATGCCTCGCTGGGGCACCGGCTGGCGGAATCGACCGCGGCGCTGATCGTGTCGCTGGCGGGTGATTACGACCACATCGTCGCCCCTGCCACCACCGACGCCAAGAACGTGCTGCCCCGGGTGGCCGCGCTGCTGGACGTGATGGTGATCTCGGACGTGGCGGGCGTGGTCGATGCCGACACGTTCGAGCGGCCGATCTACGCGGGCAACGCGATCCAGACGGTGAAGTCGAAGGACGCCAAGAAGGTCGTCTCGATCCGGACCGCCAATTTCGACGCGGCGGGCGAGCAATCGGCCGCGCCGGTCGAGACCACTTCGGCGGCCGAAAACCCCGGCCTGTCGGAATGGGTCGAGGACAAGGTGGCCGAGAGCGATCGTCCGGAACTCACCAGCGCGGGCATCGTCGTCTCGGGCGGCCGCGGCGTGGGCTCGAAGGAAGACTTCGCGATCATCGAGAAGCTGGCCGACAAGCTGGGCGCCGCCGTTGGCGCGAGCCGTGCGGCTGTCGACTCGGGCTTCGCGCCCAACGACTGGCAGGTCGGTCAGACCGGCAAGGTCGTGGCGCCGGACCTCTATGTCGCCGTCGGCATCTCGGGGGCCATCCAGCACCTTGCCGGCATGAAGGACTCCAAGATCATCGTCGCGATCAACAAGGACGAGGAGGCGCCGATCTTCCAGGTGGCCGATTACGGCCTCGTGGGCGACCTGTTCACCCTCGTGCCGGAGCTGACCGAGAAGCTGTGAGGTCGCGCACCTGCGGAATGGAAGGGGCCCGCCGGTTTGGCGGGCCCTTTTTCGTTTCAGGTCTCGAGGAGGCTTGCCAACACCGGGCGCAGCGCCTCGGCGGCGCGTTCGTGGGCGCGGGGGCTCAGCATTTCCTGGGCGATGCGACGGACCTGCGGCGAGTGTTGCGGCGCGGGGTCGATGCCCCGGTCGGCGGCGCTCAGGCCCGGCTCGATGATGGCATGGGCCTGTCCTCGCAGCGCCTCGAGCATGTCGCGGGTGACGAGCGCCGGGTCGTCCCAGGGGTCTGCCCCGCCGGCGGCCTCGGGCGCGCGGGCCGAGAGCCAGAGCAGCGCCACGGGGGTCTTGATGCGCTGAAGGATGTCCTTCATCCCCGCCACCCAGAGGGTTTCGAGCTCGCGCCGGACATAGCCGAACCGCTCGCCGGAGAGGGCGTGCAGATGGCGCATCATGTGCCGGGTGAAGCTGAACTCTGTGAAGTCGACCTCGGGAAACAGCTCTCTCATCGCGTCGGTCGCCTGGAGGAAGCGGTCGTTTCGCCTCGGGTGCACCCGGTAGTACATGTTCGACATGTTGAGCGCGCCTGGCACCTGCAGCACGCAGAGCCGCGCGCGCCCGGCGCAATCGAGCAGCGCGCCATCCTTGGCGAAGACATCGACCCCGGCATTGGGCCAGCCGAAATTCACGCAAGGCGTGCCCGTCATCCCCTCGAGCAGGTCGGGATAGGGTTGTGAAATGAACTTGCCGAAGGTTTCCGTTCCGCCGAGGCAGGCGACGAAATCGCCCTCGAGCGTGCGGCGCGGACCGCGAAAGAGCAGCCGCGACCCGTCATACCGGCATTGATCGACACCCGAGGGCAAGCGCCCCGCATTTTCCTGGTACATGTTTCCCACCACGTTTTCGTTTTCCCGCGGGCAGGATTCGCCGATGGGCGTTGAGAAACCGCTAAAGGTCGAAATCGTCGCGAGTTTTACGGGAACCCGTCCGGTTCGCGGGACGCGCGGCCCCTTGCGGCCCGGCCGCCGGGGGGCCTATGGTGGCGCCGAAACGAAGGACAGAGGCGAGCCGATGGATATCCGGAAAGTGGGCGTGGTGGGCGCGGGTCAGATGGGCAACGGCATTGCGCATGTGCTGGCGCAGGCGGGCTATGACGTGCTGCTGACCGACATCACGCAGGAGGCGCTGGACAAGGGCGTCGGCAACATCCGCAAGAACATGGAACGGCAGGTGGGCCGCGGCAAGATGGAGCAGGCGGAGATGGACGCCGCCCTGGGCCGGCTGACCACGACGCTGGAGCTCAAGGACCTTGGCCAGACCGACCTGGTGATCGAATCCGCCACCGAGCGGGAGACGGTGAAGCAGGCGATCTTCGAGGACCTCGTACCGCACCTGCAGCCGCACACGATCCTGACCTCGAACACCTCGTCGATCTCGATCACCCGGCTGGCGAGCCGCACTGACCGGCCGGAGAAGTTCATGGGCTTCCATTTCATGAACCCGGTGCCGGTGATGCAGCTGGTCGAGCTGATCCGCGGGATCGCGACCGACAAGGAGACCTTTGACGCCTGTCACGCCGTGGTCGAAAAGCTGGGCAAGACGGCGGCCAGTGCCGAGGATTTCCCGGCCTTCATCGTCAACCGCATCCTGATGCCGATGATCAACGAGGCGGTCTATACGCTGTACGAGGGTGTGGGCAGCGTCACCTCGATCGACACCTCGATGAAGCTGGGCACCAATCACCCGATGGGGCCGCTGGAACTGGCGGATTTCATCGGGCTGGATACGTGCCTTGCGATCATGAACGTGCTGCATGACGGGCTGGCCGATACCAAGTACCGGCCCTGCCCGCTTCTGACCAAGTATGTCGAGGCCGGCTGGCTGGGCCGGAAGACGGGGCGCGGGTTCTACGACTATCGGGGCGAGACGCCAGTGCCGACGCGCTGAGCGGCGCAGTCGGGTTTCTTCGAGTATTTTTGGAACAATGAAAGCCGGGGCGGTCAGGCCCGGGCGAGGGCGTGCGGGCCGAGGGTGAATTCGTGCCATTGGCGCAGGGTATCGCAATGGGCGCGGACGCGGGTTTCGGTGAGCTGGATGCGCCATGTCTGCAGGGCGACGGGGGCGGGCTTGGCGAAGGCCGCGCAGGCGAGGACGGCGATGTTGGGCGCATTGTCGGGGGCACGGGCCGAGGTGTAGCGGATGGCTTCCACGCCCCGGTCGCGCAAGGCATCGGCGAGCGCGAGGCAATCGGTGTAGTCATCGGGATCGGACCAGTTGCCTAGGTCTGCCCAGCCGGGCGTGGTGAGATCGGCGCAGAAGGGTGTGTGCAGTTCGGCCTTGATCGCGGTGTGTTCGACCGGGTTGCGGGGCATTGGGGTGCCGGGCGAGGCGGCGAAGAAGCGCAGGGCGCCCCAGATGCTTTCGGCGACGGCGGTGAGGACCTGCTCGGCCCCGTACCAGACGCCGGGGGTGGGCCCCGCGCGCCGGAAGCGCGAGGCGCGCGGGTAGCGGCCGTAGCGGAAGGGTGACCAGAGCTGGTAGTCCAGATGGCGGCAGGGTTCGGGCACCGGCGGCTTGCTCTCTTCCAGCAGGTTTTCCAACACCTCCTGTTCGTCGATCGTGTCGACGATGCGCGTGGTCGAGGCGCGGAACTGCCCCTCGATCAGCCGCCACGCCGCGGAGCGGTAGGGCGTGACCGGCCCGTCAGAGCGGGGCGCGGGCGGCATCGAGATAGTTCATGACGGTGATCAGGCCGGGCGCGGTCAGCAGAAGCTCGGCCGGGGCGGCGTTGAGATCGGTATTGGGGTTACGCACCCAACCGCGCATGGTGGCCAGATCGCTGCCGGCGATGGCGTCGAGCGAGCGGAAGACGCGGACGAGGCAGATGGCCAGCTCGTGGGACTTGCCGGAGAGGTCATAGCCGCCGCCTTTCATGCGCGAGACCGTCGCCTCGCTCACGCCGATGATGCGGGCCAGCTCCTTCTGGCTGAGACCCAGTTCGCCGGCGGCGTTGAAGGTGGCCTTGGCCAGCACGCGGCCGGGTTGCCTGCTTTGGTCTTCGCGGGGCTGTGCGAGGGCGGTCATGGCGCAATCCTTTCCTTGGAAAGGAATGTAGCATTTATTTCCGAAGAAATCAATAATGCGGCAGCGCTACCGCGTGCCTTCGCCCAGTTTCAGCGTGTGGTCGCGTAGCCAGGCCATGAAGCCGCGCGGGTCGGAATGGAGCATTTCCATGTGTTCGGCGTCGATCGGTTTGCCGACCACCGGCCGTTGCGGGTGGTTGCAGCTTTTCACCACCTCGTGCAGCAGGAAGCTTTGCCGCAGCGTGGCGGAGATGCGGTTGGCGGCCTGGTAGACGCGGGAGTTGTGGCCGGGGAAGAAGATCGGCACCACGGTGGCGCCGGAGCGGCGGATCATCTGGGCGGTGAAGACGTTCCATTCCCGCTCGATCACCGGGCCGAACATGGTGTCGGAGGAGGCCACGACGCCGGAGGGAAAGACCGATATCAGCCCGCCTTCCTTGAGATGCGCCATGGCGTTGGCGCGCATCTCGACCGATTTGCGCTGGGCGTCCGGTTCGTGCGGGAAGGGCACGGGGATCATGTAGGAGGCCGCGACCTCGTCGATGCCGGTCAGCAGGGCCCGGGTGAGGATCTTGTAATCGGTGCGACGGCGGCCGATCAGGTCGGCGAGGATCATGCCGTCGACCAGCCCGTGCGGGTGGTTGGCGACCACGACGACGGGGCCGTCGGGCGGGATGTTGTCGATCTCGGACTGGGGCGTCTCCAGCGGGATGCCCATCGTGTCGAGCGCCGCGCGCCAGAAGGGCTGGCCGGTCGGCGCGCCGCGCTTCTCGAACTCGCGGATCATCTTGATGATGGTCAGCTTGCCGGTGAACCACTCGATCGCGCGGATGGTGAAGGCGGTGCCGGGCGAATCGAAGGAATTGGCATAGGTCAGGCTGCGCCGGTCGTACTTGGTGAAATTCACCGTTTCGCCGGGTGGCTGCTGGGCCTGGTCCTTTGCGTCCGCCACGTGGTTCAATCCCGTCCCATGCCGCTGTTGTGCGGGGCGCGCGTCACATCGCCTCGCCAAAGCGGTCGGCGACAAGCGCCTCGACCGCGTCGGCCAGGGCTTCCGCGTCCGGGCCCCACGCGCGCACGTCAATAGTCTTTCCTTTCGACGCTGCCAACATCAAAAGCCCCATGATGCTGTCGGCGCCGCTGGACTGGCCGTCGAGGCTGACCTCGGCCGAGGCGTCGAACCCCTCTGCGACCTCGACGAGCTTGGCCGCGGCACGGGCGTGCAGGCCTTTCTCGTTCACAATCTTCAGATGCCGTGAAATCGCTTCGCTCATCGGGTCTTCGTCTTTTCCTGACTTCCAGCTCACTCGGCGGTCACGTTGTGGCTGTCTATGTATTTGCGCCCGGCATCCATAGCGGCCCGGGCGGCCTCTGCAACGTCGAGGTGGCGGCTTTTCGCCAGCTTGATCAGCATCGGCAGGTTGGCACCGTAGAGGATGCGCCGGTCATCGGGCTGGCACGCCTTGAGCGAAAGGTTGGAGGGCGAGCCGCCGAACATGTCGGTGACGATCACCACCCCGCCGCCGGTATCGACCTCGTCGGCCGCGGCGCAGATCTCGGCCTGCTTGCCGGCGCGGTCGCAATCGTTCTCGATGGTGATGCCGCGCAGGCCCGGCTGGGCGCCGACGACATGCTCGATCGCCTTCACGTATTCATGGGCCAAACCGCCATGTGCGACGATCACGATCCCGATCAAAGCTTCTCGCCTCCCTTCATCTCGATGGCATCCTGGGCGGGACGGGGCGGCGGGGCCGCGGGCGCGTGCCGCTCAAGCTCGCGGTGCCTTATAGACACCTGCCAGCCGCCATCCGCAAGGGCCTTGGCAAGGGTTTCCGCCATGGCGACGCTGCGATGCTGGCCGCCGGTGCAGCCGAAGCCGATGGAGAGATAGGCCTTGCCCTCGGCCTCGTAGGCGGGAAGCAGGAGCTGCGCGAGGTCGGCGACCTTGTCGCTGAACGCCGCGAAGCGCGGGTCGGCGGCGACATAGGCCGCCACGTCGGTGTCCCGCCCGTCGCGCCCGCGCAGGGCGGCCTCCCAGTAGGGGTTCCGCAGGAAGCGGCAGTCGAGCACCATGTCGAGCCCGCGCGGCAGGCCGCGCTTGTAGGAAAAGGACTGGACGGTCACGGCCAGCCGCGTCTTGCCCTCGGGCGCGAACCAGCGGGCCAGTTCGGCGCGCAGGTCGTGCGGGGTCATCTCGGAGGTGTCGATCAGCATGTCGGCCCGCGCCTTGATCGGGCCGAGCAGGTCGGCCTCGCGCTGGATGCCCTCGTCGGGGCTTTCGGCGGGGGCGAGCGGGTGGCGGCGGCGGGTTTCTGAGAAGCGGCGGAGGAGGACGTCTGTGCTGCAGTCGAGGTACAGGACCTGGATACCGACGGGGCTGTCGCCGCCCTCGCGGTCGATCGCCTCGATCAGGCCGAAGGCCGAGAAATCGCGGTTGCGCACGTCGATGCCCAGCGCCAGCGGCTTGTCGGGTGCCGGCCCGTCGAGCAGGCGGGGCAGGAAGGAGAGCGGGAGGTTGTCGATCGCCTCGTAGCCGAGGTCTTCCAGCGCGCGGATCGCGGTCGTCCGCCCCGCGCCCGAGGGGCCGGTGACCAGAATGACCCGATTTGTCACGGCATCCTGTGCCATGCGCACCTTTCCTTATGCGTCCCGTGTTCCGCTTAGATATGTCAGGATCGCCGCCGGAAAATGCGTCAGTTCGGATTTTCTGGCAAGCGGGATGTCGGCTCCCAACAATGTGACCGACCGGTGATCCGGCAGGCGGTCGGTTTCGGCCTCGTCCATGTCGACCACCAGCGCCACCGGGGCGGGCCCCGTGGGCGGGGCGGTCAGGATGCCGACCTCGCGCGCCTCGATCCGGCCGCGGATCGCCGGCGGGGCATCGGCCATCAGCGTGTCACCCTCGCGCCAGAGGCGGGTGCGGTCATCGGCGACCAGCCCGGCGCCCAGCGCCATCAGCTGCAGCGCCAGCCCCGACTTGCCGCTGCCCGAGGCGCCGCGGATCAGCACCGCCCGCCCGTCGCGCGCGACGCAGGAGGCGTGCAGGATCGTCTCGCCGGGGGAATGGGCCGTTTCGGACAGGTGGCTCTCGCCGCGTGGCATGGCTCAGACCGGCAGGCCGACGACGAAGCGGGCGCCCAGCGGGTCGGAGGTGAGGTCGGCATCGGTGGGGCGGATGTTCTCGGCCCAGATGACGCCGTCATGCGCCTCGACGATCTGCTTGGAGATCGACAGGCCGAGGCCGGAATTGTTGCCGAAATCCTTCTCGGAGCGCTGGGAATAGAAGCGCTGGAAGATCTTGGTGAGCGCCTGGTCGGGGATGCCGGGGCCGGTATCCTCGACCACGACGACGACGCGGTTCTCGCGCTTGCGGGCCCAGAGGCGGATGGCGTCGCCATCCTCGCAGAAGCTGATGGCGTTGGTGATGAGGTTGACGAAGACCTGTGCCAGCCGCCCTTCGAGGCCGGTGATGATGATCGGCTCTTTCGGGAAGTCGGTGATGAACTCGACGCCCTTCTTCTCGGCTTCCTCGCCCAGGTATTGCGACAGGTTGGTCAGCATGCCGATCAGGTCGAAGGCTTCCTGTTCCTCCTTCACCAGCTCGCTGTCGAGGCGGGAGGCGTTGGAGATATCGCTGACCAGCCGGTCGAGGCGGCGCACGTCATGCTCGATCACGTCGAGAAGTTTAGAGCGCTGATCCTCGCGCTTGGCGAGCCGCATGGTGCCGACGGCGGAGCGGAGGGAGGCGAGCGGGTTCTTGATCTCGTGCGCCACGTCGGCCGCGAATTGTTCGTTGCCGTCGATCCGGTGGTAGAGCGCCGCGACCATGCCCCGGAGTGCGCCGGAGAGGCGGCCGATCTCGTCGGGGCGGGCCGTCAGGTCGGGGATGCGGATGCGTCCGCCCTGCCCGCCCTTGGCGCGGTTGCGGGCGCCGCCCACTTCGGCGGCTGCGGCCAGCTCGGCCAGCGGGTTGGCGATGGTGGAGGCGAGGATCAGGCTGAGCCCGACGGATACCAGCGTCGCGACAAGGAACATCTGCAGCACGCGCTCGCGCTCGATCCGGACAAGCTGATCGATTTCGCCGGTGGTGTTGGCGACGGCGACCACGCCGACGGGCGTGTCGCCCTGGATGATCGGCGAGGCAACGGAAAAGACCGAGCTGTGCACGTTCTGACCGCGGCCGACGCTGGTGCCGTTCTCGAGCGTGGGAGAGACCAGCGCGCGCACCTGTTCCTCGACGCTGGGGGGCGGGCGGCGCTCGGACTCCGGCGAGAACGGGGCCGAAACCCGGTCCCACACCCAGGAGATCGCGTCGGTGATATAGGTCGGGTGGCGGTCGGCCGGCGTCTCGTAGCCGTCGGCGCTGCTTTCGACATGGCCGGCCAGACGGCCGTCGGGGTCGAAGACATAGACCTCGATCCCCGGGCGCAGGTCGATCCCCTCCAGCGTGGCATCGACATCGATACCGTCGCCGGTGGCAAGGCTGACCGGGGCGGCCGAGGGAAGCTGCGCCTCGAACACGTCGGCGATCAGCTCGGTCTCGCTGGCGAGGCTGTCGGCGCGCTGCTGCGCCAGCCCGTCGCGCGACGAGTTGAGATAGAGGATGCCGGCGACGAGGACGTTCAGGGCGATCAGGTTGAAGGTGATGATCTTGCGGGTCAGTGAGGCCCCGCCACGCGAAAAATAGCCCCGCTTCTCGCGGCGAATACGAACCTCGTCTTCGACCACGTTCTCCGGGGCTACGAAATCATCTCCGAGGACGACGCCATCGTCGTCAGAGAGCGACTGATCGCGCACGTTTATCCCCTCGGCCAGCGCCATTATTCTTCGTTATAACGGTACCCGATCCCGTAAAGCGTCTCAATGGCCGAAAACTCCGGATCGACCATCCGCATCTTCTTGCGGAGGCGCTTGATATGGCTGTCGATGGTGCGGTCGTCGACATAGACCTGGTCGTCATAGGCCACGTCCATCAGCTGATCGCGGCTTTTGACGAAGCCAGGGCGCTGTGCCAGCGCCTGCAGCAGGAGGAATTCGGTCACGGTGAGCGACACGTCCTGCCCTTTCCAGGCGACGGCGTGGCGCAGCGGGTCCATCCGCAGCTCGCCGCGTTCGATCACCTTGGTATCCTCGGTATCGGCGACGATCTCGCCGGCGTTCGCCTCCTGCCGGCGCAGGAGCGCGCGGATGCGTTCGACCAGCAGCCGCTGCGAGAAGGGCTTCTTAACGTAGTCGTCGGCGCCCATGCGCAGGCCCAGCACCTCGTCGATCTCGTCATCCTTGGAGGTCAGGAAGATCACCGGCATCGAGGTTTTCTGGCGCAGGCGCTGGAGCAGGTCCATCCCGTCCATCCGCGGCATCTTGACGTCGAGAACGGCCATGTCGGGCAGCTTCTTGCTGAAGGCGTCGAACGCCTGCTGGCCGTCATTATACGTATCGACCTCGAAGCCTTCGGCCTCGAGCGTCATGGAAACGGACGTCAGAATATTTCTGTCATCGTCCACAAGGGCGATTCTTGACATGATGTGATCCCTTTAGCTGCCCAAATTGCCTGCTTTTTTCGGCATTATGCGCCTTTTCGCCATTTTTAATCAATCCCTAAGTGCGAATCAGCCGTCGGGACGCCGGTATTTGAGGCCGAAAATGCTTAGGAATGGCTAAATTGACTCACCCCTGCCGCATTCAATCCGGCCCATTTGGCGGTCTGCCGCTCTGGTTGCGCTAACTTCGCGTTGGTTGCGCTAACTGCGTGAAAGCGTCCTGTTCAATCAAGAAACCGTCATGTTAAGAGCCAATCGCGAGGCGACGCGCATCGCCACACCGGACGTGACCGGTGGCGAGTTTTTCTGGGCCGGCCTCGGCACGGCCACCGCGACCAAGGAGTTTGCAGAACATGGCATTCGGACGGGTAAACCCGCAATTCCGGCTGGAGGATCAAGGCATCACGGGGCTGGAAAATGTCCACTACAATCTCATCGAGCCGGCCCTGATCGAGGCGGCGCTGCGCAACGGCGAGGGGCGGCTGGGCCGCGGTGGCACGTTCCTGGTGTCGACCGGCAAGTTCACCGGCCGGTCCCCCAAGGACAAGCACGTCGTCAAGACCGACAGCGTTGCCGACAGCATATGGTGGGAAAACAACGCCGCGATGAGCCCGGAAGGCTTCGACAGGCTTTATGACGACATGCTGGCCCACATGAGCCAAAGCGGCGGCACCTACTATGTTCAGGATCTCGTCGGCGGGGCCGATCCGGCCCATTCGATCAACGTGCGCATGGTTACCGAGCTGGCCTGGCACGGGCTGTTCATCCGCCACATGCTGCGCCGCCCCGAGCGCGAGGCGCTTGACCGGTTCGTCGCCGATTTCACCGTCATCAACTGCCCCAGCTTCAAGGCCGACCCGAAGAAGCACGACTGCCAGTCGGACACGGTGATCGCGCTGAACTTCGACCGCAAGGTCATCCTGATCGGCGGCACGGAATACGCCGGCGAGAACAAGAAATCGGTCTTCAGCCTGCTCAACTACATACTGCCGGAAAAGGGCATCATGCCGATGCACTGCTCGGCCAACCATGCCCGGGGCAACCCGGTCGACACCGCCATCTTCTTCGGCCTTTCGGGCACCGGCAAGACCACCCTGTCGGCCGACCCCGAGCGCATCCTGATCGGCGATGACGAGCATGGCTGGTCGGATCGCGGCACCTTCAACTTCGAGGGCGGCTGCTATGCCAAGACCATCAACCTCGACCCCGAGGCCGAGCCGGAGATCTATGCAACCACCTCCAAGTTCGGCACCGTGATCGAGAACATGGTCTATGACGAGGACACGCTGGAGCTGGACTTCGCCGACGATTCGCTGACCGCGAACATGCGCTGCGCCTATCCGCTGGAATATATCTCGAACGCCTCGTCCAACGCGCTTGGCGGGCATCCCAAGAACATCATCATGCTGACCTGCGACGCCTTCGGCGTGCTGCCGCCGATCGCGCGGTTGACGCCGGCGCAGGCGATGTACCACTTCCTGTCGGGCTTCACCGCCAAGGTGGCCGGCACCGAGCGTGGCGTGACCGAGCCCCAGCCGACCTTCTCGACCTGTTTCGGCGCGCCCTTCATGCCGCGCCGGCCGGAGGCCTATGGCAACCTGCTGCGCGAGAAGATCGCCAAGCACGGCGCGACCTGCTGGCTGGTCAATACCGGCTGGACGGGCGGCGCCTATGGCACCGGCTCGCGAATGCCGATCAAGGCCACGCGCGCCCTGCTGACGGCCGCGCTGGACGGGTCGCTGTCGAAGGTGGATTTCCGCAAGGATCCGAATTTCGGCTTCGAGGTTCCGATCAAGGTGCCGGGCGTGCCGGAGGTTCTGCTCGACCCGCGCCGGACATGGGGCAACCCCGAAGGCTACGACGCGCAGGCCGCCAAGCTGGTGAAGATGTTCGCGGACAACTTCGAACAGTACCAGCCGTATATCGACGACGACGTGAAAGCGGCGGCGATCGGGTAGGGGCGGAGCTCTCCGATGGTTCGGGCCACGCATAAAGGTTTCGCGAAAGCGGCCCTGTGCGTGGCCCTTTTCGTTTGCGGCACGCCGCTTGCGGCCAACCCTGACACCAACGGGGTCGCGCAGCTTGAATACGGCTACATGTGCAAGGTCCCGACGGACGAGGAGATGGTGGCCGAGGATACCATCTCGGGCACCGTCTCGCTTGTCACCGACCCGCCGCCCTTCACCTATCGCGGCACCACCGTACCGGCGGAACTCGGCGTGGAGTTCGGCGTGCGGGTGCAGGTGTTGCCGGAGTTCGAGGGGCCGGCCACCGTGCATGTGGAGCACCCGCCGCACGGCGCGGCGGGGATCACCCATGAAAGCTGGCAGACCTACCTGTCGGCCAATGACATGGGCTATGCCAGCTTTTCCTTCGAGGCGGATTACGAAGTGACGCCGGGCACCTGGACGATGTCGGCCACCTCCAACGGCCGGGTCATCTATTCGGTGACCTTCGACGTGGTCGCGCCGATGGGCTCGGCCACCGACGCGATGGGCTGCAACGAGCCGGATTTCGTGTCCTGAGCCTCAGCCCGGCAGCGAGCCTTCGAGAACGTAGCGGAGGATATCGACCACCTGCCCCGGCTCGCGCGCCACGGCCATTGCGGCGGCGTCGACCTCCTTCAGGGCGTGGTCGTGTTCGGGCGGTTGCAGGATGATGAGCGACTTGCCCAGCGCACTGGCGACACCGGCATCGAAGGCGGCGTTCCACTGCTTGTACTTGTCGCCGAAGCGGACGACGACGACATCCGCCTCCTCGATCCCCTTGCGGGTGCGGATGGAATTGACCAGCGCGCCCTTGCGGTCATGCCAGAACTTGTCGTCCTCGGCGCCGAGGATGGCCACCCCGCAATCGTCGGAGGCGCCATGATCGGTCACCGGTGAATTGAACCAGACGTCGAGCCCGTGGGCCCCGTCGACGATCTGCTGACGCCAGTCGGTGTGGATCTCGCCGGACAGGTATACTTTCAAACCCATGGTGTGCTGTCTCCTATTCGGTGTGGTCAAAGGGATGGCACCGGGCGAGACGGGGTCGCCCCCTCCCCCGGCGGGTCACGTCACTTGCGCAGCACGCCGCCGGTGGCCTTCTCGACCTTCTCGACGATCTTCTGCGAGACGGAGTCGATATCGGCCTCTTTCAGGGTGCTGTCGGTTGGCTGCAGGCGCACGGTGATGGCGAGGCTTTTCTTGCCCTCGCCGAGGCTGCCGCCGATGAACTCGTCGAACACGCGCACGTCCTCGATCAGCGCCTTGTCGGCGCCGGCGGCGGCGTTGACGAGGTTGAGCGCCTCGACCTGCGCGTCGACCACGAAGGCGAAGTCACGCTCGACCGCCTGAAGCCCGCTCACCTCGAGCGCGCCGCGGCTGGCGCCGGCCTTGCGGGGCAGCGGCACCTCGGCGGGCCAGATGGTGAAGCCGACGACCGGGCCTTTCACGTCCATCTCGCGCAGCACCTTGGGGTGCAGCTCGCCGAAGACGGCCAAGACCTTTTTCGGGCCAAGGCAGATCTTGCCGTGCCGGCCCGGGTGCCACCATTCGCGGGCGCCGCGCAGGATCTGCACCTTGGCGGGGGCGCCGATGGCCGACAGCACCGCCTCGGCATCGGCCTTGGCGTCGTAGAGATCGACGTTGCGCGACTGGCCGTGCACGTCCTTGGGCCCGGTGCGGCCGACAAGGATGCCGGTGGCCAGCAGGTGCTGTTCGCCGGGCTCGCCGCCGTGGAAGGCGTGGCCCACCTCGAATAGCGCCATGTCCATGATGCCGCGCGCCTGGTTGCGGGCGGCGGCCTGCAACAGGCCGGGCAGCAGCGCCGGGCGCATGTGGCTCATTTCCGAGCTGATGGGGTTGGCCAGCATCTCGGCATCGGTGCCGCCGCCAAAAAGCTCGGCCGCGGCCTTGTCGATGAAGCTGTAGGTGACGCATTCGTTGTAACCCAGCGCCGCACAGGTGCGCCGCGCGATCTGCTCGCGCTTCTGGATCGGGCTGAGGATCGGCTTGGGCACGCCGGCCGACATGCGGCGCATCGGCTTGCCCTGCAGCTTGGTGAGCGAGGCGACGCGGGCCACTTCTTCCACCAGGTCGGCCTCGCCCATCACGTCGGGGCGCCAGCTGGGGACATGGGCCATGTTGCCCTCGAGCCGGAAGCCGAGGCGGGTGAGCGTCTGGCGCTGGTCGCTTTCGGGGATGTCCATGCCGACGAGGGATTGCACCCGCGCCGGGTCGAGCCGGTAGGCACGGCTGACATCCGGCACCTCGCCCGCGACGACCACGTTGGAGGGCTCGCCGCCGCAGAGATCGAGGATCATCTGCGTGGCCAGTTCATGCCCTTCCATGTTGAACTCCGGGTCGATGCCGCGCTCGTTGCGGTAGCGGGCGTCGGAGTTTATCTTGAGCGCGCGGCCGGTATGGGCGATCTGGATATGGTCCCAGACGGCGGCCTCGAGGAAGACATTGGTCGTCTCCTCGGTACAACCCGTGGCGAGCCCGCCCATGATGCCGCCGATGCTCTCGATGCCCTCGTCGTCGGAGATCACCACCTGCCCTTCGGAGAAAGTGTAGGTTTTCTCGTCGAGCCCGGTCAGCGTCTCGCCGCCCCTGGCGCGGTGGATGCGGAGATTGCCCTTCACCTTGTCGGCATCGAAGACGTGGAGGGGGCGGTTGCGGTCATGGGTGAAGAAGTTGGTGATATCCACCAGCGCCGAGATCGGGCGCAGGCCGATGGCGCGCAGCCGGTCCTGCAGCCACTGGGGGCTGGGGCCGTTCTTCACGTTCCGGATCAGCCGGCCGGCGAAGACGTGGCAGCCATCCTGGCGCGTGTCGGGGTCGATGGTGACCTCGATCGGACAGGGGAACTGCCCCTCGACATGAGCCTGGGGGGCGGGCTTCATCGTGCCGATGCCGCGTGCGGCAAGGTCAAGCGCGATGCCCCGCACGCCCAGCGCATCGGGGCGGTTGGGGGTGATGGCGATCTCGATCACCGGGTCGACCTTGGCCGGGTCGTTCTCGGCCAGCCAGTCGGTGAAGCTCTGGCCGACCTCGCCCGAGGGCAGCTCGATGATGCCGTCATGTTCCTCGGAAAGCTCCATCTCGCGCTCGGAACACATCATGCCGAAGCTTTCGATGCCGCGGATCTTGCCCACGCCGATCGTGGTGTCGATGCCTGGCACGTAGACGCCGGGCTTGGCGATCACCACCGTGATCCCCTCCCGCGCGTTGGGCGCGCCGCAGATGATCTGCTTCTCGCCCTCGTCGGTTTCCACCTGGCAGACGCGGAGCCGGTCGGCATCGGGGTGCTGCTCGGCCTTGACGACCTTGCCGATGGTAAAGGCCGACAGCCGGGCGGCGGGGTTCGAGATTTCCTCGACCTCAAGCCCGAGATCGGTCAGCGCCTCGGCAATCTCGTCGACCGTGGCGGTCGTTTCAAGGTGGTCTTTGAGCCAGGAGAGGGTGAATTTCATCGTGCGTCTTCCGCCGGTTTTTCGAACTCACGCGGGCTTTAGCGGATAAGCCGCGGTGTTGGAAGGGGGCGCTGCCCCCGACGTTGAAACCCCTTGGGTTTCAACGCCTCCCCCGGGTTTTTTCCGGCCAGAAGAAGCCCGGGGTGGATTACATGCCCAGGGCCTTGCCCACGGCGGCGAGGCCGGGGGCGAGAAGGTCGTCGGGGCTGTGGGTTTCGCAGGGGACGCCCTGGGTCTTGAGCGCGGTGGCGACGGGGGCCGGGGGCGGCGCGATCACGGCGACCTGCTGGCCCAGCCAATAGGGGCGGGCGGCGGCGAGTTCGGCGCCGATGAGGTGGCCGGTGAGGGCCTGCCTGTTGCCGGAGACCTCGGCCGCGCGGAGATGGGCGGCGAGGCGTTCGGGGCGGCTGAGACTGTCGGCCATGGCGTCGGCATCCGGGGATTCGGCCCCGCCCAGCGCGTCGACCAGCCGGGGGGTGAGGAAGCTTTGCGAACTGACCGCCTCGCCCGCGCTGAGCTGGATCCAGTGGCTGACCGGGCCTTCGGTGGCGGCGATCACGCCGTCCCAGTCGGGGCGGGTCGCAAGGAAGCCGGCAAGCCAGAGCCGGACCCAGCCGCCGATCACGTCGGCCGGGGCTTTCTGGCTGAAGCCGGGCAGGCCGGGGCCTGCCTTGGGCAGGATCGGGGCCGGCAGGGCGGCGGGGGTGCCGTCGCCGATGCGCAGGAGGCGGTCGGCGGGTTCGGAGAGCGCCTCGAGCGCCGCGGCTTCGCTGCCGGCGGCGACCTGCTCGAGCAGCCTGTCGCCCTGCATGGCGCAGGCGCGCACCCCTTCGGGGGCGAGACCCAGCGCGACCCAGCCGGTCATTGCGCGTTGAGTTGGCGCAGAAGCCCCGACACGTCATAGCCCGCCGCCGCGGCGCGGCGTTCGATCTCGGTATCGTCCATGGTGCCGTGCTGGGACAGGGCCCAGAGCATGGTGCAGCGCGTGCCCGAGCGGCAATAGGCCAGCATCGGCTTGGGCATGGTGTCGAGCGCGGCGCGGAACTCGTCGAGCGCTTCGGGGGTGATCATACCGGAAACGATCGGCACGGTGCGGACCTCGAGCCCCTCGGCCTCGGCCGCCTCGGCGATCAGGGCGTAACCGGTCTGGCCGGGCTCTTCCCCGTCCGGGCGGTTGCACATGACCGAGCGGAATCCGGCCCCCGCGATCTCGCGCATGTGCTCGACGTCGATTTGCGGCGAGACGGTGTAATCATCGGTGATTTGGCGCAGGTCCATGGGCGGACTCCCGTTGACAGCAGTTGGCGGCATTAGCGCTGAAAACCGCACCGATTTCAATGCCATCCGGCGTTGACTTTTGTCCGCACGGCGCCAAACCTTGCCTGACGCGGGGTGAGGAGGCACGAGCGCATGGGCGAGGCCCGGTGGGAATTCTGGATCGACCGGGGCGGCACCTTCACCGATGTGGTGGCGCTGGCGCCCGATGGGCGCGTACATACCCACAAGCTGTTGTCGGAGAATCCCGAGCGCTATCGCGATGCCGCCGTGCAGGGCATTCGCGAGGTGATGGGCGAGGCGGGGAATTTCGCCGACGGGTCGATCCGCGCGGTGAAGATGGGCACGACGGTGGCGACGAACGCGCTTCTGGAGCGGAAGGGCGAGCGGGTGCTGCTGCTGATCACGGAGGGGTTTCGCGACCTGCTGCGGATCGGCTACCAGACGCGGCCAAGGCTGTTCGACCTGCATATAAGGCGGCCCGACCTGCTGTATGAAGAGGTGGCGGAACTGGACGAGCGGCTGGATGCCGACGGCGCGGTGGTGCGTCCGCTGGACGAGGACAAGGCGCGCATCACGCTGCAGGGGGCGTATGACCGGGGCATCCGGGCCGTGGCGGTTGCCGGGCTGCACGCTTATCTCAACCCCGAGCACGAGCGGCGGGTGGCGGATATCGCGGCCGGGATCGGGTTCACCCAGATCACCGCCAGCCACCAGGTCAACCGGCTGGCCAAGCTGGTGGGGCGCGGGGATACGGCGGTTGTGGATGCGTATCTCTCGCCGTTGCTGCGGCGGTACGTGGAGCAGGTGGCCGATGCGCTGGACGTGGGGCGGGCGTGCGAGGCGCTGTTGTTCATGCAGTCGAATGGCGGGCTGACCGATGCGCGACTGTTCCAGGGGAAGGACGCGATACTGTCGGGCCCGGCGGGCGGGATCGTCGGCATGGTCAAGACCGGCGAGGCGGCGGGGCATGACCGGCTGATCGGGTTCGACATGGGCGGGACATCGACGGATGTGAGCCATTACGCCGGCGATTACGAGCGGAGCTTCGAGACGGAAGTGGCGGGCGTACGGATGCGGGCGCCGATGATGGATATTCACACGGTGGCCGCCGGGGGCGGCTCGATCTGCAAATTCGAGGACGGGCGGTTCCAGGTGGGGCCGGAGAGCGCCGGGGCCGATCCGGGGCCGGCGTGCTATCGGCGGGGCGGGCCGCTGGCGGTGACGGATTGCAACGTGATGCTTGGGAAGCTCAACGCGGCGCATTTCCCGGCGGTGTTCGGGCCGGAGGGGGATGAACCCCTCGATGCCGAGGTGGTGCGGGCGCGGTTTGCCGAGTTGGCAGAGACGGTGGCGGCGGAGACCGGGGAAGCGGCGCGCAGCCCGGAGGAGATGGCGGAAGGGTTCCTGCGCATCGCCGTCGACAACATGGCGAACGCGATCAAGAAGATCTCCGTTCAGCGCGGCCATGACGTGACGCGTTATACCCTGCAGTGTTTTGGCGGTGCCGGCGGGCAGCATGCCTGCCTGGTGGCGGATGCGCTGGGGATGCGGAAAGTGCTGATCCATCCGCATGCCGGGGTGCTGTCGGCCTATGGCATGGGCTTGGCCGAGGTGCGGGCGATGCGGGAGGTGCAGATGGATGCGCCGCTGGCGGAGGTCGGAGCCGCGCGGGAGGCGCTGGAGCGGAACATCGCGCGGCGGGCGCATCTGCGGTACGAGGGCGCGCACCAGGCGCTGGACGTGGCGTTCGGGGCGGAAGAGGAGATGCGCGAGGGCTTCGAGGCGGCGCATCGGCAGCGGTTCGGCTTCGCCTCGCCCGAGCGGGAGATCGTGTTCGAGATGCTGAGCGTCGAGGCGATCGGGCGGACGGGGCAGAGCCCCGGCGCGGCCCTGCCGGAGGGGGATGGCAGGCCGGTGGCGCAGGTGCCGGTTCATATCGAGGGCGAACGGCGGGAGGTGCCGCTGTATGAGCGGGAGCGGCTGTCGCCCGAGAGCCGGATCACGGGGCCGGCGATCATCACGGAGCCAACGGGCACCAACGTGGTCGAGCCGGGCTGGGCCGCGTCGGTGGACGGGATGGGCAACCTGCTGCTCGAACGGGTCGAGGCCAAGGCGCGGGAACACGCGGCGGGAACGGAGGTCGACCCGGTGCTGCTGGAGGTGTTCAACAACCTGTTCATGTCGGTGGCCGACCAGATGGGCGCGACGCTCGAGAACACCTCGGCCTCGGTCAATATCAAGGAGCGGCTGGATTTCTCCTGTGCCATCTTCGACGCGCGCGGCGACCTGGTGGCGAACGCGCCGCATGTGCCGGTGCATCTCGGGTCGATGTCGGATTCCATCAAGACGGTGATGCGGCTGAACCCCGACGTGGCGCCGGGCGATGCCTATGTGCTGAACTCGCCCTACAATGGCGGCACGCATCTGCCGGATGTCACGGTGGGGACGCCGGTTTTCGTGGGCGACAAGCCGGTTTTCTGGCTGGGCTCGCGCGGGCATCATGCGGATATCGGGGGGCGCACGCCCGGCAGCGCGCCGCCCGACAGCCGGCATATCGACGAGGAAGGCGTGCTGATCGACAACGTAAAGCTGGTCGATCAGGGCAGGTTGCTGGAGCAGGAGGCGGAGGCGTTGCTGGCGTCTGGGCGCTATCCCTGCCGGAACATCCCGCAGAACATGGCCGACCTGAAGGCGCAGATTGCCGCGAACGAGACCGGGCGGCAGGCGCTTCTGAAGGTGGTCGACAATTTCGGGCTGGACGTGGTGCGGGCCTATATGGGCCATGTGCAGGACAATGCCGAGGAGAGCGTGCGGCGGGTGATCGACCGGCTGAAAGACGGGCGGTTCACCTACCCGATGGATCATGGCGCGGTGATCGAGGTGAAGGTGACGGTGGATGCGAAGAACCGCGAGGCCACGATCGACTTTACCGGGACGAGCGCCCAGCACGAGGGGAATTACAACGCGCCCAGGTCGATCTGCCGGGCGGTGGTGCTGTACGTGTTCCGCACGATGGTGGGGGCGGAGATCCCGCTGAACGAAGGATGCCTGAAGCCCTTGAACATCGTGATCCCCGAGGGCTCGATGCTGAACCCGGTCTACCCGGCGGCGGTGATTTCCGGCAATACGGAGGTGAGCCAGGCCACCTGCAACGCGCTCTACGGGGCGCTGCACGTAATTGCGGGATCCCAGGCGACGATGAACAATTTCGTCTGGGGCAATGACCGGTTCCAGAATTACGAGACGATCGCGGGGGGCACCGGCGCGGGGCCGGGGTTCGACGGGTGCGACGCGGTGCAGACGCATATGACCAATACGCGGATGACCGACCCGGAGATTCTCGAGAAACGGTTCCCGGTCAGGCTGGAGGAGTTCTCGATCCGGCCCGGATCGGGGGGTGCGGGCCAGTGGCGCGGCGGACATGGGGTGATCCGGCTGTTGCGGTTCCTGGAGCCGGCGACGGTGACCACACTGTCGAATCACCGGATCATTCCGCCTTTCGGCGTGGATGGGGGAGAGCCCGGCAAGGTGGGGCGCAACTGGGCCGTTCTGCCCGATGGGGAGCGGCGCGAGATGGGTGGAAATGACGAGATAGACCTGCCCGCGGGAAGCGTTTTCGGCATGGAAACCCCCGGCGGCGGCGGATGGGGCGCGCCATAACCCGCCGATCCGGCTTTGACAGAAAGATGAAATCGCGCGACACTGTGCTACCTCCAGTGGAGGAGGACCCGGAATGATCAGGAAGATCACCCTTGTGCTGCTGTCGCTGGGCTTTGTCCTGGGCGGGGTGGCGTTTGTCCTGAACGAATTGAACCTCGCCACCGGAAGCGGCGATCAGGATCATATCTATGCCGCGCTGTTCGGTGGCGGATTGCTGGGATTCATCGGCGTGGTTCTGTTCATTGCCGGGTTCCGGAAACGCGAAGACGACGGGGACAGGTACTGGGCGGTGGGCGGCTCGACCCTGGCCGACGATTCGGAGGACTACCGCGACTGAGCGCCGCCGTTACCAGCGGGTCAGCGCGTCTTCATCCTCGTCGCGGGCGGCAACCCAGTCCGATCCGTCCTGCGCCACTTCCTTCTTCCAGAAAGGCGCGCGGGATTTCAGGAAATCCATCAGGAACTCCGCCGCCTGGAACGCATCGGCCCGGTGCGGGGCGGCGGTGGCGACCATCATGATCATCTCGCCCGGCGCGAGCGGCCCGTAACGGTGGATGACCAGCAGGTCGCCGGTGTGCCAGCGGCCGGCCGCCTCCGACGCGATGGCCTCGATCGCCTTTTCGGTCATGCCCGGGTAATGCTCGATCTCCATCGCGCGCAGGCCGCCCCCCTCCAGGTCGCGGACGATGCCGGTGAAGGTGACGACCGCGCCCATGCCCGCCTGCCGCGCGGCGAAGGCGCCGGCCTCTGCACCGAAATCGAAGGGCTCTACCTGAACGCGGATCTCCATGCGCCTCAGCCCCCGGTCATTGGCGGGAAGAACGCCACCTCGCGCACACCGTCGAGGGGGGCGTCGAAATCGGAAAGCTGCTGGTCGACCGCCACGCGCAGCGCCGAGAGGTCAGCAAAGGCGGCGGCATAGCGCTCCTCTCGCCCGCGCAGATCCTCGACCAGCTCGCGCACTGTGCCGGGGGGCGTTTCGATGCGGTCCTTGGGGTGGCCGATGCGTTCGCGCACCCATGCGAAATAGAGAACATCCATCGCGTCAGTCCTTCAGAAACGGGGTCGCCTTGCGGAAATAGTCGAACCCGGTGATCAGCGTCAGCGCCGCGGCGATCCAGAGCAGCCAGAGACCCACATGGCCCGACCAGACCATGCCGGTCATCTTCCATTGCAGGCCGTGCAGGTCTTCCTCCTGTCCGCGGAGGATGGCATCGACGAGGTTCTGATCCATGCCTGCGGTGCTGGCCCAGAGGTAGTGTTCGAACACGCCCTGGGCAAAGAGGACGGCGATGGCGATCATCTGGGCGGTGGTCTTCCACTTGGCGAGCCTGGTGACCTTGAGTGTGCCGGCGGTGTCGCCGAGGAATTCGCGCAACCCGCTGACGAACACCTCGCGGAAGAGGATCACCGTGGCCGGCAGCACCAGCCAGGGCGACATGCTGGAATAGCCCACGATCACCATCAGCGCGATCACCACCATCGCCTTGTCTGCGATGGGGTCGAGCATGGTGCCGAGCTTGGTGGTCTGCTTCCACATCCGGGCGAGGTAGCCGTCGAAATAATCGGTAATCGCCGCGCCCACAAAGAGGACCAGCGCGAACCAGTCGGCCCAGGGCCGGGTGAAATAGAGAAACATCACCGCCACCGCCGGCGCCGCCAGAAGCCGGAGGGTGGTGAGCACGTTTGGTATGGTCCATGTCATGGGGCCAGTCTTAGACCTTTCCGGAGGCACGGGAAAGGTCAAGCGTCGGTCTGGCATGAGCCGACCTTGCCGCTTGTCCTGCCGTGCTCCTCGTCAGTGTGACCCGCCTGTCGGGCCGTACGGTTGGAAATCGCGGAGGCGATGAGGAACGGGGATGAGGTAAGCACGGGCGGTCACCGTGGAAACCCCTGCGTGGCCTACCCCTTCTCGTGGAAATAGTCGTAGACCTTCTGAGCCAGACCTTCCGAGACGCCGTCGACCGCCTTGAGGTCGCTCAGGGCCGCGCGGCTGACGGCCTTGGCGGAGCCGAAATGGGTGAGCAGCGCGCGTTTGCGGGCGGCGCCCACGCCGGGGATGTCGTCGAGCGGTGAGGCGGAAACGCCCTTGGCGCGTTTCGCGCGGTGGGTGCCGATGGCGAAGCGGTGGGCCTCGTCGCGCAGGCGCTGGATGAAGTAGAGCACCGGGTCGTTGTGGAGCAGCGCCGTGGGGCGCTTGCCGACACGGTGGAATTCTTCCTTGCCGTGGTCGCGGTCGATGCCTTTGGCGACGCCGACCATCGGGATGTCCTGCACACCCATCTCGCGCATGATCTGGGCCACGGCGCTCACCTGCCCTGCCCCGCCGTCGATCAACAGCAGGTCGGGCCAGTGCCCTTCCTCCCGGTCGGGATCTTCCTTCAGCAGGCGCTTGAAACGGCGGGTCAGCACCTCTTTCATCATGCCGAAATCGTCGCCAGGGGTAAGGTCGTCGCCGCGGATGTTGAACTTGCGGTACTGGTTTTTCATCAGCCCGTCGGGGCCGGCAACGATCATGGCGCCGACGGCATTGGTGCCCTGGATATGGCTGTTGTCGTAGACCTCGATGCGTTTCGGCGGCTCGTCCAACTCGAACGCCTCGGCCAGCCCCTTGAGCAGCTTCGCCTGCGTCGCCGTCTCGGCCATCTTGCGGGCGAGGCTTTCGCGGGCGTTGCGGAGCGCGCTGTCGACCAGCTCGGCCTTTTCGCCGCGCCGGGGCACAAGGATCTCGACCTTGCCGCCCCGCTTGCCCGAGAGGGCGTCGGCCATCAGGTCTTCGTTCTCGATCGGGTGGGAGAGGATTACCTGACGCGGCGGTTCCTTGTTGTCGTAGAACTGGCCGAGGAAGGCCTCGAGCACCTCGGCCTCTTCCACATCCGCCCCGACGCGCGGGTAGAAATCGTTGTTGCCCCAGTTCTGCCCGGCGCGGATGAAGAAGACCTGCACGCAGGCCTGTCCGTTCTCGAGATGCAGCGCAAGCAGGTCGGCCTCTTTCACGGTGCGGGGGTTGATGCCCTGGGCCGTCTGCACCTGGGTCAGCGCCTTGATCCGGTCGCGCAGGGCGGCGGCGCGCTCGAACTCCATCTGTTCGGAGGCGTCCATCATCTGGGTCTTCAGCTTCTCCTGCACATCCGTGGAGCGGCCGGAGAGGTAGCGCTCGGCGTCCCGCACTTGCGCGCCGTAATCCTCTTCCGAGATGTAGCCGACGCAGGGCGCGGTGCAGCGCTTGATCTGGTATTGAAGGCAGGGGCGCGTGCGGCTTTCGAACATCGAATCCGAGCAGTTGCGGAGCTGGAAGACCTTCTGAAGCTGCGCCAGCGTCCGGTTGACCGCGCCGGCGCTGGCGAAGGGGCCGTAATAGGCGCCCTTCTCCTTCTTGGCGCCGCGGTGCTTCTTGATCATCGGGTAGGGGTGCGCCTTGGTCACCATGATGTTGGGAAAGCTCTTGTCGTCGCGCAGGAGCACGTTGTAGCGCGGCTTCAACTGCTTGATGAGGTTCTGTTCGAGCAGCAGCGCCTCGGTCTCGGTCGAGGTGGTGAGGAACATCATCGACGCGGTTTCGCGGATCATCCGGGCGATGCGCGGGGTGTGCCCGGCGGGCCGTGCATAGTTCGACACCCGCGCCCGCAGGTTCCGCGCCTTGCCGACATAGAGCACGCGCGCCTGGGCATCGAGCATCCGGTAGACGCCCGGCGACGCGTCGAGCGTCTTCAGGTAGCCCTGAATGACGGAATGGCCGGTGCGCGGCGCGGTTTGCGAGGTTTGCTCGGTCATTGGGAGTACTTGATGATTCTTGGGCCGGGCTGCAATCTTAACCGGGTGAGATCAAGAGGAAAGCTTTCCACGATTCCTGTGGACAACTCTGCGGACAACTTCTTGGCATACCAAAATTTCCGTTGTTTTTGGCTGAGTTCCTTAACCTGCTTAAATTTTAGGCAGTTTTTCAACATATTGGAATCGTTGGATAAAAAACTGTATATACAGCAATCTACTGAAAACATTAAACTTTTTGTAACGCTTCCCTCACGGGTGCGTGACAGGTGTACAACTTGTCGCAGGCTCAGGGTTCGACACCCTGGATATCGGGTGTCTGCCAGCCAAGATGCTGGCCGCCGTCGACGCAGATCAGCTGGCCGGTGACGGCGCGGGCATCGAGCAGGTAGCCCAGCGCGGCGGTGATGTCGGTGGCATCGGCGCCGCGTTTCAGAACCGTCGCCTGACGCTGCCGGCGGAAGTGGTCGTCGCTCTGCCGGTGGCCGATGATCGTGGGGCCCGGCCCGATGCCGTTGACCCTGACCTTCGGCGCCAGCCCCTGCGCGGCGGTGCGCGTCAGGGTCCAGAGGGCCGACTTGGCGATGGTGTAGCTCATGAATTCCGGCGTCAGCTTGCGGACGCGCTGGTCGATCATGTTGACGACGAGGCCTTGCGCCACCGGTTCGCCGTTCTCGTCCGTCTCGGGCTCGGGCACCTGGGCCGCCAGCGCCTGGATCAGGACGAAGGGCGCGCGCAGGTTGCTTTCGAGATGCCGGTCCCAGCTGTCGCGGGTGGCGGTGTCGATCCTGTCATACTCGAAGATCGAGGCGTTGTTGACCAGCGTCAGGATCGGGCCGTCCAGCGCCTCGGCCGCGCGGGGAAGAAGCGCCTGCACCTCGTCCTCGACCAGCAGGTCGGCCTGCAGCGCTACGGCGCTGCGACCCATCGCTTCGATCTCGTCGACCACCTCGGCGGCGGCGTCGGCGGAGGTGGCGTAATGCACCGCCACGTCATGCCCGCGCCGCGCCAGTTCCAGCGCCATCGCCCGGCCCAGCCGCTTGCCCGCCCCTGTCACCAATGCCCGTGCCATGCGCGCCTCTTCAGCTCAGTACGACGAAAACGTAGACGAGATAGAGCACCGTCAGGACAATGCCCCAGAGCCGGTTGATATCCATCTTCAGGAAGACGAACGGCCCCAGCAACAGCGAGGCCGCCAGCATCACCCACAGGTCGAATTGCAGGAACTCGGCATCGACCGGGATTTCACCGATCATCGTGGTGATGCCGATGATGGCGAGCAGGTTGAACAGGTTCGACCCGATCACGTTGCCCAGCGCCACATCGGCCTGACGGCGGAGTGCGGCCATCACGGTGGTGGCCAGTTCCGGCAGCGAGGTGCCCAGCGCCACCAGCGTCAGCCCGATGACCGAGTCGCTGACGCCATAGCGCCGCGCGATGATCGAGGCGTTGTCGACCAGCAGGTCGGCGCCCAGCGGCAGGCCGACGAGGCCCAGCACGAGGAAAACGAAGATCTGCCACCATGGCATGTCCGGATCGGCGCCCTCGACCTCTTCCTCGTCATCGGGGTCGAGCGCGGCGGCGGCACAGGCCCGGCGGTGGTTGCGCGCGTCGCGGAAGGCGTCGGCCAGTACGTAGCCCAGCAGCGCCAGCAGCACGAGGCCCGCGACCATGTCGAACGTGCCGCGGAAGGCGAGGCCGATGAAGATCACCGTCGCGCCGATCATGAACAGGTAGGTCTTGCGCGTGTCGCACTGGCTGGTGTACAGGCCGGAGATGAGCGCCGGCACCCCCAGCACCAGCAGGATATTGGCGGTGTTGGAGCCCACCACGTTCCCCAGCGCGAGCCCCGGCTTGTGGTCGAGCACGGCATTGAGCGAGATCAGCAGTTCCGGCGCCGAGGTACCGAAGGCAACGATCGTCAGGCTGACGATCAGCGCCGGGATGCCCACCCGCAGGCTGAGGTTCACCGCGCCTTTCACCAGCGCGTCGCCCGCCAGCAGCAGGATGAGCAACCCGAGTCCCGCGTAGAGCCACGGCATCATTTCGGTTTGCCTTTCCGGCAGTCGCACGGGCCCTTGCCAAGGCGGAACCGGCCGCAATTGCTGCAGCGCGCCGACGCGAGCTTCTGCTGGCCGGGGAACCTCAGCTTGCCGAACATGGCCATGACCACCATGAAGACGAGGAAGAGTATGACGATCTTGACGATCACGTCAGAGTCCGAAGCGGGCGAAGGCGGCCCGCTCCTCGATCGTGTCGATGGCATCCTGCGCCATGGTCGCGCCGAAACGCTGGAACAGGCTGCGTTTCTTGCCGTAGCGGGCAAAGCGCACCTTGTCGCCGTAGAGCGCCTTCAGCTTGGGCGCCACATGCGCCACCCCGTCGACGAGGCCCAGCTCGACCGCGCGCGCGCCCAGCCAGAACTCGCCGGTGAACAGGTCCTGCCGGTCGGCCAGACGGTCGCCCCGGCGCGACTTGACGTAAGCCGTAAAGGTCTCGTGCATCTGGTCGAGCAGGGATTTGAGGCGTTTGACGTCCTCTTCCTTCTCGGGGAGGAACGGGTCGAGCATGCTTTTCGACTTGCCGGCCGTGTAGACGCGGCGTTCGACCCCCTGCCGGGCGAGCAGGACATGCGCGCCGAACCCGGCCGAGATCACCCCGATCGAGCCCACGATCGAGCAGTCGTCGACCCAGATGTCATCGGCTGACGCCGCCAGCCAGTAGCCGCCCGAGGCCGCCACGTCCTCGACGAAGGCGTGCACGGGAATGCCCTTTTCCTCGGCCAGCCGGCGGATGCGCGCGGCGATGAGCGAGGATTGCACGGGCGAGCCGCCGGGCGAGTTGATCACCAGCGCCACCGCCTTGGGCTTACCGCGCTTGAAGGCCTTTTCGATGATCGGGGCCATCGCCTCGTCATTGAGCTGGGCGCGCCCGCCCGTCCCGATGGCACCATTCAGGCGGATCACGGCGACAAGCGGCCCGCGGTCGACAAGGGGCAAAGAAAGCTTCATCCGCCCGATGTAGATTGCGGGGGCCGGCATAACAAGGCGCGGCGGCCCGCTGTTTTACCCGCAGGAGGAAAAAAACTTGTGCGCGAGGCACATTATTGCACTGGCGCCCTCTGCGGCACCGTCGGAAGGGGCCCCTCCCGGTCTTTCATCTTTCCAGAAATACTCACATCCCGACGGGCGTTACGAGCGTATCCGCCAGCCGGTCTTGAAGATCAGCCAGATGATCCCGATGCAGATCGCCGTGAACAGCCCGATGGCGAAGAGGCTGAAGCCGATGGCCACGTCGGCCTGTCCGAAGAACGACCAGCGGAAGCCCGAGATCAGGTAGACCACCGGGTTGAACATGGTGATCGTCTGCCAGACCGGCGGCAGCATCGAGATCGAGTAGAACGAGCCCCCGAGGAACACCAGCGGCGTGATGATCAGCAGCGGGATGAGCTGAAGCTGTTCGAAGTTCTTGGCCCAGATGCCGATGATGAACCCGAAGAGCGCGAAGGAGATGCAGGTCAACAGCAGGAAGGCGATCATTGCCAGCGGATGCTGGATGTTCAGGTCGACGAAGAAGGCCGAGGTGCCGAGGATCACGATGCCAATGAACAGCGCCTTGGTCGCCGCGGCGCCCACGTAGCCCAGCACGATCTCGAGGAAGTTCACTGGCGCGGAGAGCAGTTCGAAGATCGTGCCGATGAATTTCGGGAAGTAGATGCCGAAGGAGGCGTTCGAGATGCCCTGGGTCATCACCGTCAGCATGATCAGCCCCGGCACGATGAAGGCGCCATAGCTGACCCCCTCGACCTGGTCGATGCGGCTGCCGATGGCGGCGCCGAAGACGACGAAGTAGAGCGAGGTCGAAATGACCGGCGAGATGAAACTTTGCAGCAGCGTGCGGAAGAAGCGCGCCATTTCGAAGGTGTAGATTGCGCGGATGGCGGTCAGGTTCATGCCGCGTCCTCCTCGTTGACGAGGCTCACGAAGATTTCCTCGAGGCTGGATTGCTTGGTCTGGAGGTCTTTCAGCGCCACGCCCTTCTCCGACAGGGTCTGCAGCAGCCGGGTGATGCCCGTGCGCTCGGCGTTGGTGTCGTAGGTATAGGTCAGCGCGCGGCCGTCGGGGGCGAGGTCGAGGTGATACTCCTCGACGCCCTCGGGCACCGCGTCGATCGGCTCGGTCAGCTCGATCCGCAGGCTCTTGCGGCCCATCCGGGTCATCAGTTCGGATTTCTCCTCGATCAGAAGGATCTCGCCCTTGTTGATCACGGCGACCCGGTCGGCGATGGCCTCGGCTTCTTCAATATAGTGGGTGGTCAGGATGATGGTGACGCCGCTTTGCTTCAGCCCCGCCACCACGTGCCACATGTCGCGGCGCAGTTCGACATCGACCCCGGCGGTGGGCTCGTCAAGGAACAGCACGCGCGGCTCGTGACACAGCGCCTTGGCGATCAGCACGCGCCGCTTCATCCCGCCCGACAGCTCCATCACCTTGGCATTGCGCTTGTCCCAGAGGGAAAGCTGCCGCAGCGTCTTTTCGATGAAGGCGTCGTCGCGCGATTTGCCGAACAGCCCGCGCGAGAAGCGGACGGAGTTGATGACCTTCTCGAAGGGCTCCAGCGCGATTTCCTGCGGAACCAAACCGATCATCTGCCGCGCGGCGCGGTAGTCGGTCAGGATATCGTGGCCGCCCACGCGGGCGCTGCCGCCGGTGGGGGTTGTGATGCCGCAGAGCGCCGAGATCAGGGTGGTCTTGCCCGCGCCGTTGGGGCCAAGCAGGGCCAGGATTTCGCCTTCCTCGATCTGCAGCGACACGCCTTTCAGCGCCTCGAATCCGCCCTCGAAGGTCTTGCGCAGGTCTTTGACATCGACAATGGGGGCCATGGTTTCACCTGTTCGCGACTGGTAATCCGGTCAACCTAACTTTCGCGCTGGGAAGTGCAATTGGCCCTGACCGCAGTGCGAACTGTGCGAAAATCGTGGAATCGTGAGGATTCACCGCAACTGTTTCCCCCGCACGAACAGGCCCGTCCGAATTTTGTTGAGAATCAAACACTTTGCTGCCACGTTCTCTTTCTGGGGGCGTCACGGTCGAAGATGAAAGCTTGATTGCTTTCACATTTCTCTTCGGTTGTTCAAGAGTCGGACGTCTGTTGCCATGAATATTTCCAGTTTGTTCAAGCTGGCCGCCGCGGCCCTGTTGCTGGCCGGTTGCGGCGAATCCGTCAGCCGCGATCACCCTTCCCGTATCCTTTTCGTCGGCGACTCGATGCTGGCCTCGCACCGGATGTCCGACCGGGCGGTGGCCGATGCCGTCGAGCAGGTCCTGCGCGAGCCGGTGGTCGATCGGTCGGTGATCGGCGCGCGCTTCTTCTATCCGCTTCCGATCTCGGGCAGCGCGGGACTCAACATCACCAAGCAATACGTGCCCGGTCAATGGGACTGGGTCGTGGTCAATGGCGGCGGCAACGACCTGTGGCTGGGCTGTGGCTGCGTGGTGTGCGACGGCAAGCTGAACCGGCTGATCTCGAAGGACGGGCGCAAGGGGCGCATCCCCGGCTTCCTGTCGGACCTGCGCCGGTCGGGGGCACAGGTGGTCTATGTGGGCTACATGCGCAGCCCCGGGCGCGGCTCGCTGATCGAGCATTGCCGGGACGAGGGCACCGAGCTGGAGCGCCGGGTCGAGAAGCTGGCCGCCCTCGACAACGGGGTGCATTTCCTGTCGCTCTCCGACCTCGTACCCGAGGGCGACGCGTCCTATCACGCGCTCGACATGATCCACCCCTCGATCAAGGGCAGCAACGCCATCGGTCAGATGGTGGCGAATATCATCGAAGGCCCGTAGGCGACCCGAGAGCGGAAGGACACATGAAAACAGCCCCGGAGTGACCTCCGGGGCTGTTCTGTTTTTCCGTCTGTTGGCGAGGGCCGGTTACTCGTTGCTCTCGCTGCTCTCGCCGCTGTCTTCCAGCGACAGGGCCACGAAGCGCGGCTCGCCGGCGCGGCGAACGAGAAGCAGGAGCGACTTGCGCCCAGCTTCCCGCGCATCGCTGATGCGGTCCTCGAAATCGCCGATGGCGCGCAGCTTCTGCTGGCCGGCCTCGGTGATCACGTCGCCGGCCCGCATGCCCTTCTCATAGGCCTCGGACAGCGTGTCGATGTCCTTGACGACAAGGCCGGTGGCCTCGGGGTCAAGCTCGAGCTGGCCGCGCAGTTCGTCGTCGAGCGGCGCCAGGGTCAGGCCGAGCACGGTTTTCTCGGCCTCTTCCTGGGCCTCGGGCTCATCCTCGCCCTGCTGAGCGGCGGGAATGGCGCCTTCGGCCTCTTCACGGCGGCCAAGCTCGACCTTGAGCGTCTTGGTCTTGCCGTCGCGGAAGACGACCACGCGCACGGTCTTGCCAACCGGGCTGTTGCCGACCTGGCGGACCAGGCTGCGGGTGTCGGTCACGTCCTTGCCATCGAAGGACATGATCACGTCGCCGGCTTCCATGCCTGCCTCGGCGGCCGGGCCTTCGGGCACGTCGGTGACCAGGGCGCCCGCGACCTTCTCGAGGCCGATCGCCTCGGCCACGTCGTCGGTCACGTCCTGGATGCGGACGCCGAGCCAGCCGCGGCGGGTTTCGCCGAATTCCTTGAGCTGGTCGACCACGCGGGTGACAACGTTCGAGGCCATCGAGAAGCCGATGCCGATCGAGCCGCCGGTGGGCGACAGGATGGCGGTGTTGACGCCGATGACCTGGCCGTCGAGGTTGAAGAGCGGGCCGCCCGAGTTGCCGCGGTTGATGGCGGCGTCGGTCTGGATGTAGTCATCGTAGGTGCCCGACAGCGCCCGGTTGCGGGCCGAGACGATCCCGGCGGAAACCGAGAAGCCCTGCCCCAGCGGGTTGCCCATGGCGATCACCCAGTCGCCCACGCGGGCGGTGTCGCTGTCGCCGAAGCTGACGAAGGGCAGCGGCTTGTCCGTATCGACCTTCAGAAGCGCGATATCGGTCTTGGGGTCGGTGCCCACGACTTCCGCCGTCAGCTCCTCGCACGAGTAGAACTCGATGATCACCTCGTCGGCGCTTTCGATGACGTGGTTGTTGGTGACCACGTAGCCGTCTTCCGAGATCACGAAGCCCGAGCCCAGCGCCGAGGTGCGGCGGGGCCGGTCGCCGTTGCGATCCTGGAATTCACGGAAAAAGTCCTCGAAGGGCGAGCCTTCGGGAACGATCGGCGAGGGCCCTGTGCCCTGCGCCACCACGGTGGACGTGGTGATGTTGACGACCGCGGGGCTGACCGTGTCAGCGAGGTCGGCAAAACTGTCGGGGCGCGCCTGTGCCGCGATGGCCTGGGCAATGACGAGGCCCATGGCGAGCGCCGTCAGCCAGAAGGCCCGCAGCATGCCGCGGTCGTCCCGGGTTTTGGTGATGGTTTTTGCTGTCAATGGAAACTCTCCTCCGGAT
>NZ_JAVKFX010000069.1:0-11291 GCF_040223625.1 Roseovarius sp. | reverse complement strand
TTCCGCCGCAAGCTGCAGGAGGCGGGAAAGCCCGTCAAACTCGCCATCATCGCCTGCGCCCGCAAGCTGCTCACTATCCTCAATGCCATGCTGCGGGATCAGAGGGAGCACCAGCCAGTGGCGGGATGAGAAAGACAGTTGCTATGGACCTTGCAATGCATCCGAACCCGGCCTTTCGTCAGGCGCCCGAGGCGCGTAGTATCGGTTTTGCCCGTGAGCAGGGGTTCGGCCTGTTATGCGTGGGCACCGATGCGGCGCCGCTGGTGAGCCATATTCCCTTCCTGTTGTCGGAGGATGGCAAGCGGGCGGAGTTTCACCTTGTCCGGTCGAACCCGATCGCGCGCATGCTCGCCGCGCCGGTGCAGGCGCGTCTCGCGGTGCAGGGGCCGCATTCCTATGTTTCGCCGGACTGGTACGGGGTCGAGGACCAGGTGCCGACGTGGAATTACATCGCCGTTCATCTCGTGGGCGAGGTGAGCCTGCAGCCGCAGGAGAGTTTGCACGACCTGCTCGACCGGCAGTCGGCGGTGTACGAGGAACGGCTCGCGCCCAAGACGCCTTGGACCACGGCGAAGATGAGTGACGGCGTCATGGAGAAGATGATGCGCCAGATCGTGCCCTGCGTGATGGATGTGGCGGACATCCAATCGACATGGAAGCTGAACCAGAACAAGCCGGAGGAGGTGCGCCTGCAGGCCGCCGGCGAGGTGGAGGCGCACGGGCCGGGGCAGGAGACGCCGGCGCTGGCCGCCCATATGCGCAACCCCGACGGATAGCGATGGACAGCGGGCGGCGGGGAGCCTAGCCTTCGCGCCGAAACCCGAGGGAGTTCCGCCCATGAAGCTGATCAGCGCCGCGGCCTCGCCCTTCGCCCGCAAGGTGAGGGTGCTGCTGCACGAAACCGGCCAGACCGACGCCGTCGAGATCGTCGATGTCATGACCACCGCCATCGATACCAACCCCGACCTTGCCGCCGCCAACCCGGCGGGCAAGCTGCCCGCGCTGGTGCGCGACACCGGGCCGACGGTGTATGACAGCCGGGTGATCTGCCGGTTTCTGGATGCGGAATTCGGCGCGGGGCTCTACCCGGAAAGCCGGCTGTTCGAGACGCTGACGCTGGAGGCGACGGCCGATGCGATGATGGAGGCCGCCCTGCTGATGGTCTACGAGCATCGCGTGCGCCCGCCCGAGAAGGTGTTCGACGGCTGGATCGACGCGCAATGGGCCAAGGTGGCGCGCTGTGTCGAGGCGGTGGACGGGCGGTGGATGAGCCACCTGAACGGGCCGCTGGACATGAGCCATGTCGCCATCGGCTGTGCGCTGGGCTATCTCGATTTCCGCCATTCGGGCCGGAACTGGCGCGAGGGGGCGGGGGCGCTCGATGACTGGTACGCGGTGTTCAGCGCGCGCGAGAGCATGAAGGCCACCGCGCCGGAGTGACCGGCGCGGCCGGGGAGGGTGGCATGGGCCATATCGATTTCTGGTACTCGATCGGCAGCACCTATACCTATTTGACCCTGCCGCGTATCGAGGCGGCCGCGCAGCAGGCCGGTGTGGGGGTGCGCTGGCGGCCGTTCAACGTGCGCACGGTGATGGTCGAACAGAACAACATCCCCTTCATGAACAAGCCGGTGAAATCGGCCTACATGTGGCGCGATATCGGGCGCCGGGCGGCGCGCTACGGGCTGACGCCGCGCCTGCCTGCGCCCTATCCGCTGGCGGGGCTGGAACTGGCCAACCGGGTTGCCGTGCTGGCGGAGGAGGAGGGCTGGGTTGCCGAGTATACCCGCGCCACCTATCGCCGCTGGTTCGAGGAAGGGCTTCCGGCGGGAGAGGAGCCGAACCTGAGCGCCAGCATCGCCGAAACCGGGCTCGACCCGGCGCGGGTGATCGCGCAGGCGCAGGGCGAGGCCACCGGCACCGTGCTCGAGGCGGTCACGGAGGAGGCTGTGGCGCTGGGCGTCTTCGGCTCGCCCAGCTTCGTGACGGGGGGCGAGGTATTCTGGGGCGACGACCGGCTGGAGGATGCCCTGGGCTGGGCGCGAGACGGCGGGGCCGGGTAGGTGCCGCGCCCCGGTGAGGGCGCGGCAGGCCGGTGTCAGGCGAGACGCGCCCGCAGCCCCGGCAGGCGCGAGAGCAGCACGAGGTCGAAGAGCAGCACCGCGATCAGGGTGAGCCCCGCCAGCGGGAAGGCCAGCGACACGATCAGCCCGACCAGTACCGCGCCCCGCCAGAGCGGCAGGTCGGCGGGCAGGGGCGGCGGGGCGAGGCGCAACTGGCCGCGCGGGCGGCGTTTCCACCACATGACCACGCCGCTGAGGCAGAGGAAGAGCACCGAGAGGCAGAAGAGCGTGTTGGCCAGCACGCTCCACAGCCCGAGCGTGCCCATGTGCAGGGCGATACCCACCGCCATGGCCTTGCCGAACCACGAGTAATCCTCGTAGCGCACGTCGGCGAGGATCTTGCCGGTGTGGCGGTCGATATGGGTGGTCCGGTCGGAGGTGGGATCGGTGCTGTCGGTGCTCATCGAATCGCGGCTGAGCGTCCAGACGCCGGTGTCGCTCTGCGGCAGGTTCATCTGGTAGCGCCCGTCGAAGCCGATCCGGCGGGCGAAGGCATCGACCGTGTCGACGGTGAGCGGCCCGGCGATCCCGTCGGTGCCGGCATCTCTGCCAGAGGCGGGCATCGGGGTCTGTTCCAGCGCCCAGGGCACTTCCTTGGGGCCGTGGTTCATGCTGGCATGGGTGCTGTCCGAGAGCGGCACGTCGACGCCCCATTTGCCGGCCGGGAACTGGTTCCAGGCCTGCATGATCTTCTCGCCCCAGACGCCCGACCACGAGAGGCCGGAGACGAGGAAGAACATCAGGATGACCGAGATCCAGAGGCCCACCGCCCCGTGAAGCGCCCGCCATCCCGCGCGGCCGCGGCCGATGCGAGGCAGGAGCGCCCGGGCGAGACCGGTGCCGCGCGGCCACCAGAGGTAGAGGCCGGTGGCGATCAGCACCATGCCGAGGGAGGCCGCGATCTCGATCATCCGATCACCGGTGACGCCGAGCAGCAGGGTGCCGTGGAAATCGTCCGCCAGGTCGTACCAGCCGCTGCGGCGGGGGAAGGTCTCGAGCACCTCGGCGGTGTAGGGGTCGAGGGCGACCATGGTGGCGCTGTCGCCCTGATCGACGCGGAAGATGGCGGCGAGGTCGGGGGCGCGGGGGGCGATGTATTGCACGAGGTGGCTGCCGGGCACGGCGGCGAGCGCCGCGTCGGCCTGCACCGAGACGGCGAGCGGGGCCTCCTGCGGGGTGACGGGCAGGCGCTCGCCGTCGCGCCCGTCGATCCAGGCGATCCAGAGCATGGCCATGCCGGAAAGGGCAAGCATGATGAAGAAGGGAATGATGTAGAGCCCGGCGTAGAAATGCCAGCGCCATGCGGCGCGATAGAACGGGTTGGCCGCCACGGGGGCGGAGCGGTCACGCGCGGGCGTGCCGGTCAGGTCGGTCGAAACCATGGGAAAAGTCCTCTGAAGGGGAAGGGAAATGTCTTCGCGTCAGAGGAGGCGCGGCGGGGCGCGCGGGGATTGCAGCAGGAAAGGGGGTGCCACGCGGGCGGCGAAGGCGCGGATCTCGGCCTCGGCAGGGTGGGCCGTGGCGGGGCGCGGCAGGACAGGGGCCTGTGTGGCGATTTCGGCAGCCACGAGCTGTACCGACCAGTCGCAGCGCTGGTGGGTGCGTTCGACCGGGGTGCCGTTCTCGTCGAGGGTGACGGTGACGGTTTCGCCACCGGTGCACAGGACGATCGTCAGCGCGCCGTTCATCCACGCGGGCATGGTGCCGGCGGCAAGCCCGGCGTAGAGGGCGAAGACGAGGACGAGCACCGCCCCGGCCGGCCGCAGGCGCCGGCGTGGCCGGGCGGTTGCGGTCATGGGGCGGCCCCTTCAGCCGTCATGGCGCCGGCCCCGGATCAGAAGCTGTAGCTGACGCCGAAATTGATGGCGTGGGTGGTCAGCTCGGTGCTGAGGCGGCCGGGAAGCTGGCCGGGCACTGCCGGGTCGGCGTCGAGCGTGATGTCGTTGTCGGACCAGGTCACCTGGTACTCGCCGAACAGCGCCCAGCGGTCGTTCAGGTCGTATTTCATGCCCGCGATCCCGCGCAGCGCGAGGCCGGTCTGTTCGTAATCGTAGGTGCGGTTCGTGGCGCCGATCACCTGCGCGTCGACATGCGGGATGGCAAGGCCGACACCGGCGCCCAGATAGGGCGTGAATTTCGAGCCCTTGAAGAAGCCGGGCCAGCGTTTCATGACGTTGGCGGTGAAGATGTTGTGCCCGTCCGACAGCTCGAACCGGCTGAGGCCGAGCGCGGCGAGGTCGCCGGCCGAGGCATAGGCCTTGGTATGCGTGCCCTCGACGCCGAAGCCGATGTTGTTGGTGTTCCACCACATCGCGCGGCCACCGTAGTAGATCGGCGACTCGAACGGCTTGCCGTCCCAGTTGAACTTGCGGCTGAACGCCGCGCCGCCGGGCAAAGTGCCGCTGCCGCGGCTGTCGGAGACACCCTGCCAACCGAGATAGAGGCTGAGCTCGATCTCCGCGGCGGCCGGGCTGGCCAGCAGGACGAGGGCGGCGAGGGCGGATCTGGCGTAACGCAACATGAGAAGGGACTCTTTTCCGGGAATACGGTTCGATTGCCTGCTTACACGCCACCGCCCCGCGCCACAAGCGCGACAGATGAGCGCCCCGGTCAAATCGTGGCGAATGTGCACTGGACGCCTCGCCAAAGCCCCGCTAAACAGCGGGTCGGAAACGTGCCCGGTGCTCTTGCGCCGTGGTCATGTCATTGAGATGATGAACTTGGCCGGTTCCGGCTTGAGATATGGAGTAAACCTCGTGTCCCACGAAGAAGATCACGCAGGCACCCGTAGGGATTTCCTCTACTATGCCACCGCAGGCGCAGGTATCGTCACCACCGGGGCGGTCGTCTGGCCGCTGGTGAACCAGATGAACCCGTCCGCCGACGTTCAGGCGCTGAGCTCGATCCGGGTGGACGTGTCCGGCGTCTCGGCCGGGACGCAGCTGACGGTGAAGTGGCTGGGCAAGCCGGTCTTCATTCGCCGCCGCACCGAGGAAGAGATCGCCGAGGCCCGCGACGCCGACGTGTCGTCGCTGCCCGATCCGCTGGCGCGCAACGACAACCTGCCGCCCGACGCCCCGGCGACCGACGAGAACCGCTCGTTCGGCGAGACCGGCGAGTGGCTGGTGGAAATGGGCGTCTGCACGCACCTGGGCTGTGTGCCGCTGGGCAATGCCGGCGATTTCGGCGGCTGGTTCTGCCCCTGCCACGGGTCGCACTACGACACGGCCGGCCGTATCCGCAAAGGCCCCGCGCCCGAGAACCTGCCGGTTCCGATCGCGGAATTCGTCGACGAAACCACGATCCAACTCGGATAAGGAAGCGCGCTCATGTCCGGAATTCCGCACGATCACTACGAACCGAAATCGGGCGCCGAGAAGTGGCTGCACAAGCGGCTTCCCATCGCCAGCCTGTTGTATGACACGCTGATGATCCCCACGCCCAGGAACCTCAACTGGATGTGGATCTGGGGGATCGTCCTGACCTTCTGCCTCGTGCTGCAGATCGTCACCGGCATCGTGCTGGTGATGCATTACACGCCGCATGTCGACCTGGCCTTCGCCTCGATCGAGCACATCATGCGCAACGTGAACGGCGGCTACATGATCCGCTACCTGCACATGAACGGCGCGTCGCTGTTCTTCTTCGCCGTCTACATCCACATCTTCCGCGGTCTCTACTACGGCTCGTACAAGGCCCCGCGCGAGGTGACGTGGATCGTCGGCATGCTGATCTACCTGCTGATGATGGGCACCGCCTTCATGGGCTACGTGCTGCCCTGGGGGCAGATGTCGTTCTGGGGCGCCACGGTGATCACCGGCCTGTTCGGCGCGATCCCGTTCATCGGCGAATCGATCCAGACCTGGCTGCTGGGCGGACCGGCTGTGGACAACGCCACGCTGAACCGCTTCTTCAGCCTGCACTACCTGCTGCCCTTCGTGATCGCGGCGCTGGTGGCGGTGCATATCTGGGCGTTCCACACCACGGGCAACAACAACCCCACCGGTGTCGACGTGCGCCGCACCTCCAAGGCCGAGGCCGAGAAGGACACGGTGCCGTTCTGGCCGTACTTCGTCATAAAGGACCTGTTCGCGCTGGGCGTGATCATGGTGGTGTTCTTCGCCATCGTGGGCTTCATGCCGAACTACCTCGGCCACCCCGACAACTATATCGAGGCCAACGCGCTGGTGACGCCGGCGCATATCGTGCCGGAATGGTACTTCCTGCCGTTCTACGCGATCCTGCGCGCCTTCACCTCGGACGTGTGGGTGGTGATGCTGGCAAGCTGGATCACCGGCGGCATCGTCAACGCCAAGTTCTTCGGCGTGCTGGCGATGTTCGGCGCGATCGCGGTGATGGCGCTGGTGCCGTGGCTCGACACCTCGTCGGTGCGCTCGGGCCGCTACCGGCCGATGTTCAAATGGTGGTTCTGGCTTCTGGTCATCGACTTCGTCGTGCTGATGTGGGCCGGGGCCATGCCGGCCGAGCCGCCCTACTCGACGATCTCGCTGATCGGGTCGGCCTACTGGTTCGCCTATTTCCTCGTGATCCTGCCGCTGCTCGGCGTGATCGAGAAGCCCGAGGCGCAGCCGGAGACCATCGAGGACGATTTCAAGACCCGTCACGGCAAAGCCGAAACGCCGGCCGAGTGAAGAAAGGACAAGGGACAATGTTGAAAAAGATTGCGATCTCCGCAGTTGCCGCCCTGGCCCTTTCGGGCTCGGGGGCGCTGGCGGCCGAAGGCGAAAGCCACGTGCATGACGTCGACTTCTCGTTCGAGGGGCCGTTCGGCTCGTTCGACCAGAACCAGCTTCAGCGCGGGCTCAAGGTCTATACCGAGGTCTGCGCCTCCTGCCACGGCATGCAATACGTGCCGTTCCGGACGCTGTCGGACGAGGGCGGGCCGCACCTGCCCGAGGACCAGATGCGGGCCTACACGGCGAATTTCGAGGTCTTCGACCCGGAGCTCGACGATTTCCGCACCGCCAAGCCGACCGATCACTTCCCCCGGTCGAACCTGGAAAACGCCCCTGACCTGAGCCTGATGGCCAAGGCGCGGGCCGGGTTCCACGGGCCCTACGGCACCGGCATCAACCAGCTCTTCAAGGGCATGGGCGGGCCGGAATACATCGTGTCGGTCCTGACCGGCTATACCGGTGAGACCAAGGAAGAGGCGGGTACCACGCTTTACGAGAACACCGCCTTCCCCGGCGGCTGGATCTCGATGGCGCCGCCGCTTTACGGCGAGGACGTGGAGTTCGATGACGGGCACTCGAACGAGCTGCACCACGAGGCCGAGGACGTGGCCGCCTTCCTGACATGGGCCGCCGAGCCCAAGATGATGGCGCGCAAGCAGGCCGGGCTGGCCGGGGTGATCTTCCTGACCGTGCTGACCGTGCTGCTGTACCTGACGAACAAGCGCCTCTGGGCGCCGATCAAGGGCAAGAAGACGGCCTGATCCGCACGGCTTTTGAATTGGGAAACCCCTGCCTGAATGGGCGGGGGTTTTTCTTTGGGCCGGCGTTGGAAGGGGGCGCTGCGCCTAGCGTTGAATTTCCAGCGGAAATTCAACGTCTCCCCCCGGGATACTTCCGGCCAGAAGAAGCGCGGGGCGGGGCTTTGCTCAGGCGCCGCGGGGCATGGGGTTCCGGGCCTTGTTGTAGGGCAGCCAGTCGGTGATCTCGGGGTAGTACATCTGCCGCCACTGGCGCACGCGGGGGTTCATCACCCGGCGCCAGACCGGCGGAACCATCGCCGCCATGGTCATGACCGGGTAGCCATAGGGCAGTTGCGGCGCCTCGTCGATTCCGTAGGTCTGCAGGAGCGGGAAGCGCCGGTCGGGCTTGTAATGGTGGTCGGAATGGCGCTGGAGGTTGATCAGCAGCCAGTTCGACGCCTTGTGCGCCGCGTTCCAGCTGTGCTGGGGTTTGACGTGTTCGTAGCGGCCATCGCCCAGGTGTTTGCGGGTGAGGCCGTAATGCTCGACATAGTTGACGAGCTCGAGCTGCCAGACCGCCACGAAAGCCTGCCAGAGGAAGAGGAAGAGCCCGGCCCAGCCGCCAATCAGGATCGCCAGCAGCAGCATGAAGCCCTGCAGAGCCCAGTAGCGGAAGAAGGGGTTCGAGAGGTCCGTCCAGGGCAGGCCCTTGCGGGCAAGCATGCCCTTCTCGGCGCGGAAGGCGGATTTCAGAGACCCGATCAGCACGCGGGGGAAGAAGCGGTGAAACCCCTCGTTGTAGCGCGCCGTCACCGGGTCGCGCGGGGTGCCCACGTGCCGGTGATGCACCTGGAGGTGTTCGGAGCGGAAATGCGAGTAGAGCACCATCGACAGCAGCACGTCGCCGAGGAAGCGCTCGCCCCGGTCTTTCTGGTGCATGAGCTCGTGGGAGTAGTTGATGCCCACGGTGCCGGTGATGACCCCCACGCCGAAGAACAGCACGATGGTTTCCAGCGCCGAGAGATGCGCGTTACCCGGCCCGGTGACGTACCAGATCAGGCCGAAGAGCAGGGCGAACTGCACCGGCGGCCACACGAGGGTGATGGCCTTGTACCATGTCAGGTCATCCTCGCCCGTCTCGGGGTCGGCATTGTCGAGGTTGAGGCCGAGGATCGCGTCGAGGATCGAGAAGAAATACCACGTCACGATGGGCAGGAGGATCACCGTCCAGCCCCCTACCGTGGCGCCGAGAATGGCAACGGGCACGAGCAGCAGCGACATCCAGAAGGGGATGGCGTTGCGCAGGTTGACGGCTTGTCTGGCAGGGATCATGGCGTGGCTCCTCGGTTCTTGCCGCGCGGTCAGTTTAGCGGGCATCTTCGAAGCTTCCATGCGCCAAGTCAAAAACCTTTCGCATGACGGTGGGTAACGATGCGGGGCTGAAATCCCTCGGCAGGAGGAAGATGCCGCGGGCCGGCTCTGTGTCGGCGGGGACGAGCGCCACATCGATTTTCAGGCGCAGGTGGAAATGGGTGAAGGTGTGGCGGGCTTCCTCGGGCAGGCGGTGCCAGTCGGCCCCGATTGGCGGGGCGGGCTGGGGATCTTCGTTCCAATCGCTGCCGGGCCAGCCCAGCATCCCACCCAGAAGCCCGCTGTCGGGGCGGCGTTCCAGCAGCCAGGCGCCGTCGGTGCGGCGGGCGACATAGGCGTAGCCGAAGCGGGTGGGCTTGGTCTTTTTCGGCGCCTTGACGGGGAGGTCGGCCTGAACGCCGGCCCTGCGGGCGAGGCAAGGCTCGCGCCAGGGGCAGATGCCGCAGGCGGGGGAGCGGGGGGTGCAGATGGTGGCGCCGAGGTCCATCACGGCCTGGGCGTAGCAGCCGGGGCGCTCATTCGGGGTCATCCGGGCGGCGGCGGCCATCATCTCGGGCTTGGCGGCGGGCAGGGGGGTGCGGATGTCGAAAAGCCGGGCCATCACCCGCTGACATTGCCGTCGACCACCACTTCCGGCGCGTCGTAGGCGATGGCCGAGATGGCGGCGGCGGTATAGGGGCCGATGCCGGGCAGGGCCAGCAGCCCCTCGCGCGTGTCGGGGAAACGGCCGCCATGCTCGTCTGCCACCACGCGGGCGCATTTCAGCAGGTTGCGGGCGCGGGCGTAGTACCCAAGCCCCGCCCATTCGCCCATCACCACGCCATCCTCGGCGCGGGCGAGGTCGGTCACCGTGGGCCAGAGCGTGGTGAAGCGTTCGAAATAGGCCTTCACGGCGGCGACGGTGGTCTGTTGCAGCATCACCTCCGACAGCCACACGCGGTAGGGATCGGGCCGCACGCCCGCCGCCCGCGCCGATGGCCCCACGCGCCACGGCAGGTCGCGCGCGTGCCGGTCGTACCAGTCGAGGAGTTCCTGAACCTGCCCGTCACGCATCTGTTATGCCTCTCCCTCATCTCGGGGGCTGTCAACGCCCGCCACTTGGCCTAAGTTAGGGCAGAACTGCCGGGAGGTCAGCCATGCCCGCCCACAAGGGCACAACATTCGGTTTCAAGCGTGGTGCGACCCTGCTGGGCGCACAGATCCGCAAGGCGTCGGAGACACGGGGCTTTGCCGTGAGCCGCGTGCTGACCCATTGGGCCGAGATCGTGGGGGAAGATATCGCCGCCATCGCCCGCCCGGTCGAGGTCAGTTATGGCCGGCAGGGGTTCGGCGCAACCCTGTCGGTGCTGACCACCGGTGCGCAGGCCCCGATGCTGGAGATGCAGAAGGAGGTTCTGCGCGAGCGGGTGAACGCGGCCTATGGCTACAATGCCATCGCCCGCATCCGCATCACCCAGACCGCGCCCACCGGCTTTGCCGAGGGGCAGGTGGCGTTCGAGACGCGCCCGAAACAGGCCCCGGCGGCCCCGCCCGACCCCGAGGCCGGCCGCCACGCGGCCGAGATCGCCGCGCCGGTCCATGACGAGGGGCTGAGGCAGGCCCTTGAAGCCCTGGGCCGTAACGTTCTATCCAGACGCAAACCCTGACCGAAGGAATTCCGCGATGAACCGCATGATCATCCCCGGGGCCGTGGCCCTTGCCCTTGTTGCCGGCCTGGCGTGGTGGCTGAACTCGCAGCCCACCCCGGCGCAGAGCGACCTGCCCTTCGCCGCCGTCAACGCGCAGCAGACCGATGGCGAGACGGCGGAGGGCGCCGAGACGGAAGAAAGCGCCGCGACCGAGGAAAGCGCCGAGGCGGCCGGTACTGATGCCGCGGACGCGACCGAGGAAAGCACCGAGGCGACGGAGGCCGAAGACGGCGCCGCAACCGAGGAGGCCGCCGCGCCCGCCGAGGAAGAGATCGACACCTCCACCATCGTCGAGATGTCGCTGGGCAACCCCGACGCCGAGGTCACGATGATCGAATACGCCTCGTTCACCTGCCCGCATTGCGCCAGTTTCCACCAGAACCAGTTCAAGCAGCTCAAGGCGGATTACATCGACACCGACAAGATCCACTTCATCTACCGCGACGTCTATTTCGACCGCTACGGCCTGTGGGCCGGGATGGTCGCGCGCTGCGGCGGGGAGGAACGGTTCTTCGGCATTGCCGACATGCTCTACAAGCAACAGCGCGACTGGATCGGCAACGGGCAGGACCCGGTGGCCATCGCCGACCGGCTGCGCAAGATCGGCAAGGTGGCCGGGCTGGAGGAAGATCAGCTCGAGGCCTGCCTGACCGACAACCAGAAGGCCAAGAC
>NZ_JAVKFX010000068.1:0-38836 GCF_040223625.1 Roseovarius sp. | reverse complement strand
GCGCTCGGATTGATCGATGGCTGGTTCGAGGATTACAACGAGAACCATCCGCACTCAGGGTTGAAATGGCGCTCGCCCCGCGAGTTCATTGCAGCTCAAAACGCAACTGCCTGAGTGTCCGGTGAAATGGGGGCAAGATCACCCCGGCTGCCCCGTTTCAAGGCGTACACGAACTACGACAACTATGTCGGCGTCGGGACCTGGACGAAGATCGGCCTCAACAACACCGACTACAACGATCAGGGCGCCTTCGACGCCGCGAACAACCATTTCGTGGCGCCTGTGGATGGCACCTACCTCTTCGGCGCGACGCTGCTCTACAAGGTCAACGCCAGCACGACCGCGCGCATGCGGGGCCGTCTCGTGCTGAACGGCACCACCGAAATCCGCGGCTCGTTCGGCGAGATCAGCGGCGCGCATGTCTCCGAGGTGACGGCGCTATGGTTGCAGACTATGGCCCCGCTCACCGCCGGCGATACGATCGAACTGCAGGGCAATTTCCGCGCCGCGGACGGCTACTTTGCAGCCAACCACACGTCCTTCTGGGGCGCGAAGATCGGCTGAGCATAGTCAGTCTGACTTCAGAACAAACCGGCGCCCATGGTTGCAAACATTTGGCGGTAGCGCGTCGGCGTCGTCCCCACGTCACGCTTGAAGATGCGCCGGAAATAGACCGGGTCCGCGTAGCCTACAGCCTCCGCGACTGAATCGACGGCGATGGCGGTTGTCTCCAGCATCTGTTTGGCTTCCTCCAGACGCAATGCCTGCACGTATTCCACCGGACTGTAGCCTGTCGCCTTGCGGAAACGACGTGAGAAAGTGCGTTCAGGCAGACCCGCGACTTCGGACATTCGGGTTACCGGACTTTCAACTGCGTAGTTGTCCGCGATCCAGATCTGCGCCCTTTCAATCGCGGCATCTTCATGCTGGCGCGGGCGTGCCATGGCGGCGAAGGGAAGCTGGCCGTCGGACTTGTCGCCGAGCACGAAGACCTTGGCCATGCGCCGCGCCTCGGTCTCGCCGGCGAAACGCGCCACGAGGTAAAAACCAAGCTCGCTCCAAGTCGAGGCGCCGCCGGCGGTCACGATGCGATGCTCCGGCCCCGCAGGACAGAGGATGCGTTCGGGGCGCAGCTTCACCGACGGATAATAGTCGCGGAAGAGCGGCGCGACCGCCCAGTGCGTCGTCGCCTCGATCCCGTCCAGCAGGCCCGCCTCGGCCAGGAACAGCGACCCCGAGCAGATCGAGCAGACGACGGCGCCACCGGCATGCATCCGGCGAAGCCAGCCGGCCTCCTCTGCCCATTGGCCCCGCGGATCGAAATCGGCGGGCAGGCCGAGATCGGTGACGATTACGATGTCCGGGTCAGGACGCGCATGCAACGGGGCCTCGACGGCGATGACCGGCCCCGCGGGCGACGGCGCGGGCGTTCCTGTCACCGACACCATGCACGGGGAAAAGCGGCATGTGGCGGCCTCGGGTTCGCCCGTGATCGGCTCCCACGTCTGGCCCGCCTGTCCCAGCAGTTCGTGCAGGCAGTAGAGCGCGCCGGGAAAGGATTCCGGCAGGACGAGCAGGTTGACGGTCAGGGTGCGTGTCGGATCGGACATTGGCCCGATCATGGCCGAAACCTCATCGAAAGTCGAGACGGGAGGGAATGCAGATTGGCCGAAACGACACTATTTCGGCCAATCTGCCCCTCACGCCCGAATCGGAATCGGCTCTAGGAAGGCCCCCAAGCCAATTCCATCGGGGACGAAAGCGATGAACGTTCAGAAAAGGCACGAATTCGATACCGCCGCGGCGGAGGCCTTCGCAGGCCGTGTCGCGGACATGCTGGATGCCGGCGCGGCGGCGGCGATGATGTCGCTCGGCCACAGGCTGGGCCTGTTCGAGACGCTGGCCAGCCTGACGGGTCCTGCGGGCAGCGCCGAGATCGCCGCGGCGGCGGGGCTGTCGGAACGCTATGTGCGCGAGTGGCTCGCCGTAATGGTCATGGCCGGGGTCGTGGACTACCGGCCGGAGACGCGAGACTACCGCCTGCCGCCGGAACATGCGGCCTGTCTGGCTGGGGATGCGCCGTTCGGCAATCTCGCGGTCTATGCTCAGCACGTTGCGCTGTTCGGCAAGGTCGAGGACCGGACCATCGCCAATTTCAGGACCGGCGGCGGAACGCGCTACGACGACTATCCGTGCTTCCACCAGATCATGGCCGAGGACAGCGGCCAGACGGTCACGGCTGGCCTTTTCGACCATGTCCTGCCGATCGCGCCCGAACTGCACGAACGGCTGACGGCCGGGATAGACGTGCTTGATGCAGGGTGCGGCCGCGGTGCGGCCTTGCTCGCCATGGCGCGGCGCTATCCCGCCAGCCGGTTTGTGGGCTACGACCTGTGCGCCGACGCCATCGACTTTGCGGCGCAGCGGGCCCGCACCGAGGAACTAACCAATGTCCGGTTCGAGACTCGCGACCTCACCGGCTATGCCGAACCGGGCCGTTGGGATTTCGTGACGGGCTTCGACGCCGTCCACGACCAGAAGGATCCGCTCGGGCTGGTGGCCGGCATCCACGCATCGCTCCGGCCCGGAGGCGTCTACCTGATGCAGGATATCGGCGCCTCGGCCGATCTCGAGAAGAACCGGGATTTTCCCTTCGCCACGCTGCTCTATGCCGTGTCGACCGTTCACTGCACGCCCGTGTCCATCGGCCAGGGCGGCGAGGGGCTCGGCACGATGTGGGGATGGGAGACCGCCGAGCGGTTCCTGCGCCAGGCGGGCTTTGCCGAAGTCGAGCGCCATGTGCTGCCGCATGACCCGATGAACGTCTGGTTCGTCGCCCGCCGCGGCACCGCAATCTGATCTGACCAATACCGACAAAAGGAGAGAAAGAATGGAAACGTCAGAACGAAACACCCGAAAACGAGGTCGCGCCGTGCGCGCGCTGGCGGCGGGTCTGACGGCGGCGACGCTCTATCAGTCGGCTGCGCTGGCCGATGAGGCTATGGCCGAGAGGCTCGATGCCGTCATTGATCGCTGGGTGAGTTCCGAGCGGATCGTCGGGCTCACCGCCATCGTCGCGCGCGACGGCGGGGTGATCTATCACCGCAACGCCGGACATGCTGACCGCGAGACCGGGCGTCCGGTGACCGACGGCACCATCTTCCGCCTCGCCTCGATGACGAAGGCGATGACGTCTGCCACGGCGCTCGCGCTTGTCGAGGAGGGGCGCCTGTCGCTGGACGACACGGTGGCCGAGTGGCTGCCTTATTTCACCCCGGCGCTGCCCGACGGGCGCGTGCCGGACATCACGGTCCGCCAGTTGATGACCCACACCTCGGGCCTCAGCTATCCGTTCTTCGAGCCGGACGCGGACCCCTCGATCTACGGTCACTTGCCCGCAGGGCTTGAACGCTCGGAAGGAACGCTGGAAGACGCCATGCGCGCCATCGCGGGCGCCCCGCTGTTTTACGAACCGGGGACCGAGTGGAGATATTCGGTCTCGACCGATGTGCTGGGTGCAGTGATCGAAGCGGCCTCGGGCATGACGCTGCCTGATGCTATCGATCGCTACGTCACGGGCCCGCTTGGCATGTCCGAGACGGCCTTTGTCGCGGTGGATGCGGAGCGGCTGGCAACGGCCTATCGGGATGGCCCCGCAAGGGCGGAACGTCTCGATGACGGCGACATGATCCCGGTCGGTGTCAGCGTTTGGCCCAGTCGCACGCTTGACCCTTCGGCCTGGCCCTCTGGTGGCGGCGGCATGAGCGGCACTGCACGCGACTATCTGCGTTTTCTCGAGGCGATCCGGAACGGCGGCGTGCCGATCCTGTCCGAGGAGACTGCGAAAATGCTGACGTCGCACCAGATCGGCGACCTTCGCGCCCTGTCCGAAGGACCGGGCTGGGGGCACGGTCTTGGCGCCGCCGTTCTCCTCGATCCGGAGGCCGCCGGGTCGCCTCAGAGCGAGGGAACCTGGGCCTGGGGCGGCGTGCTCGGCACGCACTGGTTTGTCGATCCGGCCGAAAACCTGACGGTGCTGGTGATGACGAACACCTCCGTGGCCGGTGTCATCGGCGCGTTCCCAGCCGAGATCCGTGATGCGGTTTATGGGGTTGATGCCCTTTCGACCAATTGAAAGACGAAACGGGCGCCGTCCCGAGAATGGGTCGGTGCCCGGACGCATTTCATGGGGGAAATCTGAGTATGTCTATTGGGAAATCTCCACGGGAAGTGGTCGAAGCGTTTGTCGAGGCCGTGAACGCGCAGGACTGGCGGGCGCTCGAAGCGCTCGTGGCATCCGGTTTTGTTCGTCACGCGGCGGACTCCGGTCCGCCTGTACTGTCGGACCGATCTGAGCTGGTCGACTTCCTGCGCCAGGAGTTTCGTGTCTTTCCTGATGCTGTCGAGACCATCGAGGATCTTCTGTGCGAGGGCGACAAGGTTGCCGTGCGCCATCGCTTCTCTGGCACTCAGAACGGGCCGCTTGGCGAATTTCCCGCGTCAGGGAAGCGCGCAACCGCCGATTACATCGCCATCTACCGGATCGAGGGCGGCATGATCGCGGAGTCCTGGGTGGCGTGGGACAACCTGAGCGTACTTCGACAATTGGGCCATGGGTGAGGGCGATCATGCCACCTCGAGTTGGCCGTATCTTGTGCGTGAATCCGAGGAAAGGAAAATGGAATGGCCAAATTGATCGAAGAACCTGCGATCGTCCAAGCGGCCGGTACGCCGCCTAAACAGATCGAAGAATTCGTCGGACGTGCCAGAACCGGATTTGAGGCGGCGAGCGCAGCGCGGATGATCAGTCCGTCAGGCTGGACCGAGCCGGGTCAGACGCCAGAACTCGATGAGATCACCGTCGTTCTGGCCGGCGAACTAACGGCGGAGTTCAAGGACGGGGAAATTCGGGTTGGCGCCGGGCAGGCTCTGCATGTTCGCGCCGGCGAATGGGTGAAGTACAGCACTCCCGGTTCGATTGGCGCCGAGTATGTCGCGGTGTGTCTACCGGCGTTCTCACAGGATCTAGTCTGTCGCGATGAAATGGCCGAAACCGCGGTTCGGCCGATCAAACGAATCTGAATTTTGCAACTCCCGTGACACGAACCACTGCGAACTTTGAGAGGGCGCGACGTGACTGTTGATCTTCTGCTTGCATTTGCGTTGACCGAACTCGTGCTTTGGTTGAGCCCCGGCCCCGCGGTTTTGCTCGTCGTGGCAACCACACTCAGTTCGGGGAGGCGATGTGGTGCAGTTGCGACTGTAGGAATCGTTCTTGCAACGGCCGCGTACTTCTTGCTGTCAGCAAGCGGCCTGATCGCTCTCCTTCATGCGTCAGCGACGCTATTCGAACTGGTTCGATGGGCGGGAGTCGTCTACCTGGTCTATCTGGGCGTCCGCATCATTCTTGGTGCGGGAAGCGGGAAAGAGGGGGCAAACCAAAGACCAGTGCACCGGTATGGAGCGGGCAGCAATTGGCATTCATTCAAGCAAGGACTCGCTTTACAGGCTTCCAATCCAAAGGCAATCGCGTTCTTTGCGGCCATACTACCTCAGTTCGTATCTCCCGGATCGCCGATTGCCCTCCAGTTCTGTGCGCTCGCTCTCATATCAATTCTGATTCAAGTGCTCGTACTGCTGGGGTACGTGGTGATCGCCACGGCGGCATCTGACCGCCTTCGCCCGCGTGTCAAAGCACGTTTGGAGTACAGTGCAGGAGCAATCTTAATCGGTATGGCCGGATTGTTGGCTGCCTGTAGGCGAACCTGAATTCTTTTGAGTTTACTAATTGGACTTGTTCGGGCTCGCTGAATTTTTCGGACTTGGCGCGGAGGTAAGAATATTGACGTCAGACCACGTGAGAAAGAACCGCGACTACTGGAATAGCGTCGCCCACCATTGGGTCGAAATGGGCGAACGGCAGTGGAATTCCCCGCCTAACTGGGGGTTCTGGGGCGAAACCGACGACTCTTTCAACCTGCTTCCCACGGACATGACCGGGATGAAGGTCATCGAACTTGGATGTGGCACCGCTTATGTGTCGGCATGGATGAGCCGGCGAGGTGCGAATGTCACCGCCATCGACATCTCGGGGGCACAGCTCGCCACGGCACGTCATCTGGCCAAAAAACATGACGTGGAGATCGCGCTTATTGAGGCGAGTGCCGAAAACGTTCCGCTCGATGACTCACTCTTCGACTTCGCAATCTCAGAGTATGGCGCCGCGATTTGGTGTGACCCTGACCGCTGGATACCGGAAGCAGCCCGGTTGTTGCGGCCGGGCGGCACACTCGTCTTCATCGGCAATCATCCAATGGTATGGGTCGAGACGCCTCCGGACGGAAGTCCCTGCGAGGCGCGCTTCCATCGACCGTACCGGGGCCTTAACCGGGCGGACTGGACACATGTCGAATTTGATCCCGGAGGGATCGAGTTCAATCGTACCATGGAAGACTGGCTCGCTCTCTTTCGAAATACCGGCTTCCAAATACTTGATTATCGTGAGCTTTATGCTCCCAACGATTCCGAGGGGATAGCCTTTTCTGTTCCTGCCGATTGGGCGCGGAGTTGGCCGGCTGCTCAGGTGTGGAAACTACAAAAGCAGGTGTGAGCATGTGAACACGTATGTTGGCGGTCAGATGCGCAGTAACTGCGATTTCGGCATTGACTGTTGGCGTGCGGAATTCAAGTGGAGAACGTTCGCCCCCGGTCCCGTCCCCTCCGCCATTTGCCCTAGAGAAACGTTTTTCTCATCCGGCTACGGTCGGATTTTTCCGTTGTATTAAGGGTCATGCCGGTGGGGCTGAGCACTGGGCGTGCTGACACAGCGCGAGATGTTCAAGTTGAAGTCGCTGGCCTCAATCCCGACCATCCCGACGCATCTGGCGTAGCGCTCGATGTTCATCGGACGTCGCTGGTAAGTGCTGGTGATCTTTTCGATATGCCCAACGGACAAATAGTCCTGTCGCTTGCCCCGTTCAAAGAACTCTCCCTGGCCGCGGCGTGTGCGAATTTCCCTTGCCGTCAATAGGCCGCATGGTATCGGGCGCAGATTTCCTCTTCCGACAAGCCTTCCATTAGGCCGATTTCAGTACGCTTATGACGATCTATCACGTCAACGAGCGTTTCACCGAAGGCGCGCGCCGCCCACTCGCTTGACGTGAGTGCGGACAGGGCTTCATCGAGGCTTCCCGCAAGGCGGCGACACCCGGTCGCTTCCAGGTCCGCCACATCGAGCGCGGCAAGGTCAGTTTCGGTGGGCGTGGGCGCGGACAGGCCACGGTCGAGCCCGTCCAGACCCGCATTGACCAGAGCGGCCAGCAGAAGATAGGGGCTTGCGGCGGCATCGGCGGCGCGGAACTCGAAGTGGAATTTGCGCGCTATGGCCTCGGGGGTCTTCGCGCCGAAGACCGGGCAGATGCGGACGGCGGATTCGCGGTCCTTGTTGCCGAAATTGTTGAAGGCCGCGCTCCAGCGATGCGGGGTCAGGCGCAGGTAGGACGGAACCGACGGCGCGGCGATGGCAAGAAACTCAGGCAGCCGGTCGAGAACACCGGCCACGAAGGCCCCCGAGTGTTGCGCGACGCCATACGGTTGATCGGGGTCATGGCAGACAGGCGTGCCGTCAAGCGTTTCAATGCTGAAATGGACATGCACACCGTTGCCGACGCCTTCGGGATCAATGATCGGCGCGAAACTGGCCCGTTCGCCCTGACCACGGGCCGTGGCGCGCACCAGATCGCGCAGGATGGCGGCTTCGTCCGCCGCCCGTAACGCCGGTTTCGGGCCGACCGTTACCTCGCACTGCCCGGGGCCGTATTCGGGCATGAAGGTGTCGATATCCATCCCGGCGGCATCCAGAACCATCATCAACGTGTCGGGAAAGACGCCAAGCCGTCGGAAACTGCGCAAGGTATAGCCCAGCCCGCCCTGCTCGGGCAGGCCGGAATAGTGAAACTCGTGTTCGAACGCGGCGTTGATGCGCAACCCGTGCCTTTCCTCCAGCCGTTCCAGGGCGGTTTTCAACTGGCCGCGCAGGCAACATTCCCAGCGGTCGCCGTCGAGGGTATGGATATCGCCGATGGCAAAGCTCTCGTCGATGCCGGCCTCTTCCATCTGAAGGTCGATCAGGGTGTCGGGATCGGGCCGGATCGCAAGATCGCCCAAGGCGCCCCAAGGGGAGGGGGCGATCGGGCCGAAGGATGTTTGCAGCACGTTTGTCGGCGTCCAGCCGATGCCGTTTTCCCGGCGGGATGCCCACGCGCGGCGTGGCACGGCCTTGCCGCGCATCTGGCCTGCCACATCACTGGCGCATATCATGATCAGGTCGGTCTCGCGGCGTGTCACGTCATGTCTCCGAACAGTTACTGGATTGCGGGTCAGAAATGTGTGCCTGCATGCGGCTGAGCTCTTCGCCCAGTTGCAGGCGGTCATGGAGGGATGCGCCGATTTCGGTGGCCAATCCGCCGACAAGCGCCTCGGCCAGCAGAAGCTGGCCGCAATGGCTGTCTATGGGCGAGGGTGACGAGGACGGCATGCGAAACAGCAGTTCGGCACCGAAGCTACGTTTCTCCGCCCAGGCGTCCGAAATGGCGATAACATGTGCCCCCCGTGCCGCGGCAAGCGTGCCGAACCGCTGCAGTGAGGGCTGGTAGCGACGGATATCGGTGACGATCAGCACGGTTTGTGCGTTCATTTCCAGCAAGTAGCGCGCCCAGCCTTCGGATGGGCCTTCGATCAGTTGCACCTGCGGCCGCAGCAATCCCAGATACTCGGTCAGCAGTGCCGCCACATGACGCGATCGGTGCCCCCCGGCGCAATAGATGCGATGCCGCGGATTGGCGAGCAGCGCAATCGCACTGCGGAAGTCGGACTCCATGACGGTGTCATGGCATTTCTGAAGCTGCCGTGCAGTGCTTTCGAGAAAATGGCCCAGCGCCGTGCCATCCGGCTCGGCGTCGAGCGATTGCGCAGACAGCCGTTGCAGCGGGGTTTCGAGCAAGCGCGAGACATCCGTCTTCACCGCCTCCTGAAACGCGGCATAGCCGTTGAGATCAAGTCGCTGAACGAGACGGAGCACGGTTGCGGTACTGACATTGGACCGCTCCGCCAATGCGGCGACGGTGCAGAGAGCGGAAATGGGATATTGCCGCAGGATTTCGCGCGCGACGTCCTGCTCGCGCCGGCCCAGTGATTCGAAAATCTCCTTGATGCGGTACGCGATGTCCCCGGAATGGGAGACGGGGCGGTGATCATCCGCCCTTTCGTCGGTTGGCTGAAGGTCGGACTCTGCCATGCGAAAAAAGTAATGATATATATGGCGCTCGACAAGTTGAAAATGTCAAAAATTGTTGACGCGAAGAATGAGTATCCACTAGCCTTCCGAAGTAGGCATAACATCGCGGCGACGAAGCCGTCTGAACTGCACGCGCGCCCATCGGGCCACCACGGCGGACGCCGTCAATGGGCGCATCGGAGCGCCGCGCGTCGCGTCGATATTTCAAAAACCAGGGAGTGATATGCAATGAAAGCGTTAAAGACACTAGCAGCGGTGGCGGCCGTGACGGCCATCGGCATGACGCCGGGACTGGCCCAGGACGAGCCGATCAAGATCGGCGCACTCTACAATTTGACCGGTGGCATGTCCTCACTGGACGGGCCATCGCTGAAGGGGGCGCAGCTGGCCGCCAAGATCGTGAACGAAAACGGCGGCGTTCTTGGCCGCCAGATCGAATTGCTCGCGCCGGACACCCGGACCGATCAGCAAGAGACGGCCAAGGCCGCCCAGCGCGTCCTGTCCGAAGGGGTGGTCGCGGGGATCGGTCAATCCGATACGACCTTCGTGATGGCAGCGGCGCCGCTCTTCCAAGAGGCCGGGGTTCCCTTCGTGACCTCGGGGGCGACCCACCCGGAACTGCCCCAATGGGTTGGCAACTACATGTTCATGACGCCTTTCGGGGACGACGACCAATCCTATGCCATCGCCGATTACGCGACCGACCAAATGGATGCCAAGACAGTCGTGGTCTGGACCGACCAGTCGATGGATTTCACCAAGGCGCTCAGCAAGTTCTTCAAGGAACGGTTCGTCGAGCGCGGTGGAGAGATCCTGGCGGAGGATTCCTTCATGATGGGCGACACGGATTTCTCGGCGCAGATCGCACGGCTCAAATCAACCGAACCCGCGCCCGATATCGTTTTCGTTTCGGCCATCCCGACCGAAGCAGGCCTTTCGGTCAAGCAGATCCGCGAGGCCGGGCTAGAGCTGCCAATCGTCTCCGCCGACGGGTTTGACACCCATCTGGTGGCAACGACCCCGGGTCCCGATCTTGCAAACGACGTCTGGTTCTCGACGCACACCTACCGAGGTGACGACCGCCCGGAGGTGGACAAGTTCATCGCGGACTACAAGGAGGAGTACGGTATCGAGCCGGAGAACTCGTTCGCACCGCTGGGCTACGATGCCCTGATGCTGGTGGTCGACGCGATCGAACGCGCCGGATCGGTGGAGCACGACGCAATCCGTGATGCGCTGGAAGCGACGCGTGATTTCCAGGCGGTGACCGGGACGATCTCGTATACGCGTGAATCGATGGTGCCGCCGAAGCCGATCTCGATCATTTCGGTGCAAAATGGAGAGTTCACGGTCGAATCCATCTGGCGGCCCTGAACCGCTCACCTGACCAACGAGGAAAGGCGTCTGCTTCGGGCAGACGCCTTTTTCAATTCCGCAGCGGCGGCCGGGTTCAGCCTGCGGAACGCAGGTCCAGCAGGATGTCATCCACGTCCTGTATTCGGCAATATCCGCCGAAAGCCGCCAGCGCACGCTCGTGCCGGTCCTCGGTCTTGGTCACGCAGGCATCCGCCGCGCAGATCATGTAGAAGCCGAGATCGGCGCCGTCGCGCACGGCCATGTCCACGCATTGATCGGTCAGCAGCCCGGCCACGATCACCCGGTCGAGCCCCATGTTGCGGAGCAGATATGTGAGGTTGGTCGAGTTGAAGACGCCGGAGGATGTTTTAGGCAATATGATGTCGTCCGGCTTCTGCCCGGCTTCGGGCAAGGTCCGCGCCAGAGGAGAGCCGCGCGGGACCAGGATGTCCGACAGCTTGTGATCGAGGCTCCGGTCGCGGCCGTCAGTGGTAAGTGCCTCGATTACGGTATAGATGATCTCGCAGCCTTCCCCGCGGGCGCCTTCCACCAGTCGCGACACCGCCGGCAACATCCGGTCGCGCATGGCCTCCGCCATCTCGGGGGCGGCGGCGAGCACCTCGTCGGTGTATTCACTATGTTGCACATCGACGATCAGCACCGCTGTTTTCGACGGCACCAGCGGCCAGTTACGAACCGGATCCACATGTTTCAAGGATTGCCTCCTTTAGATGACATATCAGCCCTCACGCCGAGCGTTGCCGCGGCGTCGCGCAGCGCGCTCGCGAGATCGTCGGCGCGGGCGTCGATTTCCTCAGGGCTGGAGAGAAGGTCATTGCGCACCTCGATCTCCACACTGTCGAGGCCGCGATCCTCGCCATGCACCGGCACGGTGTAATCGGTGTCACGGCTCATGCTGTAGGGCTCGTTGGCCAGCGCCTTGTCGCCATGGCGCGCGCGCAGCACCTCGAGCAGGGCGGGCGAAAGCGAGTCGTTGCGATCGAACAACACACCGTATTCCATCTTGCGCTCGACACCGAAGAAGATCGGTGTAAAGCTGTGGATCGTCACGAAAAGCGTCTGCCGGCCGTCCATCGCCCTTTGGTCGAGCATGGCTTCGACCCCGTCCTGAAACGGTTGCCATATCTCGGCTCTGCGTTGTTCGCGCTCGGCCTCCGTGATTTCGATATTTGCGGGCACGGGTATGCCTTCACCCTGCTCGGGAATGAAGCTCTCGGCCTTCCAGTGCCGGTTGCAGTCACAGATCATCCGGGAATAGCGCTGCAATGCCAAGGGCGCATTGAGCCGCGCGGCGATGGCGCGGGCAAGCTCCAGGGCGCCGATGTCCCACATGAAATGTCGCGCGAGATGCTCGTCCGCCATGCCGAGCGTGCCCAGACTGGCGGGAAGCCGGCGGCCCGCATGCTCGCAGACGATGACGAACGGGCTGGTCCCGCCGTCATTCTCGCTGCTGAACGGCGAGGGTTCGGAGGCGGCGAGAATGGGTTCTTCGCTAGACATGAAATGCTCCGTTTCCAGGCCCGTCGCGACGCGGCGCGAATGAAACTTTTAATACATATTGACATTCAGGCAACTACAATATCAATTAATTTTTGTCCAGAAAGCCTCCGGCGAGGTCTGATGTCGCAGTTACATGTGCGAAAACTCTCCAAGACGTTTGGGGGCGTTCAGGCGCTTTCGAAACTCGACTTCTCGGTCGATAAGGGCGATCTGATCGGACTGATCGGACCGAACGGCGCGGGCAAGACCACGGCGTTCAACGTCTTGACCGGGGTCATGCCGGCCAGCGATGGCAGCGTGGAATTCGAGGGCACGGACATCACCCGCCTGAGCCCCGAGCGGCGGGCCAAGCTGGGCATGACGCGCACCTTTCAGAATATCCGCCTGTTCGACGACATGACCGTGCGCCAGAACGTGATGGCCGGTGCGCATGCCAGGGCCGGGCGTTCCTTGTTTCATTGTGTTTTCGGCCTTCCCGGCCATCGGCAGGCCGAACGGCGAATTCGCGACATCGCCGACGAAATGCTCGAGCGGACAGGGTTGACCGAGCTTGCCGGGCGCAACGCCTCCGAATTGTCCTACGGGGACCGCCGCCGGGTCGAGATTGCGCGGGCGCTCGCCGCGGCGCCCACGCTTCTGCTGCTCGATGAACCGGCGGCCGGCATGAACGAGTCGGAGAAAGGCCGGCTTTCGGAACTGGTGCGGGGTCTCAACGAGGACGGGCTGACGATCCTGCTGGTCGAGCACAACGTGCGCATGGTCGCCGCGCTCTGCAAGCGGCTGATCGTGGTCAACAAGGGCGAGATGCTGGCGCGCGGCGCAACCGAGGAAGTGCTGCGCATGCCCGAGGTCGGGGCCGTTTACCTTGGTCGCCGCCGAAAGGAGTTGGTCTGATGCTTCGGGTCGAGGACCTGCATGTCACCCGCGGGCGCACCAAGGTTCTGGACGGCATCGACCTGACGGTCGAAACGGGAGAAATCGCCACGCTGATAGGCGCCAACGGCGCGGGCAAGACGACCATGCTGATGGCGCTTTCAGGTTTGCTTCCGGTCGCCAGCGGACGGCTTGAACTGAATACGCCCGACGGGCCGCTGGATATCGCCCGCACCGGGCCGGTCGATCTGGTCCGGGCGGGCATCGTTCATTGCCCCGAGGGGCGGCAGATATTCGGTCGGTTGACCATCGAGGAAAACCTTCAGCTTGGGGCCTACCTGTCCGACGACCGGGCAGGCGTGGCCCGTGCGGTGGCTGGCATCTATGATCGGTTTCCGATCCTCGGCGAACGGCGTGCGATGAAGGCGGGCAACCTGTCGGGTGGCGAACAGATGATGCTGGCCATCGGCCGCGCGCTTGTGGCCGAGCCCAAGCTGCTGCTGCTGGATGAGCCGTCGCTGGGCCTAGCCCCGCAGATCACCGAGGAGATCTTCGGTTTTCTGGAGGAGTTGAATCGCGAACATGGGGTGACGATGCTGATCGTGGAACAGAACGCCATGCTGGCGTTGGAACTGGCGGATCGGGCTTTCGTCCTTGAGACCGGGCATGTCGTTCTGAACGGCACGGGCAAGGAACTTCTGGATGATCCGGCGGTGTTCGAAGCATATCTGGGAGTGGGCTGATGTCCGATTACCTGATTCAGCAGATCGTGAACGGTCTCAGTCTGGGCAGTCTCTATGCGCTGGTCGCGATCGGGTTTTCGCTGATCTACGGGGTGATCCGGCTGGTCAATTTCGCCCATGGCGATCTGCTGATGATTGGCGCGTTCATGACCTTTGGCCTTGTGGCGAGCGATCTGGTGCCCTGGGCGGCGATCCCGCTGCTGGTGCTCGCCGGCGGGTTCCTTGCCGGCGGGTTGATCGAACGGGTGGCGTTCCGGTCGATCAGCGGCGCACCGATGATCACCGGCTTCATCGTGACCTTGTCGGCCTCGGTCGCGATCCAGAACCTGGCGCTGATCTTTCTGGGGTCTCAGCCGCGCAATTTCAACTTTCCCGAAGTGTTCCGCATGCGCCTATCGATCGGCGGAGCGGATGTGGCGCTGATCGATCTCGTTATCCCCGTTGTGACTCTGCTCTGCGCCCTGGCCCTGACGACCTTCATCCGCAAGACGCGCGCCGGTATCGCGATCCGGGCCGTGGCCGAAAACCCCTTCGCTGCGCAACTGATGGGCATCTCCATTGGGCGGCTCGTCTTTCTCGTCTTCGCAGTGGGCGGGGCGTTGGCGGCACTGGCGGGTCTGTTCTGGAGCGGAAAATACGGGCAGATCAACCCATTGATGGGTTTCCTGCCGGGGCTCAAGGCTTTTGTCGCCACGATCATCGGCGGCGTGGGCTCTCTGCCGGGGGCGATCATAGGCGGCTATATCCTGGGCTTTTCGGAAATCGCGTTCGTCGGGTTCCTGCCGCCGGAATATTCAGGATACCGGGATGCCTTCGTCTTCGGCCTGCTGATACTCATTCTGCTGGTGCGGCCACAAGGGCTCTTCGGTGAAGCCGAACAGGAGCGCGCATGAAGATGCCGGCGCTGAGCCCCTTGCAGGCCTTCTTTCTGCTGGTCGCTGTCATGGCGGGACTGGTCTTTGCCGTCACGGCTTCGGGCAACGGGTATTTCGAAACATTCGCCGCGCTCACGTTGATCAACGTGATGCTGGCGGTCAGCCTGACGATGACGAACGGCTTTACCGGCATGTTCAGCCTTGGCCACCCGGCCTTCATGACCCTGGGGGCTTATGTCACCATCCTGTTCACCTATCCGGTTGGGCGTAAGGGGTTCGCCATGCCCGCCTTGCCGGAGATCATCGCGCAGATTCACCTGCCGCTTCCCGTGGCGGCCCTTGTCGGCGGGCTCTTCGCGGCGCTGATGGGGTGGCTGATCGGGCGGTTGGTGGTGCATCTTCAAACCCACTACCTGGCCGTGGCCACGCTTGGCCTCATCATTGTGGTTCAGACCTTCGCGCTCAATCTCGACGGTCTCACCCGCGGCGGGCGCGGCATCACCGGCATCCCGCGCGAGGCGACGCTTTCGCTGATCGGCGTCTGCACGGTTCTGGTCATTGTCCTGTGCTGGCGGATCAAGCATGCCTCGCTGGGACGGGCGATGCTGGCGGTACGCGAGAACGAGATGGCCGCCCGCTGCTTTGGAATCGAAGCCTTCCGGGTGAAGCTGCTGGCCTTCATCCTCGGCGCGGGTATCGCCGGGTTCTGCGGCGCGCTTCTGCCGCATGTCGTCTCGGTCATGTCGCCCAAAACTTTCGGCCTGATCCTTGCTTTCAACCTTATCGCGATTATCGTCGTCGGCGGACAGGGGTCGATCATGGGCGCGATTCTGGCCGCGGTCTTCATCTCCGTGGGCAGTGAATCGCTGCGCAGGGTGGAAGAATCGACAGGCGTCTACGGCGTGACACAGGTGATCGTGGCCGTGGCGCTCATCTCGTTCCTGCTGGTGCGGCCAAAGGGGCTTTTCGGTTTGAAAGAACCGTTCATCCGCACGTCATGACGCTCGCCCTGGATCCGGATAAAACCGCGCTGCTGCTGATCGACGTGCAGAACTTCGTTCTGGACCCGGCGAACCATCCGCCGCGGCCCGCCTTTTACGACCGCGCGGCGCGCATTGTCCTGCCGAACCTTCAGGGTCTCGTGGAGACCGCGCGGGCCAGCGGCGCCGAAGTGATCTACACGGTGATGGAAAACCTTACGCGCGATGGCCGCGATAGAAGCCTCGATTACAAACTTTCGGGCTTCAACATCCCCAAGGGATCGGCGGGCGGGCAGGTCGCGCCGGAGACGGCACCACATGGCGACGAGATCGTCCTGCGCAAATCCTCGGCCTGCCTCTTCCATTCGACCAATTTCGATTATGTCATGCGAAACATGGGGGTCTCGACCATTCTCAGCACCGGCTTCCTGACCGATCAATGCGTCGAACAGACAATGAAGGCCGGCGCATCTCTGGGGTATCGCATGATCTGCGTCGAAGACGCCTGTGCCACCGACACCGAGGAGCGGCACAAGGCCGCACTGGAACGCATCCGCTGCAGTGGCGAAATCGCGTCGAGCCAAGCGATCCGTTCCGCGCTCGCCTCCTGAGTGCCGTGGCGCGCGTCGCGCTTCAGATCAACACGTCGCCACCGTTGGGGTTGAACGTCGTGCCCACGTAGAAGGCCGCGTTCTCAGTTGCCAGAAGCACTGCCGTGGGAGCGACTTCGTCGACCCGGCCCTGACGTCCGATCAACAGATCATCCTGTTTGTTCGCGGCCCATTCGGGCGGCAGCTTCATATCGGTATCGATCGGACCGGGACAGATCGCGTTGACCGCGATTCCGTCGGCGGTCACCTCGTGGGCCAGCGCCTTGGTCAGCCCGATCACCCCGGCCTTGGCGGCGGCGTAATGGGTCATCCCGTATCCGCCCTTGTGGGCAAGCTGCGAGCTGATGTTGATGATCCGGCCGTACCCCTTCGTGCGCATGGCGGGTAACACGGCACGGGTGCACAGGAAAACACTCTTCAGATTGATCCGTAGCATCTCGTCCCAGATCGCGGTTTCCATCCGGTCCAGCGGCGCAACCGTTATGATACCGGCATTGTTCACAAGGATATCGGGAGGGCCGAGCGCGCTTTCCGCTTCGGACATCGCCGCGTTGACGGCATCTTCGTTGCCCACATCGACCTGGATCGCAACGCTTCGGCGACCAACACGCGTGATTTCGCCCGCGACCTCTTCGCCGCCCGGTCCGTTGCGGTCGAGCACGGCCACGTCGGCGCCCTCCTGCGCGTAGAGCAATGCGATGCCGCGCCCCAGGCCGGTGGCTGCGCCGGTTACGATTGCAACGCGATTTTCAAGCTGACCCAAAAGAACGTTCCTTCGAAAGATGGTCCCGGCACTTTACCGGATCCGGTCCTGGGATCAGCCTAAGGCGCGACCGCCCGGATTGAAACAACGCACGCGATACTTGCGATGGAAGAAAGTCACGTTCGGACAGCCCGGCATTTGAATTCGATCGACTGCCCGGTAGGGTGCGTTCGAGCCACCGGGAGGCAAATACGATGACGAGATCGGCGGCACTGTGCGGGCATGATTGCAACGCGAAAGAGCGCGTGTTCGGGCGGGTCCTGATAACCGGGGCCGGCGGGTTCCTTGGTGCGGCCATCACCGACGCGTTGCTGGCGCAGAATGTCGATATCACGGCAAGCGATATCGGCCCCGTCGCTTCGATGCACGACGAGATGGTCGCGTGTGAAGTGACTGATTTCGACCGGGTCGATGCCGTGGTCGCCAAGGGGAACTTCGACACGATCCTGCATTGCGGTGCGGTCTCGGGCCCAATGGTCATGCCCGACCGGCCACTCGACATCTGGCGGATCAATGCCGGGGGGACGGCCAACGTCCTGGAGGCCGCGCGACGGCAAGGTGTGGAGCGGGTCCTCATCTGTTCGACCAGCGAGGTGTACGGCGAACAGTCCGGTCGTGTCGACGAAGCGACGCTGCCGCTGACCGGCACCGTCTACGGGGCAAGCAAGCTGGCCGGTGAACAGGTGATGATGGGCTACGTGAGGGAACACGGTGTCGACGCTATTGCCCTGCGCCTGTCGTGGATCTACGGGCCCGGACGGCAGACGCCGACCACGCTCGAACGGTTGCTCCGCAGAACCTTGGCGGGTCGGGGCTCCCACCTTGATGTGCCGGCGGACAGCTATACCCACTACATTCACATCGAGGACGCCGTGCAGGGCGTTGTGCGCGCCGCCACGGTAAAAGAGTCCGGTGCGAGAGTACTCAACATCTCCGCCGGGCGGGGCGTCGCCATGGCGGAGATCGCCGAGATCGTGAGGGGGCTTCATCCCGGCGTGGCGATCACCTGCGCACCCCCGGTCGCAGCGGCGCGCGGTATCTCCGAAATCGACATCAGCCTTGCCGCGCGTGACATCGGGTACCGGCCACGCGTCCCGCTCTCAGATGGCCTCGCGGGGTGGTACGCCGCTCTGAAAGATGACCAGGCTGTAAAGTAGAGCCTGAACCATATTAGTTCTCGCTGAGAGATGACCTTACCCCAGCGCTTCAGACCGGGATGCCGGATGCCTTTGGACTCGTTGCGGCCCCCGGCATTGCCGTCTTTCAGGATGCCGCCGGCTTGCGGACCACCTCGTCGACATAGCCTTGCCACCGCGCCGCGAACTCGTGCGCCACGCGTGACGGCGGGCGCTGTTGCGGGGTGATGAGCGCGTAGTCGAAGGGCACGGCGGGGTCGAACCTGACGAAGCTGATCGCCCCGTCCCTGCCTTTCTGCTGCCGGTAGCTTTCCGCGCTGAGCGGGTCGATGATCGCGCAGACCTGGCCGGCTTCGACGAAATGCAGAAGGGGCAGGAAATACTGCGCGTCGACCCGCAGGTTGAAGCTGGCGCCGCAGGCGTCGAAGGCCGCCCGGGTATTCGTCACCGTCGCGTGACCGGGCTGCAGCGCGCCCATCGGCTGCCCGTCAAGGTCGCGCGGGGTGACGACCGGCCGGTCGGCCAGCGGATGGTCGGCAGGCAGGGCGCAGACGCAGTCGCAGGTCGTGGTCACGCTGCGGAACAGCTCGTCGGAGAGGGAATTCGCCATGATGTCGCCGGCGCCGAGATCGCAGAAGCCGATATCGAAACTTTGCGCCGCGACGAGGTTCAGGATTTGCGGCGAACTGCGGGTCGACAGGGTCACCCGGATCTCTGGCCTGCCTTGGGTGAAACGGCTCACGAAGGCGGGCAGGAGATAGGCCGAAGGCCCCGGCATCGCGACGATGCGCAGCGACCCCCGGACGCGGTCGCGCATGCCCTCCATGTTGGCGCGCGCCGCCGACAGCCGGTTCAGCACATCGGTCGCCTCCGACAGCAGGTAGCGTGCTTCGGGCACGGGTACGAGCCGGCGGCCGTCGCGGTGAAACAGTTCCATGCCGAGACTGTCTTCCAGCGCCTTGAGCGCGGCGCTGACGGCCGGTTGCGTGCGGTGCAGGTTGCGGGCCGCGGCACTCATCGAGCCGGTGTTCATGATCTCGCGGAAGACGGCCAGTTGCTGCAAATTCATGCGCGGCACTCATATAAAGAGTTTTTGGGTAAATAAACATATTTCAAATTTGTATTTATTCATAGCCTGGTTTCTTATCACCGGTGTCATTCTGAAAACCAGTGGCCGGGCCCATGCCCGGACCACGCAACAAACGGGGAGCAATCACATGACATTCTTGGCAAGGTTGACCTGTACGGCGCTGGCCACGGTCATGACGGCCGGCCTGGCCGTCGCGCAGGAACCGACCTTCTTCCGTATCGGCACGGGAAGCGCCGGCGGCACGTATTTTCCGATCGGCGGCACCATCGCCAACGGCATTTCCTCGCCTCCGGGCTCGCGCCCCTGCGAGGAGGGCGGCCAGTGCGGCGTGCCGGGCCTGATCGCCATCGCGCAGTCGACCACCGCGTCGGTCTTCAACAACACCGCCGTGCAGAATGGCGAGCTCGAGGCCGGCATGGCCGCGGCCGACGTGACCCGTTCGATGTACCTGGGCGAGGGCAAGTTCGACGGCAAGCCGCATGAAAAGCTGCGGATCGTCGCGAACCTCTACCCCGAGGACCTGCACCTCGTCCTGCCGGAAGGTGCCTCGATCGAGAGCCTTGCGGACCTCGAGGGCAAGCGCGTCGGCATCGCCCAGGCCGGCTCGGGCACCCAGGTCGCGGTGCTGCAGATGCTCGAGAAATGGGGCGTCAACCGCGACAATATCGAAGAGGCCGAGCTGAACAACAGCCAGTCGGCCGAGCGGCTGGCCGATGGTCAGCTCGATGCCTATTTCTATGCCGCGGGCTGGCCGGTCTCTGCCATGGTGCAGCTTGCGACCACCAAGGGCATGGAGCTTCACAGCTTCACCGACGAGGACCTGGCCACCATCAACGAGGCGGTTCCGGCCTACATTCCCTCGAAGATCCCGGCCGATGTCTACGAGGGGATCGACTACGAGGTGAACACGCCCGCGGTCTCCGCCCTGCTGGTCGTCTCCTCCGACCTGAGCGAAGAACTGGTCTACGGCATCACCAAGGCGCTGTGGAACGACAACACCCGTACCCTGCTCGACAATGGCCATGCCAAGGGCAAGCAGGTCACGGCCGACACCGCGCTTGACGGGGTCGAGGCGCTTGGCGTTCCGCTGCATCCGGGGGCCGAGAAATACTACAAGGAAGCGGGCCTGCTCGAGTAGCGAACTGCTCGACCTGACCCGACATCACCGGGCGGCGGGCCAGAGACGCCGGCCGCCCGGTCCATCTATTCCCAGTCGAACGCGAAAGGGCAGGCCATGCCGAAGAGTGGCGCGCAGGACACGCAGGACCGGTCCGCCGAGGACCTGGCCGAGATCGAGCAGAAGTTCGACGAGGGCGCGGCCACCCGCACCGTTTCGCCGGCCTTCGGGTATTTCCTGCGTTACGTGGCGCTTGCCTTCGCGACCTATCACTACCTGACCGCCGGTTTCGCGCTGCCGCCGGATTTCTGGCACATGGGCTGGCACCTGTCGGGCCTCTTCATCCTGACCTACGCGCTATTTCCGATCGTGAAGACGAAAACGGCCTTCGACCTGAACACCGGGGCGCTGCGGCTGGGCGGGGTGCCGTATCTGGATATCCTGCTGATGATCCTCGGCACGGCCTCGGCGCTGTATCTGGGCTTCGCCTGGCGGGGGATCCCGTCGCTGGGCATTGAGGAGCAGACGTTCCGGATGGGCAACCCCAACACCTATGACATGGTGTTCGGCTGCATCCTGATCCTGCTGGTGCTGGATATCGCGCGGCGCACGCTGGGCTGGATCCTGCCGCTCATCATCTGCGTGTTCATTTCCTACGCGCTTTTCGGGCCGGTCTTTCCCGGGCTGCTTCAACATCCGGGCGTCAATTTCAGGACCTTCGTCAGCTCGATGTATTTCCCGCAGGAAGGCATCTTCGGCGTCACGCTCTGGGTGGTGTCGACCATCGTCTTTCATTTCGTGCTCTTCGGGGTGATCGCCCAGCGAACCGGGCTGGGCCAGCTTTTCATCGACAGCGCCACGATCCTGGCGGGGCGGTATACGGGCGGGCCGGCCAAGGTTTCGGTGGTGTCCTCGGCCTTCTTCGGCACGATCTCGGGCTCTTCGGTTGCCAACACCGTCTCCACCGGCGCCCTGACCATCCCCAACATGAAGCGGTTGGGCTACCCGGGCCATTTCGCCGGCGGGGTCGAGGCCGCGGCCTCGGCCGGTGGGCAGATCACGCCGCCGATCATGGGGGCCGCGGCCTTCATCATGGCCGAGTTCCTCGAGGTGCCCTACACCACGATCGTCATCGCGGCGATCTTTCCCGCCTTGCTGCATTATGTGGGCGTCTTTGCCGTCGTTCACCTGATGGCGCGCCGCCTTGGCCTGCGGGGGCTGGCCAAGGACAAGCTGCCGCAGTTCAAGGCGGTCTGGAGCCAGGGCTGGGCCAATGTCGTGCCGCTGGTCGGGCTGCTGCTGGTGCTGTTTGCCGGCTACACGCCCTACATGTCGGCCTTCTGCGGCATTTCGCTGGCCATCGTGGCGGGCATGTCGCGGATCAGGCAGCCGCTGACGCTGGTCTATTCGGCGGGGTTCATCGCCTTCGTTCTGTGGAAATACCTGAATGGCGGGTTCGAGATGGGCATGTCGGCCATGCTGATCGCCGGCGCGGCGCTGGCCACGCTGAACCCGCAGCCGCGCACCAGCCTGCGGGAGATGGCCGACACGTTCGAGACCGGCGTGAAATACGCGCTTGCCGTCGGGGCGGCCGCCGCCGCCGTGGGGATCGTGATCGGCGTCATCAACACCACCGGCGTCGGGTTCCGCATCGGGTTCATGGTGACGCAGGCGGCGACGAACCTCGGCACCGATCTTCACGGCCTCTTCAGCCTCGGCACGTGGGAGCTGTTCACGGTCGAAGAGCTGACATTGTTCATCAGCCTCGTCTTCATCGCGCTGGCCTGCATCCTCATGGGGGCAGGGGTGCCGACGACGGCGCTTTACATCATGCTGGTGTCGGTCTCGCAGCCCGCGCTGGCACAGCTGGGCATCCCGCCGATCGCCAGCCACATGTTCGTGCTGTATTACGGCGTGGTCGCGGAGATCACGCCGCCGGTCTGTACATCGGCCTATGCCGCCGCGGCGATTGCCGGCTCGAACCCGTTCCGCACCGGGATATCGGCCTTCACGCTGGGGCTGGGCAAGGTGGTGGCCCCCATGGCGTTCGTCTATGCGCCGGTGCTGCTTTTCGTGTCGACGGCCGGCTTCGACTTCTGGCAATTCACCTATACCGCCGCCAGTTGCATCTTCGGGGTGATCTGCCTGTCGGCGGCCGTGGTGGGCTACTGGCTGGCGCCGATCGGGGTGGTGTTCCGGTGCATGCTGGCGCTGGCCGGTCTGGTCTTCATCGCGCCCTCGCTCGAGGCGGATCTCGTGGCGCTGATCATCGCCGCGCCCGCGCTGGTCAGCCAGGTGATCCGTCGCGGCCGTTCGGCCCAGGCGGCCTGATCCGATGCAGCCCGACGTGACAATCCTCGGCGCCGGCATCGTCGGCATCTTCACCGGGCTCGCGCTGGCCGAACGGGGGGTAAGCGTGCGCCTGATCGACCGGGGCGAGCCGGGGCAGGCCACCTCCTTCGGCAATGCCGGGGTGATCTCGCCATGGTCGGTCATTCCGCAATCCACGCCCGGCCTGTGGAAGAAGGTTCCGGGCTGGCTGCTCGATCCGCTGGGACCGGTGACCGTCAGGCCCGGCTACCTGCCGCGGGTGGCCGGTTGGGGGCTTCGGTTCCTGTCGCAGGGCCGCGAGGACCGGGTGCGCGAGGTGTCGGCGGCGATGTCGCTGTTGAATGCCGATTGCGTGACGCTCTATCGCCATTTCCTTAAAGGAACGGGCCACGAAGACCTGTTCCGGGACAGCTATTACGTTCATGCCTTTCGCGATGGCAGCGCCGCCCGGCTGGATACGCTCGACAACACCCTGCGGCGGGAGGCCGGCGCGGAGCTGGAGCGGATCGAGCGGTCGGAGTTGCAGCGGCTGGAGCCGGCACTCTCGCCCGATTTCGAAGCCGCGATCGTGATCAAGGGGCAGGCGCGGGCGCTGTCGCCCGGCCGTGTCGGCAAGGTCCTGTGCGATAAGCTGCGCGGCATGGGCGGCGAGGTCGTCACGGCGGAGGTCCGGAGCCTGCGCCCGCTCGAGACGGGCGGATGGTCGTGCGTCACCGACGGGGGAGAGTTCACCTCGCCCCGGCTGGTGCTGGCGATGGGCGCGTGGTCGGCCGAGTTGCTGCGCCCGCTGGGGATACGCATCCCGCTGCAGGCCGAGCGCGGCTACCACGTGTCGTTCACCGATCCGGGCATCTCTCTCAACAACTCGGTCATGGATGTCGACAGGAAATACGTGGCCTCCAGCATGGAAGACGGGCTGCGGGTGGCCGGCACGGCCGAATTCTCGGGCCTCGATGCCCCGGTGAACAGGAAGCGCCTCGACGGGCTGGTCACCCTGGCGCAAAGCCTGTCGCCGGACCTTGACGCCAGGGATTACACGACCTGGTCGGGCCAGCGCCCCAGCCTGCCCGACAGCCTGCCCTGCATCGGCGAGCCGGAGGGCTTTCCCGGGCTGATCACGGCGTTCGGCCATGGGCATTGCGGGCTGATGATGGCGCCCAAGACCGGCCGGATCGTCGCGGATATCGCGACGGGAAAGCCCGTCAACCACGACCTTGGCGCGTTCAGCCCGGACCGGTTCTAGAAGGCTCGGCTCACCCCGGTATCGCCGCCGTCGTCGCACGCCCGATGAACTGTTCCATGAAGCCCGGCGCCGGCCGCCTGTGGATGTCGGGGGGCTGCCGACTTGCTCGATCAGCCCGGTCGACATGATGACCACCCGGTCGGCCAGCGCGCCGAACTCGCCTATGGCGCGGGCGTTGCAGAGCGGCACGCCGTAAAGCAGCGCCCACCGCACGTTGGGCAGGGTGACCGTCCGGAGCATGTGCCAGCCCGAGGCGTCGAGGGTGAGCGCGGCCACTTCTTCCGCTCGGCCCTGTTCGGTCACGGCCGGGATCAGCTCGCGCGCGACGAAGGGAAAGGTGATGAAGAGGGTGGCCAGCACGATACCGGGCAGGGCGAAGACGACTTTCAGATCGTTTGCCACCAGCCAGCCGCCCAGCACGCCATGCGAGCCGTAGAGCAGGACCAGCGCCAGCCCCGCCACCACGGGCGAGACCGAGAAAGGCAGGTCGCTCAGCTTAGGCGGCGCGCGGTGGCAATCAGTGCAACGAGCCCGGCCACCAGCGCGAGGCCGGGCGCGAGGGCTGCAGGGCCATTGAGGACGTAAAGGGTCAGCGCGCTCTGGGCCAGCCAGAGGTTGGGCACCACGCTGGCCGCCATCCGGTGCCAGGGTCCGGTGGTCAGCAAGGCAGCGCCGAGGCTGACCACGGCTGTGGGGTCGGGCGCGATGCCGGCGATTTCCGCGTCGGCGAGCGTGCGGCCTTGCAGCAGGGCGAGGAGGGGATAGGCAAGGGTTCCCGTGAGGATCAGGGCGTACCCGGCGTTGTTTGCCGGTCGCGGGGCCGCGCCCCGCGGTGGGCCGATGAAGGCCATGGTGGCGAAGGCGATGGCCTGGAGGAAGAAGACGGGGCCGGCATGGCTCATCACCCAGTTGACGGGGGCGTAGCGTTGCATGATGAAGTTCGATCCGATCGAGAACCAGGACAGGGCCAGCAAGGCGAAAAGCAGGCGGAGACCGCCCGCGGGGCGGCGGGTGTAGAGGGTGAGGGCGGCCAGCAAGGCCAGCGGGGCGAGCAGTGGCATCGGCCAGAGGGCGGCGTTCTCGAGGGTGAAGAGGCGCCAGTAGACCCGCTCGGAAAACAGCAGGAAATCAGACAGTTCGTAGGTCAGCCACTCGCGCATCAGAGGGTTTCGAAATGGGAGACGATCCGGCGGCGCATGGCGTCGTCGGGCATGGGTCCGCGGGCGGCGGCCTTGTTTTCGCGCAGGTGGGCGACCCGGGTGGTGGCGGGGATGGCGACGGTGAGGGCGGGGTGGGAGAGGATGAACTTCAGAAGCAGTTGCGGCCAGCTTTCGGTTTCGAGCTCGGCGGCCACGTCGGGGAGGGGTTTTCCCTTTAGATTCAAAGGCAAGGCGCCACGGCGGAAGGGGCGGTTGGCGATGACGGCGATGCCTTTCTCGCGGGCGAGGGGGAGGAGGCGGTTCTCGGCTTTGCGGTCGGCGAGGTTGTAGGTGAGCTGCACGGTGTCGACAGGGTAGTCGCGCATCAGCCGTTCGAGGAGGTCGTGGCGGCGACCGTGGGAAGTGGTCAGGCCGACATGGCCAAGCTGGCCGCCCTCCTTCAGGCCGAAGAGCGTGTCGAGATGCGCTTCCCATTCGACGAGGTTGTGGACCTGGAGCAGGTCGAAACTGTCGATGCCCCAGGCCGCGCGGCTTTGCGCGATCTGGTCGGGGCCCCTGTCGGCGTCGTCGGTCCAGACCTTGTCCGTCGCGAATATGGCATTGGGATCATTGAGTTTTTCAAGGCCGTAGCCGATCGTTTCCTGCGAGGATCCGTACATCGGGGAGGAGTCGATCATGCCGCCGCCTTCCTCGGCGAAGGCGGCGATGACCTCGGCGCAGGCGTCGAGAAGGACGGGGTCGTTGCCGACGTTGAAGGTGATCCAGCTGCCGAGGCCGACCGCCGGAATCGGGGTGCCGGTGGAGGGGATTTCGCGCAGAAGGGCGTCGTCGGCGCGGGCCGGAAAGGGCAGGGGGAGGGCGGCCGTGGCGGCGGTGATCATCGTCCGTCTGGTGAGTTTCATGGGGCCTCGCAGGGGTCTGGCCGGTGCTGGAAAACGGGGGAAATCCAACGTCGGTATAACGTCGGTATTTTGTCGGTATTACGTCGGTGCGTCATCGGTCGCGCAGCAGGACCAGCCCGGCCAGCCCGCCGGCGAGCCAGCCGCCCAGGTGTGCCTCCCACGCGAGGCCACCGGAGAGCATGACGAAGAACGCGACGTTGGCGGCGGCCAGCCCGAGGATGGCGGTGAAGACCGGCTTCAGGCTCAGGCCGTGGCGGCGCCGCAGGCGGTATTCGTCGGCCTGCCAGAGCCCGACGAGGCCGAAGACCGCGCCGGAGGCGCCGATCATCGGCGCGTCGGTGAAGGCCAGCAGGCCGAATAGCAGCGCGCCGCCCACGGCCGAGAGGAACAGCACCGCCAGTGTCCGGGCGGGGCCGACACGCGCGGTGACGAACTTGCCGAGCGACAGCAGGATGACCGAGTTGAGCGCGAGGTGCATCAGCCCGCCATGCAGGAAGGCGTGGGTGAGGAACATCGCCACCGTCTGGCCGGGCCAGGCGGGCGGGATGGTGCCCGCGAAGACCGGCTGCCAGAAGGCGCCGAGCGCGTAGGCCTGCCAGCGCAGGCCGGTGGCGCCGATATAGCCGGAATCGGACAGGCTGAGCACCAGTTCGATCGCGGCCATGATGCCGACGAGGGTCCAGAGGAAGCCGGGGGCGCCGATCTGGCTGGCCTCTGGCGGGGGCGGGCGGTTGTCGTGCGAAACGTGGTTCATGCAGGGGACATAGGCACTGAGGCCGGCGGGGCAATGCCGGCCGGCCAATCGCCGCAGCCGGATGTCACGGAACGTAGGAGGTGGGCGGGGGCGACTGGAGGCTTTCGAGGTAGGTCACCACGGCGACGAGCCGGGCGGGCACCTGTCGCGTGGTGCCGTTGCCGGTGTCGAAATCGACGAGCGGCCCGCCGGTCAGCGCGGGGATGACGGGCATGTCGTCGCGCGGGTTGGTGCGCTTGGTGTAGCCGTCGACGATCGCCATGACCTCGAGCCTGGGCCAGACCCCGTTGCGCCGCGCGGCGATGCGGGTGAGATCGGCCGGCGATGTCTTGAGCCCGGCGGCGAGGGGGCCGTTTCCCTTGGCGGCGGGGCCGTGGCAGGAGGCGCAATTCTCGGCGAAGAGGGTGCGGCCGGTGTCGCGGGAGACCGAAGGCGAGTCCTGCGGGGTGCATGCGGCGGCGGCGAGGAGGGCGGCGATCATGGCGTGTTTCATGGGGGCCTGCTTGGATCAGGTGATTTGCGGGTGGTCTTAGAGCATGCGTCGCGCGCGGTCCATCCCGTCAGGCGGCAAGGCCCGCCGCACAGTATCGGATCAGGTGGTCGATCTGGTCGGCCTGGGGTGCCGGGGACTGGCCGAGGGCGGCGATCCGGCCCTGCGAGGTGAGCAGCGCCAGCATGGCGGAGACGGAGAAGACGAAGCCCTCGGCCGCCTGCCGGCGGCTGGCGGAGGGGGTGAGGGCGAGGAGTTCGGCGAGGAAGATCTCGGCGGTGGGGTCGAAGCATTCGGCGGCGATGGCGCGCCAGCGGTCGTCGGCCGAGACGAAGGCCACGATGCGGGCGTAGTGGCGCCAGCGCGGGTCGTCCGCGGACAGCTCGAAGAACGGGCGCATGAAGGCCGAGAGGAGCCCCTCCAGCGTGAGGGGGCCATCCGCACGCTGGCGGTCCAGCGCGTCGAGCCGGGCCTGCGAGAGGGCGGCCGCGCGGCGGGCGACGGTGCGGTGAAAGAGCGCCTCCTTCCCGCCGCCGTGGTGGTGGATGGTGCCCACGGGCTCGCCCGCTTGCGCGGCGATGTCGCGGATGGTGGCGCCGTCGAATCCCCGGTCGGCGAAGACGGCTTCGGCGGCGTCGAGCACACGGGTGCGCGTGGCCAGCGCCCGCTTGGAGGGCGCTCTTTGTCGTGTCGTGCCAAGAGTTTGGGTCGAGCTCATGAAAACATCTTGCCTTAAGTTGAACAGATGTTCAAGTTAAGGGTGGCAAGGGAGGATTCCATGAGTGATGCGCGCGACAGGTTTGCCCTGATCGGGGCGGGGCCGATGGGGCTGGCCGCGGCCAAGCTGTTGGCCGAGCACGGGATCGGGTTCCAGGGGTTCGAGCTGAACGATGATGTGGGCGGGCTTTGGGATATCGAGGGCCCGCGCTCGACCATGTACGAGACGGCGCATTTGATTTCCTCGAAGCGGATGACCGAGTTCACTGATTTCCCGATGCGCGACGAGGTGGCGGAGTATCCGTCGCATCGCGAGATGAAGCGGTATTTTCGGGAGTTCGCGGAGCGGTTCGACCTTTACCGGCATTACCGGTTCGGCGCGGAGGTGCTGTCCTGCGAGCCGCTGGGGGCGTCGGGCGAGGGCTGGCGCGTGACGTGGCGGGATGGCGAGGGCGAGCATGTGGAGGAATTTGGCGGTGTGCTGATCGCCAATGGCACGCTCAGCACGCCGAACATGCCGCGCTTCGAGGGGGAATTCACCGGCGAGCTGATCCATTCGTCGGACTATCGGTATCCGGGGCAGTTCGCGGGCAAGCGGGTGCTGATCATCGGGGCGGGGAATTCGGGATGTGACATTGCCGTGGATGCGATCCATCACGGGGTATCGTGCGACGTGTCGATGCGGCGGGGCTATCATTTCGTGCCCAAGTACATTTTCGGCAAGCCGGCGGATACGCTCGGGGGCGCGATCAAGCTGCCCATGGCGCTGAAGCGGATCGTGGACGGGACGATCCTGAAATGGTTCGTGGGGGACCCGCAGAAATATGGCTTCCCGAAGCCGGATTATCGGCTGTACGAGAGCCACCCGGTGGTGAACTCGCTGATCCTCTACCACGCCGGGCATGGGGATGTGCGGATCAGGGGGGATGTGGCGCGGTTCGAGGGGAAGACCGTGCATTTCAAGGACGGGACCAGCGCCGAGTATGACATGGTTCTGGCGGCGACGGGGTACAAGCTGGATTATCCGTTCATCGATGACGGGCTGCTGAACTGGACGGGGGATGCGCCGCATCTCTACCTCAACTGCATGCATCCGGAGCGGGACGACCTGTTCGTGCTGGGCATGGTCGAGGCGTCAGGGCTGGGCTGGCAGGGGCGGCACGAGCAGGCCGAGATGGTGGTGCGGTATATCGAGGGGCTGAGGGCCGGCTCGCCGGAGGCGGAGGCGTTGCAGAAGGCCAAGGCCGGGGGCTTCGAGCGGGCGACGGGGGGGATGCAGTATATCGACCTGCCGCGGATGGCCTATTACGTGGACAAGGCGACCTATCGCAAGGCGGTGGGGCGGTGGATCAGGCGGCTGGGCGGGGCCGGGGCATGATCGACGAGGCGGTTCTCGATTTCTCGGCGGGGTCGCTGACCTTGCTGAACGCGATACTGGCGGTGGTGATGTTCTCGATCGCCATCGACCTGAAGCCGGGGGATTTCCGGGCGCTGGCAAGGGCGCCGAAGCCGCTGGCGGTGGGGTTGGTCTCGCAATTCGTGGTGTTGCCGGTGCTGACGTTTCTGCTGGTGCTGGTGGTGCAGCCGCAGGCGTCGGTGGCGCTGGGGCTGATGCTGGTGGCGGCGTGTCCGGGGGGGAACATTTCGAACTTCATCACCCATCGGGCCGGGGGGAACGCGGCGCTGTCGGTGTCGATGACGGGGGTGGCGACGGTGGGGGCGATACTGCTAACGCCTTTGAACATCGCCTTCTGGGGGAGTTTGTACGGGCCGTCGGCGGAGATCCTGCGGGCGACGGAGATCGACCCGGTCCTGATCGCGGTGACGGTGGGGCTGATGCTGGTGCTGCCCTTGGTGCTGGGGGTGACGCTGAACGCGCGGCGGCCGGGGGTGACGGCGCGGTTGCGGCGGCCGTTGCAATGGCTGTCGATGGCGATTTTCGTGGGGTTCGTGGCGGTGGCGCTTGCGGCGAACTGGGCGCAGTTCCTGGCCTATGCGGGCGGGATTGCCGGACTGGTGGTGCTGCATAACGCGCTGGCATTGTCGGGCGGGTACGGGACGGCGTGGCTGGCGGGGCTCTCGGCGTTCGACCGGCGGGCGGTGACGATCGAGACGGGGATCCAGAATTCGGGGCTGGGGCTGGTGCTGATCTTCGGGTTCTTCGGGGGCTTGGGCGGCATGGCCGTGGTGGCGGCGTTCTGGGGGATCTGGCACGCGATTTCGGGGATCGCGCTGGCCGCTGTCATGGCGCGGACGGAGGCGGCGCGATGAGCCGGGTGCTGATCACCGGGGCGGCCGGGATGGTGGGGCGGGCGCTGGTCGGGGCGTTGCCCGCCGGCGACGTGGTGGCGACGGATCTGGGGCGGGGGAAATTGCCCGAGGCGGTGGCGTTCCGGCGGATGGATGTGACGGGGGAGGACCCGGAGGCCGTCATTGGCGAGGTGCGGCCGGAGGTGGTGGTGCATCTGGCCTCGGTGGTGACGCCGCCGCCGGGGATGACGCGGGAGCAGGCCTTCGCGGTGGACGTGACGGGGACGCGGAACGTGCTGGCGGCCTGTGTGAAGCATGGGGTAAGGCGGCTGGTGGTGACGAGTTCGGGGGCGGCTTACGGGTATCTCGCCGACAGCCCGGTGCCGCTGACGGAAGATGCGCCGTGCCGGGGGAACGTGGAGTTCGCCTATGCCGATCACAAGCGGCAGGTGGAGGAGATGCTGGCGGAGGCGCGGGAGGCGCATCCGGGGTTGGAGCAGGTGGTGCTGCGGGTGGGGACGGTGCTGGGCGCGGGCGTCGAGAACCAGATAACGGCGCTGTTTCATCGCAAGCGGCTGCTGGCCATTCGCGGTTGTGACAGCCCGTTCGTGTTCATCTGGACGAAGGATTTGGCAAGGATATTGCAGCGCGCGGCGACGGATGGGCCGGCGGGGATCTACAACGTGGCGGGCGACGGGTGGCTGTCGGTGGACGCGCTGGCCGAAAGGCTGGGCAAGCCGGTGCTGCGGCTGCCCGCCGCGGCGCTGAAGGCGGCGCTGGCGGTGGGGCGGCCGCTGGGGCTGACGCAATACGGGCCGGAGCAGGTGCGGTTCCTGCAATACCGCCCCGTTTTGGCCAATGACCGGCTGAAGGAGGTGTTCGGCTACGTGCCCGAGCTGAGCTCGGCCAAGGTGTTCGAGCTGTGGCGACGGGAGGCGGGGTTGTGAGGACGGCGGTGATTTCGGGCGGCAATGGCGGGCTGGGCCGGGCGCTGGCGGCGCGGCTGGAGGCGGAGGGCTGGCATTGCGTGCTGATGGACCGGGATATCTCGGGGCTGGAGGCGACGGAGACGCGGACGCCGGTCGAGGTGGACCTGACCGATGCGGCGGCGCTGGCGCGGGTGGCGGCGGAGGTGATCGCGGCGCGGCCCTCGATCGACATGGTGATCTACAATGCGGGCGTGTCGCAGATCGGGCCCTTCGCGGAGAGTGACGAGGCCAGTCACCGGAGGGTGTTCGAGATCAACTATTTCGCGGCAGTGGCGATGGCGCGGGCGTTCCTGGGGCCGGTGCGGGAGAGCGGGGGGGTGCATTTGGCGATCTCCTCGGTCGCGGGGTTCGCGCCGTTGAAGAATCGCACCGCCTATGCGGCGTCGAAACACGCGATGGAGGGATTCTTCGGCTCGCTGAGGTCTGAGGAGGCGGAGCATGGCGTGCGCTGCCTGATCGCGGCGCCGAGCTTCGTGGCGACGAATATCGGCAATGCGGCGCGCGGGGCGGACAGGATCGTGCGGCCGGGCTCTGCGGCGGACGGGGTGGATTACATGACGCCGGAGGACGCGGCGGAGGTGATCCTGCGCGGCGTGGCGCGGGGGTGGGCGTTCATCCCGGTGGGGCGCGTTGCGCGGCTGTCGTGGTGGGTGAGGCGGGCGGCGCCGGGGGTGTATGAGCGGATGATGCGGCGGCGGATCAGCGGGGAGGGGTAGGGTTTGGTGGTTGGGCCGACCTGGGCCAGGCCCCGGGTCAGGCCCGGGGCGGGGAACGTGCGTGTGGCTGGGGTGAGCGTCGAATGGTGAATTCTGAGGCACCGGCAGCGTGTTCTCGCAGGTGGCCCGCCTGTCGAATTGCCCGTCCCGGCCTTGAGCCGGGACCTTGCGGAGTAAGAGGCCCCGGGTCGGGCCCGGGGCGGGGATTGCGCTTTGTTATGCGTTGGTTCCGCCGGGTGAGCGCCTGCCCTTCGGGGCGGCGTCGTCCATTGGGCTCGAACCAATGGCGCCTCAATGAACGACCGCTCGCCCGGCGCCGCGCTTAGGCGCGGCTTTGTTCCGGGCGTGTGGCAGGCTCACCTTTAGGGCGTTTTAGTTGTTGCTCTCTTCCGCCTCCGCCGCTGGCTCTTCGGCCTGCGGCTCGGGTGCCTCGATCGGCTCGAAGGCGCCGACCGAAGCGTCGAGCATCCGCCAGCGGCCGCCTTCCTGAAGGAAGACGAGGTCGAAGCTGAAATGCTGCGGCAGGGTGGGGAAGTAGCCCGTCAGGCGCATCTGGTCGTTGCCGGCGGCGATCTGGGCCTGCAGGATCTTCGGCTCCACCACGAGGACGGGCAGCATGTCGAGCCCGGTATTGCGCAGCTCGGCAAAGCGGGCGGCCAGTTGGGTGGCATTGTTTGCGGCGCCGAAATCGCGGGCGGCGTAGTCGCGCAGCACGGTGTAATTGCCGGTGCGGTTGCCGTGATGCACCGCCGTCAGCACGTCGCGGACGAGGGCGGTGGCGAAGCTGCGCTCGACCTGTTCCTGTGCAAGGCTTGGGGTGGCCAGCAGCAGGAGTGCGAAAAGCGCCGCGGATACTCTCCGCGGCGCCTTGATCATTCTTTTCGTCGCAAGTCTTACCAAGAGTATGTCACACCAATCCGGCCGCCCGTCTGGCTGTTATTGAAACCGTGGCTGACGCCTGCGTCAAGCTGGACATTGGGGCTGACCCGGAAGCCCATGTTGACGGCCACCGCGCTCGAGCCCTCGAACATGCCGACGCTGGTCGAGAGCGCAAAGCTGCGATCGGTGGGCACGTAGGGGGTGCTCAGCGCCATGGCCATGGCGATGCCTTCCTCGTTGTTCGAGATGCGGCGGCTGTTGTTGGCGATGCCGGCGCTGTTCGAACGCACCTGTCGGGTGAGCGCCGCGGAGGGCAGGGCCGAGCGGTCGACGGCGAGGTTGCCGTCGGCGTCCGAGGTCACGTAGCCGACGGGCGTGCCCTGGGCGGCGGTACTTTCGGCCGAGGCGACACCGGGCATGGTGTAGGTGTTCTGGGCGTTGCCCATGGTGAACTGGTTCGCCCGGGTGGCCGTGGCGCCGTTGCCGATGGCGACCGAGTTGGTGGCGCTGGCGGTGGCGAGGTTGCCGAAGGAGAGCGACACGTCGCCCGAGGCGGTGGCGCCTTCGCCCACGGCCGTGGAACGGACGCCGGACGCGGTGGCGAGGTGGCCGAAGGCCTGTGCCCGCTCGGCCGAGGCGGTGGCCTGCCAGCCGACCGCCGTGGCGCCGGGGCCCATGGCGGTGGTCTCGCCGCCAAGCGCGGTGGTGGAGGGGCCGTTCGCCATGGAGGTGTCGCCGAGGGCGATGGAATCGATGCCGTTGGCGATGGCCTCGTTGCCGATGGCGGTGGCGTTGTCGGTTTGGGCGTCGGCGTTTTCGCCTACCGCCAGCGAGCGGACGCCCTGGGCTGTTGCCAGGTGGCCGAAGGCTTGCGCGCGTTCTGCCGTGGCTTGCGACTGCCAGCCGATGGCAGTGGCGCCGGGGCCGGTGGCGACGGTTTCGCCGCCGACGGCGGTGGTCGAGGGGCCGGTGGCGGCGGCGGTGTCGCCGAGGGCGATTGAGTCGATGCCGTTGGCGATGGATTCGTTGCCGATGGCGGTGGCGTTGTCGGTCTGGGCGTCGGCGTTTTCGCCGACGGCGAGGGAGCGGACGCCTTGGGCTGTTGCCAGGTGGCCGAAGGCTTGGGCGCGTTCGGCGGTGGCTTGGGATTGCCAGCCGATGGCGGTAGCGCCGGGACCGGTGGCGACGGTTTCCCCGCCGACGGCGGTCGTCGAGGGGCCGGTGGCGGCGGCGGTGTCGCCGAGCGCGATTGAGTCGATGCCGTTGGCGATGGATTCGTTGCCGATGGCGGTGGCGTTGTCGGTCTGGGCGTCGGCGTTTTCGCCGACGGCGAGCGAGCGTTCGCCTTGCGCGGTGGCGAAGTGGCCGATGGCCTGCGCGCGCTCTGCCGTGGCCTGTGCCTGCCAGCCGATGGCGGAGGCGCCGGGGCCTGTGGCGACGGTTTCACCGCCGACGGCGGTGGTCGAGGGGCCGGTGGCGGCGGCTTCGGAGCCGATGGCGATGCCGTCGGTGGCGGTTGCGTCGGTGGTCGACTGGTCGCCGACCGCGACCGAGAAGTCGCCGTCTGCGGTGCTGTTCACGCCGCATTCCACGCTGTTCGTGCCTGCGCCCGTGTTGCACGGGGCCGTGCCGTCGGCGTAAGCCGCGCCTGCCGCAAGCATGACGAATGCGCTGGCCGAGCCGTTCAGAAGCCGGAGCAGCGATGTTCTACCCTGTTGTGCCATTATAACCTTTTCCCGCGATAAACCTGTTTCAACGAAACGCAGTCACGCAGGCGCGGCGTAAAAAGTTTCAAACTTGTTTACGTTTTTGTGAGAGCCGGTGTGTCTCAGGCCTGGCCGGGGCCGGCGGTGTCGGTTTCCCGGACGAGGAATTCCTTCAGCGCCGAGGCGGGGCTGTTCGGGGGCTGGTTGACGCGGGTGACGATGTAATAGGCGTCGTAATCCAACTCTCGGGGGCCGAAGGCCTGGACCAGCCGTCCGGCGCGGAGCGCGTCGCCGCCGAGGAACCAGTCGGTCATGGCGAAGCCCGCGCCGTTGCGGGCGAAGGCCACGGCGTCGTGATGGGAGCCCGCGTGGATCTCGCGTTCCGGGCGGAACTGTTCTAGGCCGCGGCTGGCGAACCATTGGGACCAGATATCGCCGTCATCCTCGTGGATGAGGGTGGCGCGTTTCAGGATGTCGGGGTGCATCGGCAGGGCACCGCGCAGGAGGTCGGGGGCGCAGACCGGGAAGATCGCGGTGCGCATGAAGGGGGTGACGGTGCAGCCGGGGAAGCTGTGGGCGGCGTAGACCACCGCCATGTCGACATCCGCCGGCAGCGAGGTCATCGTGCGTTCGGCATAGGTGAGTTTCAGCGACAGGCCGGGGAAGCGGGCGAGGAATTCCGCCAGCTTGGGGTTCAGCCATTCGACCATGAGGGAGACCGGCACCGCGAGGGAAAGCTGGCCGGAGAAGGCATCGGTCGAGAGCGAGAGGGCGGTCGAGGATATGCCGGCGAAGCCCTGCTCGATGGCGCGGAGGAGCCGTTCGCCCGCCGGGTTGAGCTCGATCCGGCGGCCGCGACGGTCGAAGAGGGCGACGCCGAGCGAGGTTTCCAGCGCGCGGACCTGGTGGCTGACCGCGCTTTGGGTGACGTTGAGTTCGGCGGCCGCGCGGCCCATGTGCTGATGCCGGGCGGCGACCTGGAATGTCTGCAGGGCGTTGAGGGACACCCAGTTGTCGCCGATCTTCATGGCCCTCTCCGATCAACAAGTTCAGGTCATCAGCTTAAGCAAAATTACTCTCTTTTGCCAAGATTGACTCATTTCTATCCTTGCGGGGAACAACCAATGGAGACACGCCATGCCCAAGGACAAGACACACGCTTCGCTGCCGCTTCAGGCGCGCCAGCCCGGGGGCGGCACGCAGCCGCTGGAAAACTGGGGGATCGACTCGGAATACGGGGTGCTGCAGGACGTGCTTCTGGGCCCGGTCGAGACCTTCGGGCACATGGACAACACCGCCTTCAGCTCGATCTACCGCGAGACCGCGCGGACGGGGCGGGCGTGGGACCACCAGGCCGCCGTGCGGCAGTATCGCGAGATGTGCGATGCCTACGAGGATGCGGGCGTGACCATTCACACGATGCCGCAGGACGAGCACCTGAAATACGGGGTCTATGCGCGGGATTCGAGCTTCATGACGCCGTGGGGCGCGGTGATTACCCAGATGGCCAACCCGCGCCGCCGGGGCGAGTATTCCGCCGCGCTGCGCTTCTACCTCGAGGCGGGCATCCCGATTTACGACATGGTGAGCGCCGGGAATTTCGAGGGCGGCGATTTCCATATCGTCGAGCCGGGCGCGGTGCTGATCGGCTATACCGGCATGCGCTGTGAAGAGGTGTCGGCGAAGCAGATCGGCGGCTGGGTCGAGAAAGAGGGGTGGGAGGTGCATTACGCCTATATCGACCCCTATTACGTGCATATCGACCTGATGGTCTGTGTCATCGCGCCGAAATGCGCCGCCGTTTGTCTCGAGACGACGCCGGAGCACGTGGTGGACTGGCTGAGATCGAAGGGGTTCGAACTGATCCCGGTGGGGTTCAAGGATACGATGGCGCTTGGCTGCAACGTGATGTCGCTGGGCAATGACCGGGTGCTTTCGCCGGCGGCGAGCACGGATCTGAACGCCAAGCTGCGCGCGAACGGGTTCAAGGTCTACGACCCGGAGATGGACATGTTCACCATGATGGGCGGCGGCATTCACTGCATGGCGCAATCGCTTCGGCGGGCGCCGGGCTGAGACTTCGACGACAAGAAAAACAAACAATATCCAACAGGGAGCAAGCAATGAAAGAAAAGCACATCAACCGACTGAGAACCCAATTCATGGCCGGCGACATGAACCGGCGGCAGTTCATGCGCGCGCTTCTGGCGACCGGCATGACGGCGGCCACGGCGACGGGCATGGCCGACATGGCGCAGGCGGCGGCCCCGCAGAAGGGCGGCACGTTCAAGCTGGGCAAGGGGCATGGTCAGACGACCGACACGATGAACCCGGGCACGGCCGAGAACGGCTACATGGTCAACCTGTTGCAGACCTTCCACGGCTACCTGACCGAGGTGGCCCGCGACGGCAGCCTGACGCCCGGCGTGGCGGAAAGCTGGGAGCCGGCGGATGGCGGCAAGACCTGGGTGTTCGACCTGCGCAAGGGCATGACCTTCCACAACGGCAAGGACGTGACGCCCGAGGACGTCATCGCCTCGGTCAACCATCACCGGGGAGAGGAGTCGACCTCGGCCGCCAAGCCGCTGCTGGCGGCGCTGACGGATGTGCGGGCCGATGGCGACAGCCGGGTGGTGTTCGAGCTGAACGCGGGGAATGCCGACTTCCCCTTCGTGATGAGCGATTACCACATCCCGATCGGCATGTCGGAGGATGGCGCCGTCGACTGGAAGACCGGGATCGGCTGCGGGGCCTACCGCCTCGACAATTTCGAGCCCGGCGTGCGGTCGGACCTGTCGCGCTACGAGGATCACTGGGACCTGAACAACCGGGCGTTCTTCGATTCCGCCGAGATCATCGCGGTGACGGATACCAATGCGCGGACCTCGGGCTTCATCACCGGGGATTTCGACGCGATCGACCGGATGGACCTGAAGACGGTGGATCGGATCAAGCAGAACCCGGGCGTGAACGTGCATTCGGTGCCGGGCACGCAGCATTTCACCTTCGAGATGATGTGCGATGTCGACCCCTATACGGACGTGAACCTGCGGCTGGCGCTGAAATGGGCGATCAACCGGCAGGAGTTGGTGGACAAGATCCTGTTCGGCTATGGCGTGGTGGGCAACGACCACCCGATCGGGCAGGGGCAGCGGTTCCATAATTCCGAGATGGAGCAGCGGGAATACGACCCCGACAAGGCGCGCCATTACCTGAAGAAGGCCGGCATGGAGAATGTCAGCGTGGAGCTGATGGCGGCCGATGCAGCCTTTGCCGGTGCGGTGGATGCGGCGACGCTCTACCAGAACTCGGCCAAGGCAGCGGGGCTCGACATCACGCCGGTGCGGGTGCCCAATGACGGGTACTGGACGGATGTGTGGAACGTGAAGCCCTTCGTCGCCGTCTACTGGAGCGGGCGGCCGGTGGAGGACCTGATGTTCTCGACCGCCTACCAGAGCGGGGTGCCGTGGAACGGGACGAAATGGGCGAACGAGCGGTTCGACGAGCTGCTGATCGCGGCGCGGGCGGAGCTCGATACCGAGAAGCGCAAGGCGATGTATTACGAGATGCAGGAGATCCTGAGCAACGATGGCGGGCTGATCGCGCCGATGTTCGCCTCGTATGTGTTCGGGACGCGCGACAGGGTCGGGCTGCCCGAGACGTTTGCGTCGAACTGGGACATGGATGGCGAGCGCTGCGTGGAGCGGTGGTGGTTCTCGTGACCGGCTGAGCGATTGGTTCCGGAAGAGTGGAGGCCGTTCCCCTGGGGGGAGCGGCCTTTGCTGTCGGTGATGTTGGGAGGTAATGGTCGTTCAGGGCGATGCGGTTCTAATATCCCGACGGTGAGAAGCCGCGCATCGGCGGGCCGTGGCGCGGCGATCCGACGGGAGTGACGGGCAGTTTATGCCTGCCGAGTTCATCCTTCATGAGCGCGTGGCACTGCGATATCGAAATCGCCGTGCCGTCGGGACGGCCCACCTCTCGGCGATTGCCGCGCAATCGCCTGCCGGCCAGCGACCGATGCGCGGCGGGCTTCGCCCTGGATTCCGCGCGGGATCCAGCCTGTTCATGGCTTGCAACCATACCGACTGTAGCCCGCTCCATGGAGAGCGGCCTTCCTAGCGGGCGTTTTCCAGCGTGGTGCGCAGGTGCTTGGCGCTGACCGGTTTCTGGCAGGTCTCGGCGCCGGGGTAGCGGGTGCGGACGTCTTCCTCGAAGATGTGGCCGGAGTGGAAGACGATGGGTACGCCGAGGTCGACGAGCTTGTCGGCCAGGGGGAACACCTCGCCATCCTTCAGGCGCACGTCGAGGAGGGCCACGTCGGGGAGGCCCTTGTCTA
>NZ_JAVKFX010000067.1:0-54829 GCF_040223625.1 Roseovarius sp. | reverse complement strand
AGCTGCAGGAGGCGGGAAAGCCCGTCAAACTCGCCATCATCGCCTGCGCCCGCAAGCTGCTCACTATCCTCAATGCCATGCTGCGGGATCAGAGGGAGCACCAGCCAGTGGCGGGATGAGAAAGACAGTTGCTACGGGTTTAGCTTCCTGCCCCGGGCCTGACCCGGGGCCTCTTGCGGTGCGAGGTCCCGGCTCGGAGGCCGGGACGGGGTTAATACCACGACGCGATGTGGCGCTCGCCCGGCTTGGCGGGTGGGGTCAGGTGTGGCTGGCGGCTTTCTCGAAATGTTGGATCAGCGCCTCGGCGTGGGCGCGGGGGACGTGGAGGCGGTAGGTTGTGCCGTCGTCCAGCCGGTAGAGGAAGACGCCCAGGCCGAAGAGGAGCCTTGCGACGGATCGGGAGGGGATGTCGGGGGTGATCTCGGCGCCGCGCTGGAGGAACGGCAGCGCGTCTCCGGTCAGGTCGAAGACGGTGTAGGCGTCGGTGACGTCGGAGGTGGCCTGTTGGGCGGTGTCGTTCCAGCCGTCGGGCGCCTCGGGGGCGTTGACCAGCAGGACGCGGTCGCGGCGGAGGATGGCGGCGTAGGCGCCGGCGGGGGCCGCGCCGGGCCAGTCGACGAGGGGGAGGTCGGTTTGTTGCAGGACGTTCGGGCCGGAGACGAGGGTCTGGCGGGTGAGCTGCACCCGCGTGAGTTTGGCCTTGCCTAGGTCGATGGGCGCGGCCGGGTCGCGGGGGGCGTCCCAGAGGGCGGTGTCGTCACGCATCGAGCCGGTCTCCTTCGGGGTCAAGGGCGCAGGGCGGGCTGACGGTGGCCTGTCGGGTCTTGCCAAGGTGCCATGCGGTGATGGTGTCGCCCATGCGGTCGGTGCCGTTTTCGAGGAGGGCGAGGGCGATGGGGCGGCCGAGCGTGGGGCTTTGGTAGCTGGAGGTGACGTAGCCTAAGGAGCGCGGGGTGGTGTCGTCGGTGATCAGGTGGGCGCCAGTGGGAAGCGGGGGCGTGCCGGAGGGGACGGTGAGGCCGACGAGTTGCTTGCGGTCGGGGGCGTTGGCCTTGTCGGTATGCAGGCTGCGGTCGCCCACGAAGGGGGTGGATTTCTTCAGGCGCGGGGCCGTGAACCCGAGGTCGTGCGGCATGGTTTCGCCGTCGGTGTCCTTGCCGATCATGAGGAAGCCTTTCTCGGCGCGGAGGATGGAGAGGGCCTCGATGCCGATGGGGCCGGCGTCGAGCGGTTTGGCGGCGGTGAGGAGGGCGTCCCAGAGGGCCGGGGCGTGCGAGGCGCGGATCGAGAGTTCGAAGCTGGTGTCGCCGGTGAAGCTGACGCGGGCGAGGCGGAGGGGGGTGCCGTTCCACGCGGTTTCGCGGAGGGACATGTGGGGCATGTCGTCGGTGTCGAGGTCGAGCGTGTCGAGGAGGGCGCGCGCCCGGGGGCCGGTGACGGTGAGGGTGGCCCAGTGCTGGGTGGTGTCGTGGATGAAGATGCGGTCGGGGTCGTTGCCGTCCTGCCGCCAGGCTTCGAGATGGGTGCGGACGGCATCGACATGGCTGGAGGAGCACGAGATGACGAAGCGGTTCGTGTCGAGCCGGGCGATGACGCCGTCGTCGAAGACGGCGCCGCCCTCGGTCAACATGAAGCCGTATCGGATGCGGCCCGGCTTCAGGGTGGCGATGGTGTTGTAGTAGACGAAGTTGACAAAGGCCCCGGCGTCGGGGCCGATGACCTCGATCTTGCCCAAGGGGGAGGCGTCGAAGATGGCGGCGGTTTGGCGGGCCATCAGGGCTTCGGATTGGGCTTCCTCTGCGGGGTCGCCTTTGCCGCACCAGCCGGGGCGGAGCCAGCCGCCGTAGTCGCCGAGGGCGGCGCCGGAGGCGCGGTGTTGGGGTTCGAGGGGCAGGCGCTTGAGGGGGGTCCAGAGCTGTTTGCTGTGCGCGCCGCGGTACATTTCGATGGGCACGGGCACGAAGGGCGGGCGGAAGGTGGTGGTGCCGATCTCGGGGATGGGGCGGCCCTGAATGGCGGCCATGGCGGCGAGGCCGGGCATGTTGGAGGTTTTGCCCTGGTCGGAGGCCATGCCGAGGGTTGTGTAGCGTTTCAGGTGCTCGACGGAGGTGTAGTTTTCGCGGGCGGCAAGTTCGACATCCTTGAGGGTGACGTCATGCTGGAAGTCGATCCATTGGCGGCCGGGGCTGCCCGGTGTGGGCCAGTGGGGGGTGAGGTGGTGTTTCGGGTCGGGGCGTTTGGTGGGGGTGCCTGCGCCTGTGGCGCGGGCGTGTTCGAGGGCTTCGTCGGTTTCGAAGGTGCCGTTGGCGGCGCCGGTGGCTGTCATGTTCGCCGGTGGCGTGCCGGGGAGGAAGGCGTTGCGGTGTTCGCACCAGTCGAGCTTGCCGCCGGCGTGGCGCCAGAGGTGGACGAGCGGGGTGAGCCCGCCCGAGGCGAGGATGGTGTCGGCTGGGTGGGTTCGGTCGCCCGCTTGCAGGGCGGTGAGGCGTTTGCCGCCCCGGGCGCTTAAGGGGCTTTGGGCGGGGTCGACGCGGGTCACGTTGGCGCCGGCTTGGGTGAGTTGGGCCGCGAGGGTGTCGGCCTGCGGGGTGGTGGCGAGGAGGGCGATCTGGCGGCCGGGGAGGGTGGCGTAGCGGGCGAGGTATTCGGCGGCGGCGGCGACGGCCATGATGCCGGGGCGGTCGTTATTGGCGAAGGTCAACGGGCGGTCGATGGCGCCGGTGGCGAGGATGATGCGGTTGGCGCGCAGGCGGATGAGGCGGGGGGCGGTGCCGAAGGGGCCGTTCTGGGCGAGGCCCACGAGGCCGTGGTCGTAGATGCCGAAGGCGGTGGTGTGGGTGAGGATGCGGCCGCCTGCGGATTGGATGGCGGAATGGCGGGCGGTGATCCAGTCGGAGGTGGGGATGCCTTCGATATCGGCCAGTTGGTGAGCGGTGCCGCCGAGGTCGGCGTGGTCTTCGACGAGGAGGACATCCTGCCCGGCCTGGGCCGCCGCCTCTGCCGCGGCGAGGCCCGCCGGGCCGCCGCCGATGACGATTGTGTCGCAGCGGTCGTGGGATTGATCCGAACTGTAGGTGTCGAGGTGGTCGGGGGAGACGGCGCCGAGGCCGGCCATGCGACGGATCATTGGTTCGAAGAGGTGCCAGTCGGGCCACATGAAGGTCTTGTAGTAGAAGCCTGCCGCGAACCAGCGGTGGAAGAGGTCGAGGCCGGCTTTCACGTCGAACCGGGCGGAGGGCCAGGCGTTGACGGCGCGGGCTTGCATGCCGTCTTGCAAGTATGTGGTGGTGGCGAGGCAGTTGGGGAAGGTCTGGCCGTTCAGGGTGACGGACATGATGGCGTTGGGCTCGTCCACCCAGGCGCCCCAGAGGCCGCGGGGGCGGTGGTACTTGAAGCTGCGGCCGAGGATGCGGGTGCCGCTGGCCAGCAGGGCGGACGCGATCGTGTCGCCTTCGAAGCCGGTGTGGGGTTTGCCGTCGAAGGTGAAACGTAGGGGTTTCGAGCGGTCGATGAGGCCGCCGGTGGGGAGGCGGAGGGTCATTGCGGCGCTTTCCGGAGGGGGTGGGTGGCGTAGACCTCCATGGTGACGCTGTCGCGTTCCATGAGGAAGAGCTCGGCGCAAGGGAGGTGCATCCAGACTTCGCGTGTGCGGCCCTTGTCGTTGCGCTGGGCGTGGAGGTAGGCGGCCCAGGTTTCGGCGCTGACTTCGCCGGTGGTGTCCGGGCGGGTCTTGCCGGCCTCGGCGGCGAAGTGGAATTCGCGCTCGTCGCGGGGGCCGCAGAAGGGGCAGGTGAAGATCTGCATGAGGGCCTCCTAATGCGCGATGCCCGAGGCGGCGCCTTCGTCGATGAGGCGGCCCGTGGGGAAGCGGGTGAGGTCGAAGGGGCGGCTGAGGTCGTGGTGAGTGCCGGTGGCCATCAGGTGGGCGAGGAGCCAGCCGCCGGCGGGGATGGATTTGAAGCCGCCGGTACCCCAGCCGCAGTTGAGGTAGAGCCCGTCGAGGCCGGAGGGGCCGATGATGGGCGAGCTGTCCGGGGTGACGTCGACGATGCCGGCCCAGTGGCGCAGGAGTTTGACCTTGGCGAGCGCCGGGACCATTTCGGAGAGGCCCGCGAGCACGGTTTCCTGCATGGGCAGGTTGCCGCGCTGGCCGTAGGATGGGACGCGGTCGAGCCCGCCGCCGATGACAAGGCCGCCCTTGTCGGACTGGCTGAAATAGGTGCCGAAGGGCGGGGCGAGCCAGACGGTATCCATCACCGGCTTGAGGGGTTCGGAGACGAAGGCTTGCAGGGCGTAGCTGGTGATGGGGAGTTGCAGGCCCGCCATCTGCGCGATGACGGAGGAGTGGCCGGCGGTGGCGGCGCCGATGACGCCTGCGCGGATCGGGCCAAGGGAGGTTTCGACGCCGACGCAGCGGCCGGCCTCGGTGATGAAACCCGTGACCTCGCAATTCTGGATGATGTCGACGCCGCGTGCATCGGCGGCGCGGGCGAGGCCCCAGGCGACCGCGTCGTGGCGCCCGGTGCCGGCGCGGGGTTGCAGGACGCCGCCGTGGATCGGGTGGCGGCAGTCGGGGCGGGTGTTGGCCAGCGGGATGCGTTTGAGCACCTGGTCGCGGTCGAGGAGTTCCGCATCGACACCGTTGAGGCGCATGGCGTTGGTCTGGCGGGCGGCCATTTCCATGTCGTGCTCGGAATGGGCGGTGACGATCATGCCGCGTTGCGAGAACATGATGTTGTAGTTGAGGTCGCGAGACAGCCCCTCGTAGAGCTTCACGCCGAAATCGTAGAGCGCGGCGCTTTCGGGGTAGAAGTAGTTCGAGCGGATCACGGTGGTGTTGCGCCCGGTGTTGCCGCCGCCGAGCCAGCCCTTTTCGAGCACGGCAACCTTGGTGATTTTGTGGTTATTGGCGAGGTAATAGGCGGTGGCGAGGCCATGCCCGCCGCCGCCGATGACGATGGCGTCGTATTCCGGTTTCGGCGCGGGCGAGCGCCAGGCCTGCGGCCAGCCCTTGTGACCGCGCAGCCCTTCGCGGAAGAGGGTGAAGGCCGAGTAGCGTGTCACTGCTTGCCGTCCTGGGCGTGGGCATAGGCGAACATGGCGGCGAGTTCCTCGTCGGAGGCCTCCTGCCCGGTGAAGCCCTTGAGGTAGCCCGCCAGCCGGTCGCAGCGGGCCTGCATCGGTTCGCGCACGTCGAGGGCGTGGTAGCCCAGCTGCATGTAATAGAGGATGCGGGCGCGCACGTCGGCCTCGTAGGGGGTAAAGCCGTGGCGTTCGAACATCTGTGTCACGGCGGCAAGGCGGGAGCGGTCGGCCTCGTCTATGCGCTGGCGGACGGTGCCGTCGCGGCGGGACCATTCGCGCACGGCGAAGTCGAGCCCACGGTCGAATAGGTCGGGGTTGAGGAAGCATTTGAAGAAGTTGCCGACCGCCTCGGTGATGGAGGCGGCGGGCAGTTCGCACTGGGCGACGATGGTGCGGGTGTTGCGCGCCTCCCAGTCCTCGAGCAGGGCTTCGAGCAGGTGTTTGCGGCTTTTGAAATACCAGTAGAAGCTGGAGCGCGAGACGTCGAGCCGCTGGCCGAGGGCGAGCACCTTGACCTCGGCCACGCCGTCGCTGACCAGCACGTCGCGGGCGACGTTGAGCCAGTCTTCGCGGGTCACCTTGACATGGCCGACGAGCGGTTCCTTCTCGGGGTCGTCGCGGTGCAGGATCGGCAGGTCTCGCTTGCTCATTCAGCTCTCCGGCGGGGCACCGCCGGCGGCGGTGCGGTTGGCGATGTCACGATGCATCGCCTCGAGTTTAGCCTCGTCCATCGCCGGGCGCACGTCATCCTGAAGGATCTTTTTCCAGATGCCGGTGGCGCGCTCGCTGGCGGTGCGGCTGCCGTTCTCTTCCCACGTGCCGTAATTCGACCAGTCGGCGACGAGGGGCTGGTAGAACTCGGTCTGGTAGCGGGCCATGGTGTGGGCGCAGCCGAAGAAATGGCCCGACGGCATGACTTCGCGGTGGGCATCCAGCGCGATCTCGTCCGGGCCGGCCTGGGTCGCGGCGCACATCTCGGCGACCATCTGCAGGACTTCCAGATCGGTGATGATCTTCTCGTAGGAGACGGTGAGCCCGCCTTCGAGCCAGCCGGCGGCGTGGATGATCGTGGTTGCCCCGGCCATGAGGCAGCCCCAGAGGCCGAACTGGCTTTCATTGGCGGCCTGCGCGTCGTTGACGTTGGCCGCCGAGCCGCCGGCGCAGCGCCAGGGCAGGCCGATCAGGCGGGCCATCTGGCCGGCGGCGAGGGAGGCTTTGAAATGCTCGGGCGTGCCGAAGGCCGGGGCGCCGGACTTCATGTCGACGTTCGAGGTGAAGGTTCCGTACATGACCGGCGCGCCGGGGTTGGTCATCTGGGTGAGCGCGATGGCGGCGAGCGCCTCGGCATGGGAGAGGGTGACGGCGCCGGCGACGGTGATGGGGGCCATGGCGCCCATCAGGGTGAAGGGGGTGACGATGGACAGTTGCCGGTGTTTGGCGAAGTCGATGAGGCCCTGCGCCATCGGCGTGTCGATGACGCGGGGGCTGTTGGTGTTGATGACGGTGTAGCAGTGGGGGTCGGCTTGGAAGTCGGCGTCGGTCAGGCCGCGGAAATCGCGGAGGATCTCGAAGCTTTCGGTGACCTGCGGCGTGCCGCGGGCGAAGACGAAGGGCAGCTTGTCGGAGAGGGAAAGCTGCGTCTCCATGGTGAAGTAGTGGCGGAGATGCGTGTCGATATCCTGCGGCTCGACCACGGGGGGCATGAGATGGAGGACGTCGAAATGCTGCACGATCTGGACGAATTCGCGGAAATCGCGGCCCGTGCCGGGGCGGCGGCCGCGTTCGAGATCGGTGGCATGGGGGGCACCGGCGCCGCATTGGAAGGTGAGCGTGCCGAGTTCTAGGAGGAGGTCGCGCTCGCGCGTGGCGGCGCGGGCGGTGATGGATTTGGGCGCGGTGGAGAGCGCCTCGGCGATGATGTCGCGGCCGAGGTAGACCATCTGGCTGGACTCGTCGACGCGGGCGCCGGCGCGGGCGAAGATCTGGCGGGCCTCGGGGAGGAGGACCTTGATGCCGAGCTCTTCGAGCATGGTCAGCGCGCTGTCATGCATCGCCGCGATCCGGTCGTCGGAGAAGACGGCCATCTGCGGGAAGGGGTTGCGGAGTTGGCGGTAGTTGACCTGACGCTGGGCGGGGGCGCCTGCACCGCCGTCGCGGGCGCGGCGGCGGCGGGAGGTGCGGCCTCGGGTTTCCTGTTCCATCTAGGCCCTCATGGCCTTGCCGGAGGGGTCGTAGGGCGAGGGGGCGATGACCTTCGCGGGCCGTTCGGCGCCGACGATGTGGACGGTGAGGTCGGTGCCTTCCGCCGTGGCGGCGCGGTCGAGCATGGCCATGGCGAGCGACTTGCCGGTGGTGTGGCCATAGCCGCCGGAGGTGACGAAACCCACGCGCTTGCCGTTCTGCCAGACGGGCTCGAACCCCGAGGCGTCGGCGTCTTCGGCGTCGATCTCGAGGGTGACGATGTGGGTTGAGGGGCCGCCGCTGTCGCGTTCGGCCTGGGCCGCCGCCTTGCCGATGAAGTCGGGCTTGTCCCACGCGATCCAGCGGTCCATGCCGGTTTCGGCGGGGGTGTAGCCCTGGGTGAATTCGGCGCTCCAGATGCCGAAGCTCTTTTCGAGGCGGAGGCTGAGCAGGGCGTTGAAGCCGACCTCGCGAAGGCCGAGATCGGCGCCGGCTTGGAGGAGTCGCTTGCGGAGGCCGATATGTTCGGCCGCGGAGCAGTGGATCTCGTAGCCCAGCTCGCCCGCGACGGAGAGGCGGCCCACCTTGCAGCGGTAGAGGCCGATATCGAAGGTGCCGCAGCCCATGAAGGGCAGCTCGGCGATGGGGCCATCGGTGAGTTTCTCGACGATCTTGCGGGCGTTGGGGCCGGAGACGCCGAAGCCCACGGTCGCGTCGGAAATGTCGCGGAGGGTGACGCGTTCGCCCATGTGGTCGTGGAACCAGCGCATGTGCCATTCGCGCAGGTAGTAGGAGCCCATGAGCCACCACGTGCCGTCGCCCCAGTTGAAGACGGTGAGGTCGCCCTTGAGGCGGCCATCCGGCGCCAGCATGGGGGCGAGTTTGGCGCGGCCCGGCGCGGGGAGCTTGGAGGCGAGGAGGTGGTCGAGCCACGCCTCGGCGCCCTCGCCCTTGACCTCGAAGCGGGAGAAGCCAGAGATGTCGAGCAGGCCGGCGGTGTCGCGCACCGCCTTGCATTCCTCGGCGACGATGGGGAAGGCGTTGGAGCGTTTGAGGGTGGGTCTTTCCTCGAAATCCTCGGAGGGGGCGAAGTAGAGGGGCAGCTCCAGCCCCCAGCTTGCGCCCCAGCGGGCGCCGGCGGCGGTCATGTCGGTATAGGCCGGGGCCATCTTGAGCGGGCGGCCGGCGGGGAGCTGTTCGTTGGGGTAGGTCATCACGAAGCGGCGGGTGTAGAACTGGCCCGTGGTCTGGCGGATGAATTCCTTGTTCTCGGCGAAGTCGCCGTAGCGGGCGACATCCATGCCGAAGACATCCGCTTCCGGCTCCCCGTGGATGATCCATTCGGCAAGCGACTTGCCCACGCCGCCGCCTTGCAGGAAGCCCGCCATCACGGCGCAGGCGCACCAGTAGCCGGGCTTGCCGCGCACGGGGCCGACGAGCGGGTTGCCGTCGGGCGAGAAGGTGAAGGCGCCGTTGACCCAGGACTTGATGCCGGCCTCCTGCAGGACGGGGTAGCGCTGGAAGCCGAGGGTCAGTTCGTTCTCGATGCGGTCGGGGTCTTCCTGTTGCAGCTCGAACCCGTATTCCCAGGGGGCGCCGTCCATCATCCAGTGCTGGTGGTCGATCTCGTAGATGCCGAGCAGCATGCCCTTCTGGTCCTGCCGCATGTAGGTAAAGCCTTCGAGGTCGACGACGAGGGGCAGTTCCCTGTCGAGCGCGGCGATCTCGGGGATGGTGTCGGTGATGAGGTAGTGGTGGTTGAGGGGCGAGACGGGCAGTTCGATGCCCGCCATGCGGCCGACCTGCTTGGCCCAGAGGCCGGCGGCGTTGATCACGTGTTCGGTCTGGATGGTGCCTTTCTCGGTGACGACTTCCCAGCCCTCGGCGGTCTGGTTCAGCTCGAGCACGCGGTTGTGCTCGATCACCTGCGCGCCGCGTTTCTTGGCCGCGCCCGCGTAGGCGTGGACGGTGCCGGTTGTGTCGATATAGCCCTCGCGCTCGGCCCACATGCCCCCCAAGATGCCGTGGGTGGACATGATCGGGCAGAGCTCGCCCGCCTCCTCCGGCGTGATGAGGTGGACATCCTCGATGCCGATCGACTGAAAGGTGCGGTAGGCCGATTGCAGCCATTCCCAGCGGTCGGGGGTGCCCGCGAGCGTCATGCCGCCGGTCATGTGCATGCCGACGGACTGGCCGGATTCCTTTTCGATCTCGGAGAGGAGGTCGATGGTGTAGGCCTGAAGCCCGGCGATGTTGGGGTCGGCGTTGAGCGCGTGGAAACCGCCGGCGGCGTGCCAGCTTGACCCGGCGGTCAGAACGGAGCGTTCGATCAGGCAGACATCGGACCAGCCTTCGCGGGCAAGGTGGTAGAGAACGGAGGCGCCGACGACGCCCCCGCCGATGACAACGACGCGGTAGTGAGATTTCATGGCACGCTCCCTGTGCTGGTCCGCCGCGGTGCAGCGACTCGCGGGCGGAGTCTATACAGTTATGTCCAATGGTCAGAGCATGGCTGGACAGGTTTGTCTAGGGGGAGGTTTTTTTTGGGGGGGGCGAAGAAGTTGCTGTGCCCGGAGTCAAGGCGACCCCGGGGCTCGCCGCCGGGCAGCGCCCGACCGCCCCCCGGGCGGGCGCTTCTGCGATGGATACATGCAGAGCCATCGTCAGATGCGGGCTGCGCGATAAATCAACCATCATGGGCGTTGGTGCGCCCACCCGCGGTCGGGCGCTGCCCGGATTGGTGGCTTTCGGTGGGATCGTGAAAAGCCAGAATTGAAGAACCCCGACCTTGAGCCGGGGTTCATCTGGGGATTTGGCGGTTCCGGCGGATGGATCACCGTTCCATCCACAGGCCCCTCAGATGTCGAACTTCACGCCCTGGGCCAGCGGGAGTTCGGAGGAGTAGTTCACCGTCGAGGTCTGGCGGCGCATGTAGCCTTTCCAGGCGTCCGAGCCGCTTTCGCGGCCGCCGCCGGTTTCCTTCTCGCCGCCGAACGCGCCGCCGATCTCGGCGCCGGAGGGGCCGATATTGACGTTGGCGATGCCGCAGTCGGAGCCGACCGCCGACAGGAATGTTTCCGCCTCGCGCACGTTCAGGGTGAAGATGCAGGAGGAGAGGCCTTGCGGCACGTCGTTCTGCAGCTCGATGGCCTCCTCGAGCGTATCGTAGCCCATGACGTAGAGGATCGGCGCGAAGGTTTCGGTCTGCACGGTTTCGGTCTGGCGGGGCATTTCGACCAGAGCGGGGGATACGTAGATGCCGCCGTCGACGCCCTTGGCATCGCCGCCGCCATGGACGGTGCCGCCTTCGGATTGGGCGGCCTCGAGCGCGGCGGTCATGGCCTTGCGGGCGGTCTCGTCGATCAGGGGGCCGACGAGGGTGCCCTCGGTGCGCGGATCGCCGATGGTGAGCGAGGCGTAGGCCTGTTTCAGCTTCTCGGTCAGTTCCTCGCGGATCGAGTGATGCACGATCAGTCGCCGCAGCGAGGTGCAGCGCTGGCCGGCGGTGCCGACGGCCGAGAAGACGATGGCGCGCACCGCCATGTCGAGATCGGCGGAGGGGGCGACGATCATGGCGTTGTTGCCGCCAAGCTCCATGATCGGGCGGCCGAAGCGGGCCTGCACCTTGGGCCCGACGACGGCGCCCATGCGGGTGGAGCCGGTGGCCGAGAGGACGGGCACGTCGCGGCTGTTGACGAGGGCTTCGCCGATGTCGGCTCCGCCGATGACAACCTGAAGCAGGTCGGCCGGCGCGTCGGACCCGAAGCGGGCCAGCGCGCGATCGAAGATGCGCTGGGTGACCAGCGCGGTCAGCGGGGTCTTTTCCGACGGTTTCCAGATCACCGGGTCGCCGCAGACCAGCGCAAGGGCCGCGTTCCACGACCACGGTGCGACGGGGAAGTTGAAAGCGGTGATGACGCCGCAGGGCCCCATCGGGTGCCAGGTTTCCGACATGCGGTGGCCGGGGCGCTCGGAGGCGATGGTGAGGCCGTAGAGCTGGCGCGAGAGGCCGACGGCGAAATCGCAGATGTCGATCATCTCCTGCACTTCACCTAGGCCTTCGGAGGTGATCTTGCCGGCCTCGAGCGTGACGATGGCGCCGAGCTCTTCCTTGGCGTTGCGAAGCTCTTCGCCGAGGAGGCGGACAAGCTCGCCGCGTTGCGGGGCGGGAACGGTGCGCCATTGCTTGAACGCCTTTTGGGCGCGGTCGATCACCTCGGGCATCTTGTCGGCGGGGGTTTCGTGGATCTTCGCCACCTCGGCCCCGTCGATGGGCGAGCGGACGGCGAGGGTGCCGCCGGTGAGGTCCTTCTCGGTGAGGCCGGCTGCGGTGAGGGCGTCTTGGTGGTTCATTTGGCGTCTCCTTTCGTGACCCACGCGCGCTGGTCGGCATGACCCATGCCGGCCAGAAGGGGCGTGGCGTTCTGGTGTTGGGTGAAGTCCTGTTTGCTGCCGATCCCGCGCCAGTTGGCGAGGACCAGCGATTGCGCCACCGCCCCGCCCAATGTGGTGCCGGGGCCGGTGACGATGAAGAGGTCGGGGGCGAATTCGCGGGCCGCGACGGTGATGGCGCGGGTGAAATCGTAGGGTTCGGTGACCTGGTGGCCGAGCGTGTAGTCGTGGAGCGCGGCGGTGTCCGTGGCGCCGGGCCACCAGATGGCGCCGCGGCCGTCGATGAGGGGGAGGTCGGGCTGGGTGAAGAGGGATTGCGGCAGGGCGGCGCGGCCCTTTTCGGCGACGGGGCGTTGCAGGTGGGTGTGGAAGGCGGCGTGGCCCTTGAGGCGCATCGGGAAGCGGTCGTCGATTTTGGGGACGGCTTGTTCGAAGGCCTTGAGGCCGTTGGTGTCGCCGGCGAGGACGAGCATGCCGCCGAGGTTGATGGAGAGGGCGAGGGTGTGGTCGTCGCGGGTGTCGATGTCGGCGACCTGCTGCAGAAGCTCGGATTTGCGGGCGAGGTCGGGGCGCCAGTCGTTGCCGAGGAAGGGATAGACGAGTTGGCCGCCGATCAGGGCCTCGTTCATCAGCGTGCCCATGGTGTTGGCGATCTCGAAGCCGTTCTCGGGCGTGGTGGCGCCGCCGCAGGCGAGCGCGGAGTACCAGCCCATCGAGTTGCCGGTGACGGCGACGGGGCGGATTTGTTCTGTGTTGATTGAGAGGAAGTCGCCCAGCGTGGCCGCGTAGATCAGGCCGGCGGCGTTGTCGCCGCGAGAGAATTCGGAGGGCGAGAAGCGGGCGGCGCCGTCGAGGGCGGTCAGCGGTTTTTGGTCGGCGTTCTCGCGGATTGCGTCGAACTTGGCGAGGAGGCCCGCGTCGGGGAAGTGGCGGGAGAGGTAGCCGAGTTCGGCTTTGTTGTAGGTGCCGCGGCCGGGGCAGATGATGACGGCTGTTTTCATGTCTTGCCCCTCACGAGGTTCGTGGCCGCGTCGACGATGCTGTCGACCGAGGGCATGGTGGCGGCGTAGGCGGGGCCGGTGGCGATGAAGCTGTCCTCGGCGGTGAGGCGGGCGTGGGGGAGGTTGGTGCGCTCGGAGATCAGGGCCATCAGCGCCTCGGCGATGCCGCCGGTGCGGCGGGTCTCGTCCACGATGAGGACGCGCTTGGCGCCCTTGATGGCGTCGAGCAGCGCCTCTTCCGGCAGGGGGGAGAGCCAGCGGAGGTCGATGGTGCGGGTGGTGATGCCGTCGGCCTCGAGGCGTTTGGCGGCCTGGCGGGAGAGGTAGTGGCCGTTGGCGAAGCTGACGATGGCGAGGTCGGTGCCGTCGCCATGGGTGCCGACGGAGGCCAAGGGGATGGTTTCGCCGCGCTCGGGATAGGTGGTCATCCAGCCGCCATCTTTCTCGTCATGCAGGTCGCGCATGGGGTAGAGGGCGATGGGTTCGAGGAAGACGACGACGCGCTGTTCCTCGCGCGCGAGGCGGACGCATTCGCGCAGCATCCGGGCCGCATCGGCGCCGTTGGAGGGGCAGGCGAGGATTATGCCGGGGATGTCCCGGATGACGGCGACGGAGTTGTCGTTGTGGAAATGCCCGCCGAAGCCCTTCTGATAGCCCAAGCCGGCGATGCGGATCACCATCGGGTTGGTGAACTGGCCGTTGGAGAAGAAGGGCAGGGTGGCGGCCTCGCCCCTGATCTGGTCTTCGGCGTTGTGGAGGTAGGCGAGGAACTGGATTTCCGGGATCGGGGTGAAGCCGTTCTGGGCCATTCCGATGGCGAGGCCGAGGATGGATTGCTCGTCGAGCAGGCTGTCGATCACGCGGTCGGGGCCGAAGCGGGTGATGAGCTTTTGCGTGACGCCGTAGACGCCGCCCTTGCGGCCCACATCCTCGCCCATCATGACGATTTCGCCATGTTCGAGCATCAGGTCGGTGAGCGCCCAGTTGATAAGGCGGGACATGATCTGGGGCTCGGATTGCGCCTTGAGGTCGGGGCCGAGGGCGGCTTCGCGCGTGGCGGCTTCGCGCGTGGCGGCGTCGGGGCCGTTGGTGGGTTTGCAGGGGCGGGCCGGGGGGATCAGGCTGGCCATGACGTCGGAGGCGGTTTTGCGGCGGGGGCGGGTGATGGCCTCCTCCGCCACGCGTTCGACGCGGGTGCAGGTGTCGTTGTAGATGTCGAGCGCCTGTTGCGGCTCCAGCGCGCCGGATTGGGAGAGGAGGCGGACGGAGTGGAGAAGGGGGTCGTTGGCCTCTTCGGCCTCGACCTCGGATTTCGGCATGTAGGTGGTGGGCATGTCGGCGCCGGCGTGGCCGTAGAGGCGGACGGTGCGGACATGGAGGAAGGCGGGCTTGCGGCGGGTGCGGACGTAGTGGGCGGCTTCCCGGGCCGCGCGGTAGGTGTCGAAGATGTCGAGCCCGTCGCAGGAGAAGTATTTCAGGCCCGGGCGGTGGGCGAAGCCGGCAGCGATCCAGCCCTTGGGGGTCTTGACGGAAATGCCGATGCCGTTGTCTTCGCAGACGAAGAGGAGGGGCAGGGGGATCGACTGGTAGGATGTCCAGCCGGCCGTGTTGAAGGCGCCCTGCGCGGTGGAGTGGTTGGCCGAGGCGTCGCCGAAGGAGCAGATGGCAATGGCATCCTCGGCATAGTGGCGGTGTTCGGGCGGGCGGCGTTTGGCCAGCCCGATGGCATAGGCGGCGCCGACGGCCTTGGGCAGGTGGCTGGCGATGGTGGAGGTTTGCGGGGGGATGTTGAGCGCTTTGGAGCCCAGCACCTTGTGGCGGCCGCCGGAGATCGGGTCTTCGGCGGAGCAGGCGAAGGAGAGGAGCATGTCCCACGTGGTGGTCTGGCCCGGCACCTGTGCGCCGCGGGCGATCTGGAAGGCGGCGTCGCGGTAATGGAGGAAGGCCGGGTCGGTGGGGCGCGTGGCGGCGGCGATGGCGGCCATGCCTTCGTGCCCCGAGGAGCCGATGGTGTAGTAGCCCTGGCCCGCCTTCTGCATGGCGCGGCTGTGCCGGTCGAGGGCGCGGGAGAGGCATTGGGAGCGGAAGAGGGAGACGGCTTCCGAACGGCTCAGGCCGTCGGCCGGGGGGGCGCCTGCGGGGAGGTCGCCCGCGGCCACGCGGCGCAGGAAGTTGTCATGTACGATCTGGGCTCTGTCCATCGGGGCGCCTCGCTCTGTCGTCAGCCGCTGTGGCCAGCGAAGGCCGGGGCGGGGGTGGAGGTCAACCGGTCGATGGCGGTTTTCATGCGGGCGAGCGCCTCGCGGATCTGGGATTCGGCGTAGGCGAAGGACAGGCGCACATGGCCCGGCATCCCGAAGGCGCGGCCGGGAACGAGGGCGACGCCGGTTTCTTCCAGCAGCCACTGGCAGAGGGCGGCGTCGTTGTCGAACCGGGTTTCGATGAGGGCGGAGCAATCGGGGAAGGCGTAGAAGGCGCCGTCGGGGGCCGGGCAGGTGAGGCCGGGGATGGCGTTGAGGCCGTCGATGGTGGCGTCGCGACGGGCAAGGAAGGTGGCGCGGCGGTCCTCGACGATTTGCCGGTCGGATTGCAGGGCGGCGAGCGCCGCGGCCTGCGAGACGGAGGGGGCGCCGGAGGTGGTCTGGCCCTGCACGGCGGTCATGTCGCGGATCAGCTCGGCCGGGCCGATGCCCCAGCCGATGCGCCAGCCGGTCATGGACCAGGCTTTCGAGACGCCGTTGACGATGAGGGCGCGGTCGCGGAGCTGCGGCGCGGCCTCGGCGAAGCTGGTGAAGGGGGTGTAGCTGAGATGTTCGTAGATCTCGTCGGCGACGATCCAGACATGGGGGTGGGCGGCGAGGATATCGGCCAGTTGGGCGTATTCCCCGGCCGTGTAGATGGCGCCGGAGGGGTTGGAGGGTGAGTTCAGCATCAGCCAGCGGGTGTTGGGCGTGATGGCGTCGGCCAGTTGCTCGGGCGTCAGCTTGAAGCCCTGCGAAAGCGGGCAGGGCAGGACGACCGGCGTGCCGCCCGCCATGCGCACCATGTCGGCATAGCTGGTCCAGAAGGGGGCGGGCATGATGACCTCGTCGCCGGGGTTCAGCGTGGCGAGCATGGTGTTGGCCAGCACCTGCTTGGCGCCGGTGGAGACGATGACATTGGCGGGCGCGGTGCCGGATTGCTGGGCGATCTCGGCGCGCAGCTCGGGCGTGCCGGCGGTGGGGGTGTAGCGGGTCTGGCCCGAGAGCGCGGCCTTGTGGGCGGCTTCGATCACCTCGGGCGGGGTGGGGAAATCGGGCTCGCCGGTGCTGAGCGCGATGACGTCGCGGCCCTCGGCGCGCATCTGGCGGGCGCGCTCGGAGACCTGGACGATTTCGGACAGGGCGATGCCCGACAGGCGGTCGGCCGGGCGGTGGGGGGCGGAACTGTTCGCTTTCGTCATGGTGGTGCGGGGCCCTGTTTGACGCGTTTGCGCGCAATTTGGGTGGAATCTCGGGAAAGGAAAAGCGAAACTAGCTGACATAACCTGGAGAAAAACTCACAATGCTGACGCCGCGCCGCTTTTTGCCCTCGATCAGTTCGCTTCTGGCATTGGAGGCGGTGGACCGGCTGGGAAGCGCCAGCGCGGCGGCGGAGGAGCTGTCGCTGACCCATAGCGCGGTGAGCCGGCAGTTGAAGGTGCTTGAGGGGCAGTTGGGCACGACGCTGGTGCAGCGGCGGGGGACACGTCTACACCTGACGCCGGCGGCGGAGGATTACTGCCGGAAGGTGCGGAAATACCTGCGCGACCTGGCGCATGCCTCGCTGGAGTTGAAGGCGAATCCGACGGGGGGCGGGCTGAACCTTGCGATCTTGCCGGCCTTCGGGATGCACTGGCTGGCGCCGCGGCTGCAGGATTTCGCACGGGCGCATCCGGAGGTGACGGTGAACCTGTCGACGCGGCTGGCGCCGTTCGACTTCGGGCAGGAGAGTTTCGATGCGGCGATCCATTTCGGGGGGCGGGACTGGCAGGATGTGGAGTATTTGCCGATCCGGGAGGAGCGGGTGGTGCCGGTGTGCTCGCCCCGGCTGGCGCCGGAGCCGCTGGGGTCTGCGGCGGATTTGCTGGATTTGCCGCTCTTGCAACTCGAGACGCGGCCGGGGGCGTGGGAGCAGTGGTTTGCGGCGCATGGGGTCGAGGTGGGCAGCGTGACGGGGATGCTGGTGGACCAGTTCGCGACGATGACGCAGGCGGCGGTGCACGAGATGGGGGTGGCGCTGTTGCCGGATTACCTGGCGCAGGTGGAGCTGGAGCGGCAGACCTTGGTGGTGCCCTACGGGGAGGCGAGCCTTGTGGAGGGGCGGTATTACCTTGTCTGGCCGTCGGAGGCGGCGGTGCGGCCGCCGCTGGAGAAGTTCACCGGGTGGTTGCGGGGGATCTTGTGACGGCCCGGAGTGCCGGCCCGCCGCTCACGTGAATGGCAGCGGCTTGGTCAGGTGGGTGAGGGCGGCGCCGGTTTCGTAATAGGCCTGCCGGATCGTGGTGAAGCGCTCGGCATGGCCGGTGGTGACCGGCAGGGGCAGGTGCGAGGGGTCGTCGGTCAGGAGCGCCTTGGCGGCGGCGGTGCCGAAGAGGGTGCCCGGCGCGATGCCGCGGCCGGAATAGCCGAAGACCGCCAGCGCGTTGGGGCCGAAGGAGACGATCTTGGGGATGTGGTCGCTGGTCATGGCGATGCGGCCGCTCCATGAGTGCTCGAAGGGCTGGTCGGCCAGTTCGGGGTAGACCTCGCGCAGCTTGCGGCGGGCCCAGGCGGCGTGGATCGGGCTGGCGGGGCCGGTGGCGTCGCCGATGCCGCCGACGATCATGCGGCCGGCCTTGTCCATCCGGAAGGAGGACATCACCAGCGCCGTGTCCCAGCAGCCCTCGCCGCCCGGCAGGATATTTTCGCGCAGGCTGTCGGGCAGGGGGGCGGTGGCGAACTGGCTGAAGCAGACGGGCACGAAGCCGGGGGCGGCGGCGCCCCTGACCTCGCGGTGGTAGGCGTTGGTGGCCAGCAGCAGGTGGCGGGCGCGGAGGCGGTGGCCCGCGGCCTCGATCACCCAGGTGTCGCTGTCGCGGCTGAGGCGGGTGACGGGGGTGTTCTCGTGGATATGGGCCCCGGCGGCGATGGCCGCGCGGGCGAGGCCGCGGCAATAGGCGAGCGGCTGGATGGTGCCGGCGCGGGGATCCCAGAGGGCGCCGTGGAACCGGGTGGTGCCGGTGCGGCGGGCGGTTTCCTCGGCGTCGAGAAGCTGGATCGGGGCGCCGAGGCGGTTGCCTTGCCGGAAGCGTTCGCGCAGGTCGTCGAGGCCCGAGGGGGCGTGGGCGAGATGCAGGGTGCCGGCGCGGGTGGCCTCGCAGTCGATGCCTTCGCGCTCGATGATGTCGAAGACCGTCGACGGGCCCTCGGCCAGCGCGGACATCAGGCGCATGCCGTCGGATTCGCCGGCATGGGCGATGATCTCGTCCGGGGGGAGCCAGAGCCCGGCATTGACCAGCCCGACATTCCGGCCCGAGCCGCCGTGGCCCACGGTATCGGCCTCGAACACAGTGACCGCGGCGCCGCGGCGGGCGGCGTCGAGCGCCGCCGCGCAGCCGGTGAAGCCGCCGCCGATCACGGCGACGTCGGCCTCGGCATCGGCATCGAACCGGGTCGACGGTACGGGGTCGGTCGCGGTGGTCCGCCAGAGGCTGCGGTTGGTGTCGGAGGTCACGGGGTGTCGCCCTTTCGGATGGTCGCTGTTCCCGGTTCTAGTGGCCATTCGGCACCGGCTGCAAGAGCCCTCCTGCGGGCGGGAGCGGGCAAGGGGGTGCTGCGGGGCGGCCACATTCCCGGGTCGGGGCTGACGTAGGGGCAGGGAATCGGGCGGAGAAATGTGGCAGCTTTTGGGCCAGAATGCACAATCTGGCCAGATTTGGCCTTTTATGCCCGGCAGCGAGAACACCACTTCTGCGCGAAAGGCGTGCATTAACGTCAGGTTGACTGCCATGGTTAATGCAAAAATGGTTTATTTACAAGGACGTACAGGGAGTGTTAAAGTATAAGGAAACAAACTGTTTCCATTTAGAAAGTTTAAGATTTTCGGGGTTCCGTTAGGTTCAATTGTGTCAAGTTCAAGGCGAAATTCCGCCTTAAATGGGGACCGCTGCCCGAGTTGGTAAGTTTGGCCGGCCGCACCGATCGCGGCCGGGGTGGTGGGTTTGTGTCTGGATGCGGGGCCTTGCGGGCCGGTTCGATCCGCGCGGTTTCGTCTCTGTTCGAGTGTGTTTGTGTAATCAGTTGGGGTGTGACGTGGCTGCTGATCTTTATCTTCATTCTGCTCCGGCCCGGGTGGCTGCGCCCGCAGCGATCCGGGGTCTGGACGCGGCGGCAAGGGCCCCCGCAGCCGCGTCGGCGGGGGCGGTCGACCTGCCGCGGCGGCGTTCGGTCTATCGCCTCGCGGGCAAGCGGGCCCTCGACATCCTTCTGGTGCTGGTCTTCGTGCCGATCTACCTGCCGTTGGTCGCCGTCGCGGCCTGCCTGCTGTTCCTCGAGGGGGGCAACCCGTTCTATCGCCAGCCGCGGCTGGGCCTGAACGGCGAGCGCTTCTCGATCCTGAAGCTGCGCACGATGGTGCGCGACGCGGACAAGAAGCTGAACGACCTGCTGGCGGCCGACCCGGTGCTGAAGCGCGAATGGGACGTGTCGCAGAAGCTGAAGAAGGATCCGCGGATCACCCGCGTGGGCGCGCTGCTGCGGATGACGTCGATGGACGAGCTGCCGCAATTGTGGAATGTCCTGAAGGGCGAGATGAGCCTCGTCGGCCCGCGCCCGATGATGCCGGACCAGTTGCCGCTTTACGGCGACCCGCAGCATTACTTCGCGGTGCGGCCGGGGATCACCGGCTACTGGCAGGTCGATCGCCGCAACGAAAGCTCGTTCGCCGACCGGGCGCATTACGATGCCGCCTATGATGCCGAGCTGTCGCTGCCGAAGGATGCCAGGGTGCTGTGGCAGACGATCGGCGTGGTCCTGAGGCGGACCGGCCATTGAAGTAAAAAGGGGGTGGGGGCGTGCCCGAGGGGTCGGGCCGGAAGGAATGGATGGAAGATGTTCGAGAGGTACCAAGTGTCGTTCGACTGGGCAAAATCAAAGGGCCCGAGAGACGATCAGGACACCGGTTCCGGCCCTGCGCCCGAACCGGGCTTGCCGTTTGACCGCAAGCTGAAGCATTCTCTTCTGGGCGCCGAGGCCATCGAGGCCGGCGCCGCACCGGTCGTCGCGCCGGGCCCGGGCGCCACTGGCGGGGCCATGGTCGTGCGGTCGGCAGGGGGCGAAGAGGATGACGGAGACCGGATGATGCAGACCGGAACGGACCTTCTCGAGCTTGGCTCGTGGCAAATCCTGAAGCCCGCATGGCGCGGGCATCAGAGTGCCGCGCTGAAGCTGCGGAGCCGGTCGGACAGCGTCAAGCAGGCCACCGACACGCTGCGCACCCAGCTTCTGCAGACGATGAAGTCGCACGGGATCGGCCGGGTCGCGGTGACCGCGCCGACCTCGGGCTGCGGGACCACCTATACTACGCTCAACCTCGCGCTCAGCATGGCGGCCATCCCGGACGTGACGACGGTGCTGCTGGACCTCAACCAGCGCAAGCCCGGACTGGGCGAGGCGCTGGGCCACAAGCCGGTGCAGAGCATGGCCGCGCTGCTGGGCGGAGAGGTGGCGTATTACGACTACTTGGAGCGCTATGGCGAGAACCTGGCCGTGGGGCTGAATTCCGACGTGCCGGAGAACCCCTCGGAGCTGTTGCAGAGCCAGAGCACGGCCGACGTGCTGGACGAGATCACCGGCGGGCTGACGCCCGACGTGATACTGTGCGACATGCCGCCGCTTCTGGAGTATGACGACGTGCTGGCCTTCCTGCCGCAGGTCGATGGTGTGCTTCTGGTGGTCGACGGCACCAAGACGGTGGCCGAGGATATCGCCCAGTGCCAGAAGATGCTGAACGGTCGGGTGCCGTTGCTGGGCGTGGTGCTGAACCGGGGGCGGCTGCCGCGCAAGAAGGCGCGGCGGCGGTGAGGCCGGCCGGCGCGGGGCGCGCCGGTGGTGTTTGGTAACGAGTGACTTCGTGACAGGTTAGGACGTATCTGATGAGCCTTTCGGACTGGATTGACGAACTTCGCGACATGGTGCGCCGCCGCTTTTGGCTGATCGTGCGGCTGACGGTTCTGGGCTGTGTGGCCGCGCTGCTCTACGCGCTGTCGCAGGCGCATGAATATACTTCGCAGGCGGTGTTGCAGGTCGAGGATGCCAAGGTGGCCGACGCGCTGGCCCCGCCGACCGTGTCGGGGGCGGATGCGCGGCAGTTGCAGATCGTCGAACAGCGGGTGATGTCGCATGACGCGATCCTCGACATGGCCGCCGAGGTGGGCGTGCTGGACGAGCTTGCGGGTTTGCCGGACAGCGAGAAGGTGTCGGTTCTGCGCCGGTCGCTGAGCGTATCGGGCGTGGCCGCGGCGCGGACGGGCACCACGGGCGACGGGGCGATTTCGCTGGTGCGGGTGACGGCGACATGGGGCGACCGCGAGACCGCGCAGGCGCTGGCGCAGGAAGTGACCCGCCGGACGGTGGACCTGAGCCAGAACAAGCGGCTGGAGCGGGCCGAGGAGACGCTGTCGTTCTTCACCCTGCGGCAGAGCCGGCTGGAGGCCGAGGTGGCCGACCTGGAAGAGAGGTTGGCCAATTTCCGGCGGCAGAACGGGATGCCCGAGGAGGGCGCGCGCGCCTCGCAGGAGCGCGAGATCGAGGCGCTGCGGGCCGAGATCCTGTCGGTCGAGCGGCAGATGATCGTGCTGGAGCGGCAGCTCGAGCGGGAGGCCGGGGACGGCAATCTGACGCGGCTGGAAGAGCGGGAAAGGGATGAGAACATCGCCCGGCTCAACGACCTGACCGAGCAGCGCGATTACCTGAGCGAGAGCCTTGCGACCGTGTCGGCCGCGGGCGAGATCGACCCGGCCCTGCAGGCGGAGCTGACCCGGCTGACACGTATGCTGGAGACGAAGAGGGAAGAGCTGGCCAGCGTGAGCGAAAGCCGCAAGGCCGCCGAGATCGGGTTCCAGCTTGAATCGGAGGGGCAGTCGGAGCATCTGAGCGTGCTGGAGCCGGCCTCGTGGCCGGATTACCCGTCGACCCCGTCGCGGACGAAATTCGCCGTGCTGGGGGCGTTCGCGAGCCTGATGGTGGCGTTCGGTATCGCGCTGTTGCTGGACCTGATGAACCCGGTCATCCGCAGCGCCGCGGTGATGGAGCGCGACCTTGGCTTTGCGCCGGTGGCGGTCATTCCCGAGGCGCCGCCCAGCAAGCGGCGGTCGATGCTGATGCGGGCGTTCCGGGGGCGCCGGCGGGCGTTCTGAGGCGTCAGCCGACGGGGATCGAGGAGATGCCCAGCAGCGCGTCCCAGTGGAGCCAGATGGCGCCGGCCGCCAGCAGCCCGGCGAGGGTGAAGCTTATGATGTCGTGCAGCGGGTCCCACGCTTTGTGGCGCAGGCCGAGGGCGATCAGGATGGGATGCGCCAGCACCATGGCGACGCCGTAGGAGGCGACGCCGCCCACCAGCCCGAACCAGTGCAGCCCGAGGATCAGCAGCACGATCTGCAGTGTCGAGCGGAGGCCGGTCAGGAAGAACACCCTGCGGGAGTCGCCCGCCGCCAGCGCCGCCTGGTCATAGCTCATGCCGATGATCTTGGGCAGGAAGCCGCAGGCCATGATCACGATGATCGGCCCGGCCTCGATATAGCGGGCGTCGTAGAGGAAGTCGACGAGCGGGGGCCCCGCATAGGCCATCAGCAGCAGCAGTGCGCAGAGCCCGCCGGTGAGCAGGGCGCGCATCTGTTGCAGTTTGCGACGGTTGGCCTCGGATTCGGCGGGGGGCTTGTTGCGGTAGATCGGGATCAGCAGGTCCTGCGCCACCGCCTGCCCCAGCGCCATGGGGAAGCTGGCGAGGAAGAAGCCGATATTGTAGATGCCCAGCATCTCGAGGCTGAGGAGTTTGCCGAGGACCGCCTTGTCGCCCTGTGTGCTGACGAAGGCGAAGGCGGTGCCGAGGAAGATCCACTTGCCGAAGCTGACCAGCTCGGTGAGCGCCGGTTTCTCGATCTGGAAGCGGTCGCGGCGGCCGGGCAGGCCGTACCACATGACCAGAAGCTTGATCAGGTTGGTCAGCACGCTGCCCACCACGAGGGCGAAGACCGAGCGGGTCCAGAGCGCGAGCAGCACCATGATGGCGAGGCCCAGAAGCTGGCTCGTGAGGTCGAGCATGGTGGCGCGGCCCATCTGCAGGTGGCGGCGGGCAAGCTCCATGCGGGTGGGGAAGAACCCGGTGAGGACGAGCGAGAGCCCGGCGACGGGGAGGTAGAGCGCCAGTTCCTCGTAGCCGTAGAGGTCTGCGAAGGGGTAGGCCAGCGCCAGCGTGACGAGCCAGAGGGCAAAGCCGCGGATGAGCTGGAGTGACCACGCGGTGTTGAGGAATTCCGGGTCGTCGCCGCGCGGGCTGCGCGCCAGGGCCGGGCCGATGCCCATGTCCGAGAACATCATCAGCCCGACGGTGACCATGGTGACGAGCGCCATGATCCCGAACGCCTCGGGGAAGAGGATGCGGGTCAGGATCAGGTTCGAGCCGAGGCGGATGGCCTGTGCGCCGCCATAGCCCACCACGACCCAGGACGTGCTGCGCAGGATCCGGCCGGTCAGGGTCGCGCCCTGGAATGCATGGAGGATGCGTTTCATCAGTAGGGGTGACCGGATGCCTGTTGCGTGCCTTTTCGCACGCTACGGGCAGGCGGTGGCGTGGTCAATTGCACACGGGCGCGGGGCCGTGGGGTATGTCCCTGATGTCGCGCCTTTTCTTGAGGTCGTGGCGGCTGTAGCGTGAGGCGGAAATATCCCTCGTCCGGTGTCGCCCGTGAAAATCGCCTATATCCTGAACACCTATCCGCAACCGTCGCAAAGCTTCATCCGGCGCGAGCTGAAGGGGCTCGAGCGGCTGGGCCTGTCGGTGGAGCGGATCGCGATGCGGCGGGGGGACGTGCCGCTGAAGGATCCGCAGGACCGGGCGGAGCAGGGGCGGACACAGTATGTGCTGGAGGCGGGCAAGGGTGCGCTGCTGGTCTCGCTTCTGGCGGCGATGCTGGGGCGGCCGGGGGCGTTTTTCGCGGCGCTGAAGGGGGCGCTGGAGCTGGGCCGGGTGTCGCCCGCGGGGCGGTTGCGGCATCTCGTTTACCTTGTGGAGGCTTGCCATGTGCTGCGGCTGGTGAAGGGCGTCGAGCATATGCACGCGCATTTCGGCACCAATGCCGCCGCCGTGGCGATGCTGGTCAGGCTGCTGGGCGGGCCGGGCTATAGCTTCACCGTGCACGGGCCGGAGGAGTTCGACGCGGTGCATTCCCTGTCGCTGGCAAAAAAGATGGAGCGGGCGGCGTTTACCGTCGCGGTCAGTTCCTACGGGCGGAGCCAATTGTGCCGGTGGCTGCCGCATGAGGCGTGGGACCGAGTGAAGGTGGTGCATTGCGGGATCGACCCGGAGGCGTTTCCGGAGCCGGGGCCGATGCCGGAAGGGGCCTTGCGGCTGGTGAATATCGGGCGGCTGTCGGAGCAGAAGGGGCAGTTGATCCTGATGCCGGTGATGGGCCGGGTGGCCGGTGCGGATGTGCACCTGACGCTGATCGGCGATGGCGAACTGCGCGGGGCGCTGGAGGCGGAGATATCGGCGCGCGGGCTTGAGGGGCAGGTGACGCTGGCCGGGTGGCAGACCGAGGCGGAGGTGCGGGATGCGCTGGCGGGGTGTCATGCGCTGGTGCTGCCGAGCTTCGCCGAGGGGCTGCCGATGGTGATCATGGAGGCGATGGCGGCGGGGCGGCCGGTGATTGCCACCTACGTGGCGGGCATTCCGGAACTGGTGCAAGACGGCGTGACCGGCTGGCTGGTGCCGGCGGGGGATGACGCGGCGCTGGCCGAGGCGGTGGAGGCGCTGGCGGCGATGCCGGCGGAGGCGCGGGCCGAGCTGGGACGTGCCGGGCGGGCGAGGGTGCTGGAGCGGCATGACATGTACCGGGAGGCGGAGAGGCTGGCGGGGCATTTCCGGGCGGCGGTGGATCAGCCCTGACGGTGAGGCGCCGGGCATCGGTGGGCCGTGGTGCGGCGAACCAACATTGGTGATGGGCAATTTATGCCTGCCGAGCACTTCGAACCTGAGAGCGTGGCGCTTCGATGGCCAAATCGCCGTGCCGTGGGACGGCCCAGCGATGCGCGGCGGGCTTCGCCCTTGTTCCGCGCAGGTGCCGTCCTGTGAAGTCAGCGATGTTTCCGGGCGTGCGTACTTATCGCCCCCGCGCCCAGTCGCCCTTTCCGCCGGGAAGGCGCACGCATAGCGCGATGAAGCCGTAGACGAGGAAGCCCAGCGGATCGCGCAGGATGGCTTTCAGCTTTGCCCCGCTGGAGGACGCCGCCGGGTCGGTGTTCTGCAGGAGGCGGGGGAATTTCGTGCCGATCTCGCGCACGCCGCGATCCTGCCGGCGGCGGACGCGGATCAGGCCGGAGAGGCCTTCGATCATCGGCCAGCGGTAGGTTTGCGGCACTTGGACCCGTTCGGCGGGGGCGAAGTTCAGTCGGGCGAATGTGTCGTCGGAGATGATCTCGGGCCATGCCTCCCAGCGGGCGCGGCCCGGGCCGTTGACGGCGAAGATGCCGAAGCCCGGCACGCCGGTCGAGACGAAGGGAAGCTTCTGCCAGAACCGTGCATAGGCGCGGGTGACGGGGCTTTGGGCCGGGGCGATCTCGGGCGTGCCGCTGGCGTAGCGGGGGGCATCGGTGTCGAGCGTGGCGATCAGCGCCGGGATCAGGGCCGGGCTGACGGTGACATCGGCGTCGAGGTAGATGCGGATGGGCGCGCGGGCCGCGTCGTCGCCCAGTTGCAGGGCGGCAAGCTTGCCGCCCTGGGGCGTGTCGATGATGCGGACCGGGCGGGCCGGGTCGGGCGAGAGGTCGGCGACCTGCCGCGCGATTTCGACGGTGCGGTCGGTGCAGGCATTGGCGACGACGATGGTTTCGAACGGGGTATCGCCGGCGGAGGCGGCGAGCCGGTCGAGGCAGGCGCCGATATAGGCTTCCTCGTTGTTGGCAGGGATGATGACCGTGGCCTTCGGGGCGGGGGGTTGGGGGGCCATTCTACTTGAACTCTTCCACCACCTGCCAACGCGGGTTGTCGGCGTCGCCCAGATGGCGGAGGTGGCCCCAGCTTCCCCATTTCATCGGCACGTTCACGTCGTTGAAGAGCGCGAAGGGCCCATCGCTGATTTCGGCCCATTTCTCGAACAGCGTGCGGTAGAGGGCGGCGATCTCGGGCGTGTAGTTGAAATGGGTGAAGAAGGCGGTGAGCGTGTCGTCGCCCACCTGCGCACCGACGCCGACGATATGGGTGCCGCCCTCGTAGACGATGAGATCGAGCCCGTATTCCTGCGCTATATCGGCCTGGTAGGTGAAGAACGTGTCGGTGGCGCGGTCGAGCCCGTCGAACTCGTCGCCGTACTGGCGGGAGTTCGTCAGCGCGTCGACGGCCCAGTCGGTGGCCCTGTCGTAGCGGTGCGCCTCGACATGGGCGGCCAGCGCCTCGCCGGTGAGGCCCTGCTGGCGGGCGTCGGCCTCGGCGGCCTCGATGCTTTCGGTGATCGCGGCCAACGTAATGTCGTGCATCTCGTCGCGGCCGAGATAGGAGCCGAAATAGCCGGTGATGGCATAGGCGTCGGCGAAGCTATGGGGCGGTTCGTTGCCCTCGGCCACCCAGAGCGGTGCGTCGAGGATGGCGCGCTCCAGCCCCAGCCAGCCGGTCTGGGTGGAGATGACGGTGACAAGCCGGTCGCGGGCATCGGCGAAGACGTCGGCCCAGATTTCCGCCATCTGCGCGGTCTTCATGCCATAGTAATCCTGCCCCTTGTAGCGCTGGCCCCAGCGTTCCTGTGCCTGGGCCTCGGTCCATTCGGCCTGGGTGAATTGCCAGTTCCAGACCTCGTTGGAATATTCGACATAGGCCGTCCGGCCGGGGTCGAGCCGGGCGAGGGCCATCTCGGCGAAGCTGCGCTGGTAGGTGTCGTCGGAGAGGTGCGGCATGCAGAGCCACGGGTCGGCGCCCAGCTCGTTGGCGAGGGCGATCATGATCTCGGCGGGCACGCCGTGGCGGGTGTAGGAGAAATCGTCGGGTTTCGGGCGGGTGGCCCAGTCCTTTTGGTGGGAATTGTTGGTGTGCATCCAGTCCATGAAGCGCAGGACGGTGAAGCCCTGCATGTGGTCGAGCCAGAGCGGATTGAAGATGGCGCCGTTGGCGAACGCCTCCTGATGTTCTTCGCGGACGACGGTGATGTTGCGCACGTAATCGCCCGTCTTCATCGGGTCGGAGCGCTGGATCTTGATCAGGACCATGCCGCCGGTCTGGGGCGTGAAGTCGAAGGCGACGCTGCCCTTGCCGTAGCGGACGTTGCTGGCGGCGCCGCCGACCTCGACGATGCCTTCGCCGTCGAAGCTGAGGACGTAGCGGCCGGCATAGATTTCGGCCTCGGCGGGCAGGTCGGTGAGGATCAGCGTGCCGATCGAGCCGAGGTCGTGCGGCACGGAGGTGGGCCAGCCCTGGGCGTCGAGCAGGCCGCGTTCTTCCAGCTCCTCGAACTCGACGCCGCCCCATTGGCCGGGCTTGTGGCCGATCCAGCGGCGGGCGGTCTTGAAGACGTCGATGAAGGGCTGCTCGGCGCTCCAGTCATTGACCTCGGCGAGGTTGATGGCGAGGGGGAATTCGCGGGGTTCGGACTGGGCGAGGGCCGGGGCTCCGGTGAGTAACAGGGCGAGGCAGGCGAGGATGCGGATCATTGCGGTACTCCGGTTTCCGGGCGGCTTGTGATCACGTCCCACACGATTTGCTGCATCAGGCGGGCGGTCGCCTCGGTGGGGGCGTCGGCCGGGGTGCCGTCGGCGCGGTCGAGCCGGTGGGGCAGGCCCACGGGCGATTTCTGGTAAAGCACCGCGTAATGGGTCAGCGCCACGAGGTAGGCGCCGAGGTCGTTGATGTGGATCGGGTCGAGCGTGCCATCCTCCTTGCGCTGGAACAGGTTCTCGCGCCCGGTGATGCCGCCGGTGCCGCCGGTGCCGCCATCCGCCTCGACCGCGCGCACGAAGCGGGCCATGACCTGGCCGGCGGGGATAAGGTAGACCGGGCGTTCGGGTGTGTTGCGGGTGAGGTCCTGTTGCAGCAGCTCGCCGATCCAGTGCCGGTCGATGTCGCGGTCGAGCCGGTCGAGCCAGCCATCGGGATCGTCGAGCTTGTGCCACGTCTCGTAGAGGTAGAGGCGGGTCTCGGGGTTGGCGTCGCGCGCGAGGGCGGCCCAGCGGGCGAGGTACTTGCCGGATTGGTGGTACTTGATGGCATCGCGGATCTCGACCATCTCGGTGAAGACGATGGCGTCGTAGTCGCCCGATCCCACGGCCTCGCGCGCGGGGCGGAAGCGGGGGTGGTCGTTCTCGGCCTCGAAGCCGTTGATGGTTTCGCCGGGCTCGTAATGTTCCTTGAGCGAGGTGCCCCAGCCGAGCTGGCTTTCATAGCGGTGGCCCTCATGGGCAAGCTGGGCCAGCATGGCGGGCATGTCGCGCCCCACGAGGCTGTGGCCGAGGTGGAAGACGTGCAGCCCCCGGCCCGACGGGGCGGGGGCGGGATCGGCATAGGCCTCGCGCAGCTTCTCGGGCGAGAGCGCGGGGCGCCACAGCACCATCCAGAGCGCCACGGCGGCAGCGCCCAGGACGGCCAGCCCGAGAAGAAGGGTCGTGCGGTCGATCATCATCGCTATCCGGTCGCCGCCCTGCCTACCACCACGACACGCGCCGGCGTTGCGCGGCGCGGGTCGGGTGCTGTTCGGCGGTGATGGCGGTGATGATCTGCCCGCGGGTCACCATGTAGCGGCCATAGAGCCGCGCGCCGCGCTCGAAGCCCGGCACCGAGCGCAGGTAGGTCGCCTCGAACTGGCCGGTTTCGAGGTCGGCGGTGATCTCGAGATCGTGGAATTCGAGGAAGGTCCGGCTGAGCGGGAACTGGCACTTGTAGGCGCATTCCTTGGCGCTGAAGATCAGCTTGGCGAGCATGCCGCGCGTCTCTTCCGTCTGCAGGGACAGCCACGCGCGTTCCGGCAGGGTGCAGATATCGGGGAAAAGCTCGGGGTCGAGGGGGGTGGCCTCCTCGATATCGACGCCGATGCCGGGCACGTTGCGGCGCTCGGCGATGACGGCGATGCAGAGCGTTTCGTTGTGGGTGATGCTGCCGGTGACGGGCTCGGGCCAGACCGGCGCGCGGGTCTCGTCGGCGGGGATGGCGAGGGGCGGCAGGCCCATCTCCTGCATCGCCTCGCGGGCCGCGGTGCGCCCGGCGCGGAATTCGCGGCGGCGCTTGTCATTGGCGCGGGCGAGGGTCGTCTCCTCCTCTGCGAAGGGGGCGTCGTGCTCGGCCGCGGGGTCGGTCAGGGCGACCGAGACGGCGGGCGCGAAGAGGGCCGCGATGTCGTCCTGCAGGGAGCCGGTCGAGAGGGTTCCGGGATGTACGCTCATGACAGCTGACGCTCCCGTCCGGCGCGCATGGCGCGGCGTTTCGACATGGTGGCGGCGCGAGCCTCGCTGGCCTCCTCGCGCTCGGGCGGGATGGGATCGGTGCCGCTGCCGCCTTCGAGGTGGCGGGCGAGGTCGCGCAGCACCGGGAAGCGGAAGATGTCGGTGATCGACAGCGTGGGCGCGTCGAGCGCCTTGCGGATGTCGCGATGCGCCTGCACGGCCAGCAGGGAATGGCCGCCGAGGTCGAAGAAATTGTCCTCCGGTGCGATCTGCTGGATGCCGAGCACGGTGGACCATACGGCGGCGATGCGGCTTTCCAGCCCCGTGGTCTGGGCGGCGGTGCGGGCGGCGGGTTTTGCCTTGCGCACCGGTGCGGGCAGGGCCTTGCGGTCGATCTTCTTGTTGGGGGTCAGCGGCATGGCGTCGAGCGGCATCAGGTCGGCGGGCACCATCGCCTCGGGCAGGTGGGCCTTGAGATGGGCGCGCAGGGCTTCCTCGGAGGCGGGGCCGGTGAAGTAACCGGCCAGCCGTGTGTCGCCGGTGTCGGAGGTGAGCGGCACGACGACCGCCTCGGTCACGCCGGGGAGGCGTTTCATGGCCTCCTCGATCTCGCCCAGTTCGATCCGCTGGCCGCGGATCTTCACCTGGAAGTCGTCGCGGCCGAGGAAATCGAGCGTGCCCGTGGCCGTCCAGCGGGCAAGGTCGCCGGTGCGGTACATGCGGGCCGTGCCGCCGGCGAAGGGGTCGGGCACGAAGCGCTCGGCGGTCAGCTCGTCGCGCTGCCAGTAGCCGCGGGTGACGCCGTCGCCGCCGATGCAGAGCTCGCCGGCGACGCCGATGGGGGCCGGGTTGCCGGTGTCGTCGAGGATGTAGGTTTGCGTGTTGGCGATGGGCGTGCCGATGGGCACGGTGTGGCCGCCGGTGCCGGGGTCGACCAGATGATGCGCCGACCAGACGGTGGTTTCGGTGGGCCCGTACATGTTGTCGATCCGGGCCTTCGTCGCGCTGCGCAGGTCACTGGCGAGGTCGGCGGGGAAGGCCTCGCCGCCGATCAGGAGCTGGCGGACATGGCGCAGGGCCATGCGCGCCTCGTCGTTCTGCGTCAGGATGCGGGCCATGCTGGGCGTGCATTGCAGGTGGGTGACGTCGTGGCGGATGATCTGGGCGGCGAGCGAGAAATCGTCATCGGCCAGGTCCGCCGGGGCGTTGGCGGTGTCCATCACCTGCTTGATCAGGTCCATGCCGTCCATCACCGTCTCGGGCGCGATGCCATAGTCGATCAGGCAGGCGATCTCGGTGACGCCGATGCGGCGAAGCTGATCGGCGCGGGCGACCCCGTCGGCCACGGTGCCGAAGAGGCCGGAGTCCTCGAAGTAGCGCTCGAATGCGAAGTCGAGGATGGCTTCCATCTCGTCCTCGCTCAGCGTTCCGAGGTCCATCTCGAAGGGCGACTTGACGCCTTCGGGTTTCTTGAAGGCCGGGAAGGCCCAGGCGTATTGCTTGATCAGGCCCGCTGCGCTGCGCAGGTAGTTCTTCATCGGCTCGCGGGCGACGGCGCGGGCCTTTTCGCGGCTGTCGGCGATGTAGCTGTGCAGCATCACCGTGACCTTGTGGTTGGCCGGGTCGTGACCGGCGCCGCGCAGGGCGTCGTGGTAGATCGTGATCTTCTCGGCGACCTCGTCGATCGACTGGCCGAGGAGGTGGGTCAGGATATGCGCGCCCTGTTCGCCGGCCTCGCGCCATGTCTGGGGGTTGCCGGCGGTGGTGATCCAGCATTCCAGCTCTTGCGACACGGGGCGGGGGAGGGTTTTCACCGGGAGCATCTCGCCCGATTGCGTGGGGAACTCGACCGCCTCGCCGCGCCAGAGCGCGCAAGCCTTATCGAGCGCGTCGTAGAGCGCGGGCTTGTTGTTGGGCGGCGTGTTCTCGGGGCGGAGGACGAAATCGTCCGGGTGCCAGCCGGAGGCGAAGGCAAGGCCGGTGCGCCCGTTGGTGAGGTTGTCGATGACCGCCCAGTCCTCGGCAATCCGGGCCGGGTGGTGGAGAGGGGCCACGATACTGCCCGCGCGGACGGCAATGTTTTCCGTGACGGCAGCGATGGCCGCGCCCGAGACGGCGGGGTTCGGGTAGGGGCCGCCGAAGGCGTGGAAGTGGCGCTCGGGGGTCCAGACGGCGGCGAAGCCGTTGGCATCGGCATAGCGGGCGGCGTCGAGCAGGAGCTGGTATTTCTTCGGTCCCGGCCCGTCGTCATTGCCCCAGAAATAGACCGAGAAATCCATCGGTTCGCCCGAGGCGGTGATCGGCCCGTTCGACACGGCGGCGCGGTTTTCCGAGCCGGTGATGACGACCTTGAAGCCGCGGGCGAGGGTGTAGAACAATTCCAGCACCGAGATGTCGAAGGAGATCGAGGTGACGGCCAGCCAGACGGAGCCGGCATCACGGTCGACACAATCGTCCATGCCACGGAAGAAATTGGCGACGTTGCGGTGTTCGACCATCACGCCCTTGGGCTTGCCGGTCGAGCCGGAGGTGTAGATCAGGTAGGCGAGGTCATCCGGCCCGCTGCCGCCGTCGATATTGGCGGGGGCGGCGTCGTGGTCGATCTTGTCGAGCAGGATCACCATGGCGTCGGTGTCGGGCAGGTTGCCCTGGGTCGCCCCGTGGGCCAGCAGCACGCGCGCGCCGCTGTCGCCCATGATATGCGCCAGGCGGTCGGCCGGGTGGTCGGGGTCGAGCGGGACATAGGCGCCGCCCGCTTTCAGGATGGCCAGCGCGCCGATCAGCAGGTCGGGCGAGCGGCGCAGGCAGAGCCCCACATTGACGCCGCGCCCGACGCCTGCGTCCTGCAGGGCCAGCGCGGCGCGGTTGGCGCGGGCGTTCAGTTCGGCATAGGTGAGCGCGGTGTCCTCGAAGACCAGTGCCGTGGCGTCGGGGGTTTTCTCGACCTGTTGTTCGAAGGCACGGTGGATGGTGAGGGTCGGGTCGTAGTCGGCTTGCGTGGCGTTCCAGGTGTGGAGCTGGAGGAGGCGTTCCGCCTTGGGCAGGGTGCAGAGCGCCTGCATGGTGAAGGTGTCCGGCACGCAATTGGCCGCGCGGGTCAGCATGGCCGAGAGGCGCGCGGTCAGCAGGCCGATGGCGGCGTCGTCGAGGCGGGCGCGGTCGATATGCAGGTGGCAGGTGCCGCTGTCATTGAGCGCGGCGATGATGACCGCGCCGGGGATGGTGGCCGGGCCGTCGGTGATGGCGATGGCGGGGGTTTGCAGCGTACCGAGCGACGGGTCGCGCAGGGCGAGGTCGTCGGGGAAGCCGGGCTTGGCTTCGGCGATGGCAATCTCCTGCGCGACGGCGGCGGTGAGGTCGGCGAGGGTGGTGTCGTCTGTGGTCCCGATGTGCAGAGGCATCCACGGGGCGGTGATTGACGGCGCGTGGGCGTCACGCTTGAGGCTGGCGGGGGCGTAGGCGATATCGCCCGTGCGCTGGCCGGCGCCCTGCAGGGCCCATGCGGCAAGCACGGTCAGCGCGGTTGCGCGGTCGAGGCCCGCGGGCAGGGCCACGTCTTCCACGGCCCAGTCGGCGGGCTGGGTGGTGGCGCGGGCGAGCGGGACCTGGACAGGGGTCATGTCGGTCAGGCGGGTGCGCCAGTGGCGCTGGTGCTTGGCGAGGCGCTCGGCGGTGGCGGTGAGTTGGTCCGCCGTTTCCGGGGAGAGGGCGGGAAGGACATCACCGGTGTTGAACAGGGCGTTCGGGGTGGCCGGCTTGCCCTCGGCGTCAAGGAGGGAGGTCAGGCGGATGGCGCCGTCGGCGGTGGCGACGGTCAGGCTGTCGGCGGTGGCCTCGGTCACGTCTCCGGGCTGGGCGTCGGGCGCAGCCGGAAGAGCGGTGGCGCTGCGGGCGAAGAGCGTGCCTTTCGCCGTCAACAGGCGGGGCAGGCCGAGCGGGTTCCAGTAGCCGCCGAAATCGAGCGCGCGGACAGTGCGGGCGAGCGTTGCGGCGGGTTGGGTGAAGTCGAGGAAACCTGCCGCGTGGGGCCGCTTGGAGCCCGCGAAATAGCTGCGCGTGGCGAAATCCTGCGGGCGGGGGGCCAGCGTGTCGGTCTCGATCTGGCCCAGCAGCTCGGCGAAGCTGTCGAGGCCGGCGGCATAGCATTTCGCGTTGAGCGAATGGGCGGTCTCGTCGGCGTCGATGGCAAACTCGCGGGTGACCAGCAGGTCGCCCGTGTCGATGCCGGCCTCGATCACGTGCCAGCTTATGCCGTGCTCGGCCTCGCCGTTCAGGAGCGCCCAGGCGGGCGTGTTGAGCCCGGCCATACGGGGCAGCGGGCCGTCGTGGAAGTTGATCGCGCCCTTGGCGGGCAGGGCGAGGATGTCGTCGGGGATGACCGAGAGGTTGGCGATGCTGAAGAGCCAGTCGAAGGCCGTGCCGCCGCGCAGGGCGGACGTGGTGTCATGCACCGGCAGGCCCTTGGCCGCCGCCCAGCCGCGCACCTGCGGGTTGGTGGTGATCACGGCGGCGATGCCATGGCCGTGGTCGAGCAGCTGGTCGCCACAGCCGATCAGGAGGGTTTCTTCGCCAACAAGCGCACTGGTAAACCGGGTCATTTCGACTCCTCCACAAGAGGTTTTGTCATCGGGGTGGCCGCGACATGGTCGGGCCGCCGGCGGATGTTGCCGGCGAAATGGGTGACGAGATCGCGCAGGAAATGCGGCGGGTCGCCGATCGACCGGCGCGACAGGATCGCGCGGGTCCGCCACAAGAGCGCGCCGGTCAGCCGGGCCAGCGTGGCCCCGGCGGCATAGGCGCGGCCGTGGTTCTTGGTGAAGTAATGCAGGCGGGAATCGAACCAGTAGGTCGGCGTCCGTTTCCACAGCTTCATGCCGGTCGAGGAGGAGCCTTCGTGCAGCACCTCGCTGTTGCGCACGTACCAGGTTTCCCACCCGGCGCGGGCGGCGCGCAGGCAGAGGTCGGTTTCCTCGAAATAGAGGAAGAAGGTCTCGTCGAAGAGGCCGATCTCGTTCAGCATCCGGCGGCGCAGCAGGGCCGAGGCGCCGGCGACCCAGTCGACGCGGATCGTGCTGTCGGGCAGCGGCAGGGGCACGACGGAGTTGCGCAGGAGGCGGGTGAAGAGGCCGGTGCGGATGGCGCCCTCGAACTCGCCCGCGATGGTGGGGAAGCGGAAGGCCGTCTGGTGCGGTTCGCCGTCGACGCCGCGGATCGCGCTGCCGGCGATGCCGCAATGGCGGTGCGTCTGCATGTGGGCGATCAGGTGGCGGATCGCGCCTTTCTGCGGGAAGGCGTCGGAGTTGAGGATGGAGTAGAAATCGGGCTGCGAGCCGTCGGAGAGGCCCGCGTGCATGCCGAAATTGTTGCCCGCGCCGAAGCCGCCGTTGCGGGCCGAGGCCTTGAAACGGACGGGCACGGGCGGGTTGGCGAGGCCCTCGATGGCGCGGGTCAGCACATCGCGGGAATCGTCGCCCGAGCCGTTGTCGACCACGAGGATCTCGCCGCGGATGCCCGCCATCTCGCGCAGGGCGGCGTCGAGCGATTTCAGGGTCAGCTCGGGCGTGCGGTAGTTGAGGATGATGGTGAGAACGGTGGGGTCTGTCATGGCCGTCACTCCGCCGCCGTGCGCGCCGGGGCGGGGGCGCCGGGCTTTTGGCGTTCGATGTCGCGGACGAGGCCGTTCAGGTGCTTGGCCAGAACGCTGACATTGGGCATGAGCACCATGCTGTCATGGTCGCCCGGCACCTCGATGACCTGAAGGTTGGGGGCCCATGGGGTCCACTGGTTGTCGGCGAAGACGTATTCGCGCACGCGGCTGACGAAGTTGCCGCCGGTCACCTTCCAGTGCCGGTCGAGCGGCGGGCGGAAGAGGGTGAGCGGGCCGTCCCACGGGGCGAGCTCGTAACGGGCGACGGCGCCGCGGAAGGCCATTTCGATCTGGCGGTTGTTGAAATTGCCGCTGTCGGTGGCGGGGGCGGTGCCGCCCGCCAGACCCTGGGCCTGCGCGCGCTTGGTCTTTTCCCAGGCCCAGCGGTTGCGGGCCCATTCCAGCAGGTAGGCCGGGCCCTTGCGGCGGATGTCGTGCAGCTTCATCAGCGCCTTGTCGGCCGGTTTGAGGGACGGGCGCACGGGCAGGGGCGTGTCGAGCATGACCAGCATGGCCACCTCCTGCCCGGCGGCGCCGAGCTGGCGGGCGATCTCGTAGGCGGTGACGCCGCCGCCCGAGAAGCCACCGATCATGTAAGGCCCCTCGGGCTGGATGGCGCGCATCTCGGCGATGTAGTCGGCGGCGGCCTCCTCGATCGTGTCATGCGGGGCCTCGTCGCCGATCAGGCCGCGGGCCTGAAGGCCGTAGACCGGGCGATCCTCCATGCTGAGGGCAAGGTGGCGGAGGTTCAGGACGTTGCCGAACATGCCGGCGACGATGAAGAAGGGCATGCGGGCGGATTTGGTGCCGTTGAGGGGCACGGCATAGCGGAAGGAGGTCGGTGCGGCGGCCTCAGGCGCGGCGGTGTCGGTGGGGCCGCCGGTGCGCGCGTCGAGCATGGTAGCGAGGCCGGCGATGGTGGGGGCCTCGAACAGCACCGAGAGGGGGAACTGCACGCCGAAGTCGCGCTTGACCGCCGCGAAGAGGCGGACGGCGAGGAGCGAGTGACCGCCAAGGTCGAAGAAGCTGTCATCGACGCCGATCTGCTTGACGCCGAGCAGGTGTTCCCATGTCTCGGCCAGCTTGATCTGGGTGGCGGTTTCGGGGGCGGCGTAGTCGGAGGTCAGTTCCGGGCGGTCGAAGGATTGCGTCTCCTTCGCCTCGTCGCGCGCCTCAGCCAGTTGCACCAGCGTGGTCAGGTCGATCGGCGAGATGGCGATCTGGGCCCCGGGGCGGGCGAGCGCGCGACGCAGGGCTTCGGCGCCTTCCTCGGGGCGGATGCCGAGTGCCACCATACGCTGCATCTGCGCCTCGGCGGGCGAGAGGGCGCGCGCCGTGCGGTCCTCGGGGAAGCGGACGTCCTCCTTGGCGGTGACGGCAGTGACGCCGAGCGTCGCCTCGCCGGTGAGGCGCTGCATCTGGAAGTCGGCGATCTCGGCGATGACATGACCTTGCGCGTCGCAGATCACCACGTCGAAGCCGGCCATCCCGGTGTCCCAGTCGCTTTCGCTGCGGACCTGCACCCAGCTGAACACCTCCGCCGGCATCGGGCGGAAGACGCGGATCGAGCCATAGGAGACCGGCACCCAGAGGCGGTTGCCGGCATAGCCGTCGATCAGCTCGATGGCCCAGCCGGTGGCGAGGTCGAGCATGGCGGGGTGGAGGATGTAGCCGGCGTCGAGGTCGCCGCGGGCGGCTTGCGGGAGCACCAGCCGGGCCAGCCCTTCGCCGGTGCCGGTCTTGGCGTCCTGCACCACGCGCCAGCGGGGACCGAAATTCAGATGCGCCTCCTGCGGGGAGACGAAGCCGTCGGGGCCGTGATGTGCCATGAGGGTGGTGCAGCGGGCGGAAAGGGCGGCGAGGTCGATCTTGGCGGGCACCTCGTCGATGGCGCCCATTGTGCCTTGCGCGTTCAGGACCATGCCGTCGCGGCCATCCACGCTACAGGCGCTGCGGGTTTCGAAGGCCATGTCGGGGCCCGAGGGCGTCAGGCGGGTTTCCACCCCGCGCGGCGCGGTTTCCGGCACGTCGAGCGGGCGCAGGAAGACCAGGTCGCGCAGTTCGACCGGCAGGGCGCCGCCCGAGGCGAGATAGGATTCCATCGCCAGTTCCACGAAGCCGGTGCCGGGCAGGACGGCTGCGCCGGTGGACATGCGGTGTTCGTTGACGATCCAGCTTTCGCCCGCGTCGAGGGTGAGGCGGGCGATGCGGTCGGCGGCGTGCTGGGCGGTTTCGTCGAGGAGCGGCTGGGCGGCAGGCTGCCACTCGGGCGCCGCGCCTTCGGCGTTGCGCTCGGCCACGGCGGTGGCGGCCATGCCGACGGTGTTCCAGACGCCCCAGTCGACGGCGAGCACGCGGGTCTTGCCGCCCTGCCGCGACCTGGCGAAGGCGTTCAGGTATTCGTTGGCGGCGATATAGTCGATCTGGCCTTCCGGTTTGGTGATCGTGCTGGTCGAGGAGAAGAGGACCATGAGGTCGAGCTCGTCTGTCTCGAACAGGCTGTCGAGGACGCGGAGGCCATGCAGTTTCGGGGCCAGCACGCGCTCGACATCGAAGGTGGTCTTGCCCAGAAGCGGCGCGTCGTCGATCAGGCCGGCGGCGTGGATGACGCCGTTGATGGCGCCGAAATCGGCCTTGGCGCGGGCGACGGCCTGTTGCATCTGCTCGATATCGCAGACATCGGCCACCTCGACGCGGACGGCGCCGCCGAGCGCCTCGATCTCGCGGATCGCGGTGATGCGGGCGACGGCGGGGTTGCTGGCCGGCATGGTGTCGATCAGCGTCTGCCACTGGTGGCGCGGCGGCAGGGCGCTGCGGGAGAGCAGCACGATGTTGGCGCCGTGGGTTTGGGCGAGGTCGCGGGCGACGGTCAGGCCGATGCCGCCCATGCCGCCGGTGATCAGGTAGGTGCCGCCGTCGCGGAAGACGGTGTCCTCGGGCCTGGCGGGCAGGTCCGCGGCTTTCCATGCCTGCGCGAAGCGGCGGCCGTCGCGGAGGGCGGCGACGCTGTTGGCGGGCTCGGCGAGGAAGTCCTCGAGAAGCTGCTCGGTGGGGAACGCGACCGGCGCGGGCTTGCGGCGGCGCGAGGGCGCCGGCGCGGGCAGGGCGATGTCGAGCGTGGCGACGGTGGTGCCCGGAAGCTCTTTCGGGATCACGCCCGCGGGGCCGGCGATGGTGGCTTTCTCGGGGTAGGGCAGCGCCTCGTCCCGGACCTGAGCCGCGCCGGTGGTGAGCACGGTGAGGTGCATGGTATCGGGGCGGTCGACGCTTTCGATGGCTTGTGCGAGGTGCATCAGGCTGTGGAAGCCATGCTCCATGTTGCGGGTGAAGAAGTTGCTGCCGGGGCGGAAGCTCTCCTTGTCGGTGACCAGCCAGGCATGGACGATCCGGGTCGGCAGGCGGTTCTCGGCGGCGAGCGCGCGGAAGAGCTGGGCGTAGCCCTCGGGCCCCTGGTCGGGGGCGAGGCGGTAGGCGTCGTCCGAGAGGCGCGCGAAGCTGTCGCCGGGGCGGACGGTGGTGACGGTGTGGCCGGCGGCGGTCAGGCGGGCGGTGGCAGCATCGGTAAGGCCGGTGTCGTCGGTGAAGACGAGCCATGTTTGCGGTTTTTCGGCGCCACAAGTGGCGAGCGTCTCGGCATCGCACTCGGCATAGCGGGGTTGCCAGACCGGGCGGAAGCCCCAGTTGGCGATATCGTCGCTGCGGGTCAGGTCGGGCGCGGCCTCGGCCAGCCGGGCCTTGCCGGGTTCGATGAAATAGCGGCTGGTCTGGAAGGCGTAGGTCGGCAGGATCACGTGGTTGCGCCGCGCCTCGCCCCAGATCTGGCTCCAGTCGGCCTCGATCCCCGTGGCCCAGAAGCGGCCGATCACGCCGAGGAGGAACTTGTCGTCGGCAATGGCGTCGTCGGGGTGGCGCAGGGCGGAAAACACCTGGCCGGGTTGGACGGCGTCGCTCATTTGCGACAGCGAGCTGAGCGCGCGGCCGGGGCCGACCTCGAAGAACACGCGGTCGCGCTTGGTGGCGAGCGTGGTGATACCGTCGGCGAAGCGGACGCAGTTGCGCAGCTGGCCTGTCCAGTAGTCGGGGTCGGTGGCCTCGTCCTCGGTGATCCAGTCGCCGGTGCGGTTGGAGATGAAGGGGATCTCGGGCGCCTGCAGGTCGAGGCTTTGCAGGAAGGCGCGGAAATCGGGCAGGATCGGGTCGAGCATTCGGGAATGGGCCGCGATGTCGATATTGATGCGTTGGCAGTCGACCTCCTTGGCGTCAAGCTCGGCCTGAAGCGCGTCGAGCCGGTCCTGCGGGCCGGTGACGGCGCAGAGGTCGGGGGCGTTGATGGAGGCGATGTCGAGCGCATCGCCGATGATCTCCTGCACCTCGGCCGCGGGCAGCGAGACGCTGAGCATCCCGCCGGGGGCGACCGTGTCGAAGAGGCGGCCGCGCAGGAGGACGAGGTCGATGCAGTTCTCGAAGCTCATGACACCCGAGAGGGCGGCGGCGGTGTTCTCGCCCATGGAGTGCCCGATCAGGGCGGCGGGTTTGATGCCCCAGGACATCCAGAGTTTCGCCAGTGCGAATTCGACGATCATGATCAGCGGAAGCTGGACCGAGGGCTTCTTCAGCGTGGCGTTGGCGGCCTCCACCTCGCCCGGCTCGGGGAGCCAGATGGCGCGGATATCGTAGTCGAGCTTCGGGCCAAGATGGTCGAGGCCGCGATCCATCCATTCGGCGAAGACCGGCTCGGTCTCGTAGAGGTCGCGGGCCATGCCGGCATATTGCGCGCCGCCGCCGGGGAACATGAAGACGGTGTCGGGCTTCTCGCCCAGCTTCCTGTGGGTGAAGACGCGGTGGGGGTTACCCTCTTCCAGCAGGGCGGCCGCTTCCTCGTGGGTTTCGGCGACAACGACGCGGCGGTCGTCGAAGGCGTGGCGGCCGGTTTTCAGGGTGTGCGCCACGTCTTCGAGCGGCTGCTCGGGATGGGCGCGAAGGTGGGCGGCGAGGGCTTGCGTGTTGGCGTCGAGGGCGGCTTTGCCCTTCCCCGAGACGCACAGCACGTGGAAGGGCCAGTCGCCTTCTTCCGAGGCGGCGCGCTCGGGCGCTTCCTCGAGGATTGCGTGGGCGTTGGTGCCGCCGACGCCCAGCGAGTTGACCCCGGCGCGGCGGGGGGTGGGGCCTTGCGGCCATTCCGTCAGCCTGTCGTTGACGCGGAAGGGGCTGGTTTCGAAGTCGATGGTCGGGTTCGGCTTCTCGAAGCTCAGGCTGGGCGGCATCGCCTTGTGATGCAGCGCGAGGCTGGTCTTGATGAGGCTGGCCACACCGGCGGCGGTGTCGAGGTGGCCGATATTGGTTTTGACAGAGCCGATGCGGCAGAAGCCTGATTTATCTGTGGTTTTTCGGTAGGCCTCGGTCAGCGCGGCGACCTCGATCGGGTCGCCGAGATAGGTGCCGGTGCCGTGGCATTCGACGTAGCCGATGCTATCGGCGGTGACCCCGGCGGTGTCGATGGCGCGCGAGACGGCGGCGGCCTGCCCGTCGACGCTGGGGGCGAGGTAGCCGGCCTTGGCGGCGCCGTCATTGTTGATCGCGGAGCCTTTCACCACGGCCCAGATATGGTCGCCATCGGCGATGGCATCCTCCAGCCGGCGCAGCGCCACGACGCCCGCGCCGCTGCCGAACACGGTGCCTTTCGCGCGGTGGTCGAAGGCGTGGCAGTGGCCGTCGGGGGAGAGAATTTCGTTTTCCTTGAAGAGGTAACCACGGCCCTGGGGCAGCTCGATGGTCGAGCCGCCGGCCAGCGCCATGTCGCATTGGCCCGAGCGCAGGGCTTCGCAGGCGTAGTGGACGGCGACCAAGGACGTTGAGCAGGCGGTCTGGATGTTGACGCTGGGGCCCTTGAGGTCGAAGACGTGGCTGACGCGGGTGGTCATGAAGTCCTTGTCGTTGCCGGTATGGCGCAGGAGGAACATGCCCACGTCGTCGACGAGGTCGGGGTTCGAGCAGATGTTGAAGTAGAAATAGCTGCCCATGCCGCAGCCCGCGAAGACGCCGATATCCCTTGTTTTATTGCCCGGAAGGTGGCCCGATTGCTCCATCGCCTCCCATGCCACCTCGAGGAACTTGCGGTGCTGCGGGTCGAGGATGGCGGCGTCCTTGGGGCCGAAGCCGAAGAACTCGGCGTCGAACTGGTCGTAGCCGTCGAGGCGGGCGGTGGCGGGGACATAGTTGGGGTCGGCGATGCGGTCGGGGCGCTCGCCGGCGGCCTTGAGGGACTCGGGGTCCAGCCGGTCGATACTCTCGGTGCCGGAGACCAGATTTTTCCAATAATCAGAGACATTTAGGGCGCCCGGCACCTTCAGTGCCATGCCCACGATTGCTATGTCCTGACCACCGTTCGCATTCACTCGTTTACCAATCATACTCAACCTGCGCGAAGTCGTGACTTCGGCCCCCGCAACGGTTTTGCATCGAACGCGGCCAACCGCCCATGTTCATGTTGAAGTCGAAGTCGCATTTTTCGCCAAGCATCTGAAAATGTTTACTAAAAAGTTCAGCAACCTGAGGCTGAACATCATTCCGGATGCGACAATTTCCTATTCGGTTCCAAATTGTTTTCTATACCAGAACAATCGATTCTGCGAGCCTGACCGAAGGGCGGGGCGATTCTTTCCGGCGGGCCCGGGACGGGCGGTTTTGGCCGGGAAACCGACGTCGGTATAACGTCGGTATTTTGTCGGTATTGCGTCGGTGCGGAGGGCGGTCAAACAGGTGAGATATCTGAGCACGGATTGACTTTTGCGCGACAGGCGCCCATATGGAAACTGCAAGTCGCCCCTGGTTCCCGAACTGTCACCGTATGGTGTGCGTGCTGGACCGAACGGCCAGATAGGGACCGGGGCGCACCTTACCTGAACTCCCACACGTTCTCGATCTTGCCGGCTCTGTACAGGGCGGACCGCCATCTGTTGCTGTCGGCGCGGTCTTGTCTGTATGATCTCGCGATGGCGCCGGCGGTCATGTCCGCCAATTGCACCAACGGGTCTTTCACGGAGTCCTTCAGGTCTACCTTCCGGACGCAATCCGCATCAATATGTTTGCGAAGATAGCTTCTGAATGCGCGCTTGAACTGCCGGTCACCCGACCCGTCGATGACAACCTTGGCCCGCACGAGCGCGCCGCCATCGTGCTGCATCATGTTCCGGACGAAGAACTTGTAGAAGGAATCTTTCACGGTCCTCAGGGCGTCGGAATATATCAGGTTCTTCTGAACGACCACGTAGCGGGTACGGAAGGGCAGGTCGCTGACGCCCTCGAAGAAGGCGTCCCGTACCGCCCTGTGAGACTTGTTGAACTTGAACTCGGGCTTCACCCTGAGCCGCCCGCGAAGAGCAGAAATCTCTTTCGTGGCCTGGTTCGCATCCTCAGCGGTGTCAAAGATCACCATTGATGTCACGAAGATGGGGGAGCTACCCCTTTCGACCTTGAAGCCGGGGTCGCCGGATTCATCAATGAAAACATACATGAACGATTATTAGCGTGTTTGACGGCGCGCGGTCTATGCCCGCCACCCCAGCCCCTCACCCGATCAGGGGTTTCGCCAGGCCGGGCCGGCCCGCCCCGGGGCGCAGGTGGCTCTCGTCCTCGGCGTCCTGCCGGCGGGTGGATTCGGTGTAGCCGAGAACCGCCCCGGCGATGAGCCAGGTGTAGGGGGTGAGGATGGCGTTCACCAGCATGTCGATCAGGGTGATGGCGAGGATCAGGGCCAGCGCCGCCACCGCGCGGGTGGGCCGGTCTTGGCGGGCATGGCGCAGGAGCAGGAAGAGCGGCACGGCCAGCAGGCCCATCTTGCTGAGGTAACCCAGCCAGCCGAAGGTGCCGAAGACGATGATCCATTCGCCGTCGGGGATCGAGATGATCTCGCCCGTGGTCAGGTCGCGCACGAGGTTGCGGCCCCAGCCGCCCCAGCCGAAGAGCCATTTCTCGTGCGCGCGTTCGAGCAGCAGCTCCTCGTTCTGGAAGCGGAAGCCGAGCGACTGGGCGCGGTCGGGGTGGATCGCCTCGGCCCAGCCGAGGATACGGTCGAGGGGGACGAGGCCGTAGTCGCGCAGCACCGGGTAGAGCACCGCGATGCCGGCGAAGAGCACCGCGATGCGGATCTGCACCTTGGGGGCGGCAAGCAGGATGGCGGGCACCACGGCCACGCCATAGGCCAGCGGCCCGAGGCTCTTGCAGAGGATCAGCACGCAGAAGAGATAGCCCGTGGCCGCCAGCAGGCGCGGGCGGCTTTTGCGGTCGGCCATGCGGAAGAGCACCGCGGCAGCGGCGGCCGAGGTCATGAAGAAGAAGGCCATCCACAGCCCGTGCGGCAGGAAGACGATGGGGCGGAAGCCGCCCTGCCGCATCATCTGGCCGAAATCGTGCTGGAAGAAGCCGTAAACCCAGATGTTGATCTGCGGGCTGAGCCGGATTTCCAGCAGCGCCGGAAGGGAATAGACCAGCCCGCCCACCAGCAGCGCCAGCAGCAGCTCGCGCTGGCCCGTCTGCGAGGACAGGAAGGCGCGGCCCAGCACGAAGGGGATGAGCGTGATCGCCTGTTGCGAGGCGATCGAGAGCACGTCGATGAGGCGCAGCCCCGGCAGGCCGCCGGTGACGAAGGAGACCGGTTCGGCATCGAAGACCGAGTAGAACAGGATCGGGTCGGTATTGGTCAGAACGGTGGGGATGGTGCCGGCGAGGAAGAGGAACAGCAGCACCTTCATCACCCGGCTTTCCGGCCAGATCGGCACGCGGCGCTTGGCCACCCAGAGGCAGCAGGCCAGCGCGCAGAGATTGGGGATCGAGGTCTTGTTGAAGTCGGGCACCAGCGGCAGGTCGAATACCGCCTGCGGCGGCAGCAGGAGGTAGCCGCCGAGGATTGCCCAGATGATTGCCCGTTCGATACCCATCCGGCGGAACATCACCACGCAGGCGACGGGCCAGATCATCAGCATGAGATATGCGAAGGCGTTGGGCATCAGGCGGGGATCGTCCGCAGGCGCGCATTTGACGGTGGCCCGGGCGGGCTTTCCCGGTATAGGTGGACGGGCCGGTCAGGTGTCGGATGCGGCGAAAGCGGGGTCGTCCTTTCTTGGAATTCAGGGTTCGGGATCAGGTGGTTCGGGTGAACCTGCGCGACTTCGCCAAACTGGCGGAGGCGGTCGGGGCACGGTTTGCCGCGCGCGAGGGGTTCGCGCTGGCGACGATCAACCTCGATCACCTCGTGAAGATGCGGAGCGATGCGGCGTTTGCGCGCGCCTATGCGCGGCAGGACATGGTGGTGGCCGATGGCAACCCGATCGTCTGGCTGTCGCGGCTGGCGGGGCGGCCGGTGGAGCTGTTGCCGGGCTCCGACCTGATCCGCCCGCTGTGCCGGATGGCCGGGGAGGCCGGCGTGCCGGTGGCGATGGTGGGCAGCGACGAGGCGACATTGCAGGAAGCGGGCGACCGGCTGGAGGCCGATATGCCGGGGCTGCGGGTTGTCCTGCGCCATGCCCCGCCGATGGGGTTCGACCCGGATGGCGCGGCGGCGGGCGAGATACTGGAGCGGCTGGAGGCCGAGGGTGTGGGGCTGTGCTTCCTTGCGCTGGGGGCGCCAAAGCAGGAGCGCTTTGCCGCACGGGGGCGCGAGCTGGCGCCGCATGTGGGCTTTGCCTCGATCGGGGCGGGGCTGGATTTCATTTCCGGCCGCCAGACGCGGGCGCCGATATGGGTGCGCCGGCTGGCGGTGGAATGGGTCTGGCGCGCGCTGAGCGATATAAGGCGGCTGGGGCCGCGCTATGCCCGCTGTATCGCGATACTGCCGCGGCTGGTCATCGGGGCGCTGCGCCTGCGTATGTCGAGCGGCGGGCACTAGCGGTACTCGATCAGCGTGGCGCGGCGGCGCAGGAGGCGGGAGGCGTGGAATTGCAGGGCGCCCTGGGCCTCGGCGAATTTTCCAAGGACGGTGAAGGCGGCCCATTCCCATGCGGCGCGTGAGGTCAGGCCGCGACGGGCGGCGAGGCGGGCGACCTGCAGCGGATAGATGAGTGTCAGCAGCAGCGCCGCCGGGTGGATCAGCCCGGCGATGAGGATGGCGAGCGGCAGGGCGGCGCCCCAGAGCAGCGCGCAGCGCGTCTCGGCCACCCAGTGGCGTTCGGGCGGGGCGCCGTGCAGGTGGGCGCCCTCGGCGAAGGCGTGGCCGGCGCGGCGGGTGCGTTTCCACCATTGGCCGAGCCGTGTCATGCGGGCGTCGTGGCGGGTCATGGGGGCGTCGAGGCGGTGGATCTTCCAGCCCTGCCGGCGCAGGCGGACGCAGAGCTCGGGCTCCTCGCCGGCGATCAGGTCGTCGCGGTAGAGGCCCGCGGCGTCGAGCGCCGAGAGCCGGGCGAGGATATCGCCGCCGCAGGCGCGTGTGTCGCCGGGGGGTGTGTTCCACTCGATGTCGCAGAGCCGGTTGTAGAGCGAGGCCTCGGGGTGATCCTCGCGCCGGCGGCCGCAGGCGATGGCGGTGTCGGGGTGGGCGTTCAGGTAGGCCGAGGCGGTGGCGAGCCAGCCGGGTTCGACGGTGCAGTCGCCGTCGACGAGCTGGACGAGGTCTGTTTCGGAGCGGTTCAGCGCGGCGAGCCCGGCGTTGCGGGCGCGGGCGGCGGTGAAGGGGCGGGTGGTGTCGAGGTCGATGACGCGGGCGCCGGTGCTGCGGGCGTGCGCGTCGCTGCCGTCGGTGGAGCCGGAATCGACGTAGATGACGGGGGAGGCGCCCTCGAGCGAGGCGAGGCAGGCGCGGAGGCGCGCGCCCTCGTTACGGCCGATGACGACCGCGGCGATGCGGGGGTGGGCGGAAGTCATTGGCCCGCGTCCTCAGGCCACCAGCGGGGCCATCTGGGCGGCGAAGCGGCCCGAGCGGGCATAGTCGTGCAGCCGTTCGAAGGCCTGCCGGGCGATGCGGTCGCGGGCGGCGGGATCCTCGATCAGCCAGCGGGCCTTTTCCTCGAAATCCGACAGGTCCCAGCGCAGGGGGACGTAGGTTTCGTCGGGTACGAAGATGTTCGGCTGGGTCTCGACATGGCTCATGTCCTGCTTGAGCAGGACGGCGCCGGTCAGCACGGCCTCGAAGTCGCGCCAGCAGACCTCGCCATAGCCGAAGGGGCTGAAGCAGATCTTGCTTTGCTGCAGTTCCGAGATGAAGCGGTGGTGGCCGATGCCCGTGCCGGTGACGGTTTCGGTGTCGGGCAGGGATTCGGCGGCGGCGAGGGATTCGGCGCGCATCGCCTCGTACCAGGGCGAGCCGCCCACGGCGATGCGGGCGTGCAGGTCGATCGGGCGGGGGCCGTCGGGGCGCTGGCCGGCGGCGAAGGCGGGCAGCATGAAATCGGCGGTGACGAAGGACGGGCCGAGATGCAGCTTGCTGCGGAAACCGGGGGGGATGGGGAAGCGGGTTTCGTCATGCGGCAGGTCGTACTTGCGGCCGTAGTAATCCATCAGCGTGGTGTCGCCGTAGACTGGCCGGGCATAGCGGTCGCGGTCGCGCAGCACGTGCTTGGTGACGTAGTAGTCGATGCCGGGCAGGCGGTGGGCCATGCGCAGGTCGGTGGGGGCGAACCAGTCGAGATAGGCGAGGCGGGCCTGCGGGTTCTTCTCGCGGATGGCGGCGAGGGTGCGGGCCAGCTCGTCATCGGGGATGTCGAACGGGGTCTGGAAGCAGACGGTGGTGGCATCGCGCGGCCCGTCGGGCAGGCCGGCCACGTAATCGGTGATCTCGACCTCGCGGATCTCGGTGTCGAGCGCGTCGCGGAAATCGCGGGCGTAGTAGTGGAACGGGAAGATCTGGCTTTGCGGGATGCGCTCTCCGATGGTCAGCAGCAGCAGGCGCCGGGCCGACTTGCCGCTGAACGGCTTGCGGAACGCGCCGCGCCGCCTGCGCTGATGCAGGGCCGCGTTGATTTTCCGACTGATTCGCCACGCGATCATGCCGTCACTCCGTTTCCGCGCGCAGGAAACACCTCCGGACCGCCCGTGACAAGCGGCACGTGAACCCGCCGGGGGGCGGGGCGAAGGGCAAGACGAGGTCTGGTCATCTGTCTTTCCTGCTCGGATTGTCGCAGAAAACCACGGCCAAGGGCCAGAAAAATGGCGAAAATCGGTCTGTGTGGTGGCTATCGCGCATCGCCGGGGCGGGGGCGGTGAATTGCGCTCTTGCCGCCGGGGCATGTTTTGCGTTCCATGCCGCCGAACCGCCCGAGAGGACGCCGCACGTGCCCGCATTGCCCGATGACCCGCCGTTCCTGATCCTGCGCCGCGAGGGGAAGCGGGTGGTCGCGCGGGGGGCCGAGCGCTGGGCCTCGGGCCCGCATGGCAGGGCGGCGACGGTCTGGGCCGAGTGGGGCTGGGCCGATGGCCGGTTGACCGCGAAGGTCGACCGCTACGGGTTCTACAACCTCTTCTGGTACGAGAAGGACGGGGTGGTGGCGGTCTCGCCCTCGCTGGTGAAGCTGGTGGCCGAGGGGTGCGACGCCACGCAGGACGCCCGCGCGTTGGCGGTGTTTCACCGGATCGGGATTTTCGTCAACGACGACACGCCGCTGAAACACGTGAAGACATTGCCGCCCGGCGGGGTGCTGACATGGGACGGCACGGGCGCCGTGCGAGTGGAGAGCGGCGCCAAAGTGCCCGGCACGCAGGAGATCAGCCGCGAGGGCGCCGTGGAGGGGATGATCACCCATTTCCGCAGCGCCGTGGCCCGGGCGCTGGAGGAACACCCCGGCCCGTTCCACGTGCCGCTGAGCGGCGGGCGGGACAGCCGGCACATCCTGCTGGAGGTTCTGCACCAGGGGCGGCGGCCCGAGACCTGCGTGACCTTCCACCATAACGGCGCCGTTCCCAACCGCGAGGCGATGGCGGCGCGGGCGCTGTGCGAACGGTTGGGCGTGACGCACGAGATGCTGGGCTTTGGCCGGCCGAGGCTGGGCGACGTGGTGCGGGCGCTGGTGATGACCAGCCTGTGTGCCGACGAGCACGCGCAGATGATGCCGCTCAACGATTACTTCCTTGGCCGCGATGCCGTGAGCTTCGACGGGATCGCCGGCGATATCCTGACCAACCCCGACGATTCCGCCGACTGGTTCATGGGCCTGTCGCGGAAGGGCGACTGGAAGGGGATCGCGCAGGGGATGATGGACGGGCATGGCAAGGTGGTCTCGCAACCCCATTGGGGGAAGGGCGCCGGCCCGATCTATTCGCCGGGAATGGACGCGGAGGTGCGCGATTACGTGGCCCCCGCCATATCGCAATATGCCGACGCGCCCGACCCCTACCAGATGTTCTGGATGTTCCACCGCACGCGGCGCGAGATCAATTTCGTGCCGCAGGCGATCCTGGGCCCGGCGCGGCAGGTGTTCTGCCCCTATCTCGCCCCGGAATTCGTGGAGTTCTGCATCTCGCTGCCCTACGGCGTGACCAAGGACCAGCAATTGCACAACGACGCCATCGCGCGGGCCTATCCGGAGGTGGCCGACATCCCCTACCAGGAAGGGTTCGCAGAGCCGCCGGTACAGCGCAATTCGCGGCTGGGCAAGCTGCGGGGGCTGGGGGATGCCGTGCGGATCGTGCGGGCGCTGGGGCATGAGAACCGGGCGGCGGACCTGCTTGGTTTCGTGCGGGCGCCCGAGAAGCTGACCCGGCATCACGGCGATATCTACGCGCTTCACGCGCTGAGTCTGGCCGGGCTGGATGCCGCCAAGGCGCGGCGGCTGCTGGACCTTGCCGCGCTGTTGACGGAGCGGCGGCCGGGGCGGCTGGTGTCGGACCGGTACGAGGGGGCGTGAGCGGCCGCGGGGCCGGGGCGGGGAGAGCCGCGATTTATTGCCGCCAACCCTGGCGAGCGCGTGACTGGACGCTTGGAAAGCCTAGCTGTTATCCCTATAAGCCGCACGACGCCGGGCGACACACGCCCTGACCCCGCCGATAGCAGGAAAGGCCGCTTTCATGGATCAGTCGCGTCCCCTTCCCGAGGATATCTATGGCGTCGAGAGGTGGAGCCGGGGGCTTGTCACCGTGACGGCCGAGGGCGAGATCGCGCTCTGCGATCCGGCGCATCCCGACGCCGCGCCGATTCCGCTGCCCGGTATCCTGCACGACCTCGACGAGCGGGGGATCGCCGCGCCGCTTCTGTTGCGGGTGAGCTCGTTCCTCGAGGCCGAGATCAGGCATTTGAACCAGAGCTTTGCCGATGCCATCGCGCGGATGAATTACAAGGCGCCGTACAGGGGCGTTTTCCCGATCAAGGTGAACCAGCAGGCGCAGGTGATCGACCGGATCGTCGAGTTCGGCAAGCCCTATCACTACGGGCTCGAGGCCGGGTCGAAGCCGGAACTGGTGATCGCGCTGGCGCATCGGCTGTCGAAGGAGGCGCTGATCGTCTGCAACGGGGTGAAGGATGCCGAGTTCGTGCGGCTGGCGATCCTGTCGCGGCGGCTGGGCTTCAACACGGTGATCGTGCTGGAAAGCCCCAAGGAGGCCGAGACGGTCATCGAGGTGAGCCGCGAGCTGGGCGAGGAGCCGTTGCTTGGCGTGCGGGTGAAGCTGACCCAGAAGATCGGCGGCAAGTGGCAGGAAAGCTCGGGCGACCGGTCGGCCTTCGGGATGAATTCGGACCAGTTGCTGCGGGTGGTGGACCGGCTGCGCGACGAGGGGCTGCTGCATTGCCTGAAGCTGCAGCACTCGCACCTGGGCAGCCAGGTGCCGGACGTGATCGACGTGCGGCGGGCGGTGGCCGAGGCGTGCCGGTATTTCGTGGCGCTGACGGCGGAGGGGGCGCCGCTGACGCATCTGGACCTGGGCGGCGGTCTTGGGGTGGATTACACCGGCGAGAAGAAGGCCAGTGACAACTCGATCAACTACACGGTCGAGGAATATTGCCACAACATCGTCGAGACCGTGACCTATGCGATGGACGAGGCCGGGCTGACGCATCCGGTTCTGGTGACGGAAAGCGGGCGGGCGCTGGTGGCGACGTCGTCGATGCTGATCTTCGAGGCGATGGAGAGCACCAATTACGACGCGCCCGACACGCCGGAGCCGGAGGCCGAGGATCATCACCTCATTTCCGACCTTGCGGCGGTGGCGGGCTACCTTGGCCCGCAGAGGGTGCAGGAATGCTGGAACGATGCGATCTACTATCGCGACGAGCTGCGGGCGCTGTTCCGGCGGGGTGTGGTGGACCTGCGGCAGATGGCGCGGGGCGAGCGGATCTACCTGTCGCTGATGTCGCGGATCAAGGGGATCGTGGCGGCGCAGGGCGACGAGGGCGACCTTGGCGAGGACATGCAGAAGATCGCGGATGTGTATCACTGCAACTTCTCGCTGTTCCAGTCGCTGCCGGATGTCTGGGCCATCGACCAGTTGCACCCGATCGTGCCGCTGCAGATGCTCGACGTGGCGCCCGACCGGCGGGCGGTTCTGTCGGACATCACCTGTGACAGCGACGGCAAGATCGACCGGTTCATCCTTGGCGACGGGATTGCGCCCTCGCTGCCGGTGCATTCGCTGCCCGAGGACAGGCCCTATTATTTCGGCGTGTTCTTCGTGGGCGCGTACCAGGAGACGCTGGGCGATCTGCACAACCTTTTCGGCGATACCAACGTGGTGACGATCGACCTGCGCCCCGATGGCGGGTTCGACCTTTTGCATGAGCAGGAGGGCGACACGATTGCCGAGGTGATGGCGGCGGTGGAGTTCGACCCGAACGATTGCGTCGCCGCCTTCCGCAAGATGGTGGACGAGGCGACATCGGCCGGCACGGTCAAGACCCGCGAACGTAAGCTGCTGCTCGACGCCTATCGCGACTCGATCAACGGCTATACCTATTACGAGAGACATTCAGGCTGAGGAGAAGACCCATGAGCAAGACGCTAGTTGTGGGCGCCGGCGGCGTCAGCCACGCGGCGGTGCACAAGATGGCGATGAACAGCGATATCTTCACGGATATCACGCTGGCCAGCCGGACGAAGGCGAAATGCGATGCGATTGCCGAGAGCGTGAAGGAGCGGGTGGGGGTGGATATCAAGACCGCCCAGCTTGACGCGATGGACGTGGCGGCGACGGTTGCGCTCATCAAGGAGACGGGGGCCGAGCTTCTGGTGAACCTCGCGCTGCCCTATCAGGATCTGAAGCTGATGGATGCCTGTCTCGAAGCCGGGTGCCATTACCTCGACACGGCGAATTACGAGCCGGAGGACGAGGCGAAGTTCGAATACAAGTGGCAATGGGCTTACCAGGACAAGTTCAGGGAGGCCGGTCTGGTCGCGATCCTCGGCTCGGGGTTCGATCCGGGGGTGACGAGCGTGTTCGCCACGTGGCTGAAGAAGCACAAGCTGAAGTCGATCCGGCAGATCGACGTGCTGGACGCCAATGGCGGCTCGAACGACCAGGCGTTTGCCACCAACTTCAACCCCGAGATCAACCTGCGCGAGGTGTTGCAGGAGGCCAAGCACTGGGAAGGCGGCGAGTGGAAGTTCACGCCGGCGATGACGCACAAGGTGGAGTTCGACTTTCCCGGCATCGGACCGAAGAACATGTACCTGATGTATCACGAGGAGCTTGAGAGCCTGTCGAAGCACTTCCCCGAGATCGAGCGGGCGCGGTTCTGGATGACCTTCGGCGATGCCTACATCATGCATGCCAAGGTGCTGGAGAACGTGGGCATGACCCGGATCGACCCGGTGATGCATAACGGGGTCGAGATCATCCCGATCCAGTTCCTGAAGACGCTGCTGCCCGATCCGGGCGATCTTGGGGAACAGACCAAGGGCAAGGCCTGCATCGGCGATATCGTCACCGGCGAGTCGCAGGAGGGGGGCGAGAAGACCTATTACATCTACAATATCTGCGACCACGAGGAATGTTACCGCGAGGTCGGCAGCCAGGCGGTGAGCTATACCACCGGCGTTCCGGCGATGATCGGGGCGGCGCAGGTGCTGAAGGGCAACTGGGTCGAACCGGGGGTGTGGAACATGGAGCAGTTGGACCCGGATGACTTCATGGACATGCTGAACACGCAGGGCCTGCCGTGGCATGTGCATGAGCTGGGCGGGCCGGTGGAATTCTGAGGGCGCTGGGGCTGAGGCGCGAGGCTCCGGATCAGGCCCGGGGCGGGTGGTTTGATGAGGCGCGAGGCCCCGGGTCGAGCCCGGGGCGGGTGATTTGATGAGGCGCGCGGAATCAAGGCCGAAGGCCGCCGCGCATCGACGGGCCGCCCCGACGGCACGGCGATTTGGCGAGGTAGGCGCGACGTCGTGAGCTTGGATGTGCTTGGCGGGCATAAAGTGGCAGCCACTGTCGTTGGATCGCCGCACCGCGGCCCGTCGATGCGCGGCTCCGCACTCTAGATGGGAGGGCGACATGCCTGACATGATGCAGACACAGGCCGGGGAGGCCGGGGCGTTTCTCGAGTTCGACCTGAACCGCGTGCCGAGCCCCTGTTTCGTGGTCGACGCGGCGGCGGTGGAAAGGAACCTGTCGGTTCTGGCCGAGGTGTCGGAGCGGTCGGGGGCGCATGTACTGTCGGCCTTGAAGGCGTTCTCGATGTTCGCGCTGGCGCCCCTGGTGCGGCAGTACCTGGGCGGCACCTGTGCCAGCGGCATCTACGAGGCGCGGCTGGGGCGCGAGGAGTATGGCGGCGAGGTGGCCACCTTCTGTGCCGGCTACAAGGACAGCGAGATCGACGAGATTGTCGCGCTGTCGGATCACGTGATCTTCAACAGCCCGGCGCAGAAGGCGCGGTTCCTGGAGAAATGCCAGGCGGCGGGGCGGCAGGTGGGCCTGCGGATCAACCCCGAGCATTCCGAGGGCGAGGTCGAGAAATACGACCCCTGCGCGCCCTGTTCGCGGCTGGGCACGCCGGTGAGCCAGTTGAACGCCGAGGCCTTGGAGGGCGTGGACGGGCTGCACATGCACACGCTGTGCGAACAGGGGGTCGACCCGCTTCTGCGCACGTGGGAAGCGGTGGAGCCGCGCTTGCAGCCGTGGCTCAAAGGGTTGAAATGGCTGAATTTCGGCGGCGGGCATCATATTTCGCGCGGGGATTACGATCGGGATACCTTGGTCGATTTCATCCGGCACATCCGCGAGACCTATGGCGTCGAGGTCTACCTCGAGCCGGGCGAGGCGGTGGCGCTGGATGCCGGGATACTGGTGGGCGAGGTGCTCGACCTGCCGGTGAACGGGATGCCGCTGGCGATCACCGATATCTCCGCCACCTGCCACATGCCCGACGTGATCGAGGCGCCTTATCGGCCCGCGCTGATGGGCGAGGTTGAGAAGGGGCAGACATACCGTTTGGGCGGGCCGTCCTGTTTGGCGGGCGACGTGATCGGGGAGTATACCTGGCCGCATCCGCTGAAGATCGGCGACCGCTTCGCGTTTCTCGATCAGGCGCATTACTCGATGGTCAAGACCAACACGTTCAACGGCGTGCCGCTGCCCGCCATCGCGCTGTGGGACAGCCGGACGGACGAGCTGCGGATGATCCGCGAATTCGGCTACGAGGATTTCAGGGGGCGGTTGTCATGAGCGTGTTTCTCGACAGCGAGTTGACCGAGGCGGAGCGGGGCGAGGAGGCGCGGTTTCGCGTGATCCCGGTGCCGTTGGAGCGGACGGTGTCTTACGGGGCCGGGACGGCCAAGGGGCCGGCGGCGATCATCGAGTCGTCGAATGAATTGGAGCGCCTGGTCGGGTCTGCGGAGCCTTGCGCGGACGGGATTTACACCGAAGCACCGGTCGATTGCGACGGGCCGTTGCCGGAGGTGATGGAACGGCTGGCGGCACGGACGGAAGCGGCGGTGAAAGCCGGCCGGGTGCCGGTGACGCTGGGGGGCGAGCATTCGCTGAGCTATGGCGCGGTGAGCGGCGTGGCCCGGGCGCTGGGAAAGCCGGTGGGGCTGGTGCAGATCGACGCCCATGCGGATCTGCGGATTGCCTACCAGGGGGAGAAGCACTCGCATGCCTCGGTGATGCATCTGCTGGCCGAGGATGGGGTCAGGCTGGCGCAGTTCGGCGTGCGGGCTCTTTGTCAGCAGGAGGTGGAGAGCCGCGACCGGAACGGGGTGTTCTTCACCGATGCCGAGGAGCTGGTGACGGGGAATATCCACGCGGTCGACCTGCCGGAGGATTTCCCGGAGCTGGTCTATGTCAGTTTCGACGTGGACGGGCTCGACCCCTCGCTGATGCCCGCGACGGGGACGCCGGTGCCGGGGGGGCTGGGCTATTACCAGGCGTTGCACCTGGTGGAGCACGCGCTGAAGGGGCGGCGCTGCGTGGGGTTCGACGTGGTGGAACTGGCGCCCGACGGCAACACGGCGTGGGATTTCACCACGGCCCAGATTGTCTATCGGTTGATGGCGGGGTGCCGCCCCTAGGGCGCGTCGATCTCCAGCACGAAATCACCGGGCTCGATCGTGTTGACGATGGCGCTGGCGATGTCGTCGCGGATGGCGCCGGTGGAGGGGTCGAAGAGGCCGGTCTGGCGCAGGGCCTGTTTCACGTCGATGTTGCGGCCGAGGTATTCCAGCGCCACGCGGGAGGCGCCGGGTTTGCGGCCGCGGCGCGTCGGCCCGCCGGTCTGGATGCCGTAGAGGCAATCCAGCCGGTGTTGGTAGCTGGGGTAGAGCGTCATCTGGGTGATCGAATTCACCTCGAGGCTTTCGTATTCCATGATGTAGATCCGGTCGGCGAGGAAGAAGACCAGCCCCTCGTACTTGTTCAGCCCGGTGGTGCGGCCGGTGGACTGGTCGCGCAGGATCTCGATGTTCTTCCAGTAATAGCGCCCCTCGTCGCGGTAGATGGTGGCGAGCGAGCGGAAGACCATGCCCTTGTTGCCGAAGGAATAG